>JBMNUU010000006.1:0-99909 GCA_050946435.1 Prevotella sp.
TCTCATGCCGTTTCCCCTCGACTTGCATGTGTTAAGCCTGTAGCTAGCGTTCATCCTGAGCCAGGATCAAACTCTCCATTGTAAAATATATATTATGCATGTCCAGTCGAAAGACCGGTATGCAAAAAGTTGTCTGTGCTCAGAACGCCATGATTATTGAAGTAAAAAGTAAACCTGTAATATAAGAATGATATTCAAAACAAATTGAACGGTTCTCTCATGCACCCTGTTCTAAAATATCGCCTCAAAAAGCGAATCGAAGAACGTGCTTCTTGTACTACTTCTCTGTTTATGTAAATATTTTCAAAGAACGATTTATCTTAATCGCCAACCGAATTATTTTCGGAAAGCGAGTGCAAAGGTATGTAAAAAATCGGCAAGCTCCAAATATTTTGAAATAAAAATTCAAAAAAGTTTAGAATAGCAGGCTTTTGGGGGGTATGCCATATATTTCGAGTGAGAAATCGACGACTTCGTTATGACGATTTTAAAATTTGCCAAACTGAAAACATTTCTTTTGTTTGACAACAAAAAAAAGAGGCTGTGACCTCCAAAGATGTCACAGCCATTGATAGTTTTGTTCCGCAAAAATGCGATTTGTTATTTCCAGCCCGGATTCTGATGTCCCTGCAAAGCTGAGTTGCGCTGAATCTCATCCAGCGGGATGGGCCACAACAAAGCATACTCGGGAATGGCGCCTTTCTTCGACACACCGTCAGGCTTGTTTTGGATGGTAGCCATGTTTAAAGGAGTCCAGTTCAGTTTACCAGAATTCTTACCTGCTGCCTCTGGATAAAGACGCGTGCGGCGAATGTCGTCCCAAATCTTGAATTCGAGTGGGAACTCGTGCAACCGTTCAGTTAGGATTGCCTGTATCAGTTCGTCACCGGTAGATGTTTCGTTGGGCAGTCCTGCACGCTTGCGCACCTGATTGAGATAGGTCTTAGCCTCGGTCTCATTGCCGGTACGAGCCAATCCCTCTGCAGCTATCAGCAGGACCTCAGGATAACGGAATGTAGGAATATTGTTATCACCATCCTTACCGTTCTTCAGTCCGTATTCATCAAACCATAGCCAGCATCCCCAGCCGTCCAAAGTGTGGCTGACACCCGTGTCATCGGTATATTCCTTAAAGAAGAACTGCTTTTCGTGTCCGCGAATATCCTCGGGTGCATAGCTTTCTATAATCATGTCGCAAGGCAGATAAGCACTATACATCACATCACCTCCCGGATGGAACACGCCTTCGCCACGACTGTTTTTCCACTGGAAAGCATCAGCACCTATCGAGCGACAAGGATAAGAGTTGCCCACATTGAAATCAGTTTGATTGTATTCTTTGGCAAAAATAATCTCAGACGAACTCTTGGTAGTCTTAATGACATTAAATGCCGATTGCAAATCGTCGCTACTACCTTCAGCTTGTTCCAACTTGTGTACACCCGAACTGATAACCTTCTTGGCTGCAGCCGCAGCTTTTTTGTAATAAGCCTCACCTCCGTTTAGAGGAGCACCCGCCCACTGCAGATATACTTGTGCCAGCAAGGTGTTGGCCATATCCTTGGTTACACGACATCCATTGTTATAGAATGTCTTTGTTGGGAGCGCATTACCACTGGTAATTTCCAACAAGTCTTGTTCTATCTTGGCATACACGTCAGCTGCCGGCATACGCGGTACATTCATATTCTCGGGGCTCTTGTAGGGTTCCGAAATGTAAGGAACATCTCCAAACTCCTTCACCAAATAAAAATAGGCGTATGCGCGGAAGAATTTACCCTGCGCCACATAGTTATCTATAACCGCCGGCTCCAACACATCGGTCATCGTCGGAATGTTGGCTATCAAGAAGTTGGCGCGAGAGATACCTTTGTAGAACTCATGCCACAGTTTCATAGCCGGTCCGTCGAAAGCCTCGCAGTTGAAGATACAACCTTCAGAAGCGGTTGTGAAGGTACGGTCTTTGCGCTTGTCGACATAAAGGCCAGACATGATGCCGCCCCACATTGTGGCTTTAGGAGTCCATCCTCCGTCAACATCAAAGTTATTAAGGTATGGGACACCTCCAAAATAGAGTGCTGACACGGCAGACTCGGCATCCTCCTTCGTCTTCCAAAATTCGTTGGATGACTTTTCATCCAGTGGTTTTTCCTCCAAGAAATCATCGCAAGAGGTAAAAGGCAGCGTTGCCATGAGTATACCAAGGAAGAAAATATATTTTGACTTTTTCATAATTTTTCCGTTTAATCTATTGAACATATTTTAATCAAGATGTTAGAAAGTCACATTAAGTCCAAATGTAAACGTTCTTGGACGCGGATAAGAGAAGAACTGGCGGTTAGTTCCCCACTTGTTAGACCCTAAACGCGTTGAGTTGTCAGGGTCGTAGCCCAAGTAATCACTCGATGTGATGAGGAACAGGTTATTCAGGTTAGCATATACGCGCAGCCCTGAAAGGCCAATTTTGTTGATCAAGTGGCGGTCGAAAGTGTAGCCTAACTGAATTAGATTGCAACGCAGATAGGAACCGTCTACCACCCAGTCGTCGTCAGCGGAGTTATTAGCTCCCTGTCCGAAGTTGTTCAAACGCAGCGCCTGCTCTTGCCCATTAGGATTCAATGTGGGATGCCATGCCTCCTGATAAATACGGTCCAAACCGTTGGTAAGGAAACGAGCAACCGTTGAGTGATAATACTCTTGCATGATGTCGGCTCCCAAAGAGAATTGCAAGTCGATGGTCAGGTCGAACCCCTTATAGCTGAAAGTATTGATAAAAGATCCCATCCAATCGGGCAGGCCGTTACCAATAATCTGACGCTCTTTGTAAGTCACTTTTTCACCTACTGTGCCCGGGATATTCATGGTCTCGGGATCCCAGTTTTCAGGATGACCATCGTAGATACCGGCACGCTTATATCCGAAGAATGACGAAAGCGGCTCACCCTCGCGGATTAGCATATCGTAGCCCACAAAGCCATCGAGTGTAATTTGGCGCTTGCCGGAAATGGGGTCTACTGACGAATTCTCGTCCAACTTCTCTACCTTGTTTTTGTTATAACCCATGTTCAAAGTCGACTTCCATTCAAAGTCTTTGGTTTGAATGGGGTAAGCCGTTATCAACAAGTCAATACCGTGATTGGAGACTTCACCCACATTAGCCATGATGGAAGAGTAACCGGTAGACTCCGGTATAGGACGATTCAACAACAAGTCGGAAGTATACTTGCGGTAATAAGAGATGTCAAAGTTCAGTCGATTGTTGAACAAGCCCAACTCAAATCCCAAGTCCCACTGGAAAGTTTTCTCCCATTTCAACGTGGGATTCGGCATTCTGTCAAGGTAAGAAACCACATGCAGCGCATCACCAATAATGGTGTTGGACTGGCTGACAGTAGCCAACGAGCGATAGGTTCCGATTTCCGAGTTACCGGTCAGACCCAGCGAAGTGTGAAGTTTCAAGTGGCTGATGGTTTTGTTGTCGCGCAAGAACGACTCATTTGAAGCAACCCATCCCAAACCAAGAGATGGGAAGAAAGCATACTTGTTGTCCTCACCAAACTTGGATGAACCATCATAGCGACCAGTCACAGTAGCCAAATAAGTATCATTGTAGTTGTAAGCGATACGCAAGAAGTACGAGTTCATGGTCCACTTGTCGTAGTCAGAGTCTACGCCCGGACGATTGGTTCCGGAGCCCAAGTTGTAATATCCATAATAATCATCAATAAACTTGCTGTCGTTCATGCCGGAGTAATCATACTTACTGCCTTGCCATGACATACCAGCCATCGCATTGATGTGATGAAGTCCAAAGTCTTTCAGATACGTAAGGTACGTCTCTTCCTGCCAATAGAAGGTATCGGAATTGGAGGTACTGGCAATACCCTCAGAGTTTTGATTAATCAATGGACGAGGAGTAAAGGGAGTATAGTTCTTGTTACGTGCTCGATTGTAATCAACACCATACTGTGTCTTCAAATCCAAACCTTTTGCCAAGTGGAACGTCAATGCAGCGTTACCAAAAATCTGTGTATGATAATGCATCGCATACATTCGCTTGAGCAACTCCACGGGATTACCAACACCTTCGGGACTAAAGGTTTGCGAACCTTTTGAAGGATCGTTTTGGTCATTCAGGATGGCTGATGTCTGCACATCGTTTGTCTGTGCATAGTGTCCATCGATCATCACCGGCAAGAAAGGCAACTGCTCTATCATGGTACGCAGGGCACCCTGTCCGTATGGATTGTCGGATGTACGATTACCCCATGTGTGATTGACCAATAAATTCACCGAAGTAGACAGCCAGTCGGTTGGTTTGTCATCATAAGAAAGCTTGGCATTAAAGCGCTTGAAGTACGAATTCAACAAAATTCCCTCTTGGTCTGTATAATTAATAAAAGCACCCATGGCATGATCTTTGCCACTGCGCGTAATGCTCAACTGGTGGTTATGCGAAACAGCCGTACGTGATGCCTCGTCTTGCCAGTTGGTATTGTAGATGGGAACACCATTATTAAACAAACGTTCGTCAGTGAAGATTTGCGACAAATCGGTCGTAAAGTTCTTTCCCTGCCATTCGTTGGCATTCTCAAGTCCTTGCTTAAAAGCAGCCATCCATTCGTTAGAGTCCATCACATCCATCTTCTTTGCCATACTGCTGATAGAAATAGATCCATCGTAAGAAACGTGTGTTCCATCTCCAGCATTGCCTCGGCGAGTAGTTACCATCACCACGCCATTGGCACCACGGGCTCCATAGATAGCGGCAGCCGAAGCATCTTTCAACACCTCGATTGATTCTATATCATTAGGGTTCAACAAGTCGATGCTCGACATTACCACACCATCCACCACATACAAAGGATTGGCAGATGCGTTGATGGTAGATATACCGCGAATAATGACGCGCATCTCACCACCGGGCTGTCCCGTGTTGTTGAAAATGTTTACACCCGCAGCCTTGCCTTTAAGACCCTCCAAAGCGTTAAAGCCTTGCTGGCGAATGATGTCTTCACCTTTGGTAGTTATCACCGACCCCGTTAAGTCGGATTTACGCATGGTTCCATAGCCCACAACAACTACCTCATCAAGCAATGCCTTGTCCTCACTCAACACTACTTGAAGGGTAGAGCCCTTGACACGCAACTCTTGTGTGGTAAACCCAACATAAGAAATTTGGATGAGTTCTCCCTGCGACGCATTAACTGTGGCCTTTCCATTCAAATCGGTGATACCCCCAGAATTGGTTGATCTCACCAAAACGCTGGCACCAATCACCGGTTCACCCGATTCATCGACAACCGTCACAACCACACTCTTTCCGTTTTGTTGGGAAGACTCAACGGCGTTACCAAATTCCATCCTGCCATACTCTGTCGCCTGTGCTTGAAGGGCGAAGGTCGACAAAATAAATGCGGAATAAACCAATAACGAATTTTTCATCGCTACCGATAGTTTTCTTTGCTTTTTGCTCATAGCTGCATTCTATTTATTTGTGAATAAAAAGATTAAGGTTACTCATACCAATATAAAAATAATCTTATCCAAATAAGATAGTCTTATCCGACTTTGGATGGAAATATATGTAAATATAGCTTATCAAATGTCCGCGCAAGCAGACGATTGGCAAACTGTTGGTTTTTCACTGACAAATATAGGCTTTTTTTGGCAAAGCTCCAACTAATATGAGCAATATTACGGATAATATTTGTAAATTTTTGAGAAGCAGCAAGGAGATCGATTTGAAAACCATATTTGGCTTCATTTCTTCGCTCTGAATTCCAAGTGTTGAGAGCTTGCATTTTTAATAACAAAACCTTCTTTATATTTTGATTATATGAAAATAAACATGTGTTCGCCCAGAACATGCGAAACTGGCGAAAGTTTATAATCACTTGATAATCAACACGTTTTATAGACAAGCCATAACACCTCCTATCTCATCACTTGCGATTGGATATGCAACGGCAGGACGGGAAGGGCTTAACCGTAACACGGATGAGGCTCTTTCGCAAGGCGGTTAAGGCCTCACCATACTGCGATTAAGGCCCCACCATGATATGGCGGGATATAAAGTCTAACAAACAAAGGATTTTTACGTTGTGCAGGCAGACTCTAAGGGCTGAGACATAGTCCTTTTTGCGCTGGATGCCAAGAAAATAATCTCCCAAAAACGGTAAATGATTTTCACAAAATGAAAGAGCTACACGCCAAACACATAGCTAAAAGAATGGTAGAAAACAGAGGCAAATACGTAGAGCAGCAACAAGGGCATGAGCCATGAACTTGCAGAGCACATGGCTTGCCCCACCTCATAGACGTTTCGCAGCTTTCTACTCAGAAGACTATAGAATATGGATACCGACGTTCCCATGAAAGCCAATATGGGTATTAGGGCTGCCGAAAAACTGCTTGGGAACAACTCACCCGTGATGCTCAGCAATATGGCATGGGGCAAGAATGTCAGCAAAGCCACAACCACAACTTCTACAAATAACATGAGTAGAGCACCTTTCAATGCAAATTTTTGTTGTGATGTCAACGGCGAGCGATGTAACCCTAAAAGAGATTTCAACGCTTCACACAAGCCACTTGCCCTGATGCTTCCCCACGCAATCACCAACACGATAATATAAATCAACATTGAATCTGCCATGTCCGTTGCAAAATTTCCGAAAAACCATCTAATTCCTCCGGCACTTAACAGCGAGCGCAACGATGTGTCCGGCATTGCTGCCGTGAGCAGCCATGAAGCGAGGATTAGCACTATTTGTGCAAGAGCAAACAATAGTGTTATCCAATAAATCAATGTACGCAGGAATTTTCCTCTGCGATGTGCTGTTTTTGACATTTGAATCACATTAAAACCATCTTTTCATCCGTTAGGCAATGGAAAAAGCATAGGCATTGTAGTTATCGAAAACGACTTTAAAACATGGTTCTCAGAACACACTCTCAAAGCCTATTCTTCGTCCGGAACGAGATTGTCCAAATCAAGGATGCGCAGCTCCAAAGCTCGCACAACAAGCCGTGTTGCATTTACACCGACGCCCCCTTTCCCGTTCTGAAATAGTTTTTGCACCAATTCGTTCTGTCTCTTCTCCAAGCTCTTCACTCCAAAAGGCATTCCCCTTAGATTGGTTATCTGCTCCTTGGTATATCCCAAGGCCAAGTGCCTCAAGAAACGTTCGTCATATTCGTCGATCTCATAGTTGATAAGAGCCTCCTGGCGCATGAGGTCTTTATTCACGCTGTATTTGAATCGCTCGACGATTTTCTTGAGTATGGGTTGGTTAAACACCATTCTTTTACCTTCCATCACACTCGATACATCCCCACGAGTGAGCAGTTCGCCCGTCTTCAGGATAATCCCATCACATCCTGCATCCAGTGCATCGCCCCAGAGCTTCTCATTGAGAATCTCTCCTGTAAATATCAACACCTTGACTTCAGGATGCGTCTCCTTGGTATATCGACATATTTCTACGCCAACTGTCGTGGAGCCTCCAAGCCCCAAATCCAGCAAGACGAGGTCAGGGAGCTGCTCCTTCATCAATTTCATATAACTTTGTTCGCTATCTGCCGTACCGATAATATGAGCCTCGGGAATATCGCTCTCAATAATTCCTATCGTACCTTTAAGTTCTAACGGTACATCCTCAACGATTATAATATTAAAATCCTTCATGTCTATAATTATTAAAATTACACATTATCTCTCTATACACCAACGCGGGTTTCAAGTTTGCACATGATTTGGCACACATCGATTCGGCATAACAATGGTTATCAATGCACTGCTGCCATCTTGTTTCTCGGCCATCATACCACATGCCCGCAAATTGGTCAGCTCTCCCATTTCCCTAACGAGCTGCCGACATATTAAGAATTGCAAGTCTTTGGTATATGGGGTAAACAGCTTCTGACATTCCTCTTCACTGATAGCATACTGCCTCAACTCAACCTCAACCTTAGCATAGGATTCCCTGTACTCCTTCACTGTAACTATTGGTTCGACACCTTTATTGAGTTTCTTCAAAATCTCAAAAAGATAATCAGACATTTCAGAATCCAAACGGAATTTCGGAATCTGTCGCATGGCTTGAAGCGAAAGAAGTCGATACAACTCCTTGTAGTAGCTCACCAGTTCTGCTATCGCATCCAGGTTGATATCTGTCCCATTAACCAACTGTCGTATTCGCGAAGGATAATACATGGTTTCATGCTTTAATGTAGACAGACAATTGTCTAATACGCTGTTAGACACGTGCAATTGGTCATTATCCATCTGCAACCGCTTCAACTCATCACCGGCAAGTTCTAAAGACGTTTCCCTGGACGATGCATTGCTGATGGACCCCCGCAATGCTGACCTTATCTGGTTTACAATCACTTGGAGACTCTCTTGCTTTTCTCTCGGTATGTTGAATTTATGAAAATCATCCAATCTGTCAATACCTTGGATTTTCTCCTCATCCGACATATTCTGTAGGAGCAGTTTGTTCATGGAATTGATACGGTCTATACAAAACCGGTAGTCCAGTCTATAGCGATAATACAAGAAATAATAAGCTGGGAAAATAATGGCCAGCAGCAATACTAATAAAGCTATAGCCACATTCTTGTTGGTTTCGCTCTCTTGCATCGTTCTGACGTAGGCCGGCAGAAATTTATCCGCGCTGGCCTCTCTAAACAGTCGTGTGTAAATTTTGTTGTTCTTCTCATACACATCCCATTGATGCAAAGCCAAAGCCGCCACAGCCGTTTCGTTGCTTATGTCGAGAAGAATTGCGGTATCTGAAGGATTCAGATATTTATGGCAGCTGTCTGCAAATCTCAATGTGGCCAGATAGGTGCCGTTGATGTTTGAGAAGTAAGCACTGTCTGCATAATGTGACGCCTTGCTGGCCGTGTCTCTCTTCATCACCATCTTTTGTGAAACGGATGTATCCGGCTCATAAGTGCCAAGCAATTGTGCCGCCGTACACGGGAAATGAAACGACGAGCCTATCAACATCAACGCGAAAAAGACAAGTCGGGAAATGCCCTTAGGTAGTCGGAAAGACAAATGCGTCCCCCGTCCTACTTCACTCTCGGCACTGATGGAACACACTTTAAACACACGGCTTATCTTCTTGTATTTCTCGATAATGCCCTTGCAATTCTTTAAGCCAAACCCATGTCCTCCCGTATAAGTCCTGTCGAAAATATGTTCCAGTTGCTCTTTGCTCATGCCGCAACCGTTATCCCTGATGTCTATCTCCACATAATCATCATGTTCAGAGGCGCCAATCTTCACCGTTCCGCCTTCCGACGTGAACTTCCTCGCATTGTCAGCAATTGTATTGATCATGAAGAGCGTCAACGTCTTATCCGCCTTGACCACGCTTTTCGTCGGCTCTACCTCAAGCCTGACTCCTTTTAACCTATAGTTCATGCTGCCGCGTGACACGATGTCGAAGAGCGACTGCAGTGGGAAACTCTCTATATTCAGGCTCACCTCCCCTTGACGCATTTGTATCCACTGTGTCAAGACATTGTTATAATCGTTGATCGTGTCTGTCAATTCCGCTATATACTCATAGCGTTTCTGCCTCATCTCTTCAGAATCATGCCTTGTCTGCAGTCGCGTCACCTCATTCGCCATACGATCAATAAGAGGCATAACATTGTTTGCCAACTGAATTTTTGCCCGCTGTTCCGCATTCTTACGTTTGTTCCGCTTCAAATGCAGCATCACCACATTGGTCTGCTCTTGAACCTCCTCGTATTCCTCTTGCTGCTTTTCTACCAATTCCGCATTCCCCCTCCGCCATTGCTTCAACGGTTCCAGCAGGGTGTCGAGTGAAAAGCGAGCATCATTCTTTCGCCTTAGGAAATCGAAAACAAACAGCAAGGCCGTCACCATAATGATCATGACGATAACTGCGGCAAGCATTAAATTAAGCTGCTTGGACGACCGCTTCAACTGCTCTGCCCGTGCCTCTAACTGCCTGTCCTGACGCGTTTGCTCCTGCAAGTCCAAGTATAGATTCCGATTCCGGTCACTATTCACCTTATCGTCTACCGCCGAATACAGCAAACTCAACTGTTCGCGAATAGATGCCACAAGGTCAGGAGCCTGGTTAATGGCTTTGTTGGCATTCAATGCCCTATGCAAGCAGGCCAGTGCAGAACGATAGTCCTTTATCTGCCAAAAACATTCCGCCAACGTACGGTTGGCCCCTGCTATCTGATACACATCCCCATATTCAACAAAGATATCATAGGCGCGCTGGGCTAGATTACCCGCCAACAGGCTGTCGGGCATTTGGTCCGTATTGATATACTTCATGGTCGGCAGATTGTCATAAATCAGTTTGTCCCGAAACCTGGCCTTTTGCAAGTGCTCACTCATTCCCTGCATGGCCTGGGCTTCCCAAAACGGATAATCGTATTCTCTCGCCATGAGGTAACATCGCGTCAGATAATCAAACTCTCTCTGGGCAATTTCTTCCGGCGTACCATCCGTAATAATTCCTCCTGCCCCGATATTATACCAATATGACAATTGCTGCGGCATATCCTGCAGAATATTCCCATTGGGGTTTATCCTCCTTAGTGCTTCGCCCGACTCCCGGATAAGCCCGACATAATACAAATAGGTAGAGGTTACAATGCTCAGCTCTGACTGAGCATAAAAAAGTCTTTTCTTTTGATGTGTTGACAAATCATCCGCTTCGTCAACAATGCGGCGGAGTCTCCGCTCCGCACTTTCCTTATAATTATAGAAATCTCTGTTCTTGGACCATCGCTGACACAGCCTCATCATCTGAATATCGGCAATGAGAAGTTCCACTTGGTTATTGGTCCGCTTGCTCACTTCGCCCAACATTTGTGCTGCTTGCTCATACTGCATTTTGGCAATACAGACAAAAGCCAGATGGTTTAGAGCCTCCGCCCCATCCTCGCCGCAACTATCGGCCAAGAGCAGACTTTGTTGAGCATAGTACTTTGTGGAGTCAAGATCGCGATAATGTTGGGCATAAGACAATTCGTTCAGCCTGTCGATGCGACTTACGTCATGGTTTTCACAAGCTGACATCAAGACGGCGAAAGCCATCGCTATAAATGCCCAAATAATATTATCCGTCCGCAATAATTACATCAATATTAGTTAGTATGTTTCAGATATAGGTGAAAATCACGGACTAAAGAACAGTTCTTTATTCATCCCCATTCTTTAGTCCGTGACCAGAAATTAGATCGCGACTAAGCGCGCGCAGCCTTAATATATCCCAAGGCTTCTGCACACTTTGCTGTGATGGCCTTCCAATCGCCGGCAGCAATCACATTCTTTGGGAAAAGCTTCGAGCCCATGCCTACGCAGAACACGCCAGCCTTAAACCATGCCGTCAAGTTTTCTTCATCCGGCGAAACTGCGCCTGTCACCATAATGTTAGACCAACGCAGGGGTCCGAGCACATTCTTCACAAACGATGGGCCACCCACATTTCCTGCGGGGAACACCTTTGTGACGTCACATCCCAAAGCTTGCGCATTGCTGATCTCCGTCACGCTGCCACATCCCGGAGAATATGGCACCAATCGGCGATTGCACACGGGGGCAATTTCAGGCACGAAGTTTGGACCAACAATGAAGTTGGCGCCCAACTGAAGATAGAGCGCAGCCGTTCCTGCATCTACAACCGTTCCTGCACCGAGTATCAGCTCGGGACACTCCTTATCCGCCCATTTCACCAGTTCTCCAAATATCTCATGGGCGAAATCGCCGCGATTGGTAAATTCAAACACACACACACCACCTTCGTAGCATGCTTTGATGACGTTTTTGCATATGTCCAAGTCTTTATTGAAAAACACGGGAATCATCCCCGTCTTTCCCATAGCTTCCAAGACTTGTATCTTATTAAATTTTGCCATTGCTGATTTTTTCTATTATTGTTTTATTATCTCTGCACTCTTCCGTTAGCATTTCCGCTGGCCAAGCTCTCCACTTCTGAGATACTGACAAGGTTGAAATCACCAGGCACGGTATGCTTCAAAGCCGAGGCTGCCACCGCAAATTCGAGGGCTTCACCCTGAGTCTTCTTGGTAAGCAGTCCATGAATCAGCCCGCCGGAGAAAGAGTCGCCGCCTCCCACGCGGTCGATAATTGGATTCACATCATAACGTTTGCTTTCGTAGAAGTCCTTGCCATCATAAATCAGTGCTTTCCATCCATTATGGGTAGCAGAGAAAGACTCACGCAGCGTAGAAGCAATATATTTGAACCCGAATTCTTTCATCATACCCTTGAATATATTGTAATATCCACTTGCATCGGTCTTGCCGCCCTCTACATCGGCATCGGGCTTGAAGCCCAGACAAAGTTGAGCATCTTCCTCGTTGCCTATACATACATCTACATATTTCATCAAAGGACGCATCACCGAAATTGCCTTCTCCGAAGTCCATAGTTTCTTGCGGAAATTCAAGTCCACCGACACCGTAACCCCGTGCCGCTTCGCGGCTTCGCAAGCCAGTCTGGTCAATTCGGCAGCCTTGTCAGAAATAGCCGGCGTAATACCACTCCAATGAAACCAATCGGCCCCTTCCATAATGGCATCAAAATCAAAATCAGATGCATCGGCTTCTGCAATAGAGCTGTGCGCACGGTCATAAATCACCTTTGAAGGGCGCATCGAAGCTCCGGTCTCTGCATAATAGAGTCCGACACGCTCTCCTCCACGTGCAATAAACTCCGTGTGTACGCCATAGCGACGCAATGCGTTCACTGCAATTTGTCCAATTTCATGTTCCGGCAATTTGCTCACAAAGTATGCATCGTGACCATAGTTAGCCACGCTCACAGCTACATTGGCCTCGCCTCCTCCGGGAATGATGCGGAAATGATTTGCCTGAATGAAGCGGTCATTGCCTTCAGGGGATAAACGAAGCATAATTTCACCTAACGTTACAATTTTAGCCATTTTTCTGATTAAATTTTAATTGTTTGTTGTTTATAGATTAATTTTATTGTTTTCAATGGCAAAAATAAAAAATATTTTTCAATTAAGAGGTATAAAATAACGAAAACATACTTTTTTGTCAAATAAATGAGCAATCGGTCTATCCAATTCAACTTTTATTGTTATTTTTGCAAAGTTATTATACATTAACAATGGTAGACAAAATCAGAATTAAGGATATCGCCCAACGAGCCGGAGTCTCTGTCGGGACTGTCGACAGAGTGCTGCATGAACGTCCCAATGTGTCTCCCAAAGCCAGGATGAAAGTAGAAAAGGCCTTGGAAGAAATGAATTATCAACCCAACATGTATGCCTCCGCATTGGCTTACAACCGTTCATATACATTCCAAGTCTTAATTCCTGCCCACGAACAAGTTACCTATTGGGAAGAAATAGAGGGAGGAGTGAAGATGGCTCAGGAGGCCATGCGCGATTTCCATGTCAAGACCAATTTTATCTATTATGACCGTTTTGACGAAGCTTCTTTTTTGGCCGCCTCGCAAGAATGTCTGGACTCCAAGCCCGACGGTGTAGTTGTCGTCCCGACAGACCTGGACGGCACACGTCACCTTACAGACCAATTGCACGACCAAGACATTCCTTTTGTCATGCTCGACTCCTATATGCCCGATTTGAAACCATTGGCATTCTTCGGGCAGGACTCTTTCTCAAGTGGCTATTTCGCTGCGAGAATGCTTATGCTCATTGCCAATAAGGAGACCGACATCCTGCTGATGAAGCTCACCAAAGACGGACGCGTGCTGAGCAAGCAGCAAGATAATCGGGAGGTAGGATTCCGCCATTATATGCACGACCATTTCCCTCACATCAAAATACACGTATTGGAACTCCCCGTAGAACGGTCGAGGCAATTGTACGACAAAATGCTTGAGACTTTCTTCGTAGACCATCCCAACATCCACCATTGCATAACCTTAGGGTCCAAAGCCCATATCATGGGTGATTTCTTGTTGAGGACCAACCGCAGGAACGTGCAAATTATGGGCTACGACATGGTTGGGAAAAACGCAGTTTGTCTGAAACAGGGCAGCATTTCATTCCTGATAGCCCAACACGCCTATCAGCAAGGCTACTGCTGCATAGACACACTATTCAAAGCTATCGTACTGAAAAAGAAAGTGCAACCCGTAAACTACATGCCCATAGAGCTCCTCACTAAGGAGAATGTCGAATTCTACCGTCGCACACAACTATAGCACCATCAGGGCGCTAACTATAAGAACAAACTATATCTAAACAAAAACAAACTAAAACACGAAGCGCATGAACGAATCAAAAATTATTAGGATTAACCCCGAAGACAACGTAGCGGTATGTCTGAAACCATTGCCGCAAGGCGAAGTCATCGAGGTGGACGGTAAAAAAATCACGCTCCTGCAAGACACGCCAGCCGGACACAAAGTACTTTTGGTCGACATTTCGGCAGGAACTAATATCATCAAATACGGCTATCCTATCGGCCATGTCAAGCAAGATTTAAAAGCCGGACAATGGGTGAACGAGCATAATCTCGAGACCAACCTTGCGGGCACACTCGAATATCAGTACAACCCTGTAAACAAAGACGTTGACCTTCCTTTCGAGAATCTCACCTTTAAGGGCTACAGACGCGCCAACGGAGAAGTTGGCGTGCGCAACGAGATATGGATTGTGCCTACCGTAGGCTGTGTCAACGGCATTGCCGACCGACTGGCCAAAACTCTGGCCGACGAAACCAAGCTCGAAGGCATCGATGCTGTTCACGCCTGGAAACACAACTACGGTTGTTCCCAACTCGGCGATGACCACGAAAACACCCGCAAGATATTGCGTGACATCTGCCAACATCCCAATGCCGGTGGCGTGCTCGTTCTGTCACTGGGATGCGAAAACAATCAGCCCGACCACTTTATGGCACTGCTGGGCGATTACGACAAGAGCCGCATCAAACTGCTCGTCACCCAAAAAGTAGTCGGAGACGAGCTGGAAGAAGGCATGAAACTCTTGCGCGAGATATATGGCGTGGCCCGACAAGACAAACGCGAGGCAGTCCCTCTGAGTGAGCTTCGCGTAGGCCTTAAATGTGGTGGCAGCGACGGATTCAGTGGCATCACCGCAAACCCGCTGGTGGGTCGGTTTTCCGACTTTCTGGTTGCACAGGGCGGAACAACAATCCTCACCGAGGTACCGGAGATGTTTGGGGCTGAAACCATACTGATGAATCGGTGCAAGACTCCTACCCTATTCCGCCAAACTGTTGATATGATTAATGACTTCAAGGAATATTTCCTGTCCCACGGCGAGCCCGTTGGCGAGAATCCGTCACCCGGCAACAAGGCAGGCGGCATCTCCACCCTTGAAGACAAAGCACTGGGTTGCACCCAGAAATGCGGCCAAGCACTGGTAAGCGGGGTGCTGAAGTATGGAGAGCGGCTGAACGAGCACGGGCTCAACCTGCTGTCCTCTCCCGGCAACGACCTTGTCGCAGCCACGGCTCTGGCATCTGCCGGGTGCCAGCTCGTACTGTTCACCACAGGTCGGGGTACCCCGTTCGGCACCTTCGTACCCACGATGAAGATTTCCACCAACAACGACATCTACGCCCGCAAGCCCAACTGGATGGACTTCAATGCCGGCGAACTGCTCAAAGGGGTGCCCATGCAAGACCTTACGCGCAGATTCATCGACAAGGTGATTGCCGTTGCCAGTGGCCAAAAGACACGCAATGAAGAAAATGAATATCAGGAGATTGCCATCTTCAAAAACGGCGTGACACTTTAAACAACACTCAGACTTCGGTCTGACAATCATAGTATAGGGCAGCACACACGCCCTACCAGCCAGCAGGAGGCTGTGTCAGAACATTCCTACGGTCGCTATTTCTCCGGCCCTTAACCAGCCGGCGATGACAGACCAGACAGGAAGCCGCATCTGATGCATCCTCCTGTTGGGCACAAAACAGTATTTCAAATATATGAGTATCAAGAACAAAGGGCTTATGGCCCTCTCGCCCTTATTTGTCTTCATAGGTCTGTATCTTGGACTTAGCATTATAGCCGGAGACTTCTACAAAGTGCCCATGACGGTCATTTTCATGATTTCCAGCATCTATGCCATTGCTATTTCCGCCGGCAGGCCCTTGAAAAAACGCATCGACGTCTACACGCAAGGGGCAAGTTCGGGCAACCTGATACTCATGCTTTGGATCTATGTGCTGGCCGGGGCGTTCGCCGCATCGGCCAAGGAGATGGGGGCCATCGACGCCACCGTAAACTTAGCGTTGAGCATTCTACCGGCCAATATGATTCTGGTGGGACTCTTTGTGGCCGCTTGCTTCATCTCCATATCCATCGGCACCAGTGTGGGCACGGTCGTAGCCCTCGTGCCCATTGCAGCCGGCATCGCCCAGGAAACGGGTGGCAGCCCCGCCTTGATGGCTGCCGTCATTGTGGGTGGCGCCTATTTCGGCGACAATCTGTCGTTTATCTCCGACACCACCGTAGTTGCCACTCAGACGCAAGGCTGCAAAATGAGCGACAAATTTCGCGTCAACGTTCAGATTATAGCACCGGCAGCCATCCTCATGCTCATCATCTACACCCTCATGGGCACGGGTATGCAGGCGCCGGCCCACATCCCCGACGTCGATTTCGTGAAGGTGGTGCCCTATCTGGCCGTGCTCATCACCGCCATTTGCGGCATCAATGTCATGGGCGTACTGGTAATGGGCATCGCGCTGTGCGGCATCATCGGCCTGGCCGGAGGCAGCTACGACCTTTTCACTTGGCTCGGGGCCATGGGCAAGGGTGTGGCCGGCATGGGCGAGCTCATCATCATAGCCATGATGGCAGGAGGCATGCTGGAGATTATCAGACGCAACGGTGGCATCAATTACATCATCAAGAAGCTCACGGCACGAGTGCACGGCAAACGCGGGGCAGAGCTCTCTATTGGAGCATTGGTCAGTCTGGTCAACGTCTGTACGGCCAATAACACAGTGGCCATACTCACGGTGGGAAACATTGCCAAGCAAATTAGTGACAAATATGGTGTCGACAACCGCAAATGTGCCAGCATACTGGACACTTTCTCGTGTATGGTACAGGGCATGTTGCCCTACGGCGTGCAGATGCTCCTTGCTGCCGGACTGGCTCATATCAACCCCGTAGAAATCATACCCTACCTCTACTATCCGATGGCTATCGGGCTCTCAGCCATTGTTGCCATATGGTTGCGCTACCCTAAAAAATATTCATAATCATGGATGTCATTACGCGTAATTTCTTTCGGTTACTTCGTTCGGGCGCGCTCAACGAATATGAGCCGCTGGAGCCAATGTCGGCCTTTAAATGGGGGCGACTCGGCCAGATGGTACACGCACAGCACGTGGAAGGCCCTGCACTCAAGGGCATAAGAAACCACCAGTATGACGAGATGATGAACATCCCCAAGCAGTTGATTTCAGAAATTGTAGAAACACCTGCCACTCCAAGCACTCCCCAGCTCAGCAATCGTTTCCTGAATCATCGTCTCAAGAAAATAGAAGCAGCCGAACGCCATGCCATCGATACCAACGTGGGCTCGCTCGATATACTCAAGATCATTGTGGAAAATGTATCCACCATGCTCAACAAGGGCATGATGCTCAGCGGCATCATCCAGCTTGGCAGCTATCTGCGCATCAAAGGCGACAAAGTGGACTTCGTGAAACTGGAGAAATGGCTCTCCAAACTCCACATCCGCCGCATGGCCCAACTCCAGGGGTCCATGCTCATGGCCGTCTTCAATTTCGAACAAGACGAAATCCCATTTGTACAACGCGAAGAGCCCGCCGCCTATAACTTGGTGATACGCTCCGTGCTCCACACGGCCAACGACACGGCAGAGGAATGGCATTTCCGCCAAAGCCGCTCGGGCTTTGTCCGCAACAACTCCACGCTGACCCGCCGCAATCTTCGCCGAAGTCTGCGATACGTTGTCTACGCTCCGCTGGAAACCATCAGCAACTATTTCCACAACTTTGCACGCTCCCTGCAAGAAATAGAGGAATAGACAAGGGCTTCCACATTTTATCAAAAAATATTACTAATTTAGAGGCTTTCAAGAACTCGCCTTTTAGAACAAAAAGGGCTATGTTTTTCTGCCCAACACAGCGCTGGGTACTTCAAAAATTGGCATACCGTCTGCGATTAAGCCTCAACCGCATCGTCTCCATACCCTTATCGGCCTGCGGCTAAATCCTATCCGCATTGCCACTAAGGCTTAACCGCACTTCCGTTAAACCCTAACCGCAACGAGAAGGAGACGCCAAAACAGTATCTGAAAAACATGGAGGTGCAAAGCTTTGACTCTTAATAAATTACAAAAAACTCTATTTTTCGCATATTCAGAGCCGCAATATTTTTATTTTGAAATTCGCTACGTAGTAAAGTCTCTTTGTCCATATTTTTCATTTCTTCGTCTTTCATACTGGTCGGACTGATCAGACGATTAGCTTACACGATTTTTCATCTCTAAGAATTATTAAATACACGACAATTTAATTCCGTCAATAGATTAAGCTCAATAACAAACTAAGTTCCCCACAGTTCTCCTGCTGAGTCGTCAGATACGCTTGCATTACAGGCTTGAAAATCCAAGGCCGGAGTTGTAAAACTTATTAGTCTTTGGACAGGCTAAAATAAACGTCTTAGCCTTTGGCTTTCTAAGTATTTATTTGTAATTTTGACGTCACAATCAACACATAAACATCAATATCAAAAATGAATAAAGACGTTCATATTAGCCGCCGAGAATTCCTAAAAAGTATGGGAGTGCTTGGCGGCGGATTATTAGTTGCCACGAGTCCGTGGATGAAAGCTTTTGCCGATGCCGACCATACAGCTGGCGAGCGACTTCGCCTCGGCATCATCGGGCCGGGCTCGAGAGGCCGTTTCCTTATGGGATTTTTGTGTGACAATCCAAAGGTAGAGATTGTTGCGATAGCCGACCCTTATCAAGGGTCTATAGATGAGGCGTTGAAAATGGTGCCCAAGGCTAAAGTTTATGCCGACTACAGACAGCTGCTGGACGACCGCAGAGTGGATGCCGTAGTAGTGGCAACACCCCTGCACACGCACTACAAGATAGTGCTCGACGCTTTCGATGCCGGCAAACACGTTTATTGTGAGAAGACTATCGGCTACACCATGGACGAGTGTAAGCAGATGTACGATAGGCATCTGCAGACCGGACTGATATTTTTCACCGGCCAGCAGCGCCTCTTCGACCCGCGATATATTAAGGTGATGAAGATGGTGCACGACGGTGTGTTCGGCGATATAACGCAAATAAGGGCGTGGTGGAATCGCAACAACGACTGGCGGAGAGACGTTCCGAGCAAACAGATAAGGTTGAACGACGGCCGCACCGTAGACGGGGAGCGATACATCAACTGGCGTCTTTACGATGCTTCGTCACGCGGACTGATGACCGAACTTGCCTGCCACCAGCTGCAGGTGGGCACATGGGCTTTGGGAAAATTGCCGTCGAAGGTCATGGGACACGGCGCACTGACCTACTGGAAAGACGGTCGCGAAGTCTACGACAACATTCAGACCATCTATGTATTTGATGATGGCCGGAAGATGTCGTGGGGCTCGGACATAGCAAATAAGCGATACGGTCTGGAAGAACAGATCCTCGGCTCGAAAGGAACAGTGGAACCGGAACTCGGAAAATTCTATTTCGAAGATGTTGCGCCTGCCCCGGCATTTATGCAGATGGTGAACGACTGGGAGACCAAGGTCTTCGGCAGCGTGCCGTTTGCAGGAACGAGCTGGGCAATGGAAAACTCCAGCGACAATTTTGGAGAATTCATCATGGGCAAGATGCCCGATAGCGACGGCACATCGCTGCTGACGGAGGCTTTCGTAGAGGCAGCCATACAACGTAAACAACCGAAAGGCATCGCCGAAGAAGGCTATTACGCCAGTCTGCTTTGCCTGTGGGGACACGAGGCTCTGGCAACAGGAAGCATGCTGGAACTGCCCGAAAAATATCTCATCGACTATGATGTGTACCACACAAAGGCTCAGCGCAATGCTGAGGGATAATTACTTTTTTATTGAACGGATTATGAAAGATATAATAATTACCAAGGAAAGGCAGAAGAAGGAACTGAAAATGTTTCTTGTGTGCTTCGTCATAGCTTTCTGCCTTAACATATATGCCATAATAGCCTACGACGGCAAGTGGAAAGAACTTTTTTGGTCACTCGGTTTTGTGATATCGGCCGCAATATTGCTCTACCTCCTGGTGGTCGTAATACGCCTCTGCATTTACGGAGCAAAGAAGCTCTTTCACAAATAATCTTTTTCAGGCCTGCGGGCCGCCTCTGACACTGAAACAAAAAAGTCCCCAACAGTTAAATAACTGTCGGGGACTTTATATTATATATCTTTGTATCGTTAGTTTATCGTCCCTTTGGACTTAGGATACCAGCTTTTATTCGGCTTTTTCTTCATCTGCCACTGCTTCCTCCCATGTCTCCCATTCAGAACAGTTTTCATCATAACCAGTATAACCATAGTTCTGATGTAGCTCTCCCTTTGAATTGCCAGTAATAGCAACCTCCGGTATAGGCCAGTAAATGTTCTTCTTGTCCATCTGGTAAAGTGGATTGGCATTAGTTGCAACTATGCTCAACCGTCCCTCCTTATTATATATGCCATACTGAATACATCTTTGATACCAGTAACTGCCACCTTTGCGGTCGACGCCGGATTGTTTGTCGAAAGTGTTAATATCGTAAGTGTTGCCCCATTCGTCAGGTCTTCCACTCCTTGCAAGACACAACGAGACGCGTGTAAGTTCCACATTACGCCACTCTTCGAAATATAGCTCACGAGCACGCTCATTCATTATATCTCCGATAGTGCAAGTACCACTATACAACTGCTCACATTTTGCACGTTTTCGAATAATGTTCAAGTCATCAGCAATAGTCGGATCAGACGGATTAAGATAGAATTTTGCCTCAGCTCTCAGCAGATACACCTCCGCCAGACGATAGAGATACCAGTCGGCAATACTTCCTGTGCGTGCACCTCTATCGCCGTCGCTACCAGTGATATTAGCCTCTGCCACAGGGTCATCCAGCCAAAGCTTGTAGTGAGGCACATCAAACCAGCGGCGTATAGTGTCATTGCAGAGCAACTTGCCTTCATCATTGCGCAGACGGAGATACTCTCCATAGTGCTTGGAATTGACATTGTTCACCCTCAAAGAATCCATACACATCCAGTTACCATGTGTCACACTGTGTCTTAGATCACCCTTATCCATTTGGTTATTGACAGCCCACAATCCGTGAGTGTACCAATAGCATGTGCGGTAAGTGGCCACTCCACGTCCCAAGGCGCGCATATAGTCGTATTGAGGATCATATCTTGAGTCGTTACGTTTATAGTTTTGTAGGGCCTGTTTACCATCAACATCGGTCAGTCCTCCGTTGAAGAAGAATGGATAGAGTATTCTCATGGTAAGCATATTGACAAAAGACTCCTTGTCGGAACCTCGATTTGGTATACCCATGATAATTTCTGTGTTATCTGAGCGAAGCTTGTTTTCAGCCCGGTGCATGTCCCATATCAAGTTGCGGGTCACCTTCCATGTCTCCGGGGCGCCTCCCGGAACAAAGTCACCGAACATGTCTCCTTGCAGCAAAGCATATTTTCCGCCATTAATAAGGTCGTCACAGATATCCTTGGCCTTTTTGTATTCTCCTCTTGTAAGATAGAGCTTGGCAAGTAACACCTTGCATGCGCCTTTGTTGGGACTGCCTATTGCTTTCATGTCAGTCTGCTCGGGCACCCACTCAACAGCTTTTTGCATATCGAGAATTAGCATGTCAAGGATAGCATCACGCTTTGTTGACTTATAGTTTTGCTTCGGTACTTCTATCACTTTTGTAACAAGTGGAAGATCTCCAAACTGCATCAGCAAGTTCAGATATATCCATGAGCGATGGAAATACGCTCTTCCGACATATTCGTTCTTTATTTTCTCGTCAAGTTCTTTTACTTTCGGGGCATATTGGATAATAGTGTTTGCCCACATAATAGCCTTATAACCTTGCACCCAAAAGTAGAGAATTGAGTTCGTCCTGCCAAGGTTACTCTCGCTTTTTTCGGAGCTTGGAGTGAGATCTTCGGCAGGATTGCTTAGCATTGAAGTCTTGTCTGTGGCCGAAGCCGCACCGAGATCAGAAAAAAGGTACTCTGTTGGCAATGGTATATTCTCATTGTCGTTTCGAGCATAGTATAGTTTTAGATTTCGGTCGCACATGGCCAGTGCAGCCCTCATACCTGATTCTGTGGAAAATGTAGCTGCAGGTTCATAGAACGAGAGCGGATCTGTCTCGAGGAAATCTTTGCTGCATCCGGTAACGAGCACCATCGTTACAAGCATTGAAAGCAGTGTGTATGCTTTGATATTCTTGATATTTCTTTTCATAATTATTATTTCTGTGAATTAGAATGATAGATTAACTCCAAACATATAGTTTCTGGTTGCAAGACCTGTGGTCTCTATGTCACCGTATTCCCAATATTTATCAGCTTTCCAGCATGCCAAATTTTTAATAGTAGCATATACTTTTGCACTATTTAGATGGCATTTTTTGACTATGCTCTTCGGTAGCGTGTATGCTAATGTAACATTATCTATACGGATGAAAGAACCTTTGTATATCATAGGAGGATTCTGGGCTCCCGTCGGCCCTTTAGCTTCTATGCGTGCGTAGTGGTCGGTAGAATTGTCGAGCGTCCAGTATGTCTTTGATGGCATATTACCTAACAGATAGGTCATATGGCCTCCATTATCATCGTTATTGAGGTAGTCAGTGCGTGCTTTTTTCTGTCCCATGTAGGAATACATATTTATTGATAGGGATAGATTCTTATACGTAAAGGTATTGCGCATAGACCATCTGAACGGCGACACTGTTGTTCCGAGGAATGTTTTGTCCTTGTCATTGTATACAGCAGTGCGTGTTCCATCGGGATTGACGATGTCGTCAGCAGTGTAGATATTCTCCACTTTTGGATCTCCTGGCACCTGGCCGAACTTCTCAGCCTCCTGCCACTCATCCTTTTGCCATATTCCTGTCACTTTATAATCCCATATTTCATTGATACTTTTACCTATAAACCAACCGTTGGAACGGTCATCACTTTCCTTCGTTCCTATCACATTGCCCTTCTCGTCCATAACATCTTCGTAGGTGTAATAGAGGTGCTTGATAGTGTTTTTGTTATAAGCAAAGTTAAAATTAGTGTCCCATTTGAAATCTTTCGTATCAATGTTGCTCGAATTAAGCGTTATTTCTACTCCGTTATTATTTACTTGTCCAAGATTTGTAGTTATGGATGCGAATCCCGTAAAGTTAGGAATTTTCTGATTCATGATCATATCTGTGGTCTTCATCAGATACACTTCCGCCGATCCAGTAAGCCTTCCACCGATGAAACTGAAGTCTAATCCGAAGTTCCAAGAGCCGGTTTTTTCCCACATGAGGTTGGGATTGGCTAATCTTTCAGCTCTAAGAGTCTTTATCTGTTCGGTGTCGGCTCCGTTAGCTCCCACACCATATCCCATATAGGAGCCAGCTACGAGATTTGACAAAGCAACATAAGGGTTACTCAACGAGCGGTTACCATTTCGTCCATACGACAGTCTGAGTTTACCATAATCCATGACTTTGTTCCATTTCCAGAATTTCTCATTGGTAAAAGTCCAGCCTAATGCAATTGACGGGAATGTGGCATAGACATTGGCTGAGCCAAATGCGGAGTAACCATCACGGCGTACTGAGGCCGTCAGCATGTATATATCATTATAAGAATAGAATAGTCTTGCGAGCAGTGCATCGGCACTTTGATGACTGTCATTTGTAGCAAAACTGCTCGCCTCTTTATCTCCGTTTTGCGTATTATGAAATCCTAAAGCATCGGAAGGCAAGATATTGCGTGCCTCAATGCGGTCAGACCAGTATTTCCTATCCTCCGCTTCCTGCACCAGCGTAAGTGTCAGATGGTGTACACGAGCAAAAGTATGATTCCATGAAATCGTATTGTTGAGCGACCAGTCGAACCGTTTTGACTGTTCTCTATTTACACCTTTGTCGGTGGGAATAGAACCCGGCAGATCGGCAGACATAAAGTAGCGATCGTGGAAAAACTGGTATCTTGGTGCTATATTAAAGCTGTATGTAATATTGTAGGGCAATTTCACCTTAGCTTTGAATATGGTGTTAAATGTAGTGTACCCTTTTTGCAAATCGAAGTAATCAAGTCTATACCAATAGTTATAGCCCCGTTGTGAGTAGCTACCATCAAGGGGATACTGCACGTAGTTGCCGTTCTCATCTTTATAATCTCCGTACGGGCTCTGCATTAGTTGCTGGCCTTGGTCTATTCCGATAGCACCGTCGGTGCGTTCTTGGAAGTTAATATTAGCGCCGAGATCAAGCCAGTCTGTCACATTGAAGTTCACTTTCATGTTGGCCCTTACGGTCTTGTAATCATCGTCTATCCATACGCCCTTATTGTTCATATAGCCTGCAGAGAGGTAGTAGTTGGCGTTTTCGCTTGCTCCGCTTACACTTGCGTTGTAATCTTGGCTAAATGCAGTTCTGAAGCACAGGTCTTCCCAGTTGATAAATTTACCTTCCAAGAAGTTTCTAAGCGCATTTGAATCTTCCTTAAAGCCTAATCTTCGTGCCCATATACTCATATCCGACTCACCCTCGGAGTTTGTGCTGTAAGCTCTCCAGTCTTCAATACTCACACCAGCCGGCAGTCTGTTAGGATTGGCATAGTAGCCTGGAGTTGATGCGCGGGCACCTGTCTGATAGGCTGTCCAGTTCCCATCGGCGTCAGCACCGTAGGTACTTTTCTCGAGCCAATCTTGATAGTGCTGCAGGTAGTCATCGGGATTATCCCACCTGTCGTTGAAATTTGATTTGTTTGTAAAACCTGCATTAATGCTCAGGTTTACAATCGGCTTCCCCCTTTTTCCTTTTTTTGTTGTAATAATGATCACACCATTAGCAGCCTTGGCACCGTAAATAGCAGCCGAGGAAGCATCCTTTAGAATATCAATCTGCGCTATATCGTCTGGGTTGATTTCCGATAACTCGCCGTAGAAAATCATATCGTCGAGTATGAGAAGCGGTGAGTTGTGATTGTTGCTGGTATAAACCGACCTCTGACCGCGCATGCTCATCGAGCCACCACCTTTGGCTGAGGTGTCGTAGCTCACATTGAGTCCGGCAGTACCTCGTAGAATGTCTTGTACAGTTTTGGGATTCTCTGCGGCAATTTTGTCAGGTCTAATCTGTACCACAGATCCTGTAAGGTCTTTCTTTCGCATGGTACCATAGCCCACAACTACCACTTCTTCCAGACCCTGCAAGTTATCCTTCAGGACAATAGTGAGTGGTGCACCGTTATAGACAACCTCTTTAGTCTCCATACCTATATATGAAGCAACGATGGTTTGGTGCTCTTCACCATCTATAGAGAATTTTCCGTCAAGGTCGGTGACAGTACCTTGTTGTGTGCCTTTCACCTTGATGCTCACGCCAATCAGTGGTTCGTTGTTAGCATCAGTAACAACACCTGTTATCTTCTTCATGTTTTGTGCCAACACTATGGATGGAATGAGAAGCAGGATAAACAATAATGCTTTTTGTTTCATTACGATAGTTTTTGGTTAGAATAATATGTTTATGTACTTTTTTGTTATATATGCAGAGGTATTAAATTGCTTTTGCGGTTTCGAGTTATTGAATGGTGCAGCTGCAAATTTAATACATTATGCTATCGAAGTGCACTCTTTTAACTGAAAAGCCACGAAAACGATTGCGCTGTATTATCTTATAAGTTTCTTAAAATATAGAAATATCAAACTGAAAAAAATGACAAGTAGCACGGGACACAAGCAAGCGAAATACTTGTGCCATACAAGAAGAATCGAGGTCGTCCCCTCGAAATTAAAAAGGTTAATGTTTTTTATGTCGTTATCTTGAGATTAAGATGATAACGGGATTTTAAGGTCTACAGACAGCTAAAGACGCATACTACTTTTACGAATATTTATTTGCATCGGCAACACTTCATGCAATATTTTCTTGTCACCCCTTATATGGCGAAGTAGAATTTGGCATAAGCGTTGACCCATATAAAAAGATTTATCGGCAATAGAGGATATGGGAGGAGTGAGATAACGCACGTCCGGCGTATCAACAAAACCTATTAGTGCTATATCTTTGGGTATTGACAATCCCTTTTCGCGTATGGCATCGATAGCGCCGAATACGCAATCATAATTGATAGCCATTATTGCGTCTACTTGCATCTGTTCTATGAGTTGCTTTGTAGACATATATGCAGTCTCACGGGTTAGCATTGCGCATTTGAAAAACTTAGGTTTAACCTGAATTTTTGCTTCGTGCAACGCTTCGATGAACCCATGTTTGCGTCGCTTCACCATGTCCAAATGATTGGGGCCGCCTATAAATCCTATTCTATGACATCCCTGTTGGATGAGGTGAAGAGTAGCCTGTTTCGATGCTATGATGTCGTTGGAAACCACAGAAGAGAGTCTGTCATTGAGACAAGTCCTTGCATAGAGTACCGTAGGCACGTTACTGTCGGCCAACTCTTCAAATTTGCTGTACTCATTTGTCTCCTGTGAAAGGCATATAATGATACCGTCAACGTGCATGCCCAATAGATTATCGATACACGTAATTTCGTCGTAATGATTCTCATGTGAGTTAGCACATATCACAGAATACCCGCTTTTGCGTGCTTCGTCTTCCAATCCCGCTATCACCGAAGAATGGAAATGCGAGCTCATAGACGGAACCACAACGCCAATTATCTTTGGGGAACCCTTGCGAAGACTCTGTGCGAAGGGGTTAGGACGATAGTTCCATTTCTCCGCAAGACATTTCACCTTCTCGCGCAATTCCAAGCCTACCTCGTCACTGTCGTGTAATGCGCGACTCACAGAGGCGACACTCACGCCAAGCGCTTTTGCTATGTCTTTGAGCGAAGCTTTCTTCGGTCTATCCATTCTATGCTGTATGTAAATAGATTATAATTACTTGTAGTGCAAATATACTAAATAAAAGATGTAAAACCGATATTTGCTAATAAAAATTAACTACCGCAATCGTTTGCGTTTGATTTCTCGTGAAATGCTTGTGGGGCGTTGGTGAAAGATATATTTTTGCATTTAGAATTAGTATTCGTCACAATACGATGATTCGCAGTGATGCTACGTTGGCAAGCGAGCTTATTTCTTCTTGTGGAATAAAACACATCAACGTATTGATTGAAGATATATCTTACTATCATGCAAACATTATTTCGAACTATAAAAAATAACATCTAATGAAAAATCTATTTAATATCGAAGGCAAGACTGTGGTTATCACTGGTGGCTGTGGCATATTAGGGCAAGCCATAACAGAGTATCTTCTTGGTGAGGGAGCACGTGTGGCGGTACTTGATCTCAATGAATCGGTAGGCGCAGAACTGCAGAAGCGACTAAGCTCTAAGGGAGACATTCTGTTTCTGAAGACCGATGTACTCAACAAAGAAGTGCTCGAACAAAACCGCCGTGACATTCTTTCGCATTTCGGTAGCATCGATATACTGCTCAATGCAGCAGGAGGCAATATGCCCGGAGCTACTGTGGCACCCGACAAAACATTTCTTGATCTTGACATGAAAGCCTTTGAACGGGTTGTACAGCTCAACCTTTTCGGCACGGTGCTCCCAACGCAAGTATTCGTAAAAGATATGGCTAAGCAGGGCAAAGGAGCCATCGTAAACTTCTGCTCGGAATCAGCTCTGCGTCCACTTACACGTGTCGCCGGTTATGGCGCAGCAAAAGCGGCAATAGCAAATTATACAAAATATATGGCAGGAGAACTTGCCATGAAGTTCAGTCCTGAAATTCGCGTCAACGCTATAGTGCCCGGATTCCTCATCACAAATCAGAATCGCAGTCTGCTTACCAACGAAGACGGCACACTGACAGACCGAGGCAAGACGGTGATAGCCCACACTCCAGCGGGGAGATTTGCCGAACCATGGGAATTGTTTGGTACTATACACTATCTCATCAGCGACGCCTCTTCATTCGTCACCGGAGTACTTTCTGTGGTCGACGGCGGCTTCGATGCTTTCTCTATATAATTTTTAGGAATAGTAAACCAACAACTGTGATATTTTTCAGAACAGACTTGACGATGATGCGGACTTGATAATCGACCCGACCATGGGCACCATGATTGACAACTTAAACAAGATAACCAACTCGGGATACAGCCTTTGGACCGTATAAAGAGGAGTTACAGAGCTGCGAAACCTCGAGTTAGATATCGTGTAGACGCTGTTTGTCGGCAGATGAACGCCAACCTGAGTAACTGGAAATGTAAACAATGAGAAACCAATTTAAAGAAGAACTGAAATAATCTGTTCCCTCCTGCGTTATCATATATAACGAAGGGAAGGCTGATTATAAGGCTTCAATATAACGAAACCTAAATTAAATGAACAAAAAAACTAACTATCGCTGGTTAATATGTGGTATGTTGTTTTTCGCAACCACCATTAACTACATGGATAGACAGGTGCTGTCGCTAACATGGAAAGATTTCATACGTCCCGAGTTTCATTGGGAGGACGCCGACTACGGCATCATCGCCGCTGTGTTCTCGCTTGTCTATGCCTTCTCCAATGCTTTTTCCGGCAGGTTTATTGATAAGCTGGGCATTAAGAAAGGCTATATGTGGGCTATCGGCATCTGGTCGTTAGGTGCCTGTATGCACGCCGGCTGTGGATGGGCAACGAAGATGATAGAAGGTCCAGAGGGCATCGATGCCGTACGCGCATTGTCGTTCGGCTCTGTTTTTTCCATTGCACTTTCCACCAGTGTGTGGATTTTCCTGTTGTGTAGGAGTATTCTTGCCTTTGGCGAATCGGGTAACTTCCCCGCTGCTGTAAAAGTTACGGCAGAATACTTCCCTAAGAAAGACCGAGCCTTTGCCACTTCCATATTCAACTCCGGCAGTACTGTGGGCGCGCTGGTAGCCCCTCTCTGCATCCCCACTTTGGCACGTGTGTTCAAAGATATGGGTGTAGGCAACGGCTGGGAGATGGCTTTTATCATCATAGGTGTACTCGGTTTCGTGTGGATGGGCTTATGGTTGTTTATCTATAAACCTATAGACAAGAATCCCCACATGAATGATGCGGAACGCGAATATATCCAAACAGCCGACCGCGAGGACTTGGACAGTACAGACAAAGGGGGGCGTAAGCTCCCACTGAAAGAATGTTTGGGACTGCGACAGACCTGGGCTATTGTGCTCGGAAAGTTCATCACCGACGGAGTGTGGTGGTTTTTCCTCTTCTGGACACCGGCATATATCAGCGATGTTTATGGCTACTCGAGCGACACAACCATAGCTCAGATGATGATTTTTGTGCTCTACGCCATAACCATTCTGTCACTCTACGGAGGCAAACTCCCCACTATATTCATCAACAAAACCGGCAAAAACGCCTACGCTTGCCGCATGAGAGCCATGTTCATCTTCGCTCTTTTCCCGCTTTTAGGGCTTGCAGCGCAACCGCTGGCCAGTGTGTCACTATGGCTGACGATCATCATCATCGGTATAGTGGGTGCCGCCCATCAGTCGTGGTCGGCCAACTTGTTCAGCGTGGGCTCCGATTTATTCCCGAAAAACACCGTAGCCACCATTACAGGACTTAACGGTATGGCAGGCGGCATTAGTTCTTTCCTCATCAACATTGGTACAGGCTTCTTCCTCACACATATTGCCCACAATGCCGACAGCTTCGCTTTCATGGGCTTTGAGGGCAAAGAAGCAGGCTATTTCATCATCTTCTGCTTCTGTTCGGTGGCATATATCATCGCCTGGACAGTGATGAAAGCACTCGTACCTAAGTATAAGCCAGTAGTGTAGAGGACTGAAAATGACAGCAAAAACAACAAGATACATAACTAAAAACAACTAAATTTATGTCAACACGCAGAGATTTTTTAAAGCAAATGGGAATGGCCACCGTCGGAATGGCTATGGCCGGAGTACCTAACTTAAAGTCTAACGCGGCGGTGAAAAGAACTTCAGCGCCGAAAAAAGACGAGAAAGTAAAAATAGCATACATCGGTATCGGCTTCCGAGGAGAGCAAGATATCGAAGAATTCAAGAAGACCGGAATGGTTGATGTGGTAGCATTGTGCGACATAGACATTGGCGCCAAACACACGCAAAAGGTGCTCAATATGTATCCTAAAGCCAAGCGTTTCCGCAATTTCCGTGATATGTTCGAGACCTACTCGTCGCATTTCGATGCCGTATGTGCCGCTGTGCCCGACCATATGCACTTCCCTGTAGCCATGATGTCGCTACATTACGGCAAGCATATCTTTCTCGAAAAGCCCATGTGCCGCACTTTCCACGAGGCTGAACTCATGATTGCCAATGCCAAGAAGCATCCTGAGGTGGTGACACAGGTGGGTAACCAAGGACATTCAGAGGCTAATTACTTCCAGTGGAAGGCATGGCAGGATGCCGGAATCATTAAAGATGTGACGGCGATAACGGCCCACATGAACAACCCGCGCCGCTGGCACGGCTACGACGCCAACATGAAACACATGCCCGCAGGAGAGCCTCTGCCTAACAAGGACATCGATTGGGACACATGGCTCGGCGCATGCGGTTGGCGCGATTTTTCAGAGAAGTATCACTATGGCAACTGGCGCTGCTGGTATGAGTTCGGTATGGGCGCCCTCGGCGACTGGGGTGCGCACATCTTAGACACCGCTCACGAGTTCCTCGAGCTGGGATTGCCCTACGAGATAACGATGCAATATGCCAAGGGGCACAACGATTATTTCTACCCGTTCTCATCAACCATCCTCTTCAGATTTGGTGCGAGAAAGGGGATGCCGCCTTGTGACGTGACATGGTATGACGGTATCGATAACCTGCCGAAGGTACCTTCCAACTACGGCCAAAGTGAATACAATCCCGACATTCCATCGACCAATCAGGGAGACACACCGATTGCGAAGCTCAATCCGGGAAAAATCGTTTATTCAAAAGACCTCGTCTTCAAGGGCGGTTCCCACGGCAGCACGCTGCAGATGCTCCCATCGGCAAAGGCAGAGGAATGGAAGAACAAGTTGCCGGAAGTTCCCAAAAGCCCCAGCAATCACTATGTAAACTTCCTGAGAGCCTGCAAGGGCGAAGAAAAAGCACGCTCACCATTCGAAATCAACGGTGTGCTCTCAGAAGTGTTCTGCCTCGGCGTGATAGCGCAGAGACTCAACACACAGCTCTTCTTCGACCCACGTACAAAGCAATTCACCAACAACGACTTTGCCAATGCTCTGCTGTCAGGCATGCCACCGCGTCGGGGATGGGAAGATTTCTATAAGATTTAATTCAAAAAAAACAAAATCGGAACAGAAAGAAAAATGTTTCGGAATAAAAAAGAAAATACTTCAAAACTTCAAAAGATGAAAAGAATAATCATATTATTAGCCGTAACGCTTGCCACGTTCGTCGGAGCAACGGCACAGGACAACACGCTCACCGAGCAGGAAGTACGCGAGGGATGGAAGCTGTTGTGGGACGGAAAGACCACCAACGGTTGGCGTGGCGCCAAGCTTGCCACCTTCCCCACCAAAGGATGGACTATGAAGAAAGGCATTCTCAAGGTGAACGGTGCTGACGGAAAAGAGAGCGCCAACGGTGGCGACATTGTTACAACACGCACTTACAGAAACTTTATCCTAAAAGTAGACTTCAAAATAACTCCCGGAGCCAATTCAGGAATAAAATATTTTGTTGATCCTGACATGAACAAAGGTGAAGGCTCGGCTATCGGATGCGAGTTTCAGATACTCGACGACGAGCGTCATCCCGATGCAAAGCTCGGTGTCAATGGCAACAGAAAATTAGGCTCGCTCTACGATCTCATACCTGCTCCCAAAGTAAAACCGTTCGACATAAACAGCTGGAACACCGCTGTTGTCATCGTGAAAGACAAGCATGTGGAGCACTGGCTCAATGGCGCCAAGATGCTTGAATACGAGCGCGGTACGCAGATGTGGGACGCTTTCGTGGACTACAGCAAATATAAAAACTGGCCAAACTTCGGCAATCGCTTAGACGGGAACATCCTCCTGCAAGACCATGGTGACGAAGTGTGGTTCAAAAACATTAAGATAAAAGAACTGTAAATATTGAAACCGGCACACATATACAAAAAAGGTGATGCCGAAAACCTGTTCTACTGCTGGTTTTCTGCCATGCACACGCGTGTTGACATCTTGTTTCAAGGCGCTGGGAGCGAAAGTTCCTACAGCAACATAGCTGAGGAAATAAAGCAGAGAATAGATGAAATAGAATCGATAGGTAACTGTTTCAACCCCCAAAGTGAACTAAGTAAGTATAACTGCGGGCGGTTGAAACAGTCTTCACTGTCGCAAGAGTTGCGGCATATTCTCGAACTTTGCAACTACTGGAAACAAAAGACCGACGGTCTCTTTGACGTAGCTTATGAAGGTAATATAAACCTTTCAGGCTTTCTGAAAGGTTATACGCTCGATACCATTCGCCCTATTCTGACCAAACACAACATACATTCGGCGCTGATAAACATGGGCAACAGCTCTATTTTGGGTATCGGCAGACAATCACCTGACTGCGATGGCTGGAAGGTGAAAAACATTTCCGGCGAAGAGTATCTGCTGCGCAACCAGTGTCTGACGACCTCCGGCAATGACTCTCCCGACCGTATGCACATCTTCAACCCTGCCACTGGAAAATATGTAGAGGGCAAACGCTCGGTGTCGGTGGTGACCATCGGTGGTGCCGAAGGCGAGGTGATGGCTACCGTATCGTTTATTATGGGCGCCTAAGAGTGCCCCTTTTGTAACCACACAACTATCCTTACGTCCATTCGTCCCTGCAATTGTGAGTACTCACCACAGTTGATGTGAAGCTGGGGATAGAAAGAATGATAAGGATTTCCACTTTTATCAAGAAAATTCACCGATTCCGAGGTTTTCAAGAACTCGACATTTAGAGCAAAAAGGACTATGTTTCGCAGCCCAATATAGTGTTGGGCATTTCAAAAACATGTATGCCGTCTGCGGTTAGGCCTCAACTGCACTGCCTCCGAGCCCTTGTCGGCCTACGGCTAAACCTCATCCGTATCGCCGTCAAGGCTTAACCGCACTCCCGTTAGGCCCTAACCGAAACGAGGAGGAGACACCAAGATGGCATCCAGGAAACTTGAAGGCGCAAGCCTTTGACTCTCAACCAATTGCAAATAACTCTGTTTTTCGCATATTCAGAGTCGCAATATTTTTATTTTGAAATTCGCTACGCAGCAAAGTCCCTTTGTTGGAATATTTCAATTCATTACTTTTTTATATTTCCCTCTCCCTCTGCCGACGATTGATTTATAATTAGTAAAGAATAAAATTCAGTAATATTATTCTTTCGAAATGAATCCATTATACTTCATTATATTTGCAGGTGGGCGTTTATTCAACAACTCATTCCGCATAAAATCCATCGCGGGAGCAACATGATTAAAAAACATCTTAAAAGCCGGACATAAATAATTCAACATCGGGCCATCTTCGATTTCTGAGACTTTTACAAATCGGTCCTTTGGACAACCTCCATTGCACGCAAATAACCATTGGCAATCGACGCATTGTTGGGGAAGCGACCGCTTCTGCTGACCAAACTGTAACTGCCGATCAGAATACATCATCTCAATCAATGTCTTTTCATAGATATTCCCTATTTTGTACTCTGGAAACACATAATGATCGCAAGAATACACATCACCGTTATATTCCATCACACCCGCATGACCACATGCTTTAGCCATGGTACACACCCCCGGCTGTATACCCATCCAACAGGCAAGCGTTGAATCGAATAGCTGAACGAATATCTTCCCAACATCCTCACGTACCCACTCATCGAAGACACCACACAAAAAACGACCGTAATCTTCCGGATTCACAGACTGCGGCAACATCGCTCCTTGTTCATGGGGAGTAGCAAGCTTACGGCCGTCATCATGGGATAATTCTCGTTCCACAATAGGCGAAAACTGCAGGAACTGACAGCCCATATCCTTAAAGAAATGATAGAATTCCTTAGGATGTAAAACATTTAGACTATTTATTGTAGCCATCGCATTCCATTCCACTCCATATCGGTTTAGCAGCTCAATGCCATGCACAATCTTGCTGAAAGCCTCTTTGCCACCTCTATAATGTCGAAAGTGGTTGAACTCTTCCGGACCGTCGATGGAAATGCCAACGAGAAAATGATGCCGACGAAAGAAATCACACCACTCTTCGTTGATAAGCGTTCCGTTGGTCTGAATATTATTCTCTATATGTCGGCCACGACCATATATCTTCTGCAACTTGAGTGCCTTGCGATAAAAACTGATTGGCCGCATGAGCGGCTCTCCACCATGCCATGTAAATAAGACGTCCGGCTCGGTTTGAGCTTCAATATATTCACGTGTAAATTTTTCGAGCAACGCATCGCTCATAACCTGTTGAGAAGACTTGGTACCATTATACAGATGTTGTTTCTCCAAATAGTAACAGTAATCACAATGAAGGTTACACAAACTTCCGGTGGGTTTGAGCATGACATATAATGGACGAGAAAACGGAGAGTAAATCATATTGGAGTAACTAAAAAGATAATAGCTTTTTTACTTAAATTTTGATAAAGTGATTTGTGACTAAAAAAATTAATAAAGATGAGCGTGATGGTCTTAGCCACCACAAACTCACCTTTATAAAAACTTTAAGCAACTATAATCGTAGGCAATGAACAAAATTATTATTGCTCTCGTCCATGTTTTTTGGACTTGAACCAAGTAATAACTTCCTTAGCCATAGATTTAGCCTGATGCTTATGTAGCATCGATATATCATCTGTTTCATATTTATCTGCCTTGATGTTATACATCTGCAGGTTGGTACCGTCAGAATCGCATAACACTTTATAATCTCCCATTCTGATAGCAAGATGAGGGCTACGCTGATGCGCCTTCTTAGGATGGCCAAAATGATTGTTTCTGCCAAAATCCCAGTAAAGGGGTTTCTGCCGATGATGGACCGCTTTACCCAAGAGACATTCGCTGACATCTTCGCCAGAGAATGTTCCTTTAGGCTTCTTGCCACCTATTATCTTACAGAGCGAAGGCAGCAGGTCGACAGAGCAGATAACGCTTTCATTGTCGGTCTGATGTGGCTTTATGACCTTTGGCCAACAGATAAGAAAAGGCATATTAATGCCGCCCTCATAAAGACTAATCTTAGAGCCACGTAAGCCATTGCTCCTAATCTGATTGAATGTAGGCAAGGCTCCGTTGTCACTGCTAAAGATTATAATAGTGTTCTCCCATTGTCCCTGTCGTTTCAGTCCATCGATGAGCCGCCCGATCTGTCGATCGTATTCCCATAACACTTGCCGGAACTGAAGTTCTTCTTCCCAGAGATTGCCCTTTCCAAAATAATAGGCGGAAGGCACCCAAGGAGTATGCATATCATCCGGCCAAAGATTGACGAAGCAAGGCTGTGAAGAATGGCGCTTCAAGAAGTCCAACACCTTGTCTACAAAGTAAGCGGTGCGATCCCAACGTTTGATACTGTCTTTCGCGCTCCATATCCAGTTAGATGCCGTGATGAGTTTATCAGGATCGGGACTCTCCCAAGTGCTCACATATTCATCGAAACCGTATTTCGGTATTTGCGGAGCGTCATCCACATCTCTGCCCCCTCCCATATGCCATTTACCAAAATGACCTGTAGCATACCCATTATCGCGAAACATTCGAGCCATCGTAGGATAAGCCGGATTCAAATAATCAGACTGCTCACAGAGCGCGTTCGATTTTCTATCGTTTAGGAAATTGGTAATCGACACTTCCGAAGGGAATCGACCGGTCGTTAAACCTGAACGAGACGGAGAGCTGACTGGAGAGGCCGTATAATAACCATTGAACTTGATTCCCGCCTTTGCCAATTCATCAATGTGAGGCGTGGAAACCCATCCTCCATTATAGCATGAGAGGTCGCCTATACCCATATCGTCAGTATAGATGATAAGAACGTTAGGCTTTTGTTGAGATAGACAAGGTAATGCAGTAAATACGGCAGGTACAACTGAAAAGAATAAATGATTAAACTTCATATCCTAATAAAATTAATATCCATCATTTTGATTTAAATTCGGGTTGGAATAAATAGCCGATTGCGGTATGGGGAAGAAAATATTGTAATCATTGGCATCTGCCCCTCTTTCCTTAGCCTTTGAATACATGAGCGCGACTTGTATTCGGCACGTCAAAGATAGCACATCTTTTGCTTTCCTGCAATGGCAAGCTACTTTTTCTTCCGAAGATTTTTCCGACCTGTGCTTGAAGATATATATCTTTTCGGGCTTGAGAATTCCGTTTTGTCTTTCCGCAATCGCATCGTCCGTAGGGGTTATAGATTTCTGTCATGCAGATTCGTATGTGCTGCTCCGCGTCAGACAGCGGGAAAATTAAATGGCCTTGCATCAGGGGGCTATCCGTACAATGAAAATAAATATAAATCTTCGATTTTCAATGCTCGATTCTTGATTCTTTTCTTTATCTTTGCAATATGAAGCGTATTTTCACACTCATTATCGGCACTCTCCTGTTTACCAATGCTTTAGCGCAAAGCTCATACGTGGAATGCGAGGATACTTGCAGCCATGTTCACGGCATAGACCTAAGCCACTATCAAGGCACGGTGTTTTGGGAAACCGTTGGCAAGAGCAAAATGGCCTTTGTGTATCTGAAGGCAACCGAAGGGGGAGACCACATTGACACAAGATATAAACAAAACATAGACCTGGCCCATCAGTATGGACTGAAAGTGGGGTCGTATCATTTCTACCGTCCCAAGACACCCCAACAAATACAATTGGACAACTTTATGGCGCAGTGCAGACCTGAAGACCAGGACCTCATACCCATGATAGACGTGGAAACCAACAGCAGGCTGTCGATTGATGCTTTTCGTGACTCGCTCTTCAAGTTTCTGGACCTGGTGGAGAAAGCCTATAAGCAGAAGCCTTTGATATATACCGGTGCCAATTTCTACGACAAATTCCTTTTGGGCTCTCTCGAGAGCTACAAGGTGATGATCGCGCAATATACCGAACGCGTCCCTATATTGAAAGACGACCTCGATTTCATCCTCTGGCAATATACCGGTAAGGGGCATCTCAACGGAATCAACGGTTATGTGGACAAAAGCATGTTCATGGGAGAGCACAAGCTACGCGAAATAAGATTCAGACACAAATAGAATTATAGAGAAAACAACTTTACACAGTATCAAGGTATCAAGACGTTATGGCTATCATCAAATGTCCCGAATGTGGACGGCAAATCAGTGATAAAGCACCCGTATGTCCCAACTGCGGAGCGGAAATTGCAGGAAAGGTCATCAGATGCACACAGTGTGGCGAGGTTTACTTCAACGATCAGGAATTCTGTCCCAACTGCCACCACTCCACATATATTTCCAAACAAGCCGCTGCAAATGACGGAACAGAACAGGCACGAGAAGACACCCCGGTTTCGCACGAGACACCTTTGTCGACGGGCATGCCACCTGTACCCCCCACCCTTAAATCATCGACTGCAGACGGTGGGCAGGAGCCTCCAAAGTCGGGGAAGAGCAAGAAAATCGTCTTTATCGCAGCCTTATGTATCGCCTTATTGATTGGTGGCATTGTTTTCTACAACTATCATAACGCCAAAGAGAAAATGGAGAACGAAGCCTATGCGTTTGCCCTGAAAAGTGACGACCCACAGGTGTTGCAGATTTATCTCAGCGGCAACCCGGATGCACCGGAAAACCACCGCACCGCCATTATGGCAAGGCTCGACCTCTTGAAGAAGCAGGATGCTGACTGGTCCAACGCCCTTATGAGCGACTCAAGGACAGCCTTAGAATATTATATAGCCAACCATCCCGATTCGGAACACAATGTTGAGGCCAGACACAAGATAGATTCCATAGACTGGGCTGATGCTTCCAACGAAAACACGATGGAGGCGATGCAATTGTACCTCACCCGGCACCCTAACGGTGAACATGTGGACGAGGCCAACACAACTCTGAAGGAAATAAAGGCCAAGACCGTGCAAAACGAAGATAAAGAGCTGGTGACGACATCACTGCGACGCTTTTTCCAAAGTGTGAATACACGAAACGAAGACAAGCTGAAATCATCGGTGACCCCCGTCATGGTTAATTTCCTCGGTAAGCAGGATGCAACAAGAGATGACGTGGTGACTTTCATGAACAAGATTTACAAGGAAGACATCACAAACATGAATTGGTATCTCAACAACGACTACAAAATAGACAAGAAAGAAATCGGCGATGAACAATACGAATACACCGTTGACTTCACCGCCGTGCAGAAGATAGAGCGCACGGATAACAGCAAAGAGAAAGAAAATCACTACCACATCAAGTCGATCATCAATCCGGACGGATTGATTTCGGCTATGACCATGACCAAAATACTGGAATAAGAAAATAAGCCGCTCCATGGACAGCCGATTTATAGTGGTTGTCGGGCATCAGAAAATCCCGTAGGATGTTCGCCTGCTAAAGCACGGACATCCGCAGTTTCCCGTCGAAACTCACTATGACCTCTACTTCGAAGCTGCTCATGGAATCGGGAATGACAAGCGAAGCCACGTAATGGACACCCTCAGCGTCTATGGCCCTAAATACCAAATCACTGAAAACAGCCTGCTCCAAAAACTTTTGAGGGACTATCGACTTGAAATCGCTTTTATGGAAATCGCTGGAGAAAATTTTCCGGTTGACATGAAAAATGTGTAGGTTGACAATGTTGTCGTAATAGAAGTTGTAAACCTCTACCCCTTCATCATTATAAGTACTCTTCGCAACCTTATAGGATGTAGGATTCACCTGCACATAGCAATGGTAACGCTCGTCCCCGTACAAAACGACAGTGTCGCGCTTTATCAGTTGATTTTGGTTGAGCGCCCTGGGATGGCGGTCTGAGAAGAGTGTCTCGTCTTCAGCGTCATTGCTCAAGGTTAATTTCACCTCATCGCCATTCTGATTGTGGAAGATAAACAGATGGGGTGTCTGTTTCTGTATGGGATATTTGACATCGTTGGCTCCGTGCAGCACAAACGTATCCTTGAATATTTGAAAAGAAACCGGCTGAATGGTACTGTCGGGATAGAAGACGGAATCGCCTTTCACGCGGAAGACCACACTTTGGCTCTCCTCGTTAATCCATATTCCCTGCAACATCTGCTTGGCTTTGGTGTCTTCCTGAGGAACATTCGATTTGGAATTATTGTCCTTACACGAAAACAAAGCCAACGCACATATCAACGACAATAAAAACTTATAATTCATTGTTTATATTCTTGTCAAAACGACAATGCAAAGATACGACATTTTATGAGATAAAAAGGAATTTGCCAGTTTAATCTGGTATTTTGGAGAAAAATTCAAAAACGCGTCAATCATCCGGCACCTCCACATGGCCTGGCTCAGTAGACATTTACTTTTGTGGGACACCGTACGTCCCTACGATGGCGAGCAACCATACAACCACAAACACGATTGAAAATAGGGAGGGATGATGTAGACATAAAAGTTCGTATGTGTAAGTTCATATAGCACTCGGACGCTTCCTGAATCCGGTGAAGTTATCTTCGGATTTGAGCAGGCGTCCTCTGTAAAAAACAGTAAAATATAATTACCTTTTTTTGATCATTATTTTCGAGTCATCTGGGGCAAAAAGGACTATCTTTTTTTGTCAAGACCGAGCCAGATATCGCCAAAATGTGTAAGGGTGTTTCGATTGAGGTCTTCTCATCACCCGATTAAGCCTTATCGGCTGCGCGGAAAAGGCCCAATCATACTGCGGTTGAAGTCTTCTCGCCGTGCCGTTCGATGCTCAATCGCAGGCGGCAAAATAGGAGAAAAAAGATGGTCTTTTCAAAAGCACTGAGAGACAAGCATTTACAAACTATCGCATATTTCGCGTATTTCGAGCGAAGACTAACCTATTTTTAAATAAGCGAAAATCAGAGGGCCTTTTGTTCATATAATTGACTTTTTCTAATTCTTCAAAAACTGCATTCAGGATAAGAATGGCAAGGGCATGGGCCGGATAATCAACAGACCAAAGGGAAAGTTAAAAAATTAAATTTCTTGCACAAAAATACTTACAGATTGAGCCCAATTTTGTACTTTTGTTGGAGAGTATCAATATAGCGGTACTTTCAACTAATATAACCATAAAATTCAATTATAAAAAGAAGGAATGAGAACTTTGCTAAAATTCCTCTGTCTACTTGCCTTTGCTGTGGGATTATCTTCCTGCGGAAATGAAGATGAAGAATTCGAAAATATTGATTTCATGGTCACCGGCATCGACTTGCGCGATATGACTGTCAACAACCATACACATGTTGGTACATTGTTACCTGAAGGAGGAACGATTACTTTCAAAGCTAAAGGAAAGAATGAAGATTCCGGTTTTGTGAGTGAAGTCTCTTGTGGAAATTATCTATGGAACAGATCACAACTACAAGACGTTCAATATCCTCAGACTATTTGCAATGAGGATTGGGGGCAGGTTACCATAAATTCAGTCTTACCACATACTACAAAAATCGTTGTTACTCCCAACACAACCGGTTCAACCAGAGAAATCAGAGTCACATTTGGTGGAGCTTACAAGATGTCGATTGTTTACTTAAAACAACCGAGTATGTAGAAGTCCCTTCCAGCATGATACATCCAACCGGAAAATTCTTTGCAGCCGACCGAGACTTTGCCTTATAACAAACCGAGGGCTCTCCCACTCATGCGAATCCCTATGCAAGAGCCACACATCTTTATAATGTAAAGGCTTAAATATACATAATATTTTCAGGAAGCAAACACCGGAAAATATTTATTTTTCTTTTTTATTTTTTTCGTTGTCAAGCCTTGTTCCATTAATATTAATTTACTATCTTTGCATTCAATGATTAAACTTGATAGACACATAGAAATACTGCTTCTCAGCAACGACTGCGTCATCATCCCCCAGTTTGGTGGATTCATGGCCCATTATGTAGAAGCCCGAAAAGACGAGAGAGACTGCGCGTTTCTCCCACCTATGCGTACTATCGGATTTAATCCCAAGCTCACACTGAACGATTCCCTTTTGGCCCAATCATACGTCGAAGTGTATGACATCAGTTATCCCGACGCCATTGAACGCATCGAGGACGAGGTGCGCGAACTGAAGCAGCACCTTGCCAATGACGAACAATATGAGATGAACAGCATCGGGACCTTGAAGCTCAATAAAGACGGAGGCTACGAGTTTGAGCCGTGCAGCGCAGGTATTCTCACACCGTCGCTCTATGGACTCAGCTATTACGAGTTCAAGACCCTGGCGCAAATAGAGTCAGATAAGACGGCAAGTATTCAAGAACTAAGTCCAGTCAAGGCCGAAGCACCAAAGCACAGCATCATGGTCAATATGCCAGCGGAGGATGAAGACACAGAGAATGTACGGGGAAAGAGCGGAAACCTCACTGTCTTATGGCGCAATATCGCCGTGGCCTGCGTGGCATTCATCGTATTTCTACTGATCCCCGCTCCTCTGGCCAACAACAACGCTCAACTCGCGCAAAGCAAGGTGAACACGAGCCTGTTGGACTATATCATGCCTAAGGATATAACCATCGGGGAAAAACAGACAGAAGAAGCTGTCAAAGCAACCCAGAACACTATGCGCCAAGCTGCTCAGAAAGAACAGCATAACGCTGACAAAGCAGAGCAGAAAAGTGGATTTACCATTGTTTTGGCCAGCAAAGTGAGTAAGAAAAACGCAAACGCATACGTCGACAGACTCCATGAAAAGGGCTTGAGCGATGCAGAGGTCTATGCGACAAAAACAAACACCCAAGTGGTATACGGAATTTTCGATACACAGGATAAAGCCTATAACACCCTAAATAAACTCAACAAACATGAGGAGTTTAAAGACGCATGGGTGATGAAATACTAAATATATAAATGAAAAGACTACGTTGTCCCAAATGCAGTAATTATATCACATTTGACGAAACGAGTTATTCGCCTGGTCAGGTCCTCGCTTTCACTTGTCCCAACTGTGGCAAGAAATTCGCAATTCGACTGGCAGGAGCTTCCAAAACGAAACAGGCCGAACAAGAAAGCGAAGAGCCCGAACAGGAAGCATACGGCTATCTCCATGTTATAGAAAACGTGTTTCATTATAAACAAGTCATCCCCATCACTATGGGCGAAAACGTTATAGGACGGTTTACGAAAGGCACAAACATCAACTGTCCCATTAAGACCGACGACCCGAGCATTGACCCCACACACTGCGTAATCAATGCAAGCCGGGATAAAAAGGGAAACATGAAATATATCCTGCGGGACGGCCCGAGCAATACTGGCACATTTGTAAACAATGAAATCCTTGGAGACCGCGAACGCAGAGTCATTGAGGACGGGACATTGTTTACCATTGGAGCCACATCCATTATCTTCAACACTCAGAAAGAGGAATAAACGCACGCGCATCCGGCCCTTTTCTTGCAAATGCGTCGCCCATCGCTATCAGCGGACACACTGCTTAGTCTTGATAAAGTCATATACTTTTGCATAAAAACACGATGCCTCCCTTTACAAATTGGAGAAAAAAAGTGCTTTTTTCTTTCTATATTAATCGAATATAAAAGAATTTATGTAAATTTGCACTGTCAATAAAACGTTTTCAAATGAAGCCAACAGCTGTATTGCTTTTGCACTGTCAAGATAAGCCGGGAATCATTTCCGAAATAACCAAATTCATTACCGACAACAAGGGTAACATTGTGTATCTCGACCAATATGTAGATCGGGAAGACAGAATGTTCTTTATGAGATTGGAATGGGAACTGGACAATTTCATGATTCCCAAAGATAAGATTCAAGACTACATCAAGACGCTATACTCGCAACGTTACCAGATGACGTTCAGCCTTTATTTCAACGAGGACAAGCCACGAATGGCTATCTTCGTAAGCAAGATGAGTCATTGTCTCTACGATTTGCTGGCCCGTTACAAAGCCGGCGAGTGGGCGGTGGAAATACCGTGTATCGTGAGTAATCATGAAGACCTGCGCTATGTTGCCGAGCAATTTGACATACCTTATTATGTATGGTCTATTAACAAAGACCACTCCAACAAAGCCGAAGTCGAAGCAGCGGAAATGGAGTTGCTGGAGAAAGAGAACGTGACCTTCATCGTACTGGCGCGGTACATGCAGATCATCAGCGACAGCATGATTGAGAAATATCCACACCATATTATCAATATACACCACTCGTTCTTACCTGCGTTTGTTGGGGCCAAGCCCTATCATCAGGCCTGGGAGCGAGGTGTAAAGATCATCGGTGCAACCAGCCATTACGTTACGGCAGAGCTTGATGCCGGCCCCATCATAGAGCAAGACGTGATGCGAGTATCGCACAAAGACACTCCGGAATCGTTGATGCTCAAGGGAAAAGATTTGGAGAAGATTGTCCTGTCGCGCGCCGTCACGAAACATATTCAGCGCAAGATTCTGACTTTCAACAACAAAACCATCATCTTTAGTTAAGCCTATGGACGTAGCCATCGTCAAATACAATGCCGGAAACATATTCTCTGTGGTCAACGCATTAAGACGCTTGGGGGTTGAGCCGGAAGTGACCGATGATGCTGAAAAGCTGCAGAAGGCAGATCATGTGTTGTTCCCCGGACAGGGAAATGCCAAGACTACAATGGATTATCTGCACGAACATCATTTGGATGAGTTGATTCGCGACCTGCGACAGCCCGTATTAGGCATCTGCGTTGGGCAGCAGCTATTATGTCGGCACTCTGAAGAAGGAGATGTGGACTGCATCGGGATATTTCCCGTTGATGTGAAACGGTTTCGACCGGAAAGTCATGAGGAGAAAGTGCCCGCAATGGGATGGAATGCCCTGTATAGCACAGAGACTGCCCTATTTGATGGTATAGCAGAAAATGATTATGTGTACTTTGTGCACAGTTTCTACGTGCCGGTGTGTGATTTCACAATTGCTGAGGCAAATTATATACTGCCCTACTCGGCCGCCCTGCACAAGGCTAATTTCTGGGCAACACAATTCCACCCGGAGAAAAGCGGGAAAGTTGGCGAGCAAATCCTTGACAACTTCCTTAAAATGGAATAAGAATCGTCTATGAATATAGAACTGATACCAGCCATAGATATTATCGAAGGCAAATGTGTCCGCCTGACCAAAGGCGACTACGACCGCAAGACTGTGTACAACGAAGACCCCGTTGCTCAAGCCAAAGAATTCGAGCAATTGGGATTCAAGCGCCTGCACGTGGTAGACCTCGATGGTGCAAAGTCAAAACATATCGTCAATGATGCAGTGCTTAAGGCGATAACCTCCAACACAAGTCTCATTGTAGATTTTGGCGGAGGCATCAAGACCAACGAAGACCTTGAGAAAGCCTTTGACGCCGGCGCTTCGATGGTCACAGCGGGAAGCATCGCCGTAACCCAACCAGAGCTGTTCTTGTCGTGGCTAGAGCGTTTTGGCGCAAACCGAATGATATTAGGGGCAGATGTCAGGAACGGAAAGATAAGCATTAATGGGTGGAAAGAGGACTCGTCGGAAGATCTGTTATCCTTCTTGGACAAATATACAAAAGCTGGGGTAAAGAACGTACTATGCACGGAAATATCCAAAGACGGTACGCTGCAAGGTCCAGCCATTGAAATGTACAAGCAAGTGATGGCACGCTATCCGCAGCTGCATCTCATCGCCAGTGGTGGTGTGAGCGGCAACGACGATATTATCGCACTCGACCGCGCAGGTATTCCCGCCACTGTATTTGGCAAAGCATGGTATGAAGGGAAAATTAATTTAAGCGAATTGGGAAGATGAGTTTCAACGGATTAGCTAAACGAATCATTCCATGTCTTGACGTGAAAAACGGAGAGACCGTGAAAGGTACGAACTTCGTGAATTTGCGTAAGGCTGGAGACCCCATAGAATTGGGCAAGGCCTATAGCGAGGCAGGAGCCGATGAACTTGTGTTTCTGGACATCACAGCCAGCTATGAAGGTCGGAAAACCTTTACGAATATGGTGTCGCATGTGGCACGTGAAATCAATATCCCGTTCACAGTTGGCGGAGGCATCAGTACATTGGAAGATGTAGAACGGCTACTGTATGCCGGAGCGGACAAGGTAAGCATCAATTCCGCCGCTATCAAGAATCCGGAACTGATTAATCAGATTTCCGGGAAATTCGGCGCTCAAGTGTGTGTCTGCGCTATCGATGCACGGCTCGATGCAGACGGATGGCACTGCTATATAAAAGGTGGTCGTGAGCGCGTGGAACTTTCACTATTCGACTGGGCAAAGGAAGTGGCAGATCGGGGTGCAGGGGAAATCCTGTTCACAAGCATGAATCACGATGGCGTTAAACAAGGGTTTGCCAATGAAGCCCTGGCTAAACTTGCGGACCAAGTGCCCATTCCTATCATCGCCAGCGGTGGGGCGGGAAAAAAGGAGCATTTCAAAGATGCCTTTCTGCAAGGCAAGGCAGATGCGGCCTTGGCAGCGAGCGTGTTTCATTTTGGCGAAATTAAGATTCCCGAACTCAAAACATATCTGAGAAAACAGGGAATTAATGTCAGATTATAGAGCCTAAAACGTATTCTGCTGTGCAATTCGCGAACGGCGTTGTTTACTGGGCAATATATAAAAAAGAAGGCGAATCATGGAAATAGACTTTAAAAAACTGAATGGACTTGTTCCGGCAATCATCCAAGATGACATAACCAAAAACGTGTTGATGTTGGGATTCATGAACGAGGAAGCCTATCAGAAAACAATAGAAACCAAAAGAGTGACTTTCTGGAGCCGAAGTCGCAACTGTCTGTGGACCAAAGGGGAAACTTCTGGAAACTATCTGGAGCTGGTCAGCATTAAAAACGACTGCGACAACGACACACTGCTCATCAGAGTGCACCCTAAAGGTCCCACCTGCCACACGGGTACAGATACTTGCTGGGGAGAGGACAATGAGGTGAATCCAATACTTTTCCTTACCGAACTTCAAGATTTCATCAACAAGCGCCATGAGGATATGCCGGAAAACAGCTACACCACTTCTCTATTTAAGAAGGGTGTGAACAAAATGGCGCAGAAAGTGGGCGAAGAGGCTGTGGAAACCGTTATCGAAGCCACAAATGGCACTGCCGATAATCTTGTCTACGAAGCTTCTGATTTGATTTATCATCTCATCGTCCTACTGACCAGTAAGGGATTGCGCATCGAAGATATCGCCCTTGAATTGGCCAAGCGCCATCATCCCGACTGGGACAAGGCACGGCGCATCGCCAAAGCAAGCAACAAGACCAAATAAACAGAAACGAACTCTATTTCCAGATAGACAAACCATATAAACTATGCTGATTGATTATCAAAAAGTAAACATATATCAACAAGACAAATTAGTGCTGAAAGATGTGGATTTCCATGCAGAAGAGGGAGAATTTATCTACATCATAGGCAAAGTTGGGTCGGGCAAGAGCTCTCTGCTAAAGACTTTCTATAGCGAGCTTGATATTGATGAAGACGCATCTGACAAAGCTGAAGTACTTGGAAGAGATTTAAAAGCAATACGAAGGAAAGAAGTACCGGCGCTCAGAAAGGAAATGGGCATCATCTTTCAAGATTTCCAACTGCTCCACGACCGCAGCGTTTATAAAAATCTTAAGTTTGTGTTGCGTGCCACAGGATGGAAAAACAAGGAAGAAATCAACCAGCGGATAGACGACGTGCTGAATGCAGTGGGCATGATTGAAAAGCGTGATAGCATGCCTCATGAACTGTCAGGCGGTGAGCAGCAGCGTATTGCAATTGCTCGCGCCTTGCTGAATCACCCCAAAATAGTGATTGCCGATGAGCCCACCGGCAACCTCGACCCGGAAACCGCAAACAACATCGTCAAGCTGCTCAAGAATATTACAATGCAAGGTACGACCGTTGTGATGTCAACACACAACATCCCCATGCTCAACCGTTTCCCGGGAATTGTGTATCGATGCAAAAACGGAGAAATACGTGATGTGACTCAGGAATACAACAAACTTGACCTCCTGGAAGATGCAGAGGAAAGCTAAGGAGCAAAGCCAAGAGAAAGAAGTTAAGAATTTAGAATTTTAAAATGGAATAAAGATGAAGGTACTAAAATTTGGAGGAACTTCTGTAGGAAGTCCGGAGCGCATAAAGAGTGTCGCCTCCCTGGTTACAGAATCTGGAGAACCTACATTTATCGTGCTCTCGGCCATGAGTGGCACAACAAACTCACTCATTGAAATTTGTGACTATCTCTATAAGAAAAACCCGGAAGGAGCCAATGAAGTCATCAATAATTTGGAGAAGAAATACCTGCAACATGTGCAGGAACTCTACTCCACGGATGAATACAAGAAGCAGACAAACGAATTTTTGACAGAGAAATTCAATTACCTCCGTACTTTCACTAAAGACATATTCACCAGCTTCGAGGAAAAAACCATTGTTGCTCAAGGTGAAATTATGTCTACGAACATGATGGTAAACCATCTGAAAGAAAAGGGAATCAAAGCCGTTCTGCTGGATGCTCTTGAATTCATGCGCACCGACAAAAATGCAGAGCCGGATATGCAATTCATCAAAGAGAAGCTGCACGACCTGATGAAGAACAACGAAGGGTATCAGATTTACATCACCCAGGGATTCATTTGTCGTAACGCCTATGGCGAAATTGACAACCTGCAGCGTGGTGGATCAGACTACACGGCCTCACTCATCGGAGCATCTCTGCCAGCCGAAGAAATCCAAATCTGGACAGATATCGACGGCATGCACAACAACGACCCACGTGTCGTAGAGCATACAGAAACCATTCGACAGCTCAACTTTGAGGAAGCTGCCGAGCTTGCCTATTTCGGGGCAAAGATTCTTCATCCCACCTGCGTGCAACCTGCCAAATATGCAGGCATTCCCGTGCGTTTGAAAAATACGATAGATCCCAAGGCTCCCGGAACGATTATAGACAATGTCCTCGTTCGTGGCAAGATTAAGGCGATTGCTGCCAAAGACAATATCACTGCCATCAAGATAAAATCCTCCAGGATGCTCCTCGCAACGGGATTCCTCAGAAAGATTTTCGAGATATTTGAAAGCTACCAAACTCCTATTGATATGATTACGACCTCAGAGGTCGGCGTATCCATGAGTATCGACAACGCTTCCCATTTGACTCAAATCGTTGACGAACTCAAGAAATACGGCACCGTTACCGTCGACAGCGATATGTGCATTGTCTGTGTCGTTGGCGACCTCGACTGGAGCAATCTCGGATTTGAAACACTGGCAACAGATGCTCTGAAAGATATTCCCGTACGTATGATTAGCTACGGGGGAAGCAACTACAACATCTCCTTCCTCATTAAGGAAGCCGACAAGAAGCGTGCTTTGCAGAGCCTAAGCGATACTTTGTTTCATTAATTGGAAATTTAATAACCACTTCATTTAGCGACATGAAAGGAATATTTCCGGTCGATAAGTTTCAGGATATACAAACTCCGTTCTACTACTACGATGTTGATTTGTTGCAAAAGACCATCAATTCCATCAAGCAGGAGAGCCGTAAATATGAAAATTTCGTAGTGCATTATGCCGTGAAAGCTAATGCAAATCCGAAAATTCTTCATATCGTTTGTGATTCCGGACTTGGGGCAGACTGCGTCAGTGGAGGCGAAATCCAAGCCTGTCTTGACGCAGGCTTTCCACCGAGCAAAATTGTTTATGCCGGAGTCGGTAAAAGCGATTGGGAAATCAACCTCGCCCTCACAGCAGGAATATTCTGTTTCAATGTCGAAAGTATTGCTGAATTAGAAGTTATCAACACGTTAGCCGAAGCTCAAAAAACGACGGCTAACGTGTGCTTTCGCATCAATCCGGACGTTAATGCCCATACCCATGCCAATATCACCACAGGCTTGGCCGAAAACAAATTCGGCATAGCCATGGCCGACATGGAGGCTGCTATTATGAAAGCAAAAGCCATGAGCAACATCAATTTCATTGGATTACACTTTCATATTGGCAGCCAGATCCTTGATATGAACGACTTTCAAGGTCTATGCTACCGCATAAACGATTTGCAAGACGTGCTTGAAAAGCGTGGCATAAAGACTCCGGAGCTGAACGTAGGAGGTGGTTTGGGCGTTGACTATGAATTCCCTGACGAAGCCCCCCTACCCGATTTCAAAGCTTACTTTGAAACCTACAACAAATATCTTAAACTCCGCAAAGGACAACGCGTGCACTTTGAGTTGGGCAGAGCCGTTGTTGCACAAATGGGGTCGCTTATCGCCCGAACGCTCTACATCAAACAAGGGACGCATAAGCAATTTGCCATCCTGGATGCAGGCATGACCGACTTGATACGACCCGCACTATACCAAGCTCACCATCAAATTGAGAATATCAGCAACGAAGCTCCAAAAGAGATTTACGATGTGGTGGGGCCAATCTGCGAGTCGAGCGACGTATTTGGGAAAGATATTCATTTGAGCAAACTCCATAGGGGCGACTTGGTGGCCATACGCTCCGCCGGGGCTTATGGAGAAGTGATGGCCAGCCAATACAATTGCAGGAGGCTTCCCATAGGTTACACCTCCGAGGAACTGCTAAACTGCGAATGTCAACAAATATGAGTGCATTATCATTCGACAATTTAACTCTCATCACAAGCTTAGTGCTTCTCATACTGGGCATCCTCACACCGATGCTCAACCCCTTTTTCAGATTCCGAAAAAAGCACCAACACGACGACATCAACCGTGAAGATCCCCCGATTGCACCTTCCATCTCATTGGTGCTCACCCCCTACGATGATGCCGACAAACTGGAGAAAAACTTACCTTTCTTTCTTCAGCAAGACTTTCCTTCCGGCTATCAAGTGGTTATAGTCATCGAACAAAAAGACCACGATGCGGAAGATATCATCGGCCGTATTCTCAGTCAAACCCACTCGGCAGATTCCCACGCCGAAGTATATGTCACCTATATTCCAAAATCATCAAGGTATGTGAGCCAGAAGAAACTCGCCATAACTTTAGGCATCAAGGCTGCCAAATACGAATGGGTCTTGGTTACGGAGGCTTCCTGTCGCCCCTCCTCCACCCAATGGCTCAACAACATGGCTCGCCATTGCAACGCAAACAACAATCTTGTCGTAGGCTATGGCAAATATGAAGATACCACATCTTCCTTCCGGCGCTTCGAACGTCTCCACAACGCTTTTTATCTCATGCACGAAGACAGCAAAACTCAAGCCTATCGCAACACCAGCTACAATCTTCTACTGCGGAAAAGTGAGTTCCTCGAAAACGGCGGTTTCCTCGGCAATCTTCACCTGACACGTGGAGAATACGATTTTCTCATTAACAAATTTGCAAAAGAGAACGCCACCGCCCTGGAAATCTCTGAAGATGCATGGCTCATTGAAGACGAACCTTCTGACAAGACTTGGCTCAACAAGCATCTGTTCTATATGGAATCTCGAAAATTCCTACAGCATGGGGCCAAACATCGATTGCTCTACAACATAGACCAACTGGCCATGCACATCACCTATCTGCTCTGCATCGCAACCATAACTTACGCTTCGGTAGCACAAAACTGGATTTTGCTCGGTGCTGCCGTCATCGCATTTCTCACAGCTCTCATCTTCAGGGGAATACTCTGCCGACGGGCCTTAACCGATTTTGGAGAAGATATTTCGCCTTTAAAAGCCTTGTTTTTCGAAGTCACACAGGTTTGGCACAATGTGAATTATATGATTCGCTATCGGCTTGCCAACAAAAACGACTTCACGACACATAAGTTGTAAACATTATGGACCGACTTAAAATTCTTACATTCATGCCCCCGAAAGTCGATGCCATCGCCATGAACCACGAATTGTCCACGCGTTTGGCACATGGCTTGGAAAACTACATGGATGTAGACTTGCATACCTCGGCACACAGCATAGATGCCAAAGCCTTTTCCAAATACGACCTTATTCACGTCTTCGGATGTTGGAACACAGCATCCATCAAACTCCTGCACAAGGCGTACAAGCACCATATTCCAACCGTTTACACTCTTTTGGGAGGATTACAGCCCTGGGTCATCAAGAAGCACAAGTCTTCCTATAACTACAGGCTCCAGAAATCCGCGGTGAAAAAGGCATCCGCCATCCATCTCTGCAGCAAGCTGGAGAGTGATACTTTCAAGCAGTTGGCCTGGAACAAACGCTGTATTCTCATCAAGAACCCGGTGCTGACCAACCAGATATCGTTCGAAGAGATGTGCGACATGATGCTCAAGCTCTATCAGAAAGTGCTCGACTCCAACGCCCGACTGCTGCTGTCTCCCCCATCTACCGAAGTGATTGGAAACCTCCTTCAACTCGGTACAGACAAAGACGTCTTGTCCGACCACAAACATTGTGCGGCCCTAAAAGAAAAAATGTCCCAACTCTCAACGCTCGAATGGCGTAGGATCATGCTCTATGCCGACGAGGAATCCATCACCAAATACATTCAAAAAGGGTTGGAAAGAATACAGTTCGAAGTCCCGGAACTCAGCATAGATAAAATTGACCGCTTCCCCCGCACGCAACATTACAACACAGGCGATCTTCAAGGTAATGCACTCTGCTTTAAAAGCACGTCGCTAAAATCTAAACTCTCCGAAGCTATCAAGGAGACGGAGGTCAACGAGCGAATACTGTGCATCGAACTCCTAAATCTCAGATACGAAATGGAGCACCACAAAGCTCCACTTCTGCATTTGGCCAACATCTATACTTCCATGCGCTTTTACAATATGGACGAAGACAGGCTCAACGAACTTGTGAAGTTCCTGGACATCAGCGATTTCGCCGCACGACTCATGACCGTGCTGCACGACATCCTCAGACTCTCGGAAGGATTCATGCCCTTTACACCCAAAAAAGGCAGGAGGGCACGAGCGATGACACGCAACATCACAAAGTTCAACACGTGGTAGCAACCGTGTCGAAGCTGTTGTGCACTTTGACACACGGCTTTTCCGGCAACACTAAATACAATCTTATACTCCAGTAAGCCGTATCCCCACAGAATTGCCCATCACAATCGAGGCTGCATTTTGCAAGCATACCTATGCAGTTTTAAGACACGATGGTGTTAAAATTTCCTTATTATCTAATAATTTCATTCTTTTGTGTTACTTTTACAAACAGAATGTAAGTAAACATGGGCTTGAAAAGATTTTTGAATGATAACAAGGAGACGGCGTTTTCCATAGAAGTTCTTCCCCCAATACGAGGTAAAGGCATTCAAGGCATTTTTCGAAACATAGATAAGCTGATGGAATTTTCACCAGCCTACATCAATATTACCACTCACAGAACGGAGCAGGTGTTTCGAGAAATTGAGAATGGGATATTCACAAGCGACACCGTACAGAAACGTCCCGGCTCCGTAGCCGTTGCCTCCGCATTGAAGGGCCGCTACAAAGTCACCACCGTTCCCCACATTATTTGTTCCGGCTTTACAAAGCAGGAAATCGAAAACCAATTGATAGACCTTAACTACTTGGGCATCGAAGACATTCTCGTGCTTCGTGGCGACAGGGAAAGAGGCTCCAACCAGTTCAAGGCTGTAGCCCATGGGCATCTGCACGCAAGCGATTTGTGCAGACAGGTCAACGCTTTCAACGAAGGTAAGATGATCGATGGCACGCAAACCGCTCCGTTGGCCCATAAATTCTGCTATGGCGTTGCCGGATATCCAGAGAAACACGAAGAAGCCATGAATATAGAGACCGACCTGGCCTATCTTAAAGAAAAGGTCGCACAAGGGGCTTCCTACATTGTTACCCAAATGTTTTTTGACAATCAAAAATTCTTCGACTTCGAACGTCGGTGCCGTGCAATCGGCATCGACGTGCCCATCATCCCCGGTATCAAGCCCTTGACCAGGCTCTCCCAGATGTCTCTGCTGCCCAAAGTCTTCCACATCGACTTTCCCGAAGGATTGTCAAAAGAGCTTATCAACTGTCGGAATGACGACGAGGTCAAGGCTCTGGGAATAGAATGGGGCATCGGCCAGGCCAGGGAACTTAAGGAACATCATGTGCCCAGTATTCACTTTTACACGGTCAATGCGACGGCAAGCGTTCAGCAAATTGCAAAAAGAGTATTCTGATGAGAGAGGATATCGCAACTATATTACGTCACCGGGTTATGGTGCTCGATGGCTCGATGGGAGTGATGATTCAGCAGTTGTCGCCCAGCGAGGGTGTCTTCAGGGGGGAACGGTTTAAAGACTGGCCCGTACAACTGAAAGGCGACAATGATTTGCTGTGCCTAACCAAGCCTGACGCCATCAAACAAATTCATCGCCATTATCTGGAGGCTGGAGCGGATATCATCGAGACCAACACCTTCAACGCCCAGGCTATTTCCCAGGAGGAATACGGAATGCAAGCCTATGTCACGGAAATCAACCGCGCGGCAGTGAGGATTGCCCGTGAGGAGGCCGACAGAATGACTGCTCGCACTCCCGACAAGCCGCGTTTCGTTGCAGGAGCCGTTGGTCCGACGGGGAAGACCGCCTCCATGTCTCAGCACATAGAAGACCCTGCATCGCGGTCGGTCACCTACGACCAGCTAAGGACTGCCTATCACGAGCAGATGGCAGCATTGGTTGATGCGGGCGTAGACTTGCTCCTGATAGAAACGGCATTTGACACCCTTAACGTGAAAGCTGCCCTACGTGCGGCCGAAGACGCCTTTTCTCAAACATCACGCCGCGTCCCCATTATCGTGTCACTGACCATTGCCGATACAGGTGGACGGATGCTCGCCGGGCAAAACATAGAAGCCTTCGTGACCACTGTGTCCTATGCTAAGCCATTGGCCATAGGGATAAACTGTTCGTTCGGACCAGCACAACTCCGACCGTTCATCAAGCAATTGTCTGATGCGTGTCCTTTCTATACCTGCGCTTATCCCAACGCCGGACTGCCTGACGAGATGGGAGAATACAGTGAGAGCCCCGATAGTATGGCTTCCTACATGAGAGGATTTCTGGACGATGGACTGCTGAATATCGCAGGCGGATGTTGCGGCAGTACGCCACAGCATATCGCACGCATAGCAGAAGAGGTGGAGGCTGCCGACAACCCTCGAACATTGAAGCACAACGAGCCGGCGTGGCTTGCCGGGTTAGATGCGTTCCGGGCAACTCCGGGCGTATTTATCAATGTTGGGGAACGCTGCAATGTGGCCGGCAGCAGGAAATTCCTGCGCCTCATCAGCGAAAAGAAATACGAAGAAGCCCTGGCCATCGCCCGAAAGCAAGTGGAAGACGGCGCAATGGTGCTTGACATCAACATGGATGACGGTATGCTGGATTCTGTTCGGGAAATGAGACACTTTGTCAACCTGATGGCCGCCGACCCGCAGATTTCCCGCATTCCCTGGATGATAGACTCGTCACAGTTCGAGGTTGTGGAAGAGGCTTTGAAATGTATTCAGGGCAAGGCCATCGTGAACTCCATTTCTCTGAAAGAAGGCGAGGAAGAATTTCTGCGCAAGGCCGCCATCCTGAAACAGTATGGCGTAGCGGTCGTGGTCATGGCCTTCGACGAACAGGGGCAGGCGGTCACTTTCAGTCGCAAGACGGCAATCTGCCAACGCGCCTACGACCTGCTCACCACAAAGGTGGGAATGTGTCCTGCCGACATCATCTTCGACCCGAATGTCCTGACCATTGCTACGGGAATCAAGGAGCATAGGCGCTATGCCTTAGATTTCATCGAGACTACACGGTGGATTCACCGGCATCTGCCGGGTGTAAAAGTAAGTGGCGGAGTGAGCAATCTGTCGTTTGCCTTCCGTGGAAACAACTATCTGCGCGAGGCCATGCACGCCGTGTTTCTCTATCACGCCATCGAGGCAGGTCTTGATATGGCCATCCTCAACCCCGCCACACAGGTAATGTATGACCATATTCCTCATGAGCTCTTGAAAGTATTGGAAGATACAATACTCTGCAGGACGGACGATGCTGAGGAGCGACTTGTTGAAATTGCAGGCAAATATGCCGACAAAAAAGTCTCGGAGCCCACGCCTGTCTCCAACCTGGAATCCATGTCTCTCAAAGAACGGCTCATCTATGCCTTGCAATTTGGAGAGGCCAAGCACTTGGAAAGCGATTTGCACGAGGCCCTTGCGACCTATGGCTCACCACAGGCCATTATCGACGGACCGCTGATGGAGGGCATGACTCTTGTAGGAGACCTCTTTGGTGAGGGCAAGATGTTTCTCCCACAGGTGGTAAAAACCGCACGCACCATGAAGACCGCCGTGGAAATACTCAATCCATACATCACCAAACAAAAGAAAAACGCCGGTCACAGTCTGGGCAAATTTCTTCTGGCAACAGTAAAGGGAGATGTGCACGACATCGGCAAGAACATCACGGCCATCGTATTGGGATGTAACAATTTCGACGTGATAGACCTCGGCGTAATGGTGGAGGCGGAACGCATCGTACAAACCGCCAAGGCTGAAGGCGCCGACTTTATAGCCCTGAGCGGACTGATCACGCCGTCTCTCAACGAGATGTGCAACGTTGCCAAAGAACTGGACAAGGCAGGCGTATCAATACCTCTTTTCATCGGGGGAGCCACAACTTCGGCTCTCCATACGGCAACAAGGATTGCCCCCTTGTACCGAGGACCCGTCATCTATGTAAAAGACGCCTCTCAAGACGCCATCATTGCCCACAAGCTGCTGGGCAGCGAACGAGAAGAATTCCTCAAAAAACTAAGGGCCGATCAAGAACATTTGAGAAACGACTACGAGAAGCGGAAAACTTCCGGTGGCAACCCCACACTAAATTCCATACGGAAAATCAAGATAGACTGGAGTCGGGAGCCCATCGACCGGCCCTCGTTCATCGGGGTGAGATCCATAGCGCATATTCCCATTGCAGAAATACGACCATACATCAACTGGATTTCCTTTAGCAATCTCTGGCAGGTGCGGAGAAACACACCGGAGTCAAAGGATGTCCGGGCAGAAGCCGAAACCTTACTGAACACGCTGACACGCGAAGGAATGACCCTGACAGCCCTTGTCGGATTCTTTCAGGCATACTCCGAAAACGACGCCATCGTGATACTTCAACAACAGCCATGTTGCGATTCCTGCCATCATCATGTTGTTATTCCCACACCGCGTCAGCACAAAGCGGGGAAGACTGGGTACAACCTCGCCCTGTGCGACTTTATCGCTCCCAAAGAATATCATGACCATGTAGGCTGCTTTGCCGTCACATTGTCTACCAAACTCGTCGACCGACTGGAAGCTGTCAAAAAGGAGGACAACGCGTACGAAGCTTTGCTCCTGCAAGGCATCTGCGACCGACTGGTTGAAGCTGCAAGCGAGTGGCTGCACGCCAGGGTAAGAAAGCAACTTTGGGGATATGGCCCCGATGAGCATTTGAGCATCAAGCAAATGTATTCGGCTGCCTATCGGGGCATTCGGCCTGCCATAGGCTATCCCTCCCTACCCGACCAGCAACAGATTTTCAAGCTTGACCAACTGCTGAATCTAAACAGCATCGGCATCAAACTGACGGAAAACGGGGCCATGTATCCCCAAGCCTCTACCTGCGGTCTCTATCTGGCCTCACCACATTCAACCTATTTTGTGGTGTGAGCATACGAGTATGAAATAATCAGACAAATGCTCTCTCCTGCTTGACGTATTTGAAACGACATGATGTTTCGTTTGAAATACGCAAAAATTGTGACTTTTAATTAATCGTCTGATGTTCAAGCCATTGCGTTAAATAAGGATTTTCGACAGTCAGATACTCGAAAAAACAGACCGCCGTTACTATCTATTCATAGTGCGATAAAGGCCTTGAGGCAAGGCGATTGAGCCGTTTCCGGGATGCGGATAGATAGCAACGGCAAAGCGGTTGAGTACTTCTCGCACTGTCGTGACCAAGCGAAGCTCCCGAAAACAGATAGAAAAATAGCAAACATGTGATTTTCCTTTTCTAAAACAACCAAAATGAAGGACTCGTTTTTAGTGAACGATTCTTTACAATCCATCATACCGAAATAGTGCAAAATTCAGAGCAGACGGAACAGAATAGGGCGCAGGAGCCACACCTCTCACGGCCCGTTATCAAGGAAGTGTGAGACTTAGTCTTGATTATTTGCATGCAATATGATGCTGTCTTGGTTTTTATGTTTATTTTTGTAAAGATTTCCCAAACTTTCAAGACGAATTTATGGATACATCCAGCCACCATACTCGTTCAGAACAACAGAAGACAAAGTAAAAACAACACATGCCCATTATCAAAATAACAACGTTGGACCATCCCGGCGTCGAGGTGTTCTGTAACCTCACCGACCACCAACTGCGCAATAAACTCCATCCACAGGAAGGTATCATCATTGCAGAAAGTCCCAAAGTGATACGTGTCGCCCTGGAGGCGGGGTATGAACCGCTCTCCATATTGTGTGAAGAACGACACATCCACGGAGACGCCGCCGACATTATGATGCGATGTGGAGACATTCCCGTCTATACGGGCAGCCGCGAGCTTTTGGCACAAATCACGGGCTATACCCTCACCCGAGGTGTGCTCTGCGCCATGCGACGCAAGGAACGTCCCTCGGTGGAAGACGTATGCAGAGAAGCCTCGAGAGTCGTGGTGATTGATGGCGTGGTAGACACGACCAACATCGGTGCCATCTTCCGGTCGGCCGCAGCCCTGGGCATCGACGGGGTGCTGCTCACCCGAACATCGTGCGACCCTTTCAACCGCAGGTCGGTGAGGGTGTCGATGGGGTCGGTGTTCTTAGTGCCCTGGACCTGGCTCGACGGAACAATAGAGACGCTACATCGATGGGATTTCCATACGGTGGCAATGGCGCTCACCGACAACTCCATGGCGCTCGATGACCCTGAGCTGAAGGCAAAGCCCAAACTCGCCATCGTAATGGGGACCGAAGGCGACGGACTATCCCGGGAAGCGATAGCGGCAACCGACGCCGTGGTGCGCATACCGATGGCTCACGGAGTGGACTCACTCAATGTGGCGGCAGCAGCGGCAGTGGCGTTTTGGGAATTGAGGAAACCATAAAAACAAAGCGTTGGAGAAACTCAGACTTCTATTTGCCAACCGTTTGAGGCACAAATAGGAAGTCTAAACTTCTCCAACGCTTTTTGTCTAAGTCTCTTCGGAAATTATCCGAGGGCGACCGTAAGTCCTGCCATTACGATGCTCACCATAGACATAAGTTTGATGAGAATGTTGAGCGATGGCCCGGAAGTGTCCTTAAAGGGATCACCGACCGTATCACCAACGATAGTGGCCTTATGACCATCGGAACCCTTTCCGCCGAAGTTTCCTTCTTCAATATATTTCTTGGCATTGTCCCACGCTCCGCCGGCATTAGCCATGAACACGGCAAGCGTGAAACCGGCTGCCAGTCCGCCAACCAGCAAGCCCAACACTCCGGCTACACCCAATACAATTCCTACAATGATAGGAATGGCAATGGCGAGCAATGAGGGAAGTATCATCTCATGCTGAGCACTCAATGTTGATATCTCCACACAACGACCATAGTCCGGCGTACCCGTTCCTTCAAGTATTCCCTTGATTTCACGGAACTGTCGGCGCACCTCCATCACCATCTTTTCTGCCGCACGTCCAACGGCTCCCATGGTGAGTCCGCAGAACAAGAAGGCAGCCATGGCACCAACAAATGCTCCTACTAGCACTTTCGGATTCATGAGATTCACCTGGAAGAAGTTCATGAAATCAGGAATAGTAGCGTTGGCGGCATCTATCGTTTCGCCCGCAACATTAACCATCGTGTCACCCACACGATGCATTGCAATCTTCACTTCTTCTATGTAGGAGGCCAAAAGAGCCAGTGCGGTGAGGGCGGCAGAGCCGATGGCAAAGCCCTTACCGGTGGCCGCGGTGGTGTTACCGAGTGCATCAAGCGCGTCGGTGCGCTGACGGACGTGCTCTCCAAGTTCGCACATCTCGGCGTTACCGCCGGCATTGTCGGCTATTGGTCCATAAGCGTCGGTGGCCAACGTGATGCCCAGTGTAGAGAGCATTCCTACGGCTGCAATACCAATGCCATACAGACCGGTCTGAATACTTTGAGCGCTCATACTCATATCGAAACCGTTGGCACACAGATAACTGAGCATAATCGCTATCGAAATGGTAAGCACCGGCACACAAGTGGAAATCATACCGGTACCGATTCCCTTGATGATTACAGTGGCAGCACCTGTTTTGGAGGCTTCCGAGATGGCCTGCGTAGGCTTATAGCTCTGCGAGGTGTAGTATTCGGTGGCCTGCCCGATAATCACTCCTGCCGCAAGTCCACTGATGACAGAGAAGCTCACGCCAACCCAGTTTTCTATCTTCAGCAGATAGAGGATGGCGAATGTGGCTACGGCAATAAGAGCCGCCGCCGTATTGGTGCCCATACCCAACGAGTGTAAAAGGTCTTTCATGGTGGCGCCTTCCTTGGTGCGCACCATGTATATGCCCAACAGACTAAGGAACACGCCCACTGCCGCAATGAGCATAGGGGCGATGACGGCACGCATCTGCATATCGCCGGCAGACGTTGCAAATGCCGTTGCTCCCAGTGCCGCCGTACTCAGGATGGAGCCGCAATAGCTCTCATACAGGTCGGCACCCATACCTGCCACGTCGCCTACATTGTCGCCCACATTATCAGCAATGGTTGCAGGGTTACGGGGATCATCCTCCGGAATATCGGCTTCTACCTTACCTACAAGGTCAGCGCCCACATCGGCCGCCTTAGTGTAGATACCACCGCCCACACGAGCAAACAATGCCTGGGTGGAAGCACCCATACCAAAGGTGAGCATAGTGGTGGTGATAGTAATGAGGGCCGTGTTGTCGCCATGATAGAAACGCGTAAGCACATAAAACCAAATGGCGATGTCGAGCAGGCCAAGGCCGACAACGACAAGGCCCATCACCGCACCGGAACGAAAGGCTATCTTGAGTCCCCGATCCAGACTTTGACGGGCTGCATTGGCCGTACGGGCACTGGCATAGGTTGCTGTCTTCATACCAAAGAATCCTGCAAGGCCGCTAAAGAAACCACCGGTAAGGAATGCGAAAGGTACCCAGGGGTTCTGAGCATTGAAACCATACGCCATAATGGCGAAGATAACGGATAAAACGATGAAGACGATAAGCACTACCTTGTATTGTTGTTTCAGGTAGGCCATAGCGCCACTACGTACATGCTTAGCTATTTCAATCATTCGGGGCGTGCCCTCGTCTTCTTTCATCATACTGCGGAAGAAGTACCAAGCCATGCCCAACGCACAAATAGAGGCTATTGGGATAAGCCAAAAAACAGAAGGAATGTTCTCCATAATAGGTTATTTAATACATGAATAGATTTGTTAGTCTTTGGTAACAAAGATAGGGAATATTTCTTGAAATGTAAATTTTTCTCGACAAAAGTTTGTCGAATTTATGGAGGTTTAACGTTAACAAATCGTAACGGGCGCATGAGAGGGGCCACACCGTTACGGCTCAATGTCGTCTATTTGTTTTTACGAAGGTTTCCGGGCAATGACCGGAACGTTCGCCTGCCTTTGGCGTAATATTGCCAAAGAATGGAATAAGGTGCCCATTCGCCCACACGGGTTTCGACCCGGCTGCGCTGAATTGCCACACGGTCTTCCGCAAACTCACGTCGCCACTGCTTGAATGCCCTCCGGGCTTTGAAAATGGCCTTGAAATCGCCGACGTTGCGATTGACGATAAGCGTTTCGAAGGCAGCAAGGTAATCCAGAAACCAGCGTATGCGCATCACTCGGCCCAACTCACGCTCAGGTAAATTCTTATAAAGCATGGTGAGATTGTTGCGGAAATTCAGAAAGGTTTTCATGGGATTACCCTTGGGCAACGTTCCCCCACCCACATGATACACCACACTCGAAGGCACACAGACAATGCCGCGTCCCAACAAACGGAGACGCCAGCAGAGGTCAATTTCCTCGTTATGGGCAAAGAAGCGCCCGTCGAGTCCGCCCACTCGCCAGTAGTCTGCAGCGCGCACCATGAGACAGGCACCCGTAGCCCAATGTATTTCGGCCACCGTGTCATACTGTCCTTCGTCCGCCTCCACCGTGTCGAAAATGCGCCCGCGACAGAATGGATAGCCGTATTTGTCGAGCATCCCGCCGGATGCCCCCGCATATTCAAATTGATGCTTATCGAAAACGGAGAGGAGTTTGGGCTGGCAAGCGGCGACATCAGGATGAGAGTCCATATAGCTGCGCAGGGCGGTAAGCCAGCCCGGCGTGACCTCCACGTCAGAATTGAGCAAAATATAATAATCAGCCTTAATCTGTGCCAGTGCTCTGTTGTAGCCCTCGGCAAAGCCATAGTTCTTGTCAAGCTGTAGGGTTTTGACTTCCGGAAATTCTTCCCGAAGCATCTGCATGGAATTGTCAGCAGATGCGTTGTCGGCCACCCACACCTCACCTTCGTCCTGCGAATACTCCAGCACAACAGGCAAATACTTTCTCATCATATCTGCCCCGTTCCAATTTAAAATAACTATGGCTACTTGCATAAAACGTTTTTTCTAAAGATAAACTTTGTAGAGAACTCGGCTTAGACTTGCCTTCTTGCCAATATTTATAAAAGGATGGCCCGAAGCGCCGTTTTGTCGTGATTGAACTCTCCAAGTTTTACTCGCAAAATCTGATTGTCAAATTCCTCCTTAGCCTCACGTGGCGATAACTCCACACGAATGTAGTTGGGCGTAAAACCATGCATGGCCTTGCCCCGTGAAGCCTTCTCAAAAAGCACATCGGCTTCCCGACCTATGAATTGGGCATAGAACTCCTGCGTCTTACGGTCTGAGAGTTCCAGCAACCGCTTTGAACGGAGTTTCTTGTCTGCATCGCTCACCACATAGGGAATGCGTAAGGCTGCTGTTCCGGGCCTCTCTGAATAGGGGAACACGTGGAGTTGCGTTACGGGGAGAGACTCTATGAAATTGTAGCAATCCTCAAAATATTCAGGCTTTTCACCCCGAGAGCCTACCATAACGTCTACGCCAATAAATGCATCCGGCATCTTTTCCTTGATGAGTCTGATTTTATGGGCAAAAAGAGCGGTGTCGTAGCGGCGATGCATGAGCTTCAAGACTTCATCGCTCCCGCTTTGCAGGGGAATATGGAAATGCGGCATGAAAGCACGGGAATGTGCACAATATTCTATAAGGTCATCGTCAAGGAGATCGGGTTCCAAGCTGCTGATACGAAAGCGGTGTATGCCTTTCACATTGTCAAGGGCTTTGACCAAATCGATGAAGCGCTCACCCGTCGTCCTGCCGAAGTCACCAATATTGACTCCCGTTAGTACAATTTCCTTTCCACCCTCGCTTGCCGCCTCCTCGGCCTGAGCCACCAGCGACGCAATGGTCGGGTTGCGCGAGTAGCCTCGGGCAAAGGGAATGGTACAGTAGGTACAAAAATAACTGCATCCATCTTGTACTTTGAGGAAATAACGCGTACGGTTTCCACATGCACAGGAGGCCTGGAAGCTTTTAATGTCGCGCGTCTTCACACTTTGGAATTGATGCAGATGTCCTTCGCGGGGCATCGACCATGCTTCTGAAAGATGCTGTATCAAGTCAGCTTTCTCATTAGACCCCAACACGAGGTCTACCCCATCAATTTTGCTTACAGTCTCTGTCTCGAGCTGCGCATAACAGCCCGTCACCACCACAAAGGCTCCGGGATTTTCCCTCACCATGCGGCGGATGGCTTGCCGACATTTGGTATCAGCAACCTCCGTGACCGAGCAAGTATTAATAAGGCATATATCTGCTTTCTCGTTCTTGGCTGCAGTCGACACGCCCATTTGCTCCAGCATCTTCCCCAAAGTAGAAGTTTCTGAAAAATTGAGCTTGCATCCCAATGTATAATAGGCTGCTTTTTTACCCTGAAAAGCACTTGTATCTATCATTTTTCGTATAATTATAGGTTACAAAGGTAGTGCTTTCTAATGAAAATGGCTACAAACTTACATTATTAATTGGGACTTGTTAAATAATGGAAATAATTTAACTTTTATTCGTAGTCTACAAGTTGCTGATACATAGACGGTTACAAAAAGTTACAAAAAAGACTCAAAAAAAAGTGTAAAAAACAAATGGCGATACTAAAAAAATGCTTATCTTTGCAACGTTTTAATAAACATAGTGATTGTTTTACAGATTTAAAAAGCAAAGAAAATGAAGAAATTAGTATTTATGTTCGTAGTTATGGCAGCTGTATCTTTCGCATCATGCAATGGTAACAAGACCAACAATGCTGCTGAGGTTGACACAACTGAAGTTGACACCGCTATGGTTGACACCGCTGAGGTTGACACCGCTGCTGTTGACACTGCTGTTGTTGCTGAGTAATTCAGACCTTTCAATCGAACAGAAAAAGAGAGACACCGCTCGAGACTCAGTCTTGAGCGGCTTTTTTTTGTCCCTACGTGTCATCTGTCATGATGGAAAACAGCTTCCGCCAACGATAGGTAATATAAAGAACAGACGATAGTCAACGCCCCAAAACCGCTCTTTAGGAAAGGGGGAATGATTTGGTCGAATACTTATGACAGGCACGTTTTGTCAAGAAAACCTCACCAAAATGAGTGCTGTAGATTTTCTTGTTCTGGAAACAAAAGGCTCAGTTTTTATAGACCGTTCTTCAAGAATTGTCCGTCTTTTCAGCTTCAATTTTGCGATGAAACCTTAACGGTGTAGCGTTTGAAGCTCAATGGCAATGGCGTTGGGCTCTTTAGGCACGACCGTTGAGCCTTTTCCGGTAGGCCGTTGGGCCTTAACGGCAGAGGGGTAAGCGTGGAAAGAAAGGCAACTTTGTGCCTTGGAAGTTGTAAGATAAAGATTATCAGGCCGTTGCAAAAAAGCCCTATTTTTCACGTATTTCAAAACAATCGTCTTGTGATTTGAAATACGCCCGTATTTTGAAGAGGTTTGTCAACATTTTTATAGCTCTGTTGAAAAAAGGTGAGGAGATTTACTTTGAATTTAGTTTAAGCCGTTGACTGAATTTATATATTGTGCATTTAGAGATCAATAAGCCAAGGCCCCGACCGGAATAAAAAATTCCTGCCGGGGCCTTAGCTGTTTACCAATGACCGAAATCCTGGGGGTTCGCCCATATATTTATTTACTTTCGTTCATCAAGAAGATTGCTACCGCAGAAAGAAAGTAAACCTACACTTACTTATATCTGGTTTGCAATCCACTCGCCAATCTCCTTTGTGCCATAGTTTTTGGCTCCTTCTACTTGAATTTCCGCTGTTCGGATATTGTTTTCGAGCGCTGCATCACACGCTTTGCGAATAACGGCGCCCTCTTCGTTCAAGCCAAAATGCTCCAGCATCATCGCTGCAGAGAGAATCATCGCCATAGGGTTGGCAATGTCCTTGCCTGCGGCCTGCGGCCAAGATCCATGTACGGGCTCAAACAATGGGGTGTGCTCACCAAGCGAAGCCGATGGCTGCAAGCCCATAGAGCCTGTGATGGCGCTTGTCTCATCGGTCAGAATGTCGCCGAAAGTGTTCTCTGTGACGATTACATCGAAGAAACGAGGTTCGGTGAGGACACGCATCGAGGCGTTATCGATAAACATATAATCCACAGCCACTTCAGGAAACTGTGGCTCCATTTCCTGTGCGATTTGGCGCCACAAGCGCGAGCTCGCCAGCACATTGGCCTTGTCAACAACGGTCAAGTGCTTGTTTCGCTTCATCGCAAAGTCAAAGGCTACTTTCAAAATACGTTCTATCTCCGGTCGATAATAAATGTCGGTGTCATACGCTTTGTCATTATCCTGATACTTCTCACCAAAGTACATTCCACCGGTCAGCTCACGAATGACCACGAAGTCGGCCCCTTTGATGAGTTCCTCCTTGAGCGGAGACTTGTGGAGCAAGCAGTCGAAAGTGGCTACAGGGCGCACATTGGCAAACAGGCCGAGCTTCTTGCGCATAGCCAACAAGCCCGTTTCGGGGCGGACTTTCAGCGTCGGGTCATTATCGAAACGAGGATCTCCCACGGCAGCAAAGAGCACGGCGTCAGCATCCATACACACCTTGAAAGTGTCGTCCGGGAACGGATCGCCCACTTCATCAATGGCGTGGGCACCACAAAGTGCCTCATGATACTCAAACTCGTGGTTGAATTTCTTAGCTACGGCGTTGAGCACCTTGATGGCCTGGGGCATAATCTCCGGACCGATACCATCGCCTGCAAGAACGGCAATATTCAATTTCATAATCTATAGTTTAATATTAGTTGTTGTTTTGTATTCGTCAGCGAAACCCATGTCGCTTTCATGCTTTAGCATATAAGTTCAGCTCTGTATGCCTCGCATGGGGACACGAGAATCATTTGTTGTTTCCCGACTCTTCCCTCTCCACAATGTTCAGCATCTTAAACGTCGCCTTGATGGCCGATTCCGTCTGGTCTGCATCCAGTCCCTGGGTGCGAATGATGCGTCCTGACTCCTCGTGCCATACGATGACGGTCTGAACAAGGGCGTCCGTGTGACCGCCGGGGGGAATCGAAACAGTGTAGTTGGCCAAGCGGGGGAATGTGCGGTTGAGGTTCTCCTTGTAGATTTTGCGTAGCGCCTTCACAAAAGCGTCATACTGTCCGTCTCCCGTCGATTCTCCCATGTAGTCCTGCCCGTTAATCTCCACCTTGATACTCGCAATCGGCTTGAGTCCATACGATGTGGAAACCATATAGCTCAAGAGCTTCACACGGTCCTCCTCAGTATTGTGTTTAAGCACATCCGACACGATGAAAGGCAGGTCAGCCTGGGTAACAAACTCCTTGCGATCGCCAAGTTCCGTGATGCGTTGTGTCACCATTCGGGTTTGTTCGGGAGTGAGTTCCATGCCCAGCTCCGCCAGATTCTTCTCTATATTGGCCTTGCCCGAGTTCTTGCCAAGCGCATAAGCGCGCTTGCGACCAAATCGTTCCGGTTTCAGTTCGTTGCAATACAGGTTGTTTTTGTTGTCACCATCGGCATGAACTCCAGCCACCTGAGTAAACACATTTTCACCCACAATGGGTTGATTGGGAGCCACCATAATACCGCTGTGGTCTTCCACCACACGGCTTATCATGTTCAATTGGCCCTCATTGATATTGGTCTTGACGTGCAACTGGTCGTTGAGTATTGCCTGCACACTGGCCATCGGCGCATTGCCGCAGCGTTCTCCAAGCCCGTTCACGGTGACGTGAACACCCTTGCAGCCACTCATCACGGCCGCCAACGTATTGGAAACCGCCAAGTCGTAGTCGTTGTGCGCATGGAAATCAAAATGCTTGTCGGGATAATAGTTTATCATTTTGCGTACATATTCCGTACACTGCATAGGATTCATGTGGCCCAAAGTGTCGGGCAACATGAAGCGCTCTATTTGAGTTTCTTTTAGGGCCTCCATCATCTGATAGACGTATTCCTCAGAATCTCTCATGCCCGAGCTCCAGTCTTCCATATACAAATTGACCCTAAGCCCCACTTTTTCGGCATAATCGAGTTCTCTTAATATGTCCTCTATATGCTGCTGCGGGGTCTTATGCAGCTGCTGTGTGCAATGTTTCTGCGAGCCTTTAGCCAGCAAATTGATGACCTTCCCGCCACAATCGTGTATCCAATCAATAGATTTGTGATGGTCCACAAACCCCAACACCTCTATGCGATCAAGATAGCCCTCACGCTCTGCAAACCCGCAGATCTTGCTGACAGCATCCTTCTCACCCTCCGAAACGCGTGCCGAAGCCACTTCCAGACGGTCTACATTCACTTTCTTAAGCAGCAATCGTGCTATCATTTGCTTCTCATGAGGCAAGAAACTCACCCCACTGGTCTGCTCTCCGTCACGCAGCGTGCTGTCCATGATCTCCACAAAGGGCTTCCGGTTATCTGCCAGTTCAAATTCCATGAGTACGTTTGTTTTCGAAGTTTTCTACCTTATCGCGATTCTGCACAAGGAAATCCACATCATCGAGCCCATTCATCAAACAATGCTTCTTATAGCCGTTGATGTCGAAATGCTCGCTACGGCCTGTGGCAAGATTGGTCACCGTCTGGTTGGGAAGGTCCACCTTTACCTCCGATTTGTGATCTTTCTCTATGGTCTTGAACAGTTCCTGCAGAAAATCCTCTGTCACCACAACGGGCAACACGAAGTTGTTGAGTTCATTGTTCTTGTGGATATCGGCAAAGAACGAGCTGATGACCACCCGAAAACCATAGCCGGCAATAGCCCATGCGGCGTGTTCACGACTTGAGCCGGAGCCAAAATTCTTGCCCGCCACGAGTATAACGCCGGAATAACTGGGGTCGTTGAGTACGAAGTCGGGCTTCGGCGTGCCATCCTTATTGTATCGCCAATCACGAAAGAGGTTGTCTCCAAAGCCGGCTTTGTCTGTGGCTTTGAGGAAACGGGCGGGTATAATCTGATCAGTATCCACATTCTCCAAGGGAAGTGGGATGCAGCTTGATGTGATAATATCGAATTTCTGTTTCATCTTTTTGAATTTTAAACTTGAAGGATACTTGTTCTTACTGTCTTACAAAAACTCTCTTGGGTCGGTAATCTTCCCCGTAATCGCTGCGGCGGCGGCTACCAACGGACTCGCGAGAATGGTGCGTGAGCCCGGGCCCTGTCGGCCTTCAAAGTTACGGTTGGATGTCGACACGCAGTAAAGTCCTGCCGGCACCTTGTCGTCGTTCATGGCCAGACAAGCCGAGCATCCCGGCTGGCGGATGGCAAAGCCCGCCTCTTTCAACACCTCGTCTATGCCTTCCTCGGCAATCTGCTTTGCCACAGCCCATGAGCCCGGCACCAGCCAGGCTACCACATGGTCGGCTTTCCGATGACCCTTGACCAAGGAGGCAAAGGCTCGGAAGTCCTCGATGCGACCATTGGTGCAAGCCCCGAGGAATACATAGTCTATCTTGTGTCCCAGCAGCTGCTGACCCGGCTCGAAGCCCATATACTTCAAACTCTTTAAGAACGACGCCTGTTCATTCTCATTCACCTCCGTCAAGGCCGGCACATGACCGTGAATATCTATGCCCATGCCCGGATTGGTGCCATAAGTGATGCGTGGTTCGATATCGGCTGCGTCAAAGACAAGCTCTTTGTCAAACACAGCGTCTTCACCGGAATACAGCGTCTTCCAATAGGCCAAAGCCTTATCCCAGTCTGCTCCTTGAGGTGCATACTTGCGCCCCTTGATGTAGGCAAAGGTCGTTTCGTCCGGTGCGATGAAGCCGCCCCGCGCACCCATCTCTATCGAAAGGTTGCAAAGTGTAAGGCGTCCCTCCATGCTCATATCGCGAACAACATCACCGGCATATTCAATAAAATATCCCGTAGCTCCGGATGTCGTCAGTTTTGCCATCAGATAAAGCGCTACATCCTTGGGCGTCACACCCTGTTGCAACTTCCCATTGACACTGATACGCATCGTCTTCGGCTTTTGTTGGAGGATGCACTGTGACGCAAGCACCATCTCCACTTCCGAAGTGCCAATGCCAAATGCCACAGCTCCCATAGCGCCATGCGTGGAGGTGTGGGAGTCGCCACACACGATGGTCATCCCCGGCAGTGATAGCCCCGTCTCGGGACCTACCACATGGATAATGCCGTTCTCCTTTGTGTTCATCTTGAATTCGGTCACTCCAAACTCCTCACAGTTCTTGTCGAGCACCTCTATCTGCTTACGCCCGACGGCATCTTCCACAGGTTTGTGCTGGTCGTGAGTCTGAATATTGTGGTCGGGCATGAAAAACATCTGCTGGGGACGGAACACCTTCAGTCCTCTCCGCCGCATTCCTTCAAACGCCTGCGGTGTTGTTACCTCATGACCGTAAAGTCTGTCTATATACAATTGGGTAGGACCGTCCTGTATCGTCTGCACCACGTGGCTGTCCCAAATCTTATCGAATAACGTGTTCATAATCTGTCTTTCTCTGTTTATTTCGTTCTGAATTTATTGATACAATCGATATACGCCTCTACCGAAGCCGTCACGATGTCGGTGTTTGCCCCGAAACCATAGTACACATTGCCGTCATACTCCACCTGCATGTGCACCTTACCTACATCGTCGGAGCCCTTCGAAATGGCCTGAATGGTGAATTCTTTCAGCGTCATCTGCTTACGGACGATGCGTTTCAGAGCGGTGATAGCCGCGTCTACAGGACCATTGCCCGTTGACGACTCCTCAAACTTCTGACCGGCAATATCGAGTCCGATACTCGCCACGCTGCGCACGCCCTTGCCCGTCGTCACTTGTAGATAGTCGAGCTTCACGCTGCGGTTGGCTGCGGTGTCCGCACCGACAAGCATCAACACGTCGTCGTCGGTGATTTCCTTTTTCTTGTCGGCCAGCTTCAAGAACTGCTGATAGATAGTATCGAGTCTTGCCTCGTCTTCCACATCCACGCCGTTCACCTGCAGACGATATTTCAGCGCAGCGCGACCGGAGCGTGCCGTCAACACGATCTCGTTGTTGTCCAAGCCGATATCCTTAGGATTGATGATTTCATAGGTCTGTGCATTCTTCAGCACGCCGTCCTGATGGATTCCGCTGGAATGTGCAAACGCATTCCGACCCACAATGGCCTTGTTGGGCTGCACAGGCATATTCATCAGCGACGACACCATGCGCGACATGGGATAAATCTTGTTGGTATTGATATTCGTGTCTATATCGAGATGCTTATGGCACTTCAGGATCATGGCGATTTCTTCCAGCGAGGTATTGCCGGCACGTTCGCCGATACCGTTGATGGTCACTTCCACCTGCCGAGCACCGGCCAGCACCCCGCTCAGCGTATTGGCCGTGGCCATGCCTAAGTCGTTGTGACAGTGAGTTGACAAGATGGCTCGGTCCACATTGTCAACGTGTTCCATCAAGTATTTTATCTTTGCACCGTATTCATGGGGCAGACAATACCCCGTCGTGTCGGGAATATTGACCACCGTAGCCCCGGCTTTGATCACAGCCTCCACGATGCGTGCCAGATATTCGTTGTCCGTACGACCGGCATCTTCGGCATAAAACTCTACATCTTCCACATATTTCTTGGCATATTTCACGGCTCTAACGGCACGCTCAATGATATCCTCGCGTGTAGAGTTGAACTTATATTTGATATGCCAGTCGCTCGTTCCGATGCCTGTGTGGATGCGCTTGTGCTTGGCATATTGCAAAGACTCCGCCGCCACATCAATGTCTTTCTCCACCGCACGCGTCAGCGCACAGATGGTGGGCCAGGTCACAGCCTTCGAAATTTCTACCACAGAATTGAAATCGCCGGGAGAAGAAATGGGGAAACCAGCCTCTATGACGTCTACCCCCATCAGTTCTAACTGCTTGGCTACCTGAATTTTCTCTACCGTGTTCAGTTGGCACCCGGGCACCTGCTCGCCATCGCGAAGCGTCGTGTCGAAAATGTAGATTCTCTCACTCATAATCAATATTTTAGCCTATAAAACAAAAAGCCTTCCCACTGACGGAAGTGGAAAGGCTCTATTCTATAATTACATATTAGACATGCGCACGCACCTTTTCACTCCCGACAGCCGGATGCAGTCGAATAATAATGGAAATGATAAGGCTATTTAGTGCAAACATCTTATTTTTATTGTTTAATCCGAGTGCAAAGATAACACATTTACCCAAAACGAGCAAACAATTTATTACTTTTATGTCAATTTTTCTATTAAAACAATAGATATTTGCTCATTTTTCTTTAAAGCGTACATCAAAACGGCGCTCCACCGAAAGGATCGTCATCATCTTGATTCAGACGCGAACCAATAATCTCTCCTCCTCCCAGACTGGATGGCAACGGGGAGAGCATAGCGTCCTCGGGATTGGCAAAACGCGTGTACTGGCCCTGGAAACTCAACAACACATCACCCGTCGCACCTTTACGATGCTTGGCAATAATAATCTGAGCCTTGCCCCTGAGGTCGTTGCCCTTCTCATCCTCCAACAGATGATAGTATTCCGGACGGTGCACAAACATCACCAGGTCGGCATCCTGCTCGATGGCTCCCGACTCGCGGAGGTCGCTCAGCTGCGGACGTTTCCCCTCCAGCCCCTCACGGTTTTCCACCGTACGATTCAGCTGCGACAAAGCGAGAATAGGTATATCCAGCTCTTTGGCCAAACCTTTCAGCGAGCGAGAGATGGTCGACACCTCCTCCTGACGGTTGCCAAAACGCATACCGTTGGCATTCATCAGCTGCAAATAGTCTATCATGATCACCTTCACGCCCTTTTCCCTAACGAGACGCCGAGCCTTGGTGCGAAGTTCGAAAATAGACATTCCCGGCGTGTCGTCTATATAAATAGGTGCACCCGTCAGTTTTGCCAAGTTCTTGTCCAGTCGCTCCCATTCGTCACGCGCGAGCTGACCGTTCATAATCTTCTTGCCCTCTATCTCGCACACATTAGATATCAGTCGGTTGACCAGCTGCACATTGTTCATCTCAAGCGAGAAGAAGGCGATGGGTTCCTGATAGTCCACGGCAATGTTTTTGGCAATAGAAAGGGCAAACGAGGTCTTACCCATTGCGGGGCGACCGGCAATGATGACCAAGTCGCTCTTTTGCCAGCCCGAAGTCATATCGTCCAATTTGGTAAATCCAGAGGGAATGCCCGTGAGTCCATCGGAGTTGGCCGACGCCTTCTGGAGAATGTCCACCGCCTGTCGAATCACCGGATCTATCTGCGTGTACTCCTGTCGCATATTCTTCTGCGACAGTTCAAAGAGGCTGCCCTCGGCTTCCTGCATCAGTTCGTCGACGTCCACCGTAGCATCGAAAGCCTTGGTTTCGATCACACTGGCAAACGAGATAAGCTGACGGGCAAAATACTTTTGCTGCAATATTTTGGCATGATACTCGATGTGTGCCGATGAAGCTACCTGCGAGGCGAGGTCCACCACATAGGGGGCACCGCCCACATCATCGAGCGTTCCCTCCTTTTGCAGTTCGTTGGTCACCGTCATGATGTCCACCGGACTCTCGTTCATGTTCAAGGTCTGGATGGCTGTATATATCTTCTGATGACTGGGCTCATAGAAGGTTTCGGGACGAATGGTCTCGGCAATCACCGAGAAAGCATCCTTGTCGATCATCAAAGCACCCAGCACCACCTTTTCCACATCCACAGCCTGGGGCTGCATATGAGCATAGGTGGGATCTATAGGAGCTGAGGTTTTGCGGCGGCGTCCGCCGGTATAATTTGATTTTTTTGTTTCTGGCATGATTGTTATTGTTGTAACCGCAAATTTACTAAAAATACTTCAATGTAGGCTTCTATCGTCAAAAAAAACTGATTATCGCATCAAAGTACCTAATTTTTCATTACATTTGCAATAACAAATACATCTGTGCTATGCTGATATTTCCTTGTGCTAAAGTAAACTTGGGACTTAACGTCATTTCCAAGCGCGAAGACGGATATCATGATCTCGAAACCGTGTTCTATCCCATCCCACTGACCGACGCCCTTGAAATTAAACACATGGACGCTGACTTCCCGTCGGAAGTGCCATGCGACCTTAAAGTGACGGGCAATGCTGTCGACTGCGACGAGCACGACAATCTCGTGGTCAAGGCCTACCATCTGCTGGCCGAAGACTTTACGCTGCCCCGCATCCATGCCCATCTAGTGAAGCGCATCCCTTCGCAGGCAGGATTGGGTGGCGGATCGGCCGACGGAGCGTTCATGATTCGTCTCCTCGACGAGCGTTTCCGCCTGAACATCGGCATTGCCGAGATGGAGCGCTATGCTGCCCGTCTCGGCTCCGACTGTGCCTTTTTCATCACCGCCGAACCATCATTTGCCACAGGACGAGGCGAAATTCTGGAGCCTGTTGACGGACCGAAAGGAAACCTTCGCGGTTATTACATCGGCGTGGTGAAGCCCGATATTGCCGTCTCCACCGGCGAGGCCTACGCCCGCATCACCTGCCGGAAGCCCGAAAAGAGTTGTCGCGACATCGTCAGACAGCCCATAGATACTTGGAAAGACGAACTGACCAACGATTTTGAACTTCCCGTGTTTGAAGCTCATCCACTCTTGGCCGACATCAAGCGCCGTCTCTACGACCTCGGAGCCGTATATGCACAGATGAGCGGTAGCGGCAGCGCCGTCTTCGGTATTTTCAGAAGCGAGCCGCAGCAGCTCCCGGAAATTTTCCACGATTGTTACACTTTTTGCGGCAAACTCCAATGACCGACGATTCAGAAGAGCTGTTCCCCATAGTCGACCCGGACGGTAACGTGACGGGCCGGACCACGCGTGGCAAAGCCCACAACGGCAGTCGGGTGCTCCATCCCGTCGTGCATCTTCACCTGTTCAACAGCAAGGGCGACCTCTATCTGCAGCGGCGGCCCGAGTGGAAAGACATTCAGCCGGGCAAATGGGACACAGCCTGCGGCGGGCACATGGACTATGGCGAGACTGTCGAACAGGCCCTAAGACGCGAGGTGAGCGAAGAACTTGGCGTGACCGACTACACCCCACGATACCTCACGCATTATGTGTTTGACAGCAAGCGCGAGTGCGAATTAGTGTGGGTATTCACCACCGTCTACGATGGCAAGGTGACTCCCAACAGCCGCGAATTGAACGGCGGACGATTCTGGAGCAGGGCCGACATCCTGTCCAACATGGGGAAGGGTGTGTTCACACCCAACTTTGAAAACGAATATCTCAAACTTTTATCGCACAAGACTATACCCTGAACATCGCAACTATTTACTCCATATTCGGAAAGGGATTTACCAGACCGAAGCCCTAACGTTCTCTATCCATCGTCGGGGCACGGAGGAAAATCGCTAAAAAACTTGAAATAGAATGACAAAAGGGGCTTCAGATTTCGCGTATTTAAAAACAGAAACACTTTTGCCCGAAATACGCGATTTTTGGAAGGTTTAGACATATAGCTGATTACCAACAACATACAAGCAACACCACATTTTTCTCCATTCTTCCGCTACCAAAAGCGTCGCGGTTGGATATGTCATGACAGTGCGGTTAGGCTTTTATCGCAACACGGCAAAGGCTCAACGACAATGTGATTGAGCCATTGCGGCAGTGCCGTTGAAGCCCAACCGCAACAGCTCGGCGACTTTTTCATCGTCTCTACAAAGAATTGTTTACAAAATAACGGAATTGATGCGCTGGAGCAAAACAAAAAGAGCACCGTTTCAGAGTGAAGTTTTCTTGACACCGTTAAGCAACTCGCCTGCCCGTTCAGCGTGGCACGGCCCTGCCCAGCCTGCCACCAAGCGCGACGAAAAAAACGCTATACCTCCAAATCCACAACAAGACGGAAGGGAATGCGGAGCTTGCCCTCTGCAGCCTGCAACTCCATCAACCGCTCGTGTTCATGAATTTTCACCAGCCGTCCCGTCATCTTGACATATCGACCGCCCTCCTTACGACGGTCGGGCAGGAAATACGTCACGGTGACAGCAGGCTGCTCCGCGATTTTCGACCGCAGTACCGACATTCTACGGTCGAGAAGTTCCTTATGGTCGTCAGCCGGTTCTCTGAACTCCTGCGTAACCCTGGCAGCCTCACGGAGAGCTGCCCCATGCCCGGAAAGTGCAGCAAATGCCGCAAACTGGGCCGCCCGCTTGTACATCGGCATCTGCGGATGACGTTTGGAAACGTGGTGAGGAAGATTGATAATATCGTCGTAGTTGAGATCCATCATATACTATATATAATATAAGGTATGCGGCGGTGTCTTCACGCCTTGTGCCCGCCAATCTGACTGTTGCGGCTTCGCGTGGTGGCTCCCTCTTCGAAATCAAGACCTTTAAGAATGGCGTTTTTGCCGAATTTCTTTTTGATGTCCAACAATGTTTTCTGCATTCGGCGCTCTTTGGCCAGACTGTCGCGCATTTTCTGTTTCTGTCTGCGCAAGGCCTCATAGTCGGTGAACATATCCAACTGCACGGGCTCTTTGCTCTGCTGTAGGGCCTGCCCCTCGCCTATGACATGGTCGGCTACTAAGGTGAGCCGCCGCACGAGCAGATTGGGATTCACAATGCTGTCAAACACCTGTGTCACGGCTTGGGTGATGATCTTCGACGAAGAGTTGTAAAGACCCAATCTGGCCGAGCCATGCGCAGATTTAGGCACTTTCCGCCCATAGTGATCGGTCATTACCGGTCCATCGTATGTAGCCCTAATGGCAGGATTGGTCAGGCTCTCCACATCGTAGCCCACGGTGAGCACAATCTGATCGGTCACGAGTTGCTTGTCTACGAGGTCCAGTGCCATCGTGTCGGCCATCTCCTTGGCCACCACACGAGCTTTCTTGAACGTGTAGGGCTCCTGTAACACCTGTCCGCTACTCAACGAGTTTTCCTTTGGTTTGTAGGCCTTTATGGCTTCGATGGTGCACGGCTCCCACCCCCACGCATGGTCGATGAGGAGTTCAGCATTGACCCCGAAGAGCTTATAGAGAAACTCCTCATTGATCAGGGAACAACGGGCTATCTGCCCCATCGTCTTGATGCCATACGGCTCGAGCCGACCGGCAATCCCCCTCCCCACGCGCCAAAAACTGGTGAGCGGCTCGTGATTCCACAGTTGGCGACGATAAGTCATCTCGTCGAGCTCGGCAATGCGCACCCCGTCTTTGTCGGCCGGCATGTGCTTAGCCACAATATCCATCGCAATCTTGGCCAGATAGAGGTTGGTGCCTATGCCGGCCGTTGCTGTGATGCCCGTCTCGCGAAGCACGGCACGCACCATCGTCATGGCCAGCTCGTGGGCGGTCATCTTATAAATGGACAAATAATTAGTGACATCAAAAAACACCTCATCAATGGAATACACGTGCATATCTTCCGGTGAGATATACCGCATATAAATCTGATAGATGCGCGCGCTGTACTGAATATAGTGGGACATGCGCGGCATAGCGGCAATATAGTCGACCTCAAGCTGTGGGTTGGCCTTGAGTTCCGGGTCGGAAACCGATTTCCCCGTAAGCACATGGCCCCGGGCGTGTTGCCGTCGCTCACCGTTCACCTCACGCAATCGCTGCACCACCTCGAACAAACGGGCGCGCCCGCTGATGCCGTAGGCTTTGAGCGATGGCGACACCGCCAGGCAGATGGTCTTCTCCGTGCGGCTCACGTCAGCCACCACAAGATTGGTGGTGAGCGGATCGAGGCCCCGTTCCACACACTCCACAGAGGCGTAGAACGATTTGAGGTCGATGGCGATATAGGTGCGCGTTTGAGTCATAATCATCTGCTGTCTATATGCAAAGTTACAATTTTATTGTGTGAAATGCCACGTTTTGCATAGCCAAAGCCGCTTTTTTCGACCAATCGCAGTCTTAGAGACTAAGCCCGGGAGCCTTGCTCCGAATGAAATATAAAAAAAACAAAATCAGACAAATAAATGCATTGAAAAATTGGCTGTTTCAAAATTTGATAGTAACTTTGTATCAGTCTAATAAGAAGATTTTTTATTCATTTAATATTATAAAAGGTAAAACGATGAAAATTGAAAAAGTACACGCTCGTGAGATTATCGACTCACGTGGTAATCCGACAGTAGAAGTTGAAGTAACATTGGAGAACGGTGTAATGGGCCGTGCCTCTGTGCCCTCTGGTGCTTCTACCGGTGAGAACGAGGCCCTCGAGCTTCGCGATGGCGACAAGAATCGTTTCGGCGGCAAGGGTGTTTTGAAGGCTGTTGACAACGTCAATACAGTCATTGCTCCGGCCTTGAAGGGTTGCTGCGTACTGGATCAGCGCAAAATCGACTACAAGATGCTCGAGCTCGACGGTACTCCTACCAAGAGCAGACTCGGTGCAAACGCCATCCTCGGTGTTTCTCTGGCTGTGGCTCAGACTGCTGCCAAGGCTCTGAACATCCCTCTTTACCGCTACATCGGTGGCGCCAACACATACACCCTGCCCGTTCCTATGATGAATATCATCAACGGTGGCGCTCACTCTGACGCTCCTATCGCATTCCAGGAGTTCATGATTCGCCCCGTAGGCGCTCCTTCACTCCGTGAGGCTCTGCGCATGGGTGCTGAGGTGTTCCACACACTGCAGAAGAACCTGAAGAAACGTGGTCTTTCTACCGCTGTGGGCGATGAGGGTGGTTTCGCTCCTAAGTTTGACGGCATTGAGGATGCTCTCGATTCTATCATTCAGGCCATCAAGGACGCCGGCTACGAGCCCGGTAAGGACGTGAAGATTGCCATGGACTGCGCCGCTTCGGAATTCTCTGTTGAAGAGGACGGAAAATGGTTCTACGACTATAGCCAACTGTCGAACGGTATGCCTAAGGATCCCAACGGCAAGAAACTCACCGCCGACGAGCAGATTGCTTATCTCGAGGAGCTCATCACCAAATATCCTATCGACTCTATCGAGGACGGTCTCGATGAGAACGACTGGGAAAACTGGGCTAAGCTCACCGCTAAGATTGGCGACCGCTGCCAGCTGGTAGGTGACGACCTGTTTGTTACAAACGTGAAGTTCTTGGAGAAGGGTATCAAAATGGGTGCAGCCAACTCTATCCTGATCAAGGTGAACCAGATTGGCTCGCTGACCGAGACTCTCGAGGCTATCGAGATGGCTCATCGCCACGGATACACCACAGTTACTTCTCACCGCTCCGGCGAGACCGAGGACACCACGATTGCCGACATTGCTGTGGCTACCAACTCCGGCCAGATCAAGACCGGTTCCATGAGCCGCACCGACCGTATGGCTAAATACAACCAGCTCATCCGTATCGAAGAGGAGCTCTCTCACTCTGCTAAATACGGCTATAAGAAGCTGAAGTAATCTCAAAAGAATTACATTACTAATACAAAGGACACGTCTCAGGAATGAGAGGTGTCCTTTTTTGGTTACGTCATCATAAATTCGTATCTTTGTCTATACCAAGAACCACTATATCCATTATGATCAAAAATATTGTTTACGATTTCGGAGGCGTACTCGTACAGTACGATTTTATGGGATTCTTCACGCAACTGTTGGGAAGCAGAGAAAAGGCCCAGTGGTTTTTAAAGAGGGTATTCTCGAGTGAAGTGAATGCGGAGATGGACCGGGGTGTGCACGAGCCGGCTTATTATTTTGAACAGCAAAAGCATCTGTGGCCGGAATACAGTGAGGCCCTCGATGCTTTCGACAAACAATATGCCGATATATTTACTCACGAAAGTGAGGGTATCAGAGCGACAATGCTCGACCTCAAGAAGCGTGGCTATCGGCTGCTCGGATTATCGAACTGGTCGGCAAGGGTGTACGACGTGATGGAAAAATTCGACATCTTTGAGATTTTGGAAGATCACCTTATCTCCAAAGACGTGTATCAGCTGAAGCCGGAAGCAGAGATTTACCATAGCTTTCTAAACAAGTTTAAAGTGCAGGCGGACGAATGTGTGTTTATCGACGATAAGCCCGAAAACATCGAAGGAGCTCGCGCTGTGGGTATGTATGGCATCGTTTTCAGCAACACTCCACAGCTTATGCACGAGTTGGAGCCACTGCTCTTGCCCTATACTTTCGAACAGGCGAAGGCAGACGATGAGCCTCAAATATGGAGTATCGTGCATCAGGCCGCACTCAACATGGTGGCCAAGGGACGTCATCAGTGGGATGAAAAATACCCTCCACGTGAAAGCATCGCCCATGACATTGACTCAGGAATTGGGTATGTCATAAAATTGAACGGTGAAATAGCCGGATATACGGCTATCAGCTTCGACGGAGAGCCCTCCTACGACCATCTGAAGGGGAAGTGGCTCAGCGACCGCCCCTATGCCACCATCCATCGCACAGCAGTGGCAACTGCCCATCATGGGAAGGGACTGGCACGACTGCTGCTCACGGAGGCTGGACGAATCTGCCGGAAGCGGAAGTTTGAGAGCATACGCATCGATACCAACTATGACAATGTGGAAATGCTCCACCTCATCGACAGTCTCGGCTTCATGCGTTGTGGATTATGCTATTACAATCACGGGGGAAAAGACGTGGAACGCATTGCGTGTGAGAAGATTTTGAGTCCTCAGAATCTTTGATCAGAAATGGGTGCACAGCGGTGTGCGATTGTAAATATTTTCTTGATTGTTTGCCAATACGATGGAAATTGGTTAATTTTGCGAATCAATAGCAAATCATAACGAAAATAGTAATGAAAAAGAATATTTTATTTATTGTAGGCTCTTTGCGAAAGGAGTCTTTCAATCGTGTCTTGGCAAAAACAGCCGAAGAAATAATTGGAGATCGGGCAAACGTGAGTTACCTGGACTACAGCGATGTTCCTTTCATGAATCAGGACATAGAGTTTCCAGCCCCTGCAGCCGTAACCAAATTGCGCGAGACAGTGGCCGCAGCTGATGCAATATGGGTATTCACCCCCGAATACAACTATAGCTATCCCGGCCATGTGAAGAATATTTTCGACTGGCTCTCACGTCCATTGGTAGCCGGAGACCATCAAACACCGACGGCCATCAAAGACAAAAAAATTACAATGAGCGGTGCAGGCGGAAAAGGACAAACTGCCAAGTGCAGGGAGAAGTTGGCTGAACTGCTGACAACCATTGGTGCCAACATTATGCCTGCACAGCAAGCCGGCATAGCACTTAACAAAGAAGCATGGACCGAAGGCAAGATGATTATGACAGAGGAGCAGCGTGAGGCCCTGCACAACCAGGTTGGAGCTTTCCTCGAATTTATATCTTAAAAAGTATTTTTCACGCCAACATATAGACCAAAGACATGAAGAAAATTACAGACCAAGTATATTATGTAGGAGTAAACGACAACAACAAGCAGCGGTTTGAAGGCTTATGGCCACTGCCACAAGGTGTCACCTACAATTCCTACCTGGTTGTTGATGAGAAGGTTTGCCTCATGGACACTGTGGAAATAGACTTCTACCCACAGTTCCTGTCTAATATTCGCGAGGTAATCGGAGACCGTCCCATCGACTATGTGGTGGTCCATCACATGGAGCCCGACCATAGCAGCTCGCTCTCGTTACTACGTAAATACTATCCCAACATCAAAATTATTGGAAACAAGAAGACTTTTGACATGATGGGAGGATTCTACGGTATTAACGAGGGATGCATGGAAGTGAAGCATGGCGATGAGCTCTCTTTGGGCAAACACACGCTCAAGTTCGAGCTCATACCGATGGTACATTGGCCCGAGACGATGGTTTCCATCGACATGACAGCACACACAGCGTTCACGGGTGATGCCTTCGGGTGCTTTGGTGCGCTCGATGGCGGCGTTGTAGACGAGGAAATCGATACCGACAAGTTCTGGTTGGAGATGATAAGATACTATGCCAACATTGTCGGACGATATGGAACTCCTGTGCAAAATGCATTGAAAAAATTAGATGGTGTACAAATAGATTACCTCTGTCCCACGCACGGGCCTGTATGGCATAAGTATGCCAACAAAGTTGTCAAGCTCTACGACAAGATGAGTCGATATGAAGGTGAAAACGGGTTGGTGATTGCCTATGGCACGATGTATGGCAACACGGCTCAGATGGCGGAAGTCATCGCAGAGGCCGCATCACAGGCAGGCGTTGAGAAAATTAGCCTCATCAACCTGACTAAGGTACACTATTCTTATGCCCTACGTGACATATTCCGTTACAAAGGACTTATTCTCGGTGCACCGACCTATAACAACAGCATATTCCCGAAAATGGAACAGTTGTTGTCGGCCATCGACAACAGAAATATCAAAAACCGTTATATGGGATGGTTTGGGAGTTATTGTTGGGTTAGCAAGGCCGTTTCCATCCTCGAAGACTGGAACAAAGAGAAGTTCCACTTTGAGCCAGTGGGTGAGCCTGTAGAAATGAAGCAGTCGCTTAACGAGGAGACCCGAGCCCAGTGTGTAGCCCTGGGACAGGCAATGGCAGCCAAACTCCTGTCTGATTGACGTCCAAACCGCACGTCATAAAACTGAAAATGGTTTTACTCCGGGATACAATCTCCCATGAGTAAAACCATTTTTCTTTTCCAACCTTTTATCTATCAAAGAATAAAAAGGGCGGGCTGTAATTTCAATTTGGATTAGTCTTCTTCAGGACTGAAGTCTTCCTTACCTACGCCACACTCAGGGCAAACCCAGTCTTCAGGAAGATCTTCAAAGGCAGTTCCCGGCTCGATGCCACCGTCTGGATCACCAACTTCAGGATCATACACCCAACCGCAAACGTCACAAATGTACTTTTTCATAATCGTTTTGTTTTAATTATCTTATTTATAGAACTTGTTTCTTGAGCAATCGACAAATATTTTGCCTTGTATCATACGTTTGTAGCAACATGCTCACAATCGCTACACTACACTTGCAAAGATAAAAGTTTTTTTTAAAATACCAATTTTTTTTAGTGATTTTATTCTGAAAAGATTACAATTTATATTTTACATTGAAATTATTTCAATTTTTTTGGTTGGCTTTGGTATTTTTATTACATTTGCGTAGGTAAAAGATAGAATAAAACAAATATTTTAATGATAACTCAAAAAAACACATTATGTTAGAAAAATATAAGAACTTCCTTCGAAATATCGATTTGGGACTGTTGATTCTACGCCTCAGCATTGGTGGGCTGATGCTGTTCCACGGAATTCACAAGGCTGTGTATGGCGTTGACGGCATTGCCGAAATGCTTGCTGCCATAGGTCTTCCCTCGTTCATTGCTTATGGAGCGTTGCTCTGCGAGCTGGTGGCAGCCTTCATGATCGTACTGGGCGTGTGGACTCGTGCCGCAGCTGCCATCATGGTGGGTAACATGATTGTAGCTATCCTCATGGCCCATACCGATGTGCTGTTCAGTATAAACTCCAGCACGGGAGGATGGGCCGTTGAATTGCCGGCGCTTTACCTGCTCGGCGCTTTGGCCCTATGTTTCACAGGCGGAGGCAGATATGCGCTCACCCGGGGAACGCTGTTGGACTAAGAACGGATTTTAAAGGAAAGAACATAATAGAATAAAGGAAGAAAAACAATAAGATAAAGGAATGAGGAGTTCATGCGGAATTATCGGCCGACTCCAATCAAAATAAAGTTTTTTGTGCCCAACGAAGCGACAATTCTTCATTCCTGGTCTACAGAATCACATAAAACCAAAAACTATGGATAATCAGAAGAAAAGCGATTTCGGTCTTATCGGCCTGGCTGTAATGGGTGAAAACCTGGCGTTAAACATTGCCAATCACGGGTGGAATGTCTCGGTTTACAACCGCACTGTGCCCGGCATTGAAGAGGGTGTGGTCGAACGCTTTATCGAAGGGCGCGCCAAAGGTAAGTCCATTAGCGGATATACAGACATCAAAGACTTTGTGAAATCCATTGCACAACCCCGCAAAATCATGATGATGGTGCGGGCCGGCAAGCCTGTAGACATGGTGATGGAAGAACTTTTTCCACTGCTATCACCGGGCGATATTATCATTGATGGTGGCAATTCCAATTATGAGGACACCAACCGACGTGTGGCCACTGCGGAGGAAAAAGGTTTTCTTTTTGTAGGAAGTGGTGTTTCGGGTGGCGAGGAAGGTGCTTTGAACGGCGCCTCTATCATGCCCGGCGGGTCTGAAAAAGCCTGGGAAAGCGTGAAGCCCGTGCTTCAGAGCATCGCGGCAAAGGCCGAAGACGGCTCCCCTTGTTGTCAATGGGTGGGTCCGCAAGGTGCCGGCCACTTCGTGAAGATGATTCATAACGGCATTGAATACGGCGATATGCAACTCATTTCTGAAGCCTACTGGGTGATGAAAAACCTCGGCGGCATGAGCAATGACGAGATGGCCGACGTATTCGAAGAGTGGAACAAGGGCAAACTCCAAAGCTACCTCATAGAGATTACAGCCAACATCCTGCGCCACAAAGACGCTGAAGGCAATATGCTCATCGACTCCATCCTCGACACCGCAGGCCAGAAAGGCACCGGCAAATGGTCGGTTATCAATGCCCTGAACCTCGGAATGCCCCTGGGACTTATCGGTACCGCTGTGTTCGAACGCAGCTTATCATCGGACAAAGATATGCGTGTGGCAGCAGCAAAGCGCTTCCCCCACACCACCACTAAGACCAAGCTTGACCGCCAGGCCTTGCTCGATAACATTTTTTCAGCGCTCTACGCATCGAAGTTGGTGAGCTACGCACAGGGTTTCTCCGTGTTGCAAAAGGCTTCCGATGAGTTCGAATGGGACCTCGATATGGCTTCCATCGCCCGAATGTGGCGTGGCGGATGCATTATCCGCAGCGTGTTCCTCAATGACATCGCCCACGCCTACGAAGAGTCAGAGAAGCCTCGCCACCTACTCCTCGCACCTTATTTCTCCAAGGAGATAGAGCATTTGCTCGAAGGATGGAAGTCTCTCGTGGCACTGGCCGCTACAGAAGGGCTGCCCGTTCCGGCTTTCTCGTCGGCGCTCAACTATTTTTATTCGCTTACGTCTGAAAATCTGCCGGCCAGCATGGTACAAGCCCAGCGCGACTATTTCGGTGCTCACACCTTTGAGCGCAAAGACCAACCGCGTGGCCAATTCTTCCATGAGAACTGGACCGGACATGGTGGCAGCACCAAGTCGGGAACGTACAATGTTTAATTTAAAATTCACAATTTAAAATTCATAATTTGCCGCGCAAGTCAAAGTCAATAATGATATAGACTCTGTCATAATGAATTATGAATTGTCTATTAAAGATAGCTCATTCAACGCACAGCTAATTGGGAATTTTAAATTGTGAATTTTGAATTAAAGACAGCTCATTCAACGCGCAGCTAATTATGAATTTTAAATTGTGAATTTTGAATTAAAAAACCTATGAGCAATTTTGCAATGATTATATTTGGGGCCTCGGGCGACCTCACCAAACGAAAATTGATACCCGCCTTATTCTCACTCTACACCAACAACAGGCTACAGGAAAATTTCTCCATCATCGGCACGGCACGCACGCCCTACTCCGATGAAAAGTTTCGCACATATATCCTGGAGCAAATGAATGAGTTCATAAAACCCGAAGACCACGATAAAGAACGTTTCAAAACATTCGTATCACACCTCTATTATCAGCCGATGGACCCGTCAAAGGACGAGGGCTATCCACAGTTGAAGCAGAAAATAAAAGACGTTACCGGCGAGGAGCAGCCCGATAATATGCTGTTTTATCTGGCCACACCGCCATCGCTATACGGTGTGGTGCCCTTGCATCTGAAGAGCGTGGGGCTCAATACGCCCGGCTCACGCATCATCGTGGAAAAGCCCTTCGGCTACGATCTCAAATCGGCACAGGAACTGGGCAAAGTCTACGAGTCGGTGTTCGGGGAGCACCAAATATTCCGTATCGACCATTTCCTTGGTAAGGAGACCGCCCAAAACATTCTGGCCTTCCGCTTTGCCAACGGCATTTTCGAGCCGGTATGGAATCGTAACTATATCGACTACGTAGAAGTTACGGCCGTAGAAAACCTTGGCATCGAGAATAGGGGCGGATTCTACGACACGGCCGGAGCTCTGCGCGATATGGTGCAAAATCACCTTATCCAGCTTGTGGCCCTCACCGCCATGGAGCCGCCTGCCGTATTTAACGCCGACAGCTTCCGAAATGAGGTGGTGAAAGTGTACAACTCACTGAAGCCACTCGACGAAACCGACCTCAAAGAACATATCATTCGTGGACAGTACACGGCCGGCAACTCCAAGAAGGGCTACCGCGAGGAAAAGGGTGTAAGCCCCGAATCGCGCACAGAGACTTTTGTGGCCATGCGCCTGAATATCGACAATTGGCGATGGAGCGGCGTGCCGTTCTACATCCGCACGGGCAAGCAGATGCCAACAAAGGTCACCGAAATTGTGATCCATTTCCGCGAAACGCCCCATCAGATGTTCGGAAACGCTGCCGGAGGCCAACATCCACAGGCCAATCTGCTCACCATTCGCATACAGCCCAACGAGGGCATCAGCTTGAAGATTGGAATGAAAGTGCCGGGAGCAGGATTCCAAGTGAAACGCGTAGCCATGGATTTCAGCTATAACCAACTGGGTGACGTCGCCATCAACGACGCCTATGCACGCCTCATCGACGACTGCATACAAGGCGATCCGACCCTCTTTACACGTAACGACGCAGTGGAAGCTTCCTGGCGATTCTTCGACCCCGTACTGAAATATTGGCAAAACGAAGACGTTCCCCTCTACGGCTATCCCGTAGGCACATGGGGACCACAAGAGAGCGACCGACTGATGCACGACCATGAGGCCGATTGGACCAACCCGTGCAAGAACCTCACCAACACCGATTTATACTGCGAGCTATGATAACCCACATCCACAACACCGACGTCGAGACTGCACGTGCGCTTATCGAGCGCATACTGCAAGTAACGAGCCAACTGTCCGAAGACCGGAAAGTGAACATTGCACTCAGTGGAGGCAGTACGCCAGCACTGATGTTTCGCCTTTGGGCCGAACAGTATGATGCCCAAACGCCCTGGGAGCGCATCCGATTGTTCTGGGTAGACGAGCGATGTGTGCCACCCACCGATAAGGAGAGCAACTATGGCATGACCCGCGACAACCTGCTGAGCCAAATCCACATACCCGAAGAAAACGTCATACGTATCAAGGGGGAGAACGTTCCCGAGGAAGAAGCCCAGCGCTATGAGGCCGAAGTGCGTAGTATGGTGCCCGAGGAAGAGAGCTTCCCTCAATTCGACATCGTACTCTTGGGAGCCGGCGACGACGGGCACACCTCGTCCATCTTTCCCGGTCAGGAGCATCTGCTCACCACTAACAGGGCCTACGCAGTGGGCACTCACCCCAAGACCGAACAGCAGCGCATTGCCCTCACAGGAATGCCCATCATTCATGCCCGGCGACTCATTTTCCTACTCACAGGCAAAAACAAGGCTCAGGTTTTAGCCGACATCATCGACCAAAACGATGCCGGCCCAGCCGCTTACGTGGGCCATCACGCGCTCCACACGGTGGAAGTCTACACCGACAAGGCCGCTGCGAAACAAGCATAATCGAAACACAAGAAGCGCAAGGTGAATATATTTTATTACCTTGCGCTTCTTTTTATTTAAGCCAAAGTTCAGGGACAAATCACAAGTGCATCCTCCCATCCCCCAAATTAGCGATAAGCTCTCAACGTCAGGAAATTGTATCGTTCAACTTATAACGGAAATTATGCTTTTGCGTGGGCGAGTAGTATGAATCCTTGGGACCGGATACGCACTCATTCCATGTCATTTTGATGGGCCAGTCAATTGTTTACCATACTTATCTCGGCTTTAATTCGATACCCGCTTCTTTATTGTAGATAATTCTCTTCGAAGAATCATCTCCTTTTAAAGGCTCAAAAGGAGCCCATTTCCAATCAAAATCCCCCTTAACAAATTCAGTCAACTGAATGCCATCCATATCAAATACTGCAGACAGGCCATTCTTCTTCACTATAAATTCTGGTCCATTCAAGGATCGAAGTGCTCCTTCTATTGGTTTGTCGAACATCGGCTTTAATGTTTTTTTGTTAATAAGGAACAGTAGCCCATTCTTTTCACACCTTAAATAACCATTGCCAATCGTGTATAGTCCAAGAAGGTTATAATCCCCTAATTTTGCTTGTAAGCTATCAAACAGTTCTTTGCATTCTTTAAACGAATCATGATAGATAGGTTCACAATCAGGTATTGTATCATCTCCCTGTGCCAGGATTGCCGATTGGTCAAATTCTGGTATGTCTTTTCCATAACTTTGAAGAGTTTTCTCCATCCATTGGTTAAATGTAGTATCAGGCGCTTCACAACCATCACCATTCCAAGTGTAGAATTCCGCGGCATGCCATGCTTCATCTTGCCCCAGTGCTCGTGCAATATCAAAAATTAAACAACGTAACTAGAAGTTCCCTCCATGATGTAAAACAATATGGAAATAATGATAATTTGACTCAATTTGCCAAAAACCATTGTGCAGAATAAATTCAATGTCATAGATCGGCAGCAGGAAGCTTGTTTCATAGATATCAGCATCGTATCTGTTTGAAACAGCAATCGACAGCTTCTTGAATAAGCAGATTACGTTTCAACATTTCTATTGTCTTTGCGGCAAAAACTTTGGATGCTTTCGAGTCTTTTACTCGCCAAAAGTCATGTCAGATGATATGTGAAATATCTACGCTCACATGATCCAATTTTGTATTGAGAAGATTAACGTAACAAATTTACAAGAAAATAATTATAATCATATAAAAATAAGCTCTTAATTCGCTTTAGTTATATCTTTAATGGCTATATTTGCAATATATTATGAAAATATTTGATAACCATTCTCCACGAAAACATTATATACAATAAAATAATAATATGTCAACAACAAATATTAACGTAAATAAGCAAACAGTCCTTCAACTGCTAACAAGTGGGCAAGAAATCCCTTTCGTTATACCTGAGTATCAGCGACCGTATTCATGGTCTGATGATGAAATTATCACTTTGTTTGAAGACCTTTGGGAATTCTCGATAGAACGTAATCAGATTGACGGAGCTAATAACTATTTCCTTGGTTGCATCGTGTCATATGAAGAGAATGGGGAACGTCAGATAATAGATGGTCAACAGCGTATCACATCCTTGTTCTTGTTGCTACGGGCTGTATTCTCCATGCTGGAACATGACGATAGCCAGGCAGATGAAGTGAAAAACTTTATTAGAAAAATTAAACCTGCATTGTGGAAAGAAAATGAGATGACGGGTAAAGAGGATCGAAGTAATATTTTGCTACGTTCAGAAGTCGTCACTGATTCGGGAAATGAGATACTGCGTAATATTCTTAAGACAGGTATAGCTGATGCTAATGCCAAAGATAATTATTCAAAGAATTATAATAAATTCATAGAACTATATCAGCAAAAGGCTCTGACTAGTGGCATGCAATTATATCATTTCATTTTGTCGCTACTAAATTATTCTATCCTATTGCCAATTACAGCGGACGACCAAGAAACTGCCTTGACTATTTTTAATACGCTAAACAATAGAGGCCTACCACTATCTGATGCAGATATATTCAAGTCATACATCTATAAAAAATTAGATGATAAAGGCAAAAAGATGTTCATACAGAAATGGAAAAAATTAGAAATGGATGCTGAAAAAGCAGATGAAGACATACAATCTCTATTCTATTACCATATGTTCTATCTTCGAGCAAAAGAAAAAGATGATAAATCAACTACACCCGGTGTAAGAAAGTTCTATTTGGATAAGGCCCATAATAGACTTACCATAGACATGATTGATGACTTATCTGAAAGTCTGCACCTATGGGAAGTAGTCAATGGAAGAGACTCTATTGATAGCGAAGAATGGAGTCTAAATATGGATATCAGGAAGGTCCTAGACTGTCTTTCGTCATATGCCAATGAATTTTGGAAATACCCTGTGTCGATATTCTATATGGAACATAAGTCTAAACCAGACTTTGAAGATATATTTCTTAAATTCTTGCGAAAGTTTTACGTTATGCTCGTTACACGATACCTCGAGACTCCAACCATTAATGCAGTTAAGACGGATATTCTTAAACTTAATGTGCAGATCATAAACAATTGTCACCCTGTATTCAATGCAGGTTTTGATGATAGAAAACCAGAGGGCAAAGAAGCTATTGAGGCAGAACAACTAAGGACTGACAACTTAATAATAACACCACACCGGAATATGGTTAGAATGCTTTTGAAATTATTAGCATACCAAGAACCATCACAGACTGAATTGCTGCCAAACTACTGGGAAATAGAACATATTTTTCCTAAAACTTGGGACTCCAAATTCTATGACCTTGATGAAAAAGAGGCTAATGAAAAGTTAGAACATTTAGGAAATAAATTACCGCTCGAAAAGAAACTGAATATTTCCGCAAGCAATAAATATTTTGACAAGAAAAAATGGAAGTATAAAGATTCAAATATTTTCCTCACCCAGAGTTTAGGAAATTCTGAACTTGATGAATGGAATTTAAAGAATATAGAAAAGAATGACCAGAAGGTTTGCAAACAGATTAAGTCCATTTTCTCACAATGGGTTGGAGCATATGAGCCGAAAATAATGGAAAATGCATCTTCACCAACCCCAACCCCAAAAGAGTAAGCTATGATTAAAATGCTACGAGAAAAGGGATTGATTTAGGTTTTTCAGCACAAGTTCAGAATGGAATCTTTTGGTGGAAATAAATGGCATTAATAATAATGGTGGAAGCGCAGACGGTAATCGGACGCACAAACCGTGCGTTCGAATACGGTGCACATCATTTCATGAAATTCGTGAAAATTGTAGTCCCTACCCGGTGCATATAGCTTTATTTATCTATAAATACACGACTAATTAATTCCGCCAATGAATTAAACTAAATAACGAAGTCAATCTATCCACCTTTTTCCTTCTGAGTTAGATTGCACAGTAAGAAATATCAACAAAATAGATTCTGAATTTCGCGTATTTGAAAAAGAAAAGCATCTGTCTCTAAATACGGAAAAAATTCGTATGATTTTCAACTCCCTGTAAACCAGCGTTTTATATTCATAGTGCAGACGTCATGATGTCTCTGCAAACGAATGGGGCTGTCGTTGGGCCGTGGAGGCTTTGCGAGAAAGCCCTAACCGCATCGCGACAACATAGCGACCGCGGTGTCGGGAAGCCCTTTTCGCAAAGCGAAAGCATAGTAACCGCAACAGGGGGCAGCTGTGTACCACTGTGTTTCCGATGTTCAAACACCAAAAACATAGTCCTTTTTGAGCTGGATGGCAAAAGCGGAGAACACCTTTTAGAGTGAAGTTTTATTTACAAGAAAGGCAAACCGAGATTAAAAAGGGAAAGTTGAGAAATAAGAAAGATTCTGCTTATCTTCGTTGACCGTGAAGTTAGCACTGTAGGTCTGTCTTATTTTCTCCAATTCCTTGTCTGTCATACGTCTGAAAATATCGAGCGTATATACCTGCGTACCATCCGAGCGCATGGCGCTCCATCTGACAGTCCTAAGATATTTATAACCCTTCTCTCCGACGGGGTTGAGCTGCAATACCCGCCTGCCCTGCACGTAAATTCCCTGATCGGCTTCGTTGTAGGTATAGGCATAGCGCACGAAGCCCAATCCTCCATTCACATAACCCTGCGAATCATGATATCTGAACACCGTAAGCGAGTCTGCATCGAAATAATAATGCGATGGGGAAATGCCAATCATGTCTTGATAAAAGTCGGTCATCATTATCGTTCCGTCGGGTTTGATCTCGTGAGACGACTCATAATACCATCCCCGTCCGACAATGTTTTCGTTGAAAAGCTCCCTGGTCATCCGCGTCGGGTTGAGAAAACTGGGCACTCCATCGGCCGATAAAGTCACGTATGGTTCCACCGGGTCAATGATTAGCCTTGGATCATCGTCAGACTGACAAGAATACAACACGATAGACATTACAATAATTGTCACAAGACAAAAGAAAAAATTGAGTTTCTGTTTCATAGTTCCAATATTAAGTTCCATCTATCTTATAAATTAAACAAATGGCAGAATCTTGCATCGTTTTAGAAACGATAGAGCAATCCTCCCCTCACCTCAAACGTCTGGGCGCGCACATTGTCGTAATACTTGTAACGCGTGTATCGACCATAGTAGTTGCCCGACAGTTCTATGCCGAGGTTGTTGTTGAGATGAAACATAAAGGTTGGATTGATAACCAGCAGCGACGCGTCGCCCCGGTCTCCTTGGGCATTGAGATGCAGAGGGTCGATTGTTGACAAATCTTTGTTCTCGTAGCCCTTCCACGTATAAAGATGGTAATAATCTATGTTGAGTGCAAGACGCCCCAAATGCGGGAAATCCATCACAGTGTTCGACTTGAGACTGAATCCCGACCCCATGTTGTAATCACGGTCTATGACGTTGTAATAATCGCTTTTGGTCCCCCCAAGCAATATAGCATCAGCAAATATGCGATGTTCCAAGCGTGAGAGGTTGCCCACCGTGGGAAACTGCCATATAATGCCCGGCCCGAATGCTGCTGCTTCCGAGATGCGATAAGGGGTGAGACTGGTGCCGTTTTTCACCGGCTCGGAGTCGTAATAGTTGAAATGCTGAAACAAGCCGATGATCGTCTGCCCTTCTTTCCCGCTATACACGGTATTACTCCATAAGCGGCCCATGAGGTGTATGGAATTGATCAGGGGTTGATTGCCCGTAAAACCAAATGTGGCATTCAGCGTGAAATAGTCGTACGGCTTTGTGTTTTCCTCCTCAAAGGCATCGCCATATTCAATGTGGAAAGTAAGATAGGGTTGCCCTTCTCCACGAAAAAGTGCCCCATCATCGGCCAGATACCTACTGCCCAATGCCATGGTGAATTCTACGGGAATGCGACTGAAGTCATGGTAGAGATACTTGCTTCTGCGGATATGCCATGCGTCGCCGTCTATCATTCGCGTGAGCCCCTGCATCGGATTGATGATCGTTGCAGCCGCCTCGCGCAAGAAGCGACCGAATCCCTGGCTGCGGTCGTTGAGGATGATTGCGGAAATGCGGTGGGTCACCTCTCCGAGGGCTATGCCGCCAAACGTAGTGGCAAAGAGGTCGTTGATGGCTGGAGGCTCCACTTCGCCGCAAAATTCCCACATCAGACTGCCAACAAGCGCATAAGGCGTGCTCTGCCAGAAATTGAGACCATTGCTTCGAGCCGAATTGAAGTAAAGACTGCCATGATAGGGATGCGCAAAAAGATTGGTAGAAAACTGGTCGTTGTCCCATACGAAGCCGTTTCGGAAGTTTTCACGAATATCACTGAAATGCACCTTAGCAAAATCTTCGTTCAACACAAAACGATCGAAGCCATGTACCAAAAGATTGATACCTGTTGTCATTGCAGCCGCACGCCACCATCGACGCTCCCTATAGTCGTAGTCGGTAAAACGATAGAGCTGACTGTCGGGTGTCTCGCGCAGCTTGTTCAAGTGGTATTCCATGTCGCGTTCGCGCTCTGCCTGCCACAGTTTCTCCTTCCGAATGCTGTGGCGATACCGGAAGCTCAGTCCAGCTTGCAGAATCGGGCGTGTTCTGAAATTATGGTGCGAGCCGTAAAGGCGCGTCGTGCCATAGCCTGCAGAAACAAAGGCCCCCAGGGTCGGGTTGATTTGATAGTCAAGGTTGAGATGTCCCTGCAGCGAATACATACGCTTGGGTCCGTCATCGGAATTCTTCTTAAACGTCTCAACATGATAAAAGCCCAAGTCACCACTGATAGACCAACGGGGCGACAAACGGAAATACTGGCCTATGCGATAATAAATAGAGCCGGAAAAATCCTCATCCAATCCCATGTAATGTGTACCCACACCAAGAATATTGTAAGTACTGCGGTTGCGAAAGCGAAAGGCCATATTCAGCTTCGAGGCTGTTCCGACGAAAGCAAGCAGGTCAATGCGCGTCTTGGGATTGATATTCACCAGTCCTATCTTGTGTGCAATGGTGTCTCGAGTATAGTTGATAATGCCAATCTGGACGCCCTTGGGATGGCTCAGCGCCACATTGATAGGGCCTATCTGTGAGCCGTTGAGCGTGTCGGCATAGTTGTAGGCCGCCAATTGCAGACCGCGCATGTGGCCGGAACTGATGTTGGCCACCGTAGACAGTTGTATGCCTTTATCCACTCCCATGGCAATGTTGGTCAACCCACTAAGTTGCAATCCCCGCATCGGGGTGAACACCGAATTGCTGAATCCACTGAGCTGAACGCCGCGCATGGCATGGGCAGCATTGGCCACGCCAGCCATCATAAACCCATGAGCGTCGCCACGAATGCCACCGTAGAGCAGTCCCAACTGAAAACCGCGCAGCGTGTCGACCTCGGAGAGGAGTCCCACATTGAGCTTGCTGCACAAAACGGAATCACAATATCGGTTGATGCCCACCGCAATGTTGGACAGCCGATAGCCCTCTGGTTGCTCGGTTTGAGCCCGGAGAGGAACGGCGCATCGCATGGCCAGGAAAGCCATAACGGCCATCACACGGAACGAAAACATATGTAGAAAACGGAAACAGGATAACAAAATAAAATTATTAGAATTACTTCCCGGCATTTTTCTTGTTCACATAGTCGGCAAACTCCTTGTCGTAAGCAGCAAACTGCGCCTCGGTTTTATTGCCCAGCACTTTTCTCAATCCTCTATAATATCTCGCCACTTTGGCATGGATGGTTGAATCGTCACCACCCGAAGCATAGATCTTATCCAGGTCGATGTGCATCTGTGGCACCAGTTCGTTGAGGAATGCGAGGTCGCCCGTATAATTCCCTGCCACAGCAGGCGACTTCGGGGTTGCGGCTTGTGGTCGGCCATCCTCAGCAGGTTGCCCGCTTTGATCGGCCACATTATTCCCCTGCTGAGCATCAGTTTGTGTGGAATCCACCATCTCACTCATGGGTTGTTCGCCTTCCACCCCACTGGTGTTCCTATTGAAATACACCAGCGCTGCAATCACGGCAAGGCCCACGACAGTTGCTATAAGCATGGCCACACGCTTGTTGCGCGTGCCACGGACCACATCATTCCCTTCGCCCATACGCGTATAGCGGCGATGCTCAAATGCATCGAGGAATGTATTTATGTCTGGATAACGTTTGTTGCGGGCAAAGCTGCTGCTGACAGAAATAACACTCTCGTAGCCGGCATCCAAGCCCATCTCCTTTAAAATCATTCCCAAGGAGAACACATCTGTACGAGCATCGAGCGTCACCGTACCGTCTTTAGCCTCCGGTGCACGAAACTTCAATGAAGCGGAAGGCTCGTCCATCTGGTCGGCATAGCGTACACGGAAATTGAGCAGCTTCACACGGTCGCCTTGATTGGTAACAAAGATGCAAGCAGGCGTAAGTGCTCCATGCACTATCCCGTTCTGATGTAGAAAGTTCAGCGCTGCAGCAATCTGGCGGATGATGTTCTTCTTATCTTCCTCGCTATGGGGCTCTTGCATATAGTCGGCCAGCGTCCGGGCCGGCTCCCATTCCATCACAATGCAGTTTCCGTATTCATCGTCGTCTTTCTCTTCAATATACTCTAAGATATTGGGATGTTTTATCTCATGACACTGCGCATACTCACGCTTCAACGAACGCTGATATTGCGGTTTGTCGCGATAGGCTTCTTTCAGGCCGACGACCAGCACGTCTCGACCTGCGTCGTTTCCAGTCATCAGAAGATTGATACTGGGAGTCTTGATTTCCTTTGTTTCGGTCATGATATCTTGTGTTTTATGTCTTATGATAATGATGTCGTCGGCCAGTAATTGGCGTCAACGGGGAAAGCGTTGAGATAGAAACGACGTTCCGTCACGGCATCAGGGACTTATGGAAGATTTCATCAGAGGGGCACAGCGCACGTCTACTTGTCGTCCATAGGGAAGAGACCGTAGAGGTTGGCGTCAATCATGTCGGTCACCTTACGGAAGTCTTCCGGCGTGTCCTCAAAACTGAGCTTGTCGCCATCGATGATAATGAGGTCGCCCTTATAATCGGCTATCCAGTCCTCGTAGCGCTTCTGCAATCCCGTGAGATAGTCGATGCGGATGCTCTGTTCGAACGAGCGTCCCCGCTTTTCAATATGTTTCACAAGTGTTGGGATAGACGAGCGAATGTATATCATGAGTTGCGGCAACTTCACAAGCGACATCATCAAATCAAATAAATCAGAATAGTTGGCGAAGTCGCGGTCGCTCATATAGCCCTGCTCATGGAGGTTGGGAGCAAAAATGCGCGCATCCTCAAAGATAGTACGGTCTTGGATGATGGTCTCGGAACTTTTGGCAATCTCCACTACTTCCTTGAAACGTTTGTTAAGGAAGTACACTTGAAGATTGAACGACCACCGATTCATGTCTTTATAGAAGTCGTCGAGATAGGGATTGTTGTCTACCGGCTCAAATCTGGGTATCCATCCATAGCGGCTGGCCAGCATCTTGGTGAGTGTGGTCTTGCCACTTCCGATATTTCCTGCGATTGCAATGTGCATGATTGGATATGTTAGGTGATGGGGATTAGTAATAAAAGTGCTATAGCGCTGTGCCAAACAACGAATTGCTGATATTGCGGATGTCGGCCAGCTGTGCATCTATTTGTTTGATGATGAAGGCAAAATCTTCTCTCGAATAGAGAAAATCGAGGTTGTCTGCATCAATGGTGAGCACGCGCCCCTTGTATTTGTTGTTGATAAAATCTTCATAACGGTTGTTGAGATTCTTCAGATAGTCGAGTTGAATGTTCTGTTCATAATCTCTCCCCCGTTTGTGAATATGGTCCACCAGATGTGGCACTGAAGACCGCAGATAAACCATGAGGTCGGGCATTCTGGCTATCATCATCATCGATTCAAACAATCCCATATAGGTATTGAAATCGCGGTCGCTCATGTTGCCCATGTCGTGGTTGTTGGCTGCAAATATATACACGCCTTCAAAGATTGAGCGATCTTGCACAATAGTGGTCTCGGCCTTGGCAATGTCCAAGAGATCGCGGAAACGTTCTTTTAGGAAAAACACCTCCAAATTGAGCGACCATCGTTCCATGTCGCTATAGTAGTCTTCCAGATACGGATTCTGCGTCACGCTCTCCATGCGCGGCTCCCAACCATAGTGACGCACGAGCATATTGGTAAGCGTGGTCTTGCCACTGCCGATGTTTCCTGCAATTACGATGTGCATACTATGTCTTCCTCAATGCCAAGTTGTAATTATCATAGTCACGATTGCCCGTGATGTCTTTCACCACCTTGATAAACGGCGGAAAATTCACATCCTCGGTGCTTGTGATGCCCTTAGTCTCCAGGATAACCATGCCATCCAGCTGGTCAAGATAGGTGTCGAGTTCGAAATATTGCCCTTTCCAGATAAAGCTGCGGCGTTTTTTCCGAATGGCCCTGCGACTGGGGTCTGCCTGCAACAACAACGACTGATAGAGCGCATTGCTCACCTGCCGCTCGGTCTCCACCTGCTCCACCCCATTGATAGCATGCTTGATGGTGTGTACATTGACTTGTTTCCCGTTGGCCCAACTGCGCCTACGGAGTCTTACTTCGCTGTCCGGATCAGAGGCCAAATAGGTCTGGAGAATATCGCTATCGATAGTTGCCGGCATTTCGCCCGTGACTTCTACAACGTATTTGCGCTCCTCAGTGATGGGTTGAGGCAGGCCAAGTACACTCGAAATTTCTTTTAAAACACGGTTGAGTTTGGTATCGAAATCATCGTGGTTATTGATTACCCGCAAATGCGGATGACCGCTCCACGCATTGATTACCTTCTTGTCGAGCTCGCGTGCAACGCGCAGCCCTTCTTCGTTTTTTTGTTCTTGGCGCTGTGCATTGTTGCTTGTGGTGTAAAATTGTTCTGCTCCATCAGCAGCCGATACCAAGTGCAACACGGCATCGTAGCGGTCGATAATCTGTTGCGACGTGATGCCTACACGTGCCGTTATCTCGTTCCACATCTCCGGTTTGAGATAGGCCGAAATATCCATAGCACCTCGATCGCACACCACTACGGCAGGTTCTTCCACCTGCTCGGCTATCTTCATGAATTTGTCTTCGAGCTGAAGCTGGATTTCAAGTGTGGCTTTCTCACCTTCGTAAAAGAAGTCAAGGTTGGGCGTAAGATAGTCCATACCCGCCTGTAAAAAGAGCGTAGGCACTTCAGGAATGGTAAAGACCTTGAATCCGAGACTTGAAAAATGCTCTATTATCTTTACCAATGCGGTAGTCTTCCCCGCACATGGGCCGCCGGTGAGAACAATTTTTTTTATATCTTTCATCTGTCAGCGTGTCATGACTTACGTTAACACTTAATGGCAAAGGTAGTAAAAATACTGAACTATTCCAAGAAAACAATACACGTTTTGAATTCCTGTTACATTATTTTTTTTGTGCCGTGACATAGCATAGAATTCTATCTATGTCATGTTGCGCCTTTCATCGTGGCAGGCCGACAACATTATTGTCGATTTGCCTGCCATACTTGTGGATGCCCATTGGCAAAAACTCTGTCAATATATTTATTTATATTCTTGAGCCTTCATGTTCCCTTGCAACACGGCCAGAGCCGCTTCTGCCAATGCCCCCATCTCGTTTTCTCCGGGATAGCAATGCACGGGAGCCAGGAATTCCACTCTGCGGCGTATCATGTCCACTATCTTTTCTGATTGTGCCACGCCACCGGTGATGAGAATCGCGTCAACCCGACCACAGAATGTGGCGCCGAGCGCACAAATCCATTTAGAGATATTGTAGACCATTGCCTCTAGAACCAGCCGAGCGTAGTCATCACCGCTATCAATGCGACGCATCACTTCCCGCATATCATTCGTGCCCAGGTGGGCAACCACACCTCCCTGTCCGGTAATCATCTTCAACAACTGGTGCTCGGTATACTTGCCACTGAAACACATCCGTATCACCTCCGAACTTGGAAGTACCCCTGCACGTTCCGTGCTGAACGGTCCATAGCCATTGATGGCATTGTTCACGTCCACAGCTTTGCCGTGATCGTGGGCGGCAATCGAAATACCTCCTCCTATATGACAAATAATGAGGTTGAGCTCTTCATAAGTACGGCCGATATCTTTGGCAAAGTGTTTGGCTACGGCACGCTGATTAAGCGCATGCCACACACTCGAGCGCTTCATCTCCGGCCGTCCCGTGATATGAGCCACGGGTGTCATTTCATCCACCACACCGGGCTCGGCAACGAGTGCTCTGCAACCAGGAATCGTTTGAGCAATATCATAGGCTATCTTGCATCCCAAGTTGCACGCATGGTGGTACATGGCCGTCAGATTGTCGTGTATCATCTGTTCGTTGATGTCATAAGCTCCTCCTGAAACAGGTTTACCAATGCCACCCCGCCCAATAACAGCATCAAACGCAACCGGTATATCGTGCTTACGCAACTCTTCGAGCACCAATTCTCGCCGAAAATCATATTGGTCGTGCACGTCATCATACTGCGCCAACTGTTCATTGGAGTGATGAATGTTCGTGGAATATATTGGCGTGAGGTCTTCGTAGACAGCCATCTTCGTCGAAGTAGAGCCGGGATTGACTACTAATATCTTCATATATTTATTGTTTTAGTATTTCTCTCTAAATCCATAGGTCTCTTTTTGCTAATATACATATACTTATATCCTATCGTAACATAATTCTAAACAACAAGCTCCCCTCTACGCATTTTTGGCTCCCAGGGCTGCAGCAACAGCCAGACTGTAGTATTTGGTCTCAGGAGCATCGGCACGAGAGGTCAGCACCACCGGCACGCGCGGCCCCTGCAACAGGCTCGCCAGCTCTGCATTGTTAAAAAGCGTGATGCACTTATGAAACACATTACCGCACTCGATATCCGGGAACACCAGTGCGTCCGCATCGCCGGCAATGGGCGAATCGATGCCCTTCACCTTGAGACTCTCTGCCGAGCACGAAGTCTTCAAATCCAGAGGTCCGTCGACGATACAGCGTCCGAAGTCTCCTTGCCGAGCCATCTCCACAATCTTACGATAGCCCGCTGTATAGGGGAAATGGCGCTCATCAACTTCTTCGCTGCAATGTACAAGCGAGATGCGAGGCTCTTCTATTCCCATCGCATGGCACAAATCAGCCATATAGCGTACCTGCTGTACCCGCTGTTCGTGAGTGGGGAAAGGGATCACGGCAGCGTCTGTGTAAAACAGCAACTTATGATATTGAGCAAAGCATGCGCAAGCCGTATGAGTGAGCATGCCTCCCTCTGGCAACAATCCTCCGTTGAATCGGAGAATGGCCTTCAGCAAGATTTCGGAGGGGATGAGACCTTTCATGATCATATCTACTTTTCCTTCCTGCGCCAAAGTCACCGCAGTCTCGGCAGCCGATTGCAAATCTTCGTCGTCGATCATCACAGCTTCTATAAATCCATCGTCTGAAGCGCGCTTTATCGCATCCACCGTAGCTTTGTCTCGGGGACTTACCACAGCAACTCTGCGCTTTATGCCGGCGCTCCTCAAATTCTCTACTATTTCTGAAAAATCTCGTAATGTCTTCATTCCGTATTCTTTCTTGTTTTCCACAACAATAATAGTGGTGTTTCTCAATTTCACGCAAAGGTAAAAAATATTTTTGGAAAAAAAAGATAAACCCTCAAATTCGCAGCGAATCCGTTTGCTCGAACCAATTTAATTGTTACGCGTGCGTGAGGCATCAGATTGAGGCCAATGATGCCTTAGTAATGCCATTATAGACAGAATTGCCCATATACA
>JBMNUU010000007.1:0-97944 GCA_050946435.1 Prevotella sp.
ATTTGTATTGCTGGTTGTTTCTTTTTCCTCGCCGAGAGATGAAGACAACCTCTCGCTACGCTTCGAGAACGTCTTCATCTCTCGGCGAGGGTTACTCTTTTATTGCACTTCGTTTTGGAACTTGCATGAAGAATAAGTAACCCGAAGCCGTCGGCTATGCCTCCAACTCCGGGTTTTCAAGAGAGAATGGTTATTTATTGTTGTTGTCCCGATTTTGTCACATCGTTATTTAATGTAACTCTTCAGGGCTTCCACGTAATCTTCAAAGGCTTTTCGGCCCTGTTCGTTCATGCGGCAGATGGTGGCCGGACGCTTTCCGCGAAATGTTTTCTCTACTTCGATGTAGCCGGCTTTTTCCAACTTGTCAATTTGTACGCTCAGGTTGCCTGACGTTGCGCCCGTTTGCTCCTTGATGTAGGGGAAGTCGGCCTCATCCACACCCATGAGAAGCGACACAACTGCCAACCGCAGTTCACTATGGAGGAGGGGATCGAGCGGCTTGAAGGGCTGAGCATCCGGTTTATTAGTTTCTTTCATAGCGGTATGATTAAGCATTATGGGAATGAGGGGCTGCGTACTTGGACATGAGATACAGCCCGGGGATAATCAGTCCGACTATGGCCATACCCGTGATAATAAACATTTCGTAGCCACCATCGATGTAGAGATCGAGAATGAGTCCGAGAATGCCTGTAAAGATGCCGCAGAAGGTGAGTATGTTTTTCTTCAGAATCCACCCTGTCATTGCTGTAGCCATGCCCATGAGAAGGGCGAAGACGCCGGTCAGGGGAATGTCGTTGTTAGGCAGGGGAGTAATGCTATAGGCAATCAGAAGGGCTAAAATAATACCAATGGCAAAGAAGCCGAAGGTAGCCCATACGTTGCCGATGAGCGTCGGAATAATGCCAGTGGTGTGGGTTTTCTCACGCTTGGCGAGCAGGCGTTCGGCGATGACTCCTACAAGGGTCATAGCAAACCAAAGATAGTTCCATGTGGGATTTCCACTGCGTTGCCACAGATGACCAACGATGAGTGACGTGATGGCTACCAAGATGCCCCATAGGAGGAGATACTTGGCGCTTCTACTGCTGACTTCATGGCGACTTTGCTCAATGGTCTTGGCGATGATCTCGAGACTGCGCTCGGCAGTCATGTTGTTGTTTGCGGTTTCCATAATTTTGTTTTTTTCGTTGTACGTGAAAGTTTTGAATATGTTATTTTTCAGCAAACAACTTGGCGATAGGTCGGATCCACTCCCATCTCTAACTTGTTTACAATGCAAATATAAATAAGTTTATAATATAAACCAAATTATTTGGTGAATAAATTTAGTTTTAAACGTTATTTAACACAATTGAGGTGGAAAGGCATGTCTGCGAGCACGAGAGTATGACGGGCGTGTGTGGGCGTCATGACCAGGTTTTATTGGTGTTTCAGCGCATACGCCGTGCGAATTGGATGTGCATGGAGAGCGCATCTCCAGCAAATGCCGTGCTACGATAAATCGGTATCTTCCTCCATGATGGCCGCACGAGAAATAGGGATAGTCATGATATGGACAGTCTGTGTTTATTTCTTGACAAAAGTCCTTTTATGCTTGGCTTATTCAAAAATAATTCTGCTCTCGTCCGTAATTCGAGATTTTTTTACGAATTTCGTAGTCTCTTGATAGTCAGAGGATTATGAATCATGGACTTTGCGCCCCCAATTTGGTCATCCGCGGTTACGTATCGAATGGCAGTGCGAGAAAGGCTCAACCGCCGTGCGAAAGGGCCGCTTTCGCTCTGTCGTCAGGGCTCAACCATACTGCCGTTAGTACTCCGCCATAATATGGCGGAAAAATAATGCTGCATCGTTGCTGTTTGGGGGCCGGGAAACATAGCCCTTTTTGCGCTGGATGTTCCGAAAAGAAACCACTGAAAAATGGGCACTAAATTTTACAAATCAAGAAAATGCGACGGGATGAAACCAGGGGAAATAGTAATGGTTAAGGTACTGACCGCGTGCAAACAGCTACTTCACGGTTTCAAGATAGCTTTGCAGTTGTGCTTTCGTCATGTCTTCAAGGCTCTTTTTTAAGACGAGCAAGCGGTCGGCATGATGGAGAGCCAGTCCAAGGTCATGTGTAGAAAGCAAGATGGTCTTGTCCATATCTTTGGCGAGCCGTTGCAGCATCTTCATCATTTCCACCTTGCTTGGGTAGTCGAGATATACGGTAGGCTCGTCGAGCAAGATGATGGGAGTTTGCTGGGCGAGGGCTTTGGCAATCATCACCTTTTGGCGCTCGCCGTCGCTGAGCGCATCAAACTGTCGGTTGGCCAGGTCGTGCAGTCCTGTGACAGAGATGGCTTCTGCAACGATTTGCCGGTCGTTGCGGTCGAGTGTGCCAAAAAATCCCGTGTAGGGCAGACGTCCCATCCCCACCACGTCGCATACGGAGAAATGGCGTATGTCGGGTTGCTCGGTCAATACCACGGATACCAGCTTGGCCATTTCGCTTTTCGAGAGTTGGGCTACAGGTCTTTTCCCCTTTTTGTCGTCTTGCAAGACGATGGAGCCTTTCAGGGCAGGCTGCAATGCCGCGATGGTGCGCAGCAGGGTCGACTTGCCCACACCGTTCGTGCCCAGCAGTGCCGTGAGCTGTCCGCTATGCACGGTAGCGTTGATTCCGTTGGCGATAACTTTCTGGTTATAGCCTATCGAGAGATTGCTTATCGTTATGGTATCCATGACGTTGCAAAGGTAGAGCAAAAGGATGGGAGCGCAAAACTTTAGCGGAGATATATTAATGGGTGAAACAAGGAAAACGGTGGGACGATGGAGAGCAAACGCATAGGATAAGCGGAGAAGATGAGAGGCAGTGGAATTTGGAGACGGGAGCCGATGGAGCAAAGCCCGGCAGTTAGGAAAAAGATTATTTTAGCGATTTGTGAATCATTGTATTGGGTATGCCGTCTTTTCTTTTTAATTTTGTGGGTAACTATGAGCCAATCATCACCTATACAACAGTTACAACAACAACGGTTGCTGCTCCAGATGGAATACCACTGGGAGAAAGAATCGTATCGCAGACAAACCGAGGAGATGGGCATCGCGCGCAAGGTGAAACGTGGTGACGCCTGGTTTCCCGTCACGGTGGGACGTAGTTATTTCAATGCTATAAACCAACTGGCCCTGGAAATTCATCGCACGACCGACCAGGAGATAGAACACAACTTTGAATATGGAAAGCGTGTCATGTTCAGCGTTACTGCCAACGGCTCCCCGGCGGAAAAAGGAAAAAAGAAGCCGGAGGAAAACGACTCGGCAGCCCCTCTTTCCACTGGAGAGAAACGCAAGATGAAGTCGTCGGCACGCAGCATCCGATTTCTGGGCACGGGTACCGTCTCCTATGTAGATGGCGACCGCATGGTGGTGACGTTGTCCGACAAGGTGGCGCTGGCGGTGCAGGGGGCCGAGGGCGAGGTCGGTGTGCAGCTGTCGTTCGACGAGACGAGCTATCAGACGATGTTCGATGCGTTGGACCGTGTGATTCGGGCCAAGAACAACCGACTGGCCTATCTCCGCGACCTCTTCTATTCCAAGGCGCCCGTCCAGCGTTTTTCGTTTGAACCGATGCGATTTCCCTGGCTCAACAAGACGCAGGAGCGTGCCGTGAACGAGGTGTTGTGGGCGAAAGATGTGGAGGTGGTGCACGGTCCGCCGGGAACGGGCAAGACCACCACGCTGGTCGAGGCCATCAACGAAACCCTGATGCGTGAGAGTCAGGTGCTGGTGTGTGCGCAGAGCAACATGGCCGTGGACTGGATATCGGAGAAACTTGTAGACCGAGGCATCAACGTGTTGAGAATCGGAAATCCGAGTCGTGTGAACGACAAAATGCTGAGTTTTACTTATGAACGCCGGTTTGCCGACCATCCCGATTACCCCCAGTTGTGGGCCATTCGCAGAACGATTCGCGAACTCAGGAAGACCCGGAAGGGGCACAACGGAAACTTCCACCAGAAGCTCGACCGACTCAAGAGTCGGGCCACGGAGCTGGAAATACGCATCAATGCTGACGTGTTTGGTGAGGCACGTGTCATTGCTTCCACTCTCGTGGGGGCGGGCAACCGACTGCTGGCAGGGCAGAAGTTTACCACCTTATTTATAGATGAGGCTGCCCAAGCGTTGGAAGCCGCCTGCTGGATACCCATGCGCAGAGTGGCGAGGGTGGTGTTGGCCGGTGACCATTGTCAGTTGCCACCGACCGTGAAAAACATGGCGGCGCTGAAAGCCGGACTCGGCAAAACGCTGATGGAGCGCATTGTGGAGAATAAGCCCGAATGTGTCACACTGCTGCAGGTGCAATATCGTATGTGCGAGGAGATTATGCGGTTTAGCTCCGACTGGTTTTACGGCGGAAAAGTGGAGACGGCGCCCGAAATCAAATATCGGGGAATCTTGGATTATGACGTGCCGATGGAGTGGATAACGCCGTCGGTTGACACTTCGGACAACCCTTCTGCGCAGCAAGAGAAAGCGCCGGTGGGGGAATCTTTCATCGGCGAAACGTTTGGCCGCATCAACAAGACCGAAGCCGAGGAAACGCTGACGGCCCTAAAAACTTATTTTGAAAAAATCGGCAAACAACGCATCCTTGACGAACAAATCGATGTGGGGATTATTTCGCCTTATCGGGCACAGGTGCAATATCTGAAGCGGTTGATTAAGAAACGTGCGTTCTTCAAACCCTATCGACACTTGATTACGGTGAATACGGTGGATGGATTTCAGGGGCAGGAGCGCGACATCATCCTCGTTTCAATGGTGCGTTCTAACCATGAAGGGCAGATAGGCTTCTTGCGCGACATCAGGCGCATGAACGTAGCCATCACCCGCGCCCGCATGAAACTCATTATCCTCGGCGATCCCGACACGTTGACCCGACACCCGTTTTATAAGAAACTGTATGCGTATGTGCAGACTTTGCAAAGCGAGCCGGGGAGTCCGGATACGGCAGGAACGCAATAGATAAAAACATTGGAATCATTATGCTACAACGAGATTATTTTCTTCGGCTCATCGAAGAATTCCAAGCCGCCCTTTCCCGCTTCATCGAGAAAGCGGAAGGCGAGAAAAAAGATATGGAACTGCGCGACTTATATCGTCAGTATGTGGGTCGCTACGAGGTGGTGCGCAACCTGTCGTTTGATGAATTGCTGGCCTACAGTCGTGAGCAATGGCAGGAGAACGAACGCATGGACCGACTGAATTTCGCTACCGAGCTGCTCTATGCCGAGGCCTGCGACAAGCCCAACCCACTGCGAACCATGCTCATGGAAAAGGCCTTGAAGCTTTATACCTATCTCGATGCCAACAGTGGCGTGATGTCGATAGACCGGCGACAAAAGATGGAAAAGATTGTGAGCGAGATTGGAAAGCCTCGGGAGTAGACCATCTTTCTGCATAAAAGTGTTATCTTTGCACAGGTTTTCAAGATAACAAATCATGCCGAATACAAATGATATGACCGTAGGGTCGCCCACACGAAGTATCGTTCGGTTTGCCCTACCGTTGATTTTGGGATACATTTTGCAACAGATGTATCAGGTGATCGACGCTGCTATTGTGGGGCGTTGGATTGGCGTGGACGCGCTTGCGGCTGTGGGCGCGTCGGCATCGGTCATGTTTTTGGTGATGGGGTTTTGCAATGGGGCGTGTGCCGGCTTTGCCATCCCCATTGCACAAGCTTTTGGAGCCAAGGATTATGCGAAGATGCGGGCTTATGTGGCCAATGCCATGCGCATCGGATGGGTATTTGCGGCGGGTATTACTTTTTTGTCGTGCATGCTTTGTTCCAGGATTCTGGCAATAGTAAACACACCGTCCGACGTCTTCGATGATGCCTGGACGTTCCTGTTCCTGCAGTTTTTAGCCATTCCGTTTACGATAGCCTATAACCTGTTTGCAGGTTTTATTCGTGCGCTCGGCAATTCCAAGCAGCCGTTTTACTTCCTTATTTTTTCATCGTTGTTCAACATTTTGCTCGATGTTGTGCTGATTATGGGCATGGGACTTGGCGTGATGGGTGCCGGCATCGCAACCCTGTTGGCACAGGGGTTCTCGTCGTTGCTCTGCTGGTTGTATATCAAGAGAAAGATGACACTCCTCATTCCGCAAGGTGAGGAGCGTGTGTACAACAATAAAAAGATAAGTATTCTGTTGAACAACGGGGTGCCTATGGGGCTGCAATTCAGCATCACGGGCATAGGTATCATCATGTTGCAGAGCGCCAACAACGCTTTGGGCACGGTGTATGTGGCCTCGTTCACGGCAGCGATGCGCATTAAATATCTGTTCGTTTGTGTGTTCGATAATATCGGAGTGGCTATGGCGACCTATTGTGGACAGAATATCGGCGCAGGAAAAGTGGAACGCATCAAGCAGGGCGTGTACTCGGCCATCAAGGTGATGTTGGCGTATGATGTTCTCACGGTGCTGATTATTTATCCCTTTGCCGATGAAATGATGACATTGTTTGTTAGTTCCGATGAGCATTTGGTGATTGCCAATGCTGCGCTTTTCATGCGTGTCGGCAACTTCTTCTTCCCCATGCTTGGGTTGCTCACCATCTTCCGCTATAGCATTCAGGGGCTGGGTTATAGCAATCTTTCGATGTTGTCGGGGGTGATGGAGATGTTTGCGCGATGTGGAGTGAGCCTCTGGCTCGTGCCGGCATTGGGCTTCACAGGCGTGTGTTTGGGTGACCCAGTGGCCTGGATAGCCGCCGATATCTTCCTCATTCCGGCCTTCATCTGGCTTTATAAAAGGGTAAAGTTGAAGACTGCCGGCAGCTTACATCTATAAAAAACGCCTTACATATATTTCTCCACGAATCCTTTCACCCTTGCGGTGTATTCCTTTTTATGGTCCTTATAGCTCATGGCATGTACCGATCCGCGTCCTATATACAATTCTTTGGGCCCAGACTTGGCATCATAAAGGTCGTAAACCATTACCGTTGGCACAAACGTGTCTTGGTCTCCATGGATAAAGAGCATGGGTTTGCGGCATTTTCTCACTTGCTTCAGGGCCGAGGCTTCTCCAAACGACCATCCATACGCCAGTTTGCACAGCAGTGACGCACTGTACATCAATGGGAACTCGGGGAGTCCGAACTGCTCTGCGAGCTGCCCTTTAAATTCTTCCCATACCGAGCTGTAGCCGCAATCCTCTACAAAACACTTCACTGAGGCAGCAGTGCTGTCGCCCGACACGGTCATGGTTGTCGCTGCTCCCATCGATACTCCGTGTACGACAATTGAGGCCGTTCCTAAGCTGTCGCGATACAACGAGTCCGCTATCGCTATCCACCGACGCACGTCGGCACGCTCCTTCCAGCCCATTTGGATGACCTTTCCTTCGCTTTTGCCATGAGCATGAAGGTCGGGCAGCAACACGTTGAAGTTCAAATCGTGATGATACATATAGCCTAAATACATGACGTCTACGGCATTGGCCGTGTAGCCGTGAATCACCACGGCCGTCCGATTGGTACGTTCTCTTGCTGGAATATATAGGGCATGATGCCGCTCGCCGCTCGCCATCGTCACGAAAGTGTCGCGCAGGGCAGCTACGTTTTGCAACGAATCATGCCACGGTTTTATCTCCGGATAGTCGGCGAAGAGGCTTTCATACATCCGATTGTAGGAGCGTGTGTTGTTGTTATCGGGTACAAGCGAATACGAGAGCATATACACGCTGCCCCCCAATATCACTAAAACCACCAGTCCCACCACCAGCATGAGACAGGCAAGCAACTTATTTCTCATTAGTCTCCTCCTTTCCTAATTGTCTGTTGATATCCCGGACGCGCTTCTTTTTCTTCACTTTGACACGGTCGAAGCCCTGTCCATACACACCAATGACGGCACTTTGGGACACGAAAGCATCGGGATCGATTTCATCGATAAGGTCGAAAATAAAACTCGATTCACTCTTCTTGGCAATGCAGAAAATAACTTTGATGTCTTTTTTGGAATAGAATCCGCTGCCGCTTAGGGTGGAGCAACCTCGGTTGGCAATCTTGTTGATGGCCTCGCCAATCTCCTCATACTTGTCGGAGATAATGAAAAACTGCACGCTCTGGCGCAGACTGTTGACGACATAATCCACGCAAAACGCGATCACAAACATCAATACATAGCTATAGAGCACTTTCTCCCAGTCGCGTAACACCAGATAACTCGACGTGATGATAGTCACATCACAAAGTAAAATGATGCGACCCAGTGATACGTCGCGGTATTTGTGGACGATGGATGCGACCACATCCGACCCGCCGGTGCTGCCTCCTGCCGACAGGCCGAGACCCACACTGGCGCCCATAAACACGCCTCCCACAATGCAAGCCATGAACTTCTGGTCGGCCAGAAGATGGAGATTGGGGTCCATATAATGCTGCATCAAGGTAGTGCCTATCGTGAACACCACGACGGCATAAATGGTCTTGGCACAGAACTTCCATCCCAACGTCCAGAGGGCAACGATGAGTAGCAAAGCGTTCAGAACAAAATAGCTGTCTTGTACGGGTATGTCCGTGCCCCAATAGATGATGGAGGCGATACCCACAATGCCCCCCATCGTGATTTCATTGGGCAGCAAAAACAGATTCAGTCCTACCACACCAATCAGCATGGCAAGCGTAATGATGAAATAATCGTGTATGGAACGATAAAAAGTTTTGTTTTTTCGGCGTTGTATTTCCATCATTGTATAAAATAAGGTTCTGTGTTTACGCTTTACGTCCCGGCGTATGACGAGTTCAGGGAGCGAACGCCTCCCCTCATCCTTCCTTTGTCGTAAAGCAGTACAAAAATAGTGAATTAATATCTACACGGCAAGATTTTATCCCAAAAATCTCGCTTCTCCACGGTCTATCTCTAATCTTTTTAGTAACTTTGCAACACTTAATCATGAATAATCATTTTACACCGGTATATCAATGAACATTGAAAAGGAAATCTGTTCCACAGTCATCGCAGCTGTAAAGGAACTCTACGGACAGGACGTGCCGGCAAGCCTGGTGCAATTGCAAAAGACCAAGGCTACCTTTGAAGGCAATCTTACACTTGTGGTTTTCCCATTTTTGAAAATCTCCCGCAAACGTCCCGAAGACACGGCAAACGCTATTGGCGAAATTCTCGTGCGCGACTGCAAGGCCGTGGCATCTTTCAACGTTGTGAAGGGATTTCTCAATCTGGTCATCGCCTCAGAGGCTTGGGTGGACCTTCTCAATGACATCAACGCCGACGAAAAGTATGGCGAGACGCCCGTCACGGCCGACAGCAAGCTCGTGATGATAGAATATTCATCGCCAAACACCAATAAACCGCTTCACTTGGGTCACGTTCGCAACAACCTCTTGGGCTGGAGCCTGGCGCAAATCATGGAAGCCAACGGTCACAAAGTGGTGAAAACCAATATCGTGAACGACCGAGGCATCCACATCTGCAAGTCGATGTTGGCTTGGCAGAAATGGGGAAACGGCGAAACGCCGGAGTCTACGGGCAAAAAAGGAGACCATCTCATCGGTGACTATTACGTGGCTTTCGACAAGCATTATCGTGCCGAGGTGGCCGAATTGAAGAGCAAATTCATTGCCGAAGGACTCGACGAGGAGAAGGCTGAGGAGAAGGCCAAGGCCGAAGCTCCCCTCATTCAGGAAGCCCATGATATGCTTGTGAAATGGGAGCAGGGCAACGCTGAGGTGCGCCAGCTGTGGCACACTATGAACGAATGGGTTTATGCGGGCTTCGACGAGACCTATAAGGCGCTCGGCGTGAGCTTCGATAAGATATATTATGAATCAAACACATACCTCGAGGGAAAGAAAAAGGTAGAGGAAGGCCTTGCAAAGGGACTCTTCTTCAGGAAAGAAGATAACAGTGTATGGGCTGACCTCGCCAACGAAGGTCTCGACCAGAAACTGTTGCTTCGCTCCGATGGCACCAGCGTCTACATGACGCAGGACATCGGTACGGCCGAGTTGCGCTTCAGAGACTATCCCATCGACAAGATGATTTATGTTGTTGGCAACGAACAGAACTACCATTTCCAGGTGCTGTCCATCCTCTTGGACCGTCTCGGCTTCAAATGGGGCAAGGACCTCGTGCACTTCTCCTACGGCATGGTAGAGCTTCCCAACGGCAAGATGAAGAGTCGCGAAGGCACCGTAGTCGATGCTGACGACCTCATTGCGACGATGATTGAGGATGCGCGCAAGACCAGCGACGAACTCGGAAAGTTTGACGACATGACCGAGCAGGAGAAGCAAGACGTTGCCCGCATCGTTGGACTGGGGGCTCTGAAATACTTCATCCTCAAGGTAGACGCCCGTAAAAATATGCTCTTCAACCCCGAAGAGTCTATCGATTTCAACGGAAACACCGGACCATTCATCCAATATACGCATGCCCGCATCCGTTCCATCCTCCGCAAGGCTGAAGCCGAGGGCATTAAAATCCCCGCTGTGCTTGCTCCCGACGCTCCGCTGAACGAGAAGGAGATAGGGCTTATTCAGAAGATGGACGAGTTTAAGACGGCTGTGAAAGATGCCGGTGAGAACTACAACCCCGCTGGAATCGCCAACTATTGCTATGAACTTACGAAGGACTTCAACCAGTTCTACCACGACTATAGCATCCTCAACGCCGATACCGAAGCCGAGAAAGCCACTCGTTTGGTGATTGCCCGGAATGTGGCCAAGACTATCAAGAACAGTATGGCGTTGCTCGGAATCGAGGTGCCCGAAAGAATGTAGCAGTTTCCTCCTGCCCCATTGGGTAGGAGGAAGTGGCAACACCCCAAGGCTAAACGCTATGAACGATAAGGAAAAGTCTCCCAACCCCAAGACTGCGGATAGTGTTTCGCGTGAATTGCTCGAGCAGTATGCTGACGAGAACAAGCTTTTCATGACCGATGCGGAGCGACGTTTATGGAATCTACTTAAAGGTAATGGCATCGGCGAAAAGTTCAGGCGACAATATATTATCGGCGACTATATTGTTGATTTTGTTTGTCTTCGCTATAAGTTAGTGGTCGAAATAGAAGGCAAATTCCATTTTAGGGGCGACCACCCCGTAGCTGACGAAGTGCGTACGGCAGATTTAAACCGTATGGGTTATACGGTTGTCCAATTCACCAATGAGGAAGTCTTAGGCAATATCCGCCGTGTAGGCAATCAGCTCAAAGACATTATTCAACACATGAAGGTATCATTCCCGAAACAATCCCAACACGCTGCCCCTGCATCTTCCCCATCGGGAAAGCGCAAACAGGGCGCAAACAAGGAATCATTCCACTTTCCCATCGGGGAGGGGGGAGTGAATCCCAATGCTTGGGCGGTCGACGCGGCTTGTCCGGGAAATCCAGGGCCGATGGAATATCAGTGCATCGATCTCACCACCGGAGCACAGGTGTTCCACTATGGTCCCCTCTACGGCACAAACAACATCGGGGAATTTCTGGCCATCGTGCACGCTTTAGCGCTGATGGACAAGAAGGGCATGAAGGATAAGGTCATTTATTCCGATTCCTACAATGCCATTTTGTGGGTCAAAAAGAAGCATTGCAAGACCAAACTTGAGCGTAACGCGCAGACGGAACAGCTCTTTCAGATTATAGCGAGGGCGGAACAGTGGCTCCGCGCACACGCGGTACAGACTCCGGTGATGAAGTGGGAAACCAAGCAATGGGGCGAAATTCCCGCCGATTTCGGTAACAAGAGATAAAAGGAAAGCCGCTGTTGGCTTATCTGTTGTTGCCTGATTCACGTTTGAATCAGAAGTCTGAGCTACCGGTATTTTTGTTTACAAACATCCCTTTATTTTTGAATTATTCACAAACGATGATACTTTCGTTCAGAATACGCGAAATACACGAAAGTTTGTAGTTGCTTGATAATCAGTTTGTTTCATAATTTTGCCTTTTTACCCTTGGTGTTGCCATCCGCGGTTACATATCAAACGGCATAGCGAGAAGGCTTTAACCGCACTGCGATAGAAGCTCTTTCGCGTGGCCGTTAAGGCTTAACCATACTGCGGTTAAAGCCTCACCATGATGGGACGAGATGCAAAACCTAAGAAACTGGTGTTTTTCATATTGTGCGGGCTGGTCTTGACGGCAAAAACATAGCCCTTTTTTGTCTGGATGTTCGGTAAATAATCATCGAAAAACGGTAACTCATTTTTACATCTGATGATAGGCTTTGGAACAGACAGGAGTGCACATTTGTGTACTCATTTCCTTGGGATGCTTTTGGCGTTGATGCTAAGAATAGGTATCAATCCAATACCGTTTCATATAAAAATCCCCCATCCCTTTCCCGCCTTATGGGAGAAGTGCTCCGTCTTTTTTGCATCCTACAGTCGATACATTCAAAGGATGGAGCCTCCTTTCGGTTGAAAAGAATGGGGGACTTGCTCAGGACCTATTTCCAGCTACTGTCTTGCGTGCAATTAATCCATGCAATTTTGTCTCCTATCTGCAGCATGAACTTGCCTTCTTCGAGCTTCCAGTTTCCGTCGGTGTCGACAAAGGCGAGGTCTCTGCCTTTGATGGAGAGTGTGACGGTCTTGGTCTGGCCCGGCTTGAGGTCTATCTTGGTGAATGCGCGCAACCGCCGCACTTCCGGAATGAGACTTGCCATTTGGTCACGCGAGAAGAGAAGTACACTCTCCTTGCCCTGTCTGTTGCCGGTGTTGGTGACATCTACGCTCACTGTGATATCGTCATTGGCGGTGAAATCAGTCTTGTTTACCTTCAAATCGCCGTAAGCAAACGTGGTGTAGCTCATGCCGTAGCCGAAGGGCCACTGCACATCGATGAGGGCATTGTAATCATAGGCCCCTTCCATCGTGCCGGTCTCCTCACTGGCCCGATAATCGTAGGTGGTGAGGGCTGCGCTGTATCGGGGATAGGTGAAGGGCAGTCGGGCAGAGAAGTTGTCGTCTCCGGCGAGTAGCCGGGCCAAAGCATCGGCACCGTGTTCTCCCGGAATCATGATGTTGACAACGGCTGCTGCCAGCGGCTCTATGTCGGCTATGATGCGCGGTCTACCCTCGTTGAGAATGAGAATAATCTTCTTTCCCGTCTTGGCCAGGGCCTTAACGAGATTGCGTTGCTGCTCACTCAAGGCCAGGTCGTTAAGGTTGCCGGGCGTCTCGGTGTAAGAGTTCTCGCCGATGCAGGCCAGCACGACGTCGACTCCTTGGGCAGCTTTCACGGCCTTGTCGATTTCCGGAGCGTTTTCTTCCCAGTATTTCCCTTCCATATTATAGGTTACGCCCGGTTCACAAACCACATTCTCCTTACCAAACCTTTGTTGCATGGCTTCGAAAATGGTATTCTTGTCCTGTGCATAGTTGTCGGCGTCGCCCTGCCAGGTGTAGGTCCATCCGCCGTCGAGTGGGCGCATGGTGTTAGCGTTTGGGCCGGTCACGAGCAGTTTCAAGCCCTTTTTCAGAGGCAGAATGTTGTTTTCATTCTTGAGCAGAACTTCCGTTTCGACGGCTGCATCCTCAGAAAGTTTGGCATATTCCGGAGCTCCAAACTTGGGGTAATCCTTCAGTTTGGTGTTGGGCTGGTCGAACAACCCGAGGCGGAACTTCATTCTCAGCACCCTGCGCACGGCATCATCGATGCGGCTCATGGGCACTTTGCCTTCGGCTACAGCCTCTTTCAGAATGGTGCAGAACTCCAAATCGTAGGGCTCCATAGACATATCGATGCCGGCATTGATGGCCTGTACGATAGCGTCTTTCTTGTCTTTGGCGACCATTTCTCGTGTGTAGAGATTGTTGATGTCGTTCCAATCCGTCACGATGACGCCGTCGAAGCCCAGCTCCCCCTTCAGTACGTCGGTGAGGTAGTGCTTGTTGATATGCATCGGTACGCCATTCACCGACGATGAATTCACCATGATGCTCAGTGCGCCTGATTCTACGCCTGCCTTGAACGGGGCCAGATGTTTCTCCCTGATTTCATAGTCGGGGATGTAGGCCGGTGTGCGGTCCTTGCCGGTGCGCGGTACGCCATAGCCCAAGTAATGTTTCAGGGAGACTGCAATATGATGGGCGTCAATATTGTTTTTGTCGTTCCCTTGGAATCCCAACACGGCCGCCCGACACATTACACTGTTTACCAGACAGTCTTCACCATAGTTTTCCCACATACGCGGCCATCTCGGGTCACGGCTCAGGTCTACGGTCGGCGAGTAGGTCCAGGGACAGTTGCCGCCTCTAGTCTCGTAGGCTGTAATGCTTGCGGCCTTCTTGACAAGGTCTGCGTTGAACGAAGCAGCCATGTTGATATTCTGGGGGAATATCGTTCCGCCCAGTGTGTAGGTCGTTCCGTGATTCTGGTCCAGACCGTAGACGCAGGGAATACCCATCGTCTTCATGGAATGTTTCTGGATGGTGGATATCACCGTGTTCCAGTTTTTGGCCGTGAGCGCCTTGCCCGGCGTGTTGAGAATAGAGCCCACCTTGTATTGGTCTATTGCCTTCACGACCTTGTCTTTCTCCAAAACAAACTCGTCGCCTTGCCATTTCCCGAGAATATCGATGGCCATTTCGGCCATTTGCCCCACCTTTTCGTCGATGGTCATCTTGTCCATGAGCGCGCTGATTTTAGCTTCGGTGGTTGGGTCGGCTTGTGCAGCTGTGTGTATGGGCCACGCAGCTGCCAAGATAGGGAGTGATGATAAAAATATATGCTTTAGTTTCATTGATTGTATTCTAATTGTTTTGTTATATACTTTTTGCACTACTTACTTCTATTGGAGGGTTACCCGGTCTACATTGTAGCCGTGTCCCACGCATAGGAATCCGGCCTGTTGGTTGATGAGGTCGATAGCCTCTTGTGTCAACTCATAGACGATGACACCATCTTCCGTCAGTTCGAAGGTCCCCGTTCCCGGCAGCGGGGTCCAGTATCCTGTGGTAATCTGCATCTGGTGGTAGTCTGCTGTCGGCTCTATGCTGTAATAAACTCGCAGGGTTGCACCTGCCTTGTCGGCAAAGACATCTGCTCCGAGGAACCCGAAGGTCTTGTTGGGATTGCCATCGGGGAATTCCCAGCTCACATAGTGGTGTCCTTCCCAGAGTGTTGTCTCTGCGGTGAGCGTGATGGTAGTTTCTTCGACAATGGTTTGGTCAACATAGAACGTAACAGCAGTGCCGTCGCTGGTCTTCCCTGTTAGGGTGTACTTGCCTACGGCAAGGTCCGGACAGGTAAATGTGATGGAGGTGGCCGTCTTGCCGTTAAAGGTGCTGACGGTCTTGTCGCCAATCGTTATCGATGCTATTTTGTCCATGTTGATACCTTGAAGCGTTACTTCGCTGCCGGTGTTGGCACGGTCTGCTCCTGCAGAAACGAGCGCTTTCTTGGATATTTCAACGGTGTTGGCTCCATATTCCATCCCCGACTCATCGACAAGTATCACCCTATAAGTGCCGTCGTTTAGATTGGCAGGAACGGTGTACGACAGGCTCCCATCCTCGTTGAGGGTGATGTCTTTGATAGTCTGTCCGCCGATAACAATGCTGCTGACCTTTGCCAGATTCTGCCCGAGGAGAGTTCCTTGGGTGCCTGGTGCGACGATGCGCTCGATGCTCGCAGCTTCAGAATAGGGGTCGCCATCCACTGGGTCCACCACAACGATTCCCTCGCGGCTCGTTGTCTTGCCCTCCGTGGTTTCGGCAACGATTTTCACATCGTATGTTCCCGCAACGAGTGTAGTGTCTATCGATGTGCCCACATGAGCGGGCACACCGTCGAACATCCATGTGATGGTGGTATAGTCTGCAGGTGTCACGATGACGTCCATGGCAAAACTTCCCGACCGGTTGATGCTTGCGATGGTGGGAAGCTCCCCGTTTACACGGTCGGGGAATACGGGAGACAGGATATGCGGCTCATCGCTTGGAGCGGCGGTAGAGAATGGCTCGTCATCGCTACAAGATGCGAGGCTTCCTGTCAAGGCTGCTGCCAGCAACATTAAAGATATATTTTTGATTTTCATGTTCATGTAAGATAAATGATTGATGAATGAAAGGAAACACTCTATTTAACGTCCCACCATACATGGGTGTACCAACTGTCCTCGCCGCCCATACGGTCGAGCACTTCGTCGTAGTTGGCCTTGTTGTACGATGATTCCAGAACGGGATAGCGCAAGCGCACGGGAATTTGCTGTCCGTCTACCAAACTGCCTGCAAATCCGTACTCAGCGGGCGATTTAAGTTGCGGGTATCCTGACCGGCGCTGGTTGGCCCAGCATTCTGAGGGATTCGTAAAGTGGAGTATCCAAGCCTGAATATTGATGGCCTTCTTGGCCTGTTCGGCCGTGTGTCCGATGCCATTGGCGGCTATAAATGCTTCAAAAGCGTCATTGCCGACGGCTTCACATCCGTATGCGTTGTGCAGCAAGTCCATGGCTTCTCTCACGCCCTGTTTATAGAGGTCGGCCACAGTGCCCTTATCCGAAATCCATCCCTTCAGTGTTGCTTCGGCTAATAGGAACTTCACCTCTGCCGAAGTCATCACCACTCCGGGGTTATCGCTCTTCAGAAAGTTATTGGCAATCTTCGGCTCGGTTTCCCTATCGACTGTTTTGCCCAGTTCTTTGATGGCTGGGTTGGATGCTCCGAGTGCTGCCAAAGTATCGCTGTCGTAGCCTGTCGGCCATGGTTCCCAGGAGAAACCACCCGGTACATTGGGGTTGAAAGTGCGTCCTTGGGCAATCATTTCGTTTGTAAGGTCGATGCGTCCTGTGGGACTTGTGGAGCTCATTAGCTTGTCCCAGTAGCAGCGACAAATCTTAAAGGTGCGTGGATCATTCGTGCTGTGCAGCTGATTGAACAAGGTGGCGCATATATAGCTTGGGTTGTTGCTTGGGTCGTTTCCAAAGAGCAGCTTCGACAGCGCATTGCCGCGATAGTCCTCATAGGTTTCAGAGCCAAAGCTGAAAGCGACGTCCATGTATTTGATGAGGGCGTCGTCGGCTGCATTATCCATGATGCCGCCATCGGCTTTCAGTGCTTTTGTGAATTCTTCCTTGGCCTTGTCGGGTGCCACGTCGGATATACGCATGGCGTAGCGCAAACGTAACGAGTTGGCCAGTTTCTTCCATTTGGCCACGTCTCCGGCGTAGATGACGTCGCCCGATAGCTCGTCGGCAGAGGCGTCCAGCTGCATCGAAGCTGTGTCCAGCTTGTTGAAGAAATCATAGTAGATGCTTTCCTGAGTGTCATACTTTGGGTTTGCAATGCCCTTGATGAAGCCCAGCCCTGCCTCGGAATATGGCACGTCACCATAAGTGTCGGTGATAAGTGACATGAGATACACCTTGTAGATGTTGAGAGCGGCATTAATGTTTTTCTTGCTGTCGTCTCCATGAGTCGCGTATTCTGCGTCAACGAGATTCTTAATGGCCTGATCGTAGAAGGTGGTCCACAGACGTGCCATCTCCGTATTGTCCGCCGTGTGTCTCCCCCCGTAGTTGGTGGTGTTCCAACATCCCATCAGCTGTTGGGTGAAAGCATAGACGTAGTTGCGGTACATCTCCACTTGGTCAAGGTCTCCATAGGTCTGGAGAATGGCGGTTGTGAGTTGCGAGTTGGGGTTTATCGATGCTGCCTTGGTCGGGTCGGTGTTGAGCGATTCCATGCTTTCATCGCTGCTGCACGATGATAGGGTCAGCATACACAGTCCCAGACCGGCACAAGCCGTTATCCAAGGGCGTACTCCCCATGTCCCGAAGTGTTTTTTCAGCTTCTTATATATATTGTGTTTCATTTTGTTCTGTCTTTATGTGATTGATTCAATAGTGGCTATGGGCTCTCCGTGCTTAGAATTTCACGTTGAGATTGACACCATAACTCTTTCGTGAAGGCAGGGATCCGTATTCAAGTCCCATGCCAGTGGTGTTGTTGTAGTTGGAGTCCGGGTCTATGTTTGGAATGTTTTTCCACACGATAAACGGATTTCGTGCAACAAACGAAACGTCCAATGCATTCACCCACTTGCCGAGTATGCTTTTGGGGAAGCGGTAGGTGAGGGTGAGTTCGCGGCATTTCACGTAGGAATTGTCGTATACAAACTCTCCCGGAGCATTGCGGCTGACGCTCATCCAATAGACTTCCGGATTCACGTAAATATCGTTTTCACGATAGGTGCCGTCGCCATTGTCTATCACTCCCGGTGCAATAAACCCGCCGGTAGCCTTCCAGTTGGCGGCCCCTTCGGCCACACCGGCAGCCTTGCGGTCTTCTTCGCTCTTGTACCAGGCCTCACGTCCTTCAAGCGTTTGGGGTGTTTTGCCGCTCTCGTAGGATGCGCGCGCCGACATACTGTAGAGGTCTGCGCCCACCTTCACGTCGAATAGGGCTGTGAGCGACAGATTCTTGTAGGTCAGCGTTGTCGTCAAACCGCCTGTCCAGTCCCAGCTGGCGTTGCCCAATATGTGGTTGGAATTGTCGTAAAGAGGTAGTCCCGTGTTGGGGTCGATGAGGATTTGGCCCTGTTCGTTGCGCTTATAGTCGGGGCCGATGATGCTTCCGAAGTTTTCGCCCACAACGGCGGCCACTTCCACGTTACACCATGTGGCGCGTTCAAGTTCAAACAGATTCATGTTGTCCACCAGCTTCTTCACCTTGTTAGAGTTCTTGGCGAAGTTGAGGTTCACATCCCATGAGAAGTCCTTGGTCTGTATGGGGCGTGTGCCCAACTGTATCTCGATACCGTTGTTGTCTATCTCTCCCGCATTGATAAGGCGATAGGTATAGCCTGATGTCCAGCTGGTGGCCATGCCCATAATCTGGTTCTTACTCTTCTGATTGTAATAAGTGAAGTCCAGGCTTATCCGATTTTTGAGGAATTTCGTCTCAAGTCCAATCTCGAAAGAGTTGGTACGGGTGGGCTTCAGCTCCTTGTTTGGGATGGTCGAGTTGTTGATGTATCCTATGGGATAGCCCGTATAGGTGTAGCGGCTCTTGGTGTAGTTCAGTGCGAGCTGATAGGGGTCAGTATCGCTGCCCACCTGTGCCCACGACATACGCAGCTTCCCGTAAGGCAAGACTTTGTCGTCTTTGAGCAGTTCCGAGAACACCCAGCTGCCTGAGAACGATGGATATACATATGTGTTCTTGTCGGTGGGGAGGGTGGAACTCTGGTCGCCGCGCAGTGTAGCGTCGAAGTACAACATGTGTTTCCAGCCCAAGTTTACGCTGCCATAGAGCGAGTTGATTTGTTTTCTGTAGCTCCCCAGTTGCAGCGAAGTCTCATTGAAGCTCAGCAACGACACCACATCGCGTATCTCCATGTCTTGTGCAGTTGTTGTGGTGGTGTGGTTATTCACCTTATAGATGTTACCGCCGAGGGTACCATTGAAGTCGAAGTCACCCCACGAATTGCTGTAGAGACCGAGCAGTTCGAAGTTGTACATTCGGTTGCGGAAGTCCCGTTTCTGCAGTCGTCCGGCCTCAAAGCCCGGCGTAGAGGGTGCCTTGAAGTCATCGAACGAGAAATAATTCAGGTTGGCACCTGCCGTTCCCTGTATTTTGAAGTGTTTGGTGACGTTGTACACAATTCTTCCTGTCAGTCGGAACTGGTCTTTCTTCGAGGTGTTTCTGTTCTTATAGACGTCCCAATAGGGGTTTACGTTGTACGGGTCCATACCGTTCCAGTTGGAATAGTTGCCGTTTTCGTCTTGATAGTTTTGGAGCCACTCTTGGTCGTATGTGGTGGCGAGCGTCATCAGGTTTTTGCCAATGTTCGACTTGCTGTCTCCCAGCGCGGGCCTGTTCATCACGTCCTCACGGGTATAGTTGCCGCTAAAGTCGAAGTCCACCTTACCAATGCTTGTGTTGGTACGCAGGTTGAAGATGTCGCGGCTCATGTGTGTCTTTGGCACAATGTCCTTGTTGCGCATATCCGTATAGGTGAAGCGCAGTCCGGTTTTGCCGGAGTTCATGCCCACGATGGCCGAGTTAGTGGCGGTGAATCCAGTGCGGAAGAAGTGGCTGGTGTTGTCGGGGATGATTTTGTAGGGCCGGTCTACGCCGTCAAAATAGGTCAGCATATTGCTGCCGTCGGCCTTGGGCCCCCAACTCTTGTTGGTGTTTGAAATAGCGTCTATGCTGTAGGTGCCGTTCGACCCCATACCGTAGATTTGCTGAATATCGTCCCATTTAGCCAGTTGGGTGTCCATCGTGAACGACCCGTTGTATTCCACGCTGTATCTGTCCTTAGATGCTTTCTTGGTGGTGATGATGATCACACCATGCGAAGCCCGGCTTCCGTAGAGTGCCGATGCGGCCGGACCCTTCAACACCGACATGGTTTCGATGTCGTCGGGATTGATGCTCGATATACCGTCGCCCAGGTCGTAGCCGCCGCTGGTGCCTGCACTGCCGAAATTGGTGTTGTCTAATGGCACGCCGTCGACCACGTAGAGCGGTTGGTTGTTGCCCGTCATTTCGGTGCTGCCACGCAGAATAACGCGTGTAGAGCCCGATGCACCGCCGGCTGTCTGGCTCACCACCAAACCGGCCACCTTGCCTGCCAGCGAGTTGATTACGTTGGTTTCTTTGGCTTTCTGGAGCTCTTCGCCTTTCACTTCACCCACGCCATAGCCCAGTGCCTTGCGCTCGCGCTTGATGCCCAGTGCGGTTACCACCACCTCGTCGAGTGCTTTGTTGTCCTCCTTGAGGACGACTGTCATGCCCCGACTGGCTTTCACCTCTGTAGTGACATAGCCCACATAACTAATTTCGAGCATGGTGCCGGGTTTGACGTTGATAGAAAACTTACCATCGAGATCTGTAATTGCCCCGGTCTTGGCACCCTTCACCTTGATGGTGGCACCAATAATCGGGTCGGTGCCGTCGGTGACAGTTCCGGTTATCGAAGTCGATTGCTGCACCACATTGATATCCGGTGCAGAAGCCTTGACCGACTGGCTGCATAGGAGTGTCATCGTTCCGATGGCCAGCAGACAAGCTAAAGAACTTTTAGAATTCTTCATAAACTTAGGTTTTTGATTTTCGTATATTTATAGGTTATATATTTTAATAGTAGGTTGTAAGCCTTCTCCAAGCAACGACCTTCTGCAAAGATAGCCTCCTTTGGATGGAAAGTGGGTTTGAAATCTGTCTTTTCATGGTTTGAAATCTATCATTTCCGGCTGTAGCAGGGCGTCAGAGCGTTTTTTGGGTGATGGTAGCGACTGTAGGCAATGGGTAGAGTGCACTTTAGCATGGTATGTGTTTTGTCATCAAATATGATGTTTTTCGGACCATTTTTGGGTTTCGTTCCAGCACGAAAAGCACTATCTCCCGGTATATGTATTCTTCAATCGTCGCTCCAAAATTAAACGCTGACGTTGCGGTTGGTATCCGACGGCTATGCGGTTAGGGCTTCATGAAGACGTGTCTACGGTCTTTTCGCGTTGCGGTTGCTATCTAACGGCAGGATGTCTTGGCAACAGCCAAAAGGCGAAAAGACGGTTTTGTTTATAAGTCTTTGTATATTAAGTATTTATAAAAAAGTATCATTTCTCGCATATTTGAAAATAAAGTATCGACAGTTTCAAATACGCAAAAATTAGAATACGGTTTGTTGGTATTTTTCTAAAAGTTATTGGGCCAGATGCGTATTGGTCATGCTATTGCTGATACTGGCTTGGCGGTGTGCCAAACTGTTTGCGGAATACGGTGCTGAAATATTTTGTATTGGCAAATCCTGTCCTTGTAGCCGTTTCGCTGACGGACACGCCTTGCCTGAGCAGGGCAGCGGCCCGCTCCAACCGTATGGTACGCATGAATTCCTGTGGTGCCCGACCCGTGTACGATTTCAGTTTTCCGTAGAACAGGGTGCGGCTCATGGCCATTTCCCGGCACAGGGTGTTGATGTTGAAATCGCTGTTTTTCAGGTTGTCGAGAATGAGTTGCGTGGCTTGCTCCACAAATTCTTTTCCAGACGGGTCGAGTAGGGTGTCGTCTGGAGACGATGGCGGGGCTGTGACCGTGAGGTTGTTGTCGGAGCCGACGGAGGGAACGGTTTGGGTGCGGGCTTCGTCTTGTTGGCGGTTGACAAGGACTCGCGAAAGCTCCATATAGTAAGTTTGTAACCGCTTTCGGTTGGTCAGGATGCTGTTGATTTTGCTGCGCAGCACCCCGGAGTCGAATGGCTTTTCAATATAGTCGTCGGCTCCTTGGTCGAGTCCTTCTATCATGAAATCGCGTCCGGCCTTGGCCGTGAGCAGAATGATGGGAATCCACGAGGTTTGCCTGTCGTTTTTTAGCTTGCGGCACAGTTCGTCGCCTTGCATCCCCGGCATCATCACGTCGGACACCATGATGTCGCACGATTCGGTTTCCAGATAGTTGAGGGCCGTCTCTGCACTGTCTGCCGTCACTACCCTGTAGTCGTTGGCAAAGACGGTGGCAATATAAGTGCGCAATTCTGCATTGTCATCTACGAAGAGTAGCGTCTCTTGCTGGTTGCTGCCGTTGGTGGGCGGCATAGCGATAGATTTCGCTGCAGATGCCGTTGCCGGGTGGTGTTCTGCGGTGTTCTCCCGGGACTTGTCGTCTATCCATTTGCCCAGATGGGTGTTGCCCTTCTTGAGGGTGATGACAAACACAGTGCCTTTGCCTTCCCGGCTGGTGTAAGACAGGGAGCCTTGATGCAATTGTATGAATCGGCGCACAAGCATCAGTCCGATGCCCGTGCCCTGCTGCTTGGATTTTCGTGCGTTGTCGGCTCTGTAGAAGTCTTGGAAAAGTCGCTTGTCGGCCGTTTTGGGTATGCCGATACCCGTGTCGCGCACTTCAATCCTGATGTTGTCATCTTGTTCGACAGCCTTGAGGGTGATGCTGCCGCCATCGGGAGTGTATTTGATGGCGTTTGAAATGAGGTTTTCAAAAATGCTGTCGGCCATGAAGGGATCAAACCATACGGTGGTGTGCTCGGGACAATCGAGCAGTTGCAGCGACTGATTTTTTTGTCGTGCGGCCACTTTGAATTTTTCCGTCTCGCTCTCGAGCAGCGTTCTGAGATTCAGTTCTTCCACATGGAGGTTGATGCCTAAATGGTCGGCCTGTTGGAAATCCAGCAGTCCGCTGATTTTTTTGCGCAGTTTCTCGCCGTTTTTACGGGCCATATCCAGGTAGTAGCGGCTAGTGGACGACAGCGATTCGTCGGCAGCGATATTGTCGAGTGGAGCCAGTACGAGGGTGAGAGGAGTGCGAATGTCGTGGGCGGTGTTGATGAAAAACGCTGCCTTCTCGTTGAAATATCGGCTCTCGAGCATGCTCTGGTAGCGCCTCCATAGCAGATAAATCATGTTGCCGAAGAGCAACAGGTAGATGCACCAGGCCCACCAGCTGTTCCACCAAGGGGCGGCAATGTGGATGTTCAAGGTTTGCGTGTCGAGCACCTTTCCGCCGTTACGGCTGATGCTTCTGACGTGGAGCTGATAGTTTCCGGAGGAGAGGCGGGTGAGGTGGATGGTCTGACTGCTGCCCAGACGCACCCATTCGGGATTGCTGCCTTCCAGCTGATATTCGTAGATGATGTCGTTTTGATAAGGGTAGTTGATGCTCTCAAAAGTGATGTCGAAACTGTTTTGGCTATAGTTCAGCTTCACATTCTTGTCGGCCAGCATGGCGTAGAGGTGTTGGCGGAGGGTGGAGTCGCCAGGCTCGTGGCCCAAGATGCTGATGCCGTGAAAGCGGAGTGGGGCTTTGTAGTTGAGTTCACTGATGAGCTTCGGGTTGAGGATGACGGCCCCGTTGGTGGCCCCGAAGATGAAGGTGCCGTCTGACAAAGCAGTCATGGACTGGCGCCTGTATTCACGTTCCAGTCCGGCAATGAAGTTCACGTTGACCACTTTGGGCTGTTTGCCGGGCACGAGATAGACCAGTCCCTTGTCGGTGGAGGCCCATATACGATTCGTGTCGTCGAATCCCAGGGCATAGACGTTGTTGGAAGGCAGTCCCTGGCTGGTGGTGAGATTTTGAAATCGATGGTTGGGGATGTCATAGATATAGATACCACCACCGTCGGTGCCCAGCCATACGTGGTCGTCGTCGATGAAGAGTATGGCTTGGACAAAGAAGTTCACGTCTTTGTCGCCGAATTCCGTGCCATGGAAATGATGGGTGTACTGATGGGTAGTGGGATTGACCAGATAGAGACCCTCGGCGGTGCCTACGGCAATGAGGCCGCTGGGGGAGGAGGTGATGGCTTGCACCAGAGGGATATTAAATTCTTGTCTGCCGTGAGCGGAAAGCTCGACGAGCGGACCGTCGAGGCAGCCTATCCACACGCTGCCGGCACGATCGACAAACAAGCTAAAGACGTAGTTGGTGAGCAGATTGTGTTTTTCGGTGCCATAGGCAAGCCGAGAACTGCCGTCGGGGCGCACGGCATACACCCCCGCCCCATAGGTACCGGCGAGTATGGTGCCGTCTGGACGTTCGCAGAAAGACAGTACCACTTTTCCTGCCAGGCCGTGATGCCACTGGCCGTCGGGCGAGAAAATGCTCATGCCCATGTCAGTGCCGAGCCAGATGTTGCCCTTGCTGTCTTGCATCACGGCGCTGATGTCGTCGTTGGCCGGCGACTGGGGGTTCATGTAGATGTGCTTGAGCTGCTGCATCACGGCCCCCATGGGGTAAGCTATGTCTACGCCACCCGAGTAGGAGCCAATCCAGAGATCGCCCCATCGGTCGCGGCAGATGTCGTAGATGCCGTTGCCATGCAGCACGCTGCCCGTCTCGTCATCGGCGCTCATGAGTAGTTTGACCGAAAGACCGTCGCGCGATGCCAGCCAGACGCCTCCGCCATCCACGCCCAACAGCATGGATTGGGTGCTGAGCGGCGTGATGCAGCGCACGGGATTGTGGGAGAAGGCATCGAGCGGTGAGGGCATGGGGCGGCGGGATTTTATGTTGACAAACTGAACGCCGCTGTTGAACGTGCCCAGCCACAAAATCCCTGTCTTCTCGTCATAATAGAGACTTTCGATGCGGATGGGGTGCTGCGTGATGGGTGTAGGATGGTAGTTGGGAGAGGGTTTTGGCCCATCTTGGGATGCGGCGGACTGAGGGGTGCTAAAGGAATAGGCCCCCGAATTGGTGCCGACGAATTTGATGTCGCCCTCATCGAGGATGGTGTTGACAGAGGTGTGGTCAAGGAGGGTGATGGGCGAGGGTGAGGAGCCGACCAGGTATAGGCCGTTGCTCGTTGCCACCCAGAGCAGCCCCTGACGGTCGACGCAGATGTCGTTGAGGAAGAGTCCGCCTCCGAAATCTTCCGGGAGGTTGCGAAACAGACTGAACTGGTCGGTGAGCGGATGGTATTCAAAAATCTTCCCCGTGTTGTCGAAGGTGAAGAGGCGGTTGCCGGCCTTGTGCATCTTGAACATCCTTCCGCTGGCATCGCTCAAGCGCATGGCTGCGGGCAGGTCGTAGTTGTCTATGCGGTGCCCGTTATAGCGCTTTACCCCATTCTTGGTCGAAATCCAAATGGCTCCGTCATCGCCTTCGACGATGGAGAAGACGCGCTGCTCATCCATGCCGTGTTCTTGGTCAAGATGGTCGAAAAGAAATTGGTGGTGCGACACGGGCAAAGCCATGAGGCGGAGTGTGGTCGTGAGCAGACAGAGTATGATAATGAGCTTTTTCAAGTCGCTTTTCGTATAGGTTGTGGTATGACAGACTTGTGGTGTGGGGCTGGTGCCCACACCAACAAGTAGTCTGTTTCATAGTGATAACGTGTGAAACGCTAAAAAATTACAAATAATGCAACCTATTTTGTTGGGCGATTTCGTGCGAAGTTCCTGAGCGGGAAGTGCTTGTATGTGCGCGGAAATTGATACGAGGTATCAATAGTTTGAAATGTTGTGTAGTTCTTGCATTTCCGAATCTGATACCGGATGGGTCAGCGCATCGGTCAATTCCTTGATATCAATATCAAAGTTTGGATTAAATTGTGGGCTGCTCATATAAGAAAGTATGCTGTGATAGAACGCTTTGCCTTCAGGATATTTGGCGGCTTCGTTTAAATTGCTCATCACTAAAAGCAACTTTCCCGCTCCGACCTTGAATTCGCAAGCCAGTCCTAATTTGTGGTTGCGCTCTACATTGTCAATAACCTGAACGACAGGATGGTAGGTTTGTGGCAGGCGGTCGAGCACTACAGGGTTGCTGGCTTTGATAATGGGGAACCATTGCCAGTTGGTGTGTTCGTCTGTTGGAAAGCCGGAGAAGAGAGGATGTTCGGGATTGGTCATGATGCCGAGCGTGCCGGGAGAGGAAGCGACTTTCTTGTTGTCGCATATAGTTTTAAACATTCTGTAGTTCCAATAGTCTGTTTGGAACAGTCCTCCCACAGTGTTGCCGTGCATCTGTGCAGAGTCGGGCATCCACAGCACCTTGGCGCCAGCCTTCAGCTTCTGTTTAATGTCCTCGGAGAGAGTTTGGGTAATCAGAATGTCGCCGGGCTCAATGTCTACATCATCGTATACCCAGATGTCATAGCTGTTGGCATAGTTTTCGCCGACGGAAACACGAAGGCTTAACTTCCAGGCCGTGTTCCGGCTTATCTTTCTCAGTTGTGAAAGCACGGTGGACACGGGGATGGGATTTCCTGCTTCGCGGGGCATGATTAGACCTTCACCGACGGGTATGGTTAGCTGTCCGCTGGCAAGACTTGTTTCCGAAGGAACATCTTGGGACGGCAAAACCAACTGCCATCGCAGACTTTGCCCTTCGAGACTTCTGCCGCTATAATTGGCTATTTGGAAATTCAGGGCAAGTGTGTCGGTGGATGCAAAGGTCAGGCGGTCTGAAACAAACAGCGGCACGACGTCGTTGCAAAATTGCCTCCAAAATGACTTGATGTTCTTGTCGGCCTTAGGCTCCATGAATGCATCCAGCAGTCCGACAAGCGCAGTGCCCTGTCCCGGGTAATCCTGCAAGTCCAGCAGTTGGAATCCTGCCATGTTGTTGGTTCGCAGGTCCATTTCGATGTCGGCTTTGTATAGCAGTTTGGTCCAGTTATAGCTGCATCGATGAAAGTCTTTTGCCTGATCGAGCATTCCTGCCGCCTGGAGTCTATTTTTGAAGATCTGGAAGTTGTAAGGCTTGAGCACGCCTTTGTATTTCTCCATCTCATCATAGTCGGGGTAGGACTGGAACTGTCCGGTCTCGTGACTGATGATGGGAATCGTGGCATCGTTACAAGCGGCGTCAAATGTGAGTTGGGTGTTGGGATGGAAATGATTGAGCATGCCGCCATCGTAGACATCTGCATAGGAGAAGGAGCCTCGCGTATGGGTATTGTATTCACCCCATTGCTCTCCACCTATTCGGCATGTCGTGAAGTAATCCATGCCGTTCTTGATACCTTCGTAGCCGAGAAAGCAATTCGATCCAAAGGTGTAGAGAATGTGGGGAGCAATCTTGCGGAAATCGTCCGTGAACTGTTTCATAAGCGGGATAGAGCCCCATAGTTCATTGCCTAATGCCATCATCACGAAGCTGGGATGGTGTCCATAGGTTTGCAGAATGTTTATTCCTTCCTGATGAATGAACTTTATCAGTGTGGTATCCTTCTCGTCGAAATTGCCCCAGAAAGGTAGCTCTGGCTGGAGATAAATCCCTAAGGAGTCTGCCGCTTGGAAGGCGGCTTCCGGAGGGCACCAGGAATGGAAGCGCACGTGGTTGATGCCGTATGCTTGGCAGGTGCCGAAATACCACAGCCACGACTCCACGTCCATCGGACAGTAGGCTGTAAGCGGCCATACGCAGGCGTCGTTCTTTCCCCTTAGGAAGATGCGATGTCCGTTGGCGTAGAAATGATGTTGGTCAGCGTGGAAGTCTTTGAAGCATGGTTTAATGCTCGTAACTTGCTTGTCATAGGGCTGTGGCGAAAGGCTGAGAAATATCTGCCCGATGATTCCGTTCCAGTTTGTTTGAGTGTCTTCGCTATAGGCGTGGGAAGACTTGTATAGCTGCGTGGGGACGCCGGAGCTGTTGTCTACGATAATAGTCAGCTTGTGTTTGCCTGGTTTGAGCTTCCCCAAGGCGTAGGTTTGTGGTGTGGAAATATGATTGCAGGAGCCTATGTAACGGCCGTCTATCCATACCTTTGCGGTTTTGGTGCGTTCAAGATGAAGATAGATGCTTTTGCGATTCCATGATTTGGGTATGCTGATCTCCCTGCTGTAGCTTGCCTTTCCAGTGTAGGTATATTGTCTTCCCAGGTGCGTGGTCAGCTGACGGTCCTTGTTGGGAATTCCCTTCCCGTTTTCATCTAATGTTCCGGGCAGGCGTACCATCCCTTCAAGGTTGCCGTTAGGTTCGATGCCGACAGCCTTGAACAGCCAGTTTCCTGATAAATCCATTTGGTCGACGCCTTTACCCATCATCGGATAGGACATCAACACGATAGCCGATAAAAGTATAAATCTTCTGAATTTCATATTACGGTAGTATTTTGCCTTGCCATTTCGCAGTTTTATGCATTGGCTTTGCGTATGGTCTTCAATGTGTTGCTGATGTCGTTCATTTTGCTTTTGGTCAGCGGATATACAAACATGATAACAATCATCAGCGTGGCGATAGCTGCGGGTATCCAGCTCATGGTGAGCTTCATGCCCAGGATGGCGCTGGCAGTCTGCTCAGTAGCGTTGGGCACCAGGCCGAAGGCAGCAAACAACCACAGTACGGCGCTGCCTGCAATAGCGCCACCGAACTTCTGGGCCATGGAGCCGGAAGAGAATATCAACCCCGTTGACGAGGTCCCGTCTTTCACGGTGGCATAGTCGGCAACGTCGGCATACATACTCCAAATCAACGGCGAGATGATGCCCGTACATATAGATATCAAAATCTGCAAGGCTAACATGGCAATGAAACCGCCATTGTTAAGCGGCAGATAGAAGAAGATCACGCTCAGAATAGCCATCCCCAGACAGGAGACGGCAAAGGTGAGCCGCTTGCCCAGTTTGCGACTGATGGGCACTGCGGCAACCACTCCAATCATGTTACAAATCTCTCCGATGGAAAGGAATACCCCTGCGAAAAACAGAAAGCTGAAGATGCCCAGGTCTATATGGACGCTTTCACCAATGTAATACTTGAAATAGTAGGCTACAGTAGCTCCTCTTACGGTGTTGAATAAGTTGGAACAAAGAGCTGCTGCGGTCAGAAGCCACCAGGGCGCGTTCTTCAACAATGAAGAGACATCGGAGCCGAGAGGAGTGGCTCCAATCTTTACGTGTTCCTTAGTTAGCTTGAAACAGAGAAGGAACAGTATAAAGCAGAAGATTGCGATGACAACCATTGCATATTGCCAGGAACTTGTTGTCGTGTTGCCGCGAGCTTCAAAGAATCGGCAAAGCGGCTCCCACGAATACAGGGCGATGAAGCTTCCGGCATAGGCAAAGAACATACGAAAGCTGGAAAACACCGTCTTCTCATCCGAATTATTTGTGACCACACCAAGCATGGAGCCATACGGCACATTGATACCGGTATAGACGGTCATCATCAGAATATAGGTGACGTAAGCCCAAACCAGTTTACCCGTCTCCCCCATGTCGGGTGTCGTGAACAACAGAATTCCCGCTATAGCAAAGGGAGCCGCGAAAAACAGCAAATAAGGTCTGTATTTGCCCCATCTCGTCTGCGTCCTGTCGGCAATAATTCCCATCATGGGGTCTGAAACGGTGTCCCAGATACGTGTAACTAACATCAGGGTGGCGGTTGCACCCAGTGAAAGTCCAAAGATATCGCTATAGAAAATAGGCAGGTAATACGAGAAAATCTTCCAGAACATACTGGATGACATATCTCCAAAACCATACCCGATCTTTTCTATCAATTTTGCTTTTGCCATCGTTTTTTTGTGGTTGGGATGATACGCCTTGATGTTAGCGTGTCATCGTATTGTAGCGCTTGTTATTTGATTTTCTTTATATCCTTTACAAATAAAGTTCTCTTCAGCTTGGCAAACTTACGGAAATCCGACTCCGTGGGGTGTCCCGGCGAAGTCATATAAATCTCCTTGGAGCTGTCCCACGCATTCCTCCACCAGAGGGAATAGCAGATGGGGAAGTCTTTGGCCGCCTTCCAGAACACTTGCGTAAACCAGGTCGGGTCTGGCAGTCGCTGTGCTCCGGTCTCGGTCAGTGCAATCAGTTTGCCCCTTTCCTTTCCGATGCGGGTAAGTTCCGATAGGTCATGCCTTACGTTTGCCATATATTTTTCGTTGTTGTGCTCAAAATCATAGATGTCTATCCCCAGCAGGTCCACATAGTCGTCGCCGGGATAATGCTCCATATAGTCTTTATAGCCTGTGTTGGGAGAATATGCCCAAACCAAATGGTCACAGCCATGCTCATTTTTCAGTTTCTCATAGGTGTAGACAAACAGCTGCTTGAACTCTTCGGGGGTTGTGCCTTGCGTCCCCCACCAAAACCAACCGCCGCTCATTTCGTGCCACGGACGGAATATGACGGGTACTTTCTCTCCCTCGGGGGTCTTCAGCGAACTGAGGAATGTGCCCATCAAATCAAGCCATTTCTCAAATTTCTCATGCTGTGAGCCCCCTTCTAACACTTCTTTTACCGGACTTCCCGAAGGATCCCATGCGTTTTCGCCGGTCACGGGGTTGAACGGATGCCAGCTCAACGTCGATATTCCGCCACGCAGATGCTGGTCGATGACTTCCTCTCGAATACGCGTGAAGGGTATGCCGTCAATACTTTTATCCTGTCCAAGCTCCAGTCCGCCGAGCTCGAAACCCATGATGGCCGGATAGTCACCACATACCTCTTTGACGTCCGATCGGCCCTTCTCCCATTTCCAGCTCCTTCCGTATATGGGGTCGTTCTGGTGCCCAATCATAACGCCTTTCTTCTGAATGGCTTTCAATCGTTGAATGAGCTCCTGCGCCGGAGTCTGCGGCTCTGCTGCCGCTGCTCCCATGCATACCATGAAAGACATTATCAGATAACCTATATTTTTCATATATCTATCGTATAGTTAGTGTTGTTTTCAGTCAATCCTCGTCAGTAATGCTACGTCGGCCTTACATGGCTATACGGCTATTCGGCTACACCCAGTTGCTGACGTATCCACGCCTGCCATTCGTCCCATTGCTCCTGATACCAGAAATGGGCCGTCTTCGGATACACACTCAAGGTCTTAGGTCCCGGATAGATGTTGTATACTCCGTAGGAAGACGTAGGTGGCACGACCTCGTCGTTATATCCAAACGAAAACCATGCGGGAATGTGGATGCGACGCGCAAAGTTTACGCCGTCATAATATCTGGCACCCTCTATTTTCTTTGGGTCCACTTTGCCTTTCTTGTAGAAATAGTGAGGCCATCCTCCGGCGACACCTTTCAACTCTGATTCGTAGTCGCACATGGCATCGTGGACCACACCGATAAAAGTCACTCGCTTGTCGAGGGCGGCAGTAGCCAACGAGAGGAATCCGCCTTGGCTCGATCCCGTCACGCCCAACGTCTTCTGGTCCCATTCGGGCAGGGTGGCGATGTAGTCTACAGCCCTCACGGCTCCCGTGACAACGCGCTTGTAGTAGTTGCGGTTAGGCTCGTCGAGATTGGTCTCCCAGTATCCGTTGAGTGCGCCGTTCTGCAGATTGTCGTATATGCGCTGCTCCATGGTGACGGGAATACCGTGAACCCCTATTTCCAAAACGATGGCCTTACCGGGTGCCGTGTAGGTGTCACCGCCATAGGGACGCACGCCGGCTCCGGGCACGCGCAGCAGGGCAGGGTATTTGCCCGGGGTCGTGGGAATGCTCAATATACCGTACGTCCTACTGCCATATCTTTCGTTGATATAGCTTATCTCGTACACGTTTGCGTCCTTGGTGCTGCGTTCGGGCAGCAGTCTTCGGGTGGGAGCCAGGTCTTGTTGCCTTGCCTCCTCTAAGGCTTTGGCCCAAAACGCATCAAAGTCCGACGGACATTGGGCTGCCGGAACTATCTTCTCGGGCGAAAAACCTACGGTGCTTCTGCCTTCATAGGTCTTGCCGTTTACCTTTGCCGTCACCTTCAGGGTGTAGAATCCCGGGGCGGAGAGTTTGCCCTCCCACTGCATGGTTCCGTTCTTCAGTGTGGCTGTCTTCTTGTTGCCGGTATACAGCACGGGGCCGTATTCATAGTCGATGACCGCCTGTTTGAGCGGCACGTCGGATTGCAGGACCGAGACTTTGTATTTTGCCGTCTCGCCAACCCGATAGGTCCAGTCGGCATGGTCGGGTTGCACCAATACAACGATGTTGCTGCCCCGAATCTGTGCATGGATTGAGAGCACACAAACCACGTTGAAGAGGATAAGAGAAAGTTTCTTTAGCATAGTATATGACGTCATGTGAAAGTCGTTTCGCTTTTAGGCGTTGAATAAGGCTTTGATGCCTTGTGATTGTGTAGGTTTGGTGCAAAGATAAGTTTTATAATTTAAAAATAGTTATACTATCTTGATAATTGCATATACTTTACTATAAAATATGAAAAGTTTGAAAGACTGTGGGCATTTGCAGGGGTTGGTTTGATATCTGGCGGTCCTCCTCATTCTTTGAGCACTGCCAGATTGGTGCCATGTTATGGATGGGAGAATTGAAAGACTATTTCGGAATAGTATAATAAAAAGTCAAAAAAGGCATACATTTTTGGTAAAAATACTATTACCTTTATGACTTGTTATTCAACTACCATTACAAACTCATAAAATAGATGCTATGTTCAACAGATTATGTCTATTACTCCTAAGCTTATTCGCATTTTTGTTTAGTGCCGAAGCTAAGGTAAAACTGCCCCATGTCATTAGCAATGGCATGATACTCCAACAACAATCCGAAGCCAGGCTGTGGGGATGGAGCAAACCGGGCTACACGGTGGAGGTGACAACCTCGTGGCTTGCGGAAAGCTGTACGACAAAAGTGGGAAAAGACGGAAAGTGGTCTCTGAAAGTCAAGACTCCTAAAGCTGGCTACACTCCGCTCTCCATCACCTTTACCGACAACGATAAAGCGCGCGTTGTCGTTTCCGACGTGCTGTCGGGAGAAGTATGGGTGTGCGGTGGGCAGAGCAATATGGAGATGCCTATTCGTGGTTTCTGGGCTTGCCCGGTGGAGAGCAGCAACGAGGTTATCGCCGAGGCCAACAGGCATAAGGGCATTCGCTATGTCAAAATTCCGAGCGTCATGAGCATGAGTCCTCTGGAGGATGCCTCCTGCGAATGGAAGAACGCCGACACCCACAACGTGGCCGACTGCAGTGCCGCCGGTTACTTTTTCGCACGTACCATCAACGGCACACTGGATGTTCCTGTGGGACTGATTCTCGCCAACAAAGGAGGCACGCGTGTGGAGAGCTGGCTCGATGAAGACAATCTGAAGAGAAACACACAAGAGCCGCTGGACTCCGCAGGTATCGTGAAAAAATATGAGGCAGACTACCACCGCCCCCTGGTATGGGGCAACGGTACCTTTAGTCCCATTGTCAACTATTCTGTCAAAGGCATCCTCTTTTATCAGGGATGTTCAAATGTTGGCGACCCCGCAGGACAATACACATCGCGCCTGAAACTCCTGGTAGAGCAGTGGCGGAGAGATTTCCGACAGGGCGACATTCCCTTTTACTTCGTGCAGATTGCTCCTTTCTCCTCGGGAGACAAAGACGGCGACTGGAACACGCGGCTCCGCCAGCAGCAGCTGGAAGCATCGCGTGTCATTCCCAACAGTGGCATCGTGTGTACGCAGGACCTGGTCTATCCCTATGAAGTCGACCAGATTCATCCGAGCCAAAAGCGACAAGTGGGCGAAAGGCTTGCCTATCTTGCCCTCAACCAGCAGTATGGCTATTCGGATTTGCCCTGTTTGAGCCCTTCCTACAAAAGCATGAGGGTGGAGGGTAGCACTTGTTATATAAAACTGAACGACACTTACCACAGCATGAACAGGATGCAGGGCATCGAGGGCTTCGAGTTGGCGGGAGAAGACAAGGTGTTCCATCCTGCCACAGCCACATGGAATTTCGACCAAGGCGTGATACTCAAGTGTGCGGAAGTGCAGAAGCCCGTAGCCGTAAGATATTGCTGGCGCAATTTCCAAATGGGCAACTTCGCCAATGCGGCGGGCTTGCCGTTGTTCCCATTCCGCACGGACCAGTGGTGAGAAACTGTAAATAATCGACAATAACCCATAAACAAAAACCATCAATGAAGAAATTCGTTTATATCATTTTAGCCCTTCTTGCGGTGGTCCCACAGGCTATGGCCGAGAGAATCACCGTACAGTCGAAGGGCATTTCGCTGATTATCAATGTAGAAAATGGACGCGAGCCGGAGTTCGTGTACTTTGGCAAGACACTTGTTCCGGCGAGCGACCTGCAGGCTCCACGTTCGGGACGGATGGGGCTTTATCCGGCTCACGGACTCAATGCGCCCACCGAAGCAGCCTTTGCCATGCGCCATGCCGACGGCAATATGTCTACCGCACTCTATGTGACAGGTCACAGCACAAAGACCGACGGCAAGGGCACGCTCACCACTATACGGCTCAAGGACCCCGTGTACAATCTTTCGGTCAACCTGAACTATCGGGCCTATCGGGATGTGGACATGATAGAGACATGGACAGAAATCACCAACAGCGAACGAGGCACAGTGACGCTCACCCAGTTTGCATCGGGCATGCTCCCCATCCGTCGCGGCAAAGTGTGGTTGTCTCATCTCGGTGGCTCGTGGGGCAACGAGGGCTCGCTGGTGGAAGAGCCGTTGCTGTCCGGACAGAAGATCATTAAAAACAAGGATGGCGTGCGCAACAGCCACACCGACCATGCAGAGGTGATGTTCTCGCTCGACGGCAAAGGTCGTGAAAACAGTGGCAATGTGATTGGTGCGGCCCTCTGCTATAGCGGTAACTACAAGCTGAAGGTCGAAACCGATGACTCGGAATACCACTATTTCTATGCAGGTATCAACGAGGAAAACTCGGAATACCATCTGAAGAAAGGCGAAACTTTCGTCACGCCGCCCTTGGCTTTCACCTTTTCGTCGGAAGGACTCAGCGGGGCGAGCCGCAACTTCCACAAGTGGGGCCGAGAATATAAACTGGCTCATGGAGACAAGGAGCGCGACATTTTGTTGAACAGTTGGGAAGGGGTGTATTTTGATATCGACCAAAAGGGTATGGACGACATGATGGCCGACATATCTGCTATGGGCGGTGAACTGTTTGTGATGGACGACGGATGGTTTGGCGACAAATACCCCAGAAAGAATGACCATACATCTTTGGGAGACTGGGTGGTGGACAGACAAAAACTTCCCGAGGGCATTGAGGGATTGCTTCGCGATGCCAAAAAACACAATTTGAAGTTCGGCATCTGGATAGAGCCGGAAATGGCGAACACGGTCAGCGAACTGTACGAAAAGCATCCCGAGTGGGTGGTGAAGGCTCCCAAGCGTGACTTGGTGCTGGGACGCGGCGGAACACAGGTGGTGCTCGACTTGTCCAATCCGAAGGTGCAGGAGCATGTCTTCAAGGTGGTGGACAATTTGCTCACGAAATATCCCGAGATAGCCTACATCAAGTGGGACGCCAATATGTCTATCATGAATCACGGCTCACAGTATCTCTCCATGGACGACCAGAGCCACCTCTACATCGACTATCATCGTGGGTTAGAAAAGGTGTGCCAACGCATACGCGATAAATTCCCTGATGTGGTGATTCAGGCCTGCGCCAGCGGCGGAGGAAGAGCCAACTGGGGCGTGCTGCCTTATTTCGACGAGTTCTGGGTGAGCGATAACACCGATGCCCTGCAGCGCGTTTATATGCAGTGGGGCACAAGCTATTTCTTCCCCGCCATAGCCATGGCGTCGCATATATCGGCTGTGCCCAATCACACGCTGTTCCGCACCACGTCGCTGAAATATCGCATCGACGTTGCCATGAGTGGTCGACTGGGTATGGAGATACAGCCTAAGAATATGACCGATGAGGAGAAGGCGCTCTGCAAGAAGGCCATTGGCGAATACAAGGAAATTCGTCCCATCGTGCAGTTTGGCGACTTGTACCGGCTGCAGAGTCCATACGAAAAGCGAGGTGTCGCTTCGCTGATGTATGTGGACGAGGCGAAAGACAAGGCGGTGTTCTATTGGTGGAAGACGGAGAGCTTCCAAAACGAGCATCTGCCGCGTATCAGGATGGCGGGGCTCAATGCCGACAAACTCTACACCGTCAGGGAATTGGACCGCATCGACAATTCGCCGCTCGACTGTGAGGGCAAGACTTTTTCGGGCGAATACCTGATGTCACACGGTCTTGAAATGCCCTACAGGCACGATGTGAACCATGATAAGAGAAGCGAGTGGTCCAGCAGGGTTATCTTGCTCACGGCGCAGTAGGCTGCGTGCAGGCTTGACGGCCGTCCGGACCGAGTGTTGAAAACTCTTAACAAGATGGCCGTCATAACTTGCGTATTTGAAAACGAAAAAGATTATTCTCCGAATAGGCCCAAATTTCTCATGTTTGTGCAAATGGCTGACAATCATTGATTTATGGAAATTTCTGGCTGTCGGAGAATTAAAAATGAGGGAACGGCTTTGCCGTTACTATCTTGTGGCAGTGCGGTTGGGCTTTCACCGCATTGCCGTTGAGGCTCCGTCGCGAGCCCGTTAAGCCTGCAACTCTCGGCCGTTAATATTCAACGGTCGGGAGTTGCTGTTTCATGGGGTGTGGCATTTGTGGTTTTAGAATCAAAAAGTGCGTAATATTTCTCTGGAACAGGGAAAATATTACGCACGATTATAGTGAAGTTTTATTGACAGAATACGGGGTATGGATGTGGGTTATGGGCGTATGCCGTACAGATAGGCCAGCAGGGCCATCTTGCCACGCATGGTCTCACGGGGCGTGAATTCACCGTTCACCCAGAAATATCGCTGGTTGAAGAACGATTCCTGACGTGGCCATCCGCCATCGTACCATGACGGGTAGCAGCGGTCCAACAGGATGCGGGCGTCGCCCCCGTTGCCTTCGCTCCAGGTCTCCGTGCCGTTGAAGGGAGTCTGACCCGGGTGAACGCCGGGGCTGCCGTCATTGCGGCCAGTGGTGTAGATAGCGGTGAGGTGCCGTTCGCCCAGCCCCGTCATCTCGACGATGTTGCCAGGGTTGCGTCCCAATCCCCATCCGGCTTCGGTGTACATGATGTGTTCCAGTTGTTTGCGTCGCTGGTCGTTGTTTGCGATATAATGGGCCATCATGACAATTTGGAGGTTTTCTGAGGTCTGCCAGCGGCTGTCATTGGCAGCACGGCGCGAGGGGCGCTCGTATGCCCGCAACACGTTGTTCTCGTCGGCATGGTAGTTGATGCTCGAGAGAAGGTTGTTGTAGAACTTGGTATAGTGGCGCGGTTGCGGACAAGTGATGTATGCGGCAGCAGCCCATATTTGATAGAAGCTCTTTTTTCCATCTCTAAAGAGTTTGGAATGGTCATCCTTAATCATGCTCTCCTCGACCATGATTTTCTCCCATGTGGTGTCGCCCGTGAGATTGTAGAGGAAGGCGGCTGCCATTTGGCGGAAGTCGCGACCTCTCATGGGCTTCACGCCTATGTTTTGGAGTTCGTCCAGCTGCAGGTCTTTCTGTTTACCGGCAAAGTGGAAAGCCTTGAGGGCCTCACGGGTATAATATTCTTGCAGCGCCTTGTCGCCGTGAATGCGGAAGGCCTCTGCCATCATGGCGCAGTTGGCGGCGTTGGCCCATGCGGCCATTGTGGTGCAGCCGGCCTGGAACATCATCCTCAAATCCTCATCGGGATTGGTGATGCCCTGCGAGTAGGCTTCGCCGTCGCGGATGCTCAAGAAGAAATCCACCTCGTTGCGGGCTTCGTCGAGGAGGTCGGGGATGCCGTTGCCCGATTCACGGATGGTGAGGCTGTCTTCTGAAAGGCGACCATGGGTAAGGATGTAGGGAAGCAGAATGTCGTAGATATTGCTCACGTGGGCCAGATGCCTATCCCAGTCGAAGGCATCGGAATGGCCGCCCACAACCTTATTGTTCACGGGGTTTCCCGGAAGCCGATGCTGATAGAATAGGGAGGTCTCCGCTTTTTTGAAATGGGGCTCATCCCACACGTCGGAGTGTATTTTTCGCCATTCTTCCGACCAAGGGGTGAGGTCGGTCTTGTAGACGATGAAGCCTTTGGGATCTACGTTGGGAATGAATCTGGGCTGACGGGGAACAGGGAGCAGATGGGCCGGGTCGGCAGGCTCGCCGATACGCATATAGTAATAGCCGCGCAGACAATAGCGGTAGGGCTGGTAATAGACGTCTTCGGCAACATCGAAATCCATGCTGCAGCCCACGCCATCGACGACCAGACGATATCTTCCGGGTGTCGGGCAGGCAAAGTCTATTTTCCATACGTCGGACCCGGTAAGGTCTTTCTCGCCGGCTTCATACTTGGAGGCTGATTGCGGCTTCCAGTATTCCACTTTGCCGACCGGCTGCTTTTGACCCGTGGTGACATTGTAGAGGAACACGTCGTTGTTGACAAACGAGCGATAGTCGCGTTGCCCGCCATCGCCCAGCCATAGGTATAGGTCGGCCGTCTTGGTTTGCTCCTGTGGTGTGTAGCCTAAGATGTTCACGTGTATGGCTTCCGACTGCGCATTCCAGATGTCGTAGGTAACGGTGGCTGAGGAGGCGTCGGCTTCTATATTCTTGGGGAAGCTGACTTTATAGGTGCAGCCTTGGACCATCGGACGGGGAAGCTTGAGGAAAAACCAGTGGTCGAGCTCGCTGGTGAGGGTGTGGTCGGTGTTCATGGGTTTGGCCTTTCTGGACACGGTGGCAGGATGGAGTGAGCCGAAAGTTTTGTCGTCGTCGGACGATATGCGCCATCCTTCGGGAGAGGCTGCGACCGACGGGTCGATGCGTTTGCCGAATACGACCAGTGTGTCGTCTCCCTCGGCAAACGAATGTCCGAGATAGGCACTCGGTCCTGTTCCGTCATCGCGATAATGCACTTCGCCATCGCGGAATTGCACCATCAGGTATTGTTGGTCTACGATTTTAAGGTCGACGAATTTCGCGGCATGGGCCGGACAGAGTGTCATAGCCGAAAGAATTATTCCGGAAATTAGAGTAGAAGTTTTCATATCGGTATATGGTTTAATAGGGTGAGTATCTGATATAGTTTGTCTTTTCACAAAGATACGAAATAACCTCCAATCTTGTTGCAGTATAGGGGGTAAAAAGACATAATAGTATCAGATAATCACAAAATAGTATTAGGTCATCGCAAAAAGTGCAGCAGGGCCTTTGGCTGTGATGGGAGAGGACTAATTGCTTGTTCCTCGCTCTGCCCAGTCGCTGCGGTCGAGGTTGCGGTAGCCGATGGCCTCGGCCAGATGGTCGGAGGTGACGTGTTGGGAGCCGGCAAGGTCGGCTATCGTTCGTGCCACTTTGAGAATACGGGTGTAGGCACGGGCGGACAGCGAAAGACGCTCCATAGCCATGCGGAGCAGTTCCAAGCCTTGGGTGTCGGGCTCGGCATACTGGTGAATCATGCGCTCGGTCATCTGGGCATTGCAATGGATATTCTTGTAATGCTTGAAGCGTTCGGTTTGGATGGCACGGGCTGCGATGACGCGTTTGCGGATGTCGGCACTCGGCTCTCCGGGCGAGGCTTTGCTGATGTCCTTGAAAGGGAGGGCGGCTATTTCGCACTGCAGGTCGATGCGGTCCAGCAATGGGCCTGAAATCTTGTTGAGATATTTTTGAATTTGTCCCGGGGTGCATACACAGTGATGGGTCGGGTCGCCATAATAGCCGCACGGACAGGGATTCATGCTGGCCACAAACATGAAACTGCAGGGATAAGTCACGGTGTATTTGGCCCGGCTGATGGTGATGCCACGGTCTTCTAAAGGTTGTCGGAGCACCTCTAAGGTGTGTTTATTGAATTCAGGTAGCTCGTCACAGAAAAGCACCCCATTATGGGCCAGGCTGATTTCTCCGGGCATGGGGTTGGCGCCTCCGCCAACTAAAGCCACTTCGGATATGGTGTGATGGGGTGAGCGGAAGGGACGTTGGGAAATGAGCGAGGATTGATGGGAGAGCAGACCGGCGACGGAATGGATTTGCGTGGTCTCCAGACTTTCGGATAGGGTGAGCGGGGGAAGAATGGACGGAAGACGCTTGGCCATCATCGATTTGCCACTTCCGGGAGGACCGATCATAATGATGTTGTGCCCGCCGGCGGCAGCAACCTCGAGGGCCCGCTTCACATTTTCCTGTCCGCGAACATCGGAAAAATCGAGGTCGAAGTTGTATTGTTGTTCGTAGAATTCCTTGCGCGTATCAATGATGGTAGGTTCATAAGTGCCCTCGCCCGACAATAGCTTTATTACGTCGGCCATGGTCTCCATGCCATAGACCTCAAGATGGTTTACGACGGCAGCTTCGCGCACGTTGGCTTTGGGCACGATGAGTCCCTTATAATGTTCTGCACGGGCTTTGATGGCAATGGGCAGCACACCTTTGGCGGGTTGCAGATTGCCGTCCAAACTCAGTTCTCCCACCATCATGTATTGGTTGAGCGTGGGTGTCGTGATTTGTCCGTCGGCGGCCAGAATGCCGATGGCCAGTGGGAGGTCGAAGCTACTGCCCTCCTTTTTGAGGTCAGCGGGAGCCATATTGACGGTGATGTCTGCTCTGGGAAAATGGAAATTGTTGTGAAGCATGGCAGCAGCGATGCGGTCGCGTCCTTCGCGCACGGCTTCGTCGCCGAGGCCGGTGAGGTGATACATCACACCTCTGGTCAGACTGACCTCAATCGTTACCGGCGTCACTTCAAGGCCATTGACGGCGGCGCTATATGTTTTGACAAGCATGATAGATTCTTTTAGGTTTTCGGTTAGGGTGGGATTCTATAGACTTTTCTCTATTTTGTCGTTGAGTTCTTGGGTGGAGAGGCCGCGTGCGATGATTTTCCCGTTTCGTATGACTATGTTGTCGGGGATGGTCATCATGCCTAATTGTTGCATGACCTTGTTCTCGAACATCTTTCCGTCGCATACGTTGGGCCATGAAATGCTGTCTCGTTCGAGTGAGGCTTGGCAGTCTTTCTTGCTGGCATCTACGGAGATAGTAACCACTTTCAGCCGACCGGCCGATTTCTTTTGCAGCCTTCGCAGGTTTCTCAGTAGGTTTTGGCTCTCATAGTTCCATGTGGCCCAGGTGCTGATGACGGCCAGACCGCTCGACAAATCGGAAGAAGAGACGAGCTTGCCGTGCATATCGTAGGCTGTAAAATTGGGGAGACGACTTCCTGTGGCGCCATTCCCGAGATTCTTGATGAGCTTTGAGATGCGGATGAGTTGAGGGTTGGTGCCCTGCTTGGGCGATACGACTCCTATGAGACGATGGGCTTCCCGATAGTCGGGAGTGGTGGTCGTGATGAAGTATTTCTTGATGAGGAATATGGAGACGGGCGATGCGGGATGGTCCTCCACAAACTGACTGGCGTATTTCTTGATTTCAGGAGGCGATGCACTATAGATTTGCTCTCTGAACTTTGACATGAGTTCGTTGTTCTTGGTGCCTTTCACCTTTAAGGCTTTCAGGTGTGAGGCGTCACCCTTGATGCTCACCGTTTTACCCGATTCGGCGAAAATGGGCTGCTCGGAGAAGTTTGGGAAGATAAGCATCACGGTGGTTGGTCGCTCGCATGGCATCTTGTAGACAAAACGCCCTCCCTCCACTTTGATGGTGTCTATGCCGTCGATGAGTCCCAGCGCATCGTATACGTAGAACTCACCTTGATTCATATTGAGGATTCGCCCTTCCATTTTGAATTGATCGTCGTCCATCCCGCAGGAAGCGAGCGACAAAATGGTGACAACCCAAAAGAGCAGTTGTTTGTGCATCTTCTTTAAATTTTAAAAGCCCTTTGCCAATCAGGCAAAAGGCTTTATGATGATTTGGCGGAAGTGTCAGTTATCTTTGGTTGGAAAATTCCAGGTCTTTGGCTGCGTATGCTGCCAATGCCGGGTCTGCCGCCGTAGCTTTTTGCAGATAGTCTTTGGCTGTTGCGGTGTTACCTTGACGGTTAAGTACCACAGCCATGAGATAGTCGGTCAGCGCGTCTCCGTTCTTGATGGCCTTGAGTGTGGCTACAGCTGCAGCATAGTCTTTGTTGAGAATCTGAGCCAAAGCGGCACTGTTGGAGTTGGAATCACCGAAGTTTTGCACGGCGGTGGCATAGTTGCCTTTGGCAATATTCAGGTTGCCGAGCACTTCTCCAAAGCCGTTGGCATCGATGGCATTGGCCAAATGGCTTTCTGCTTCCTGCAGGTTGCCGTGCTTCAGGGCGATAAGTCCGAGGTTGGCATTGGCCTCCGGAGCTTTTGGATTCTTGCTGAGGGCTTTCTGAATATATGCTTTAGCAAGCGTCTCGTTGCCTTCGTTGAAGGCGAGTGCAGCCAGATTGTTGAAGGCGCGGTAGTCCTTGTCGTAGCATTCGGTGGCCTTTTTGTAGATGGCCTCCTTCTTAGCCGGACTGGTCTCCATAGCTGCTGCATAGAGCAATTCGTCAGGGCTCAGACGTGTCGGGTCGCTGGCATATTGCTGCTTGATTTGCTCATCGGAGCGCCCTACGGTCTCATAGTTGATGATAAGACGGCTGCGACGCAGCTCGGGCAAGATGCCATCGGCCAATTCTTGGAATCCCTCGCTCATGTTGCGAATCTGCCGCTCGCGTTCTTCCGGGTCTTTATACATTTCCAAAACGCGTAAAATCACGTCCTTGTCTTGTATGTTGCTGGCCTGTACTAAGCGTTTGAAGCCGTCCCAGTCCTGTGCGGTGTAGTGGGCATCAATGTCTGCATTGCCCATGTTAGCGGCTTTCAACTGCTGCTTTACATATTTTTCGCTATTGTCTTGGCGCTTCCCGGCCAGCTTGTTGTTGAAGTTGTAACCACCCTCTGGAGAGGCGTAGGCCTTCACTTCAATATTTTTCAGGTTGAGCTTCTCGCGGTCGGCATTGATGTTGCGCAACATCTGTACGAACTCTCGGACAGAGTTGTTCTTCAGTTCGCTTTGTCGGAGGTTGGCCTGATTGATGAGGAACTTGATGTTTGCTTCAGTCTTCTGTGCTTTGACACGTTGGAATGAGTCCGGTGCAATGCATCCGCCTGCATTCATCAGCGTTTGTTTATAAAGCTCAGAGGTGGACAAAACACCGGTGGCTACTTTCACTGCAGGCACCTTCATCTTCTTTTTGCCCAGACGGGCATCAAAGGTAAGGTACATCTCGCTTTGCTGCATATCGGGCACATAGTCAAAAGCGGTCTTCATCGTGTAACGTCCACCGACTTTGTACGATACGGTTTGATTGTTGCCCAAGACGCTTTCGCCTTGGAAAGTTGCACTTTGGCCTTGGGCCACTTGGCCGTTACCATATCGCAATTCGGGCGTAACGGTTACTACAGCCTTGGCTTTCATGTATTTGGCAGGGAACATTCCATTGATGGTTGCGGGCACCTGTCCACCTTGAGTTTCAAGGGGATTGGGTGTGACGGTGAAATTGTCGGCCGACAACGGTCCCAGTTTTGAGCAGGAGCTCAATGCCAATACGGAAACAACGGAAAGTGATAGGAATAGATGGTTATGCATAATAAAAAAACTTTTAGGGAGTGCCGCGAACGGGACTCGAACCCGTACAGCCATTACTGGCCAAGGGATTTTAAGTCCCTCGTGTCTACCAATTCCACCATTGCGGCATGGTTTATACCATCAAAAGAGCGGCAACAATACTTGAAATTGCGATCCTGAACTTGGCGAGGTCGTGCTTTACCAATTGAACTATTGCCGTAAACAGCGTTGCAAAGATATTGTTAAATCTTCGAAGAGCCAAAGGATTTACAGAATTTAATAAATAAATGGGGCGTATAACTTTATTTTTCTGTAAGTCGATTCGTTTTCACCATCTTTATAGTGCATTTTTAAGGCGAATGCGAACTGATTTACGAGCCAGTTCTTGCAGGATGACAGTCTTATTCATAGAATGTCATTGGCCGTAACGCAAGGAATGTTTTTAATAAGGAAAAGAAAGAAATCGAAAGAATGTAGGCTCTATCGGAGGAGGGGTGAAAAGCCAAATACTTTTATATGTTCAGCTTTCCGTAAGGGCCAGTGGCGGTGGCATAATATAGGGTGAGCTTCTTGCCGTTATCACCCTTGCTCACAATACCGCCATTGTTGAGGTTATATTCGCGATGGCAGTTGCTGCAGGAGGCTATGCCCGCATCGTTGACCGTGAGTTTGTAACTGCGCATCGGAATAGCGTTCACGTCGAAACAATTGGGACACTCGCGGTCGAAAGCATAGAATTTCGGGTTGATGGCATTGCCATAGCCAACAATAATACCATTGTTCATGCCCAATACGTATCCCATCTGCTCCTCTTTGGCAGTGATGTTGACTTTGCTGTTTAGCCCCTGATTGCTTGTAAAGATAAACTGTTTGCCCATAGCGGTGACGGTGACGAATGCTCCGGAATTGGGTGTCATGGCCGTAGCCAGGGTCGCGTCGTTGTGGATGGAATTGTCGAAAAACAGCCGACAGTAGTGCCTGCTGTACAGTTCCTCAGTATCGCCACACGAAACGAGTGTGGCAACCATCATTAGTACTATGAGAAAATACTTCTTCATCTGGAATGTCATGGATGTTTAGTCGATGCTATTTCAGTAAATCGTGCTCGGCCTGACGCACTTTTTCAAAGTTGAAATTGCTGAGCGTCTTGTCCATCAAGGCTTGAATCCGGTCGTTGCAGAGGTTGCCGATGGAGCCCTCATGGGTGTGGTGTATGTTTTTGTCGGCCTTGAAAGTTCCGGCTTCGATTTCGAGTCCCACCTGCTTGTAGGCATCGCGGAAAGGTGTGCCGGAAGCAGCGAGATAGTTTACTTTCTCTACCGAGAAGATCGGGTCGTACATGGGGTTCTCCAAGATATGCTCATTCACCTCCATTTTATTGATGATATAGGCCGCCATTCGGAGGCAATCCTTCAGCTCAGCAAATGTGGGGAGGAAAATTTCTTTGATGATTTGCAGGTCCCGGAAGTAGCCAACGGGTAGGTTGTTCATAATGAGCGTCACTTGTTGAGGCAGTGCCTGCAGCTTGTTGCATTTGGCACGGATGAGTTCGAAAACGTCGGGATTCTTCTTGTGAGGCATGATGCTCGAGCCGGTAGTACATTCTTTGGGCAGCTTCACGAAGCCGAAGTTCTGACAGTTGAACATACAGGCGTCGAAAGCCATCTTGGCTATCGTTCCGGCTACGGTGGCCATGGCGAACGCAACGTTACGTTCGGTCTTGCCACGCCCCATCTGTGCGTACACCACGTTGTAGTCCATCGAGTCGAATCCCAACAGCTCGGTGGTCATCGTCCTGTTCAACGGGAACGACGAGCCATAGCCGGCCGCCGACCCTAAGGGGTTTCTGTTGGTCATCCGATAGGCGGCTTGGAGGAAAAGCATATCGTCGACGAGGCTCTCTGCATAGGCACCAAACCATAGTCCGAAACTTGACGGCATGGCGATTTGCAGGTGGGTGTAGCCCGGCATCAGCACATCCTTGTACTGGTTGCTCTTCAGAATCAGCTCGTCGAAGAGCGTCTTCACGTCCTCTACAATCTCCATGAGTTCGTGACGGATAAAAAGTTTGAGATCTACCAGCACCTGATCGTTGCGTGAGCGGCCCGAATGGATTTTCTTACCCATATCTCCGAGTTTGCGGGTGAGTATCAACTCCACTTGCGAGTGCACGTCTTCCACTCCCTCCTCAATCACAAACCGCCCGTCTTCGCACGTCTTGTAGATGTTCTTCAATTCGGCAAGGAGCTGCGAGAGTTCCTCCTTTTCCAAAAGTCCGATGCTCTGGAGCATGGTGATATGGGCCATAGAGCCGAGCACATCGTACTTGGCGAGATAGAGATCCATCTCTCGGTCGCGGCCAACGGTGAAGCGATCAATCTCCGCATTGACCTCAAAATTCTTTTCCCAAAGTTTGTTTGCCATTGTCGTTTGGTTTAATGAGAAGGGATATTTTGTTTAATAAGAAGGAACTTCTTGTTTGATGAGCAGGGGTGTTATTGCTTTAATTCTCTAATAGTCCTTCTATTCGTAGTGTATCATTTGCAGTGCATCCGCAATTTTTTCGATGCCTTCCTGCAACGGTTTCTTCACCATGCCGCTGATAAAAGGGTTCAAGTCGGCCTTGATGGTGAGCTTCATCTTGCTCGTCGTCTCTGCAACGGGCAGAATTTGAATCCAGAAATTAAAGGGCAAGGGGCTCTCCTCGGTCTTGAATTTTATGGTTTTCGGCTCCTCACGGTCTATGATCACCATTTTCACGGCACCCATTGGGGTGGATATCGAAATGCTATCGGTGTCGAAGACGAGGTTGTCTATCTTGTCCTCGGGAATCTTATCCTTCACCTTTTTTATATTGCTGAGGTCGCTCAGCATATTGTAAACAGATTGCTGCGGATAGTCAATCTGCCGGATTGTACTTTCTATTTTTGTCATAATCTGATTTTGGGGCAACTTTTTATTTTCTCCAATTTGCCGGATCTTTGCGCCAGACGTGCAGAGCCTCAATATCGTTCTCTTTCACATAGCCAATCTCTTGTGCCAGTTCCAAAAGATGCTCGTAATCCGAAAGGGTGACGAGTTTGAGATGAGCTTCCTCAAACGCCTTCTCCGCAACGGGGAATCCGTAGGTGAAGCTGGCCACCATCCCCACTACTTCGAAACCTGCTGCGCGCAGCGCTTCAACGGCTTTCAATGAGCTGCCACCCGTAGAGATGAGGTCTTCTACCACGACTACTTTGGCACCCTCGGGTAGTGTGCCCTCGATGAGGTTGCCCATCCCATGGTCTTTCGGTTTGGAACGCACGTAGCAGAAGGGCAGAGCCAACGCGTCTGCAACCAGAGCGCCCTGTGCGATAGCACCCGTTGCCACTCCGGCCACGGCTGTTGCCTCGGGAAAATGGTCGACGATGGCATGGACCAGACCTTGTTTTACAAAGCTGCGCAAGTCGGGAAAAGACAGGGCTTTGCGGTTGTCGCAATAAATGGGAGAATGCCATCCCGATGCCCATGTGAAGGGATGATCGGGCTGCAACTTGATGGCTTCGATGTCCAACAGTTTTTTTGCAAATACTTTCTTGAAGTTGTCCATATTGTTTGGGATTGGGGAGTTAAAGAAATGAGGAAAGCGTTGTTTAGCTAAGGAGTTGAAAGGCGAAAGATATATCGTCATCTGTGAAGTCTGTCAAAGTCTCCGGAGTAATGTCTTCGGCGCCTTTGCGTCTCTCCAACTCCTTAAACTCTTTAAGTTTCGGCAAAGTTAGCGCAAAATCGTGAAAAAGCAAAGGAATGTTGCCATTTATCGCCTCGAATCTGCAAAACCAAGGGCGGCTACGCTGATTTTTATGCCCTCCACCCGTTCCAACTGCTTAGCACATGAGCAAACAGTGGCTCCGGTGGTTACAATATCGTCCACAAGGAGGACGTGAGAATTCCTGATTTTGTCGCCGTTGATGAGCAAGAACGCGTTTTCCACATTCTCATTGCGTTCCCACCGTCCCTTTTGCGTCTGACTGCCCCGATATTCCTTTCGTTTCAGCACGTCGGTGAGAACTTTTTTGCTACATACTTCGGCCATGCCCTCGGCAATGATTTCGCTCTGGTTATATCCTCGTTCACGTTGCCTTCCTGCGTTCAACGGAACGGGGATAAGTGCGTCTATGTCATCGAAGAATCCGGCTTCCTCCATTTCTGTCGCCATCATCCTGCCCAATGCCGTGCCTATCTCCGGTCGATGGTCATATTTCAGGTTGTATATGGGGTAGGAGGCCTGCGAACCGCCGTGATGGTAGAACATGGCGGCAGCCTTCTCCAGATGCTTTATCCGCCCCCAAAAGGTTTTGGCCAAATCGTTGTCGTATGGCTGCCATACATAGCCAGTGCGTGGCAAGTGCAGGTTGCAGCTTAGGCATATCGTTTCTTCTTCGGGTGCCAGACGAGCGCCACAGACACAGCAAGCACGTGGGGCGATGAGGTCGAAGACGCGTTGCAGAAAACCAACTCTCATCCTACGGCTCCTCAATATCTTCAGCCTCATCGATACACTGGCGTATCAACCGTATTTCAAACCCCCGTCCCATCGCATATTTGATGAGCTTCATGCTCCGTTCATAGTCACTTTTGGCTTTGATGGTCGGCCATTTAGCCTTGAGCAAGGGGCGCAGCGTGGCGAGATAATCCTCGTCGGGCACATCGTCGAGAATGGGGCCGGAGACGTCCGAAGGGATGTGCTTCATCCATAGCGCCTGCTCTATCTTCCGTCGTCCCCACTTGTTGTACTTCACCTTGTCGTTGACAAAGGCACGACAAAAGCGTGAATTGTCCACAAACTGATGCTCTACCAAATAGTCGATATTACGTTGCCGGGCATCATTGTCGAGCCCCCATCTTTTCATTTTTTCGTCGAGGTCTCCCGTGCAATACTCTCTTTTCGAGCAGAGTGCGGCAAGTCTTGAGAGAGCCTTTTCTTCTGAAATAATCATAGATTGAATTGGATATTAGAAGTTGGAAATTAGTAATGACGCTATGTTTGCCCGGGGCTGGAATGACATTTGCCCGTGTGGGGCTGCTTCAAGGGCAGGCATGGCTGTTGTCTCATGCGAGGAGCCAGACGTAAATGGAAATGCTGTGTAGGTTAAGCTCTAATGCGGCAATGACAAAACCTCACCTTTCCGAAGGCATCCTCCACCAATTTTATTTCCTTGAATCCTTCTTGCATTAGCATTTGTTGCAGTTCCTCGGCATACAGGGGATTGATTTCAAAAAAGAGCTTCCCGTCATTCTTTAATGCCCGTGCGGCATAGGTGGCGATGGCACGATAGAAGCGCAGCGGGTCGTCATCGGGTACGAAGAGCGCCTGCCGAGGCTCATGGTCGAGCACTTGGGGGCTCATGTCCTTTTGCTCCTGCTCTGCAATGTAGGGCGGATTCGACACAATGATGTCCCATTTGGTCTCATCGTCCGGGGCGTTGAGCACATCCTGATACACCAGATTGACCTTTGCCCCTATTGCCTTGGCATTTCCCCGAGCAATGAGCAGAGCATCGGACGAGACGTCCCATGCCGTAACCTCCGCATTGTATAGGTCGAGCGCCAGCGTCACAGCGATGCATCCGCTTCCCGTGCCCACATCGAGTACTTGCAGGGGCACGGGGGGCTGCAGTGCACAATAGGGCTTGTTGTATTCCGAAACAATCATGCGGCATAGTTCCTCCGTTTCTGGACGCGGTATCAGCACGCCCGGCTCCACATGGAATGAGCGTCCGCAGAAGTCGGCCCGTCCCAATACATACTGCACCGGCTCGCCGCTTTGCAGTCGCCCGGCCATTTCCGTGAGGCGTTTCTTGTCGCTTGCCGGCAGTTGGTCTGCTTTCCCACACACAATATCGGTCAGCGTCAAGCCGAAACCTTCGTCAAGCAATAGTCGCACGACGGCTTTGGCCTCGCCTTCGTCATAGATGGGCAACAGCGACCGCCAAAGTCGGGAATATAGGTCCTGATGGTTCTCTATCATCATTTAATGGTCTGTTTTCAGTTGGGAGATAACATGGCATAAATCCAACGCCCCCGTTCGGACAAAATTAGAAAAAATAACCGAATCTAACAAGTAGCGGTGTTGAAAATGACCAGCAAGGATGGAGACGCCCCAACAAAAGTGTCCTTGCTTCAAAACTTTTAAGGATAATTTGTGGCCTTTTCTTCTTGAGTTATTCTCTAAAATACTTGCAAGTTCTTAAAGAATTTGCAAGTATTTTGTGTTAAAAACCCGTTTTGGAACGTATGCATACCCTTTTTTCATTATATTTGCAAAAAACAAGTGAATGATCGAATTACCTCCACAACTCAATGCTAAATTAGTGCGTCAAGCCATGAAATTGGTTGCACGCAAGGATATTGCAGAGCTCATTCTCCGGTTTAACGATGAATATTTGTATTGGACAGATATCAAATACAAGAATATACCCGACGATGTATCTTATGAACAGATCTGGGCTGCAACCAAACTCAGTAGGAAGATGCAACGCGTTCCCATATGGGGCAGGACACCTTTCTTTCTGACGATTACCAATCGAATGCAGAAGCTTTGTCACTATTTTGACATGAACTTCGGTGGTTCGTGGGAAAACTCATCTGTTATTCCTTCTGAAGACAGAGAGCGATATCTGATATCCTCGCTCATGGAGGAAGCAATCTCGTCCAGTCAGATGGAAGGGGCTTCTACGACACGCAAGGTAGCTAAGGAGATGTTGAGAAAGAAGGTATCGCCAAGAAACCAGTCGGAACGGATGATTGCCAACAATTTTGAGAGCATCCGTTTTATTGTTGAGCACAAGGATGAGGCGTTAACGCCCGAAATGCTGCTGCATATTCATGCTCTGATGACCAAGGACACGCTGGATGACCCGCATGACGAGGGGCGGTTTAGAGACAATGACGATGTTGTGGTGGCCAATGGCATCACCGATGAGGTGGTCCATACACCGCCGAGTTACACCGAAATTATCGACTATATCGATGCGCTGTGTGCTTTTGTGAACAGTGATGCTCAAGTCGTTTTTATCCATCCCATCATCAAGGCGATAGTCATTCATTTTCTGTTGGCTTATCTCCATCCGTTTGTTGACGGCAACGGGCGAACGGCAAGGGCTTTGTTCTATTGGTATATGCTCAAGAACGGCTATTGGTTGACAGAATATTTGGCGATTTCTAAAATCATCTATGCCTCGAAACGGAAATACGAAAAAGCTTTCCTGTATGTGGAATCCGACGGCTATGATTTAGGCTATTTCATCACCTACCATCTTCGTGTGTTGCGTCTTGCCTTCGAAAATTTGCAGAACTACATCCAGCGAAAGATAGCTCAAAAGCAGAATAATGTTGATCTCTTTCGGTTGGGCAACATTAATGAACGCCAAGTCATCATTTTATCGCTGTTCCGTAGCAATCCGAAAACTATTCTGACGGTAAAGGAAATTGAAAATAGATTTGCGGTGAGCCACACGACAGCGAGGACAGATTTGGACGTACTGGTCGAACGAGGTCTGTTGCAAAAGATTGCGGTAAACAAGGTTAAGTACAACTATATCAAAGGTCTTACATTCGATAAAGAAGTGAATAGCTTATAAATAAGGTATGATATTGTTTGTAAATTCTTGCAAATTTTTCGAGAATTTGCAAGAATTTGCAACGAGTTGGAGTCTTACGCTCATACCGGCATAGGACAGAATAAGGCAGGTTTAGGCCCGAATTTGGAAATTAAAGGTTCAAGAAAGATAAATCAATGATGGAAAATACAATGTCTGCAAGTATGAATGAAAACAGTCGGCAACAGCAGCATGCCATCGACGAGCAGTATATGCGCCGTTGCCTACAGTTGGCGCGCAATGGTTGGCAGAACGCGAAACCCAATCCTATGGTAGGGGCGGTCATTGTGAGTGCAGGCCAACGCATTATTGGCGAGGGCTATCATGTGCGTTGCGGCGAGGGGCACGCCGAGGTCAATGCGTTTGCATCTGTGCGCCCCGAAGATGAGGCGCTGTTGAAGGAGTCTACGGTTTACGTTTCCCTCGAGCCGTGCTCCCACTGGGGCAAGACGCCCCCCTGTGCCGACCTGATTGTGAGCAAAGGGGTGCGCCGTGTGGTTTGCGGATGCATCGACCCTTTTTCAGAAGTGCAGGGGCGTGGCGTGGAGCGTATTCGCCAAGCCGGGATAGAAGTGACAGTGGGCGTTTTGGAGCAGGAATGTCTTGAACTGAACCAAAAATTTATTACGTTTAACACTGAGAAGCGACCTTATATCCTATTGAAATGGGCGCAGACGATCAATGGAAAGATAAGTCAGAGACTTGCTTCCACGCTTTCTTCAGGAATGAAGGAACATGGCATGGATGAGTCTTCTCAACCGCCTCGCTCTCGTATGGAGAGCGGTGGAGGGAGACTCCTGTTGTCTTCACCTTTCACCAAGATGCTTGTCCATAAGCTGCGTGCTGAGACCGATGCCATCCTCGTGGGGCATGAGACGATGTATGCAGACCATCCGAGACTGAACACGCGCGACTGGAGTGGGCACGACCCGGAACGGCTGGTGCTGGCGCATGATGCAAAGGATGTGCCGCAGGAGTTTAGGCATTTTGACGATATTGACACATTACTTCGGTATCTCTATGAAAATCATAGGCAGAGTCTTGTTGTGGAAGGAGGCGCCCTGACGTTGCGGAGCTTCCTCAAACGCGGGCTATGGGATGAGATTCGAGTGGAGACTGCCCCGATGAGTGTTGTCGAGGGGACCGACGCGCCAGACCTGCCCGGTGATGTTGAACTGGTAGAGACACGGGTTTATGACGGAAATGTGATTCGTCGCTACAAACGGCTGTCGAAGAAATAGTTTGTGGGCACGAGTTTTGACCAGTGGAATATGTGGCTGTATCAGCAGTGTGCTTCCCTATTTTTATGAATTGACGCTGCCGAATGGCCGTCATAATCGTGGGGATGTATGGCTCGCGCCTACGTTATTTTTCTTTACAAACACTCTCGTAGGCTTCGCTTATTTGAAAATGGTTTGGTTTTCGCTCGAAATACGCGAAATATGCGCAAGTTTGTAATGTTTTGACAATCAATGCGTTTGATGAAAACACCTTTATCCCCCTATTTTTGTTACCTGCGGTTAAGTAGTAACGGCATAACGAGAAAGGCCCAACGGCCATGCGAGAAGACTTCTTTCGCATGGCCGTTGGGCCTTCACCGCATGATGATAAGATACTAACCGCGATGATTTCAAGATTTCCACGTTTTTCGGACAGATAATGACGACCGAAACATAGCTTCTTTTGCGCTGGATGGTCTAAAAATAATGACCGGAAAACGGTAATTCTATTTTACACATTAAGGGTGAGCGGAGATAGTGTCAGCAGCCTTTGTGGGTCATGATGTCGAGCACCATCTCATCGGTGGGACACATGGCTTGCTTGCCGATGCTCGTTAGGTTGTGTATGCTGCGGTCCACATTCTCTTCGATAATGCCCTCGGCGGCAGTGACGTGTTCACCTTCCATGCTCAGCAGAGCGGAGAGCAGGGCCGACGAAACCCCTGAGCAAATCTTGATGGAACAACTCGGTTTGGCTCCGTCACAAATCATGCCCGTGAGGTTGGCGACCATGTTGTTGATGGCGTGGCATACCCGGGTGTAGTCGCCGCCCATGAGATAGACGATGCCGCAGCTTGAGCCGATGCTGGCCACCACGCATCCACACAGCGCGCTCAGCTTGCCGAGACTTTGCTTGATATAGATAGCGGTGAGGTGTGAGAGGGTGAGCGCGCGGATGAGTTCTTCCTGGGTGTTATTGTTTTCCTCGGCATACACAGCTACGGGGTTGGTGGCACAGATGCCCTGGTTTCCCGACCCTGAGTTTGACATGACGGGAATCATGGCACCCCCCATACGTGCATCGCAGGCCAAAGCCGTTTCGGAGATGATGTGTGAATAGATGGTCTTGCCGAAGATGCCGCAACTTAGGGGCCTTCCGATGGTCTTGCCGAGGTTGTGGCCGTAGTTGCCCTTCTTGCTTTCTTGGGCGGCACGGAGGTTGTAGTCGCGTGTCTTGGTGATGAAGCTGATGTCGGCTATGGGGGTTGTCGTGGCAAAATCCCATACGGTGCGCATATTGAGTTCGATGTTGCTCGTCTCCTCGGCCTTGCCGGTAGTCTGGCGTTTGTCGAGTATCACCTCACCGTTGTGCGCTTCATAGACAAAGTTGGTGTGCCCTCCGGCAATAATAGCAGTTGCCGTGTTGTCACCCGCTTCCACTGTTACCTCGATATAGAGCTTCTCGGTGATGTGATTCTTGAGACTGATGTTGATGCGTTTGCCGTCCTGAATGTAGGCTTTGGCGCGTTCGAGTGCCTCCTCATCGAGGTCTTTAATAACCTCGAGTTGGTATTCGCTCTTGCCGACGAGGGCGCCGAGTGCAATGGCAATGGGCAGGCCTATCATGCCTGTGCCGGGGATGCCCACACCCATGGCATTCTTCAGGATGTTTGTACTGAGCTGGGCAGTAATCTTTTCGGGCTGGCAGCCGAGCATTTCGGTGGCTCGGGCCGTGCATAGTGCCACTGCCATTGGCTCCGTACAGCCTACGGCAGGTACTACTTCTTGGTTGATAAGCGCGATAATTTGCTCGCGCGTCTGTGGGTCTAACATAGAATTATTGGTTGTCGTTGCAAGGTATGAAACCATGAAACAAAGCGTTTCATGGGGCCGATTGTCTAAGTATTCATTCCTCCTCTCCGGTCGGGGGAGGAGGAATGGAAGAGAGATTATTGCTTTTTGTAGTTAGCTAATCCCTTGTTTAGGAATTCAAGATATGCCGGCACGTCTTCCTTGTAGCCGTAGGAGCTGGTCAGCGGATTACCCTCGTTGTCGAGGGCTACGTAGAACGGCTGTGCGTTGGCGCCGAATTTGTAGCTCTGGAGATAGCTCCACTTGTCGCCGATGGTACGTAGGGTACGCTTGCGGCCGTTGAGAGTTACTTCTATCGGCTCTGGAAGACGGGTTTTGTCGTCAACATATAGCGAGATGAGTACATAGTCTTCCTCGAGCTTGGAAGCTACGTTCGGGTCGGTCCAGACGGCTGCTTCCATCTTGCGACAGTTCACGCAGCCGAAGCCTGTGAAGTCGATGAGCACGGGTTTGTCTTGTGCTTTGGCTGCCGCCATACCGAGTTCATAATCTTTATAGGTAGCTTCGACGGTCTTGGTGTTGAGGTTGAAGTCCTGCGTGTTGATGGGAGGGGCAAAAGCCGAGACAGCTTTGCAAGGTGCACCCCATAGTCCCGGAATCATGTAAACGGCGAAAGCCAATGAGCAGAGACCCAACATGATGGCGGGAACAGGCATGGGCTTGTTGAGTTCGCCACCAATTTGGTCTTGCTGGAACTTGAGCCAGCCGATGAGATAGCAGCCGAGAGCGAAGAAGATGATAATCCAAAGCGAGAGGAATACTTCGCGATCGAGTAGGTGCCAACCATAGGCGAGGTCGGCCACACTGAAGAATTTGAGGGCGAAAGCCAATTCAATAAAACCGAGCACAACCTTGATTTGAGTCATCCATGAGCCACTCTTGGGACTTTTCTTCATCAGAGTGGGGAACATGGCAAACAGTGTGAACGGGATGGCTAGGGCCAGGGCGAAGCCCAGCATTCCGATGGCGGGGGCGACCCAATTGCCTGACGTGACGGTCTCGACGAGCAGCAGACCAACGATGGGAGCTGTGCAGGAGAAGCTCACCAGTACCAATGTGAATGCCATCAGGAAGATGGAGAGCAGGCCTGTGGTCTGTGAGGCCTTGCTGTCTACACTGTTAGCCCAACTGTCGGGAAGTTTGATTTCAAACCATCCGAAGAAGCTGACAGCGAAAACAACCAGCAACAGGAAGATGAAAATATTGAAAACTGCATTGGTAGACAGTGAATTCAGAGTGTTGGGACCGAATATCGCTGTCACGCCGATGCCCAAAGCGAGATAGATAACCACAATGGAAATGCCATAGGTTACGGCATTGCGGATGCCTTTTTTCTTGTCATCTTTCGAGCGTTTCAGGAAGAAACTCACGGTCATGGGAATGATAGGCCATATACAGGGCATAACCAGGGCCAGCAGACCGCCCACGATTCCCATGAGGAATATATACAGCCAGGAGTGGCTGGTGATAGCGCCCGCACCGCCCAACTGTTGCAACTGCTTGATGACGGGCTTCCAGAGGTCTGTTTTTTCATCGGTAGAGAGGTTGGCAGATGCGGCTTGGGGCACTGCGGCGACCGTGTCGGCCTGCACCTTTTCCGTCGAGTCGGCTTTGGCTGGAGATGGTGCAGCTGGAGCGGTGACGGGTTCTTTGACTACCTCCTCCTTCTTTTCTTTTTTTTCTTTGAACACAGCGGGACTCTCGCCCGACTTCTTGATTTCTACGCTGGTAGGTGGCATACAGTTTTGGTTGTTGCACGCTCCATACTCCAGGTAAGCATCAATGGTGTAAGAAGGCTTGGTGAATCTCACTTTCTGAACAAATTGCACGCTGTTCTCGAAATAGCGGAGGGTCATCTCGAAGAGCTTGTCGAACTCTTCGATCTCATTGCCGCGAGCTTCCAATTCGCCAACCAATTCAACACCGTCGAGCTTCACTTTGTTGAACGTTGCGGAAATGGGGCCTTCGTTTCCGAGCTTGGTGGAATAAACGTGCCAGCCTTTGTCAATCTTCCCGGAGAAGACAATCTCGCCCTCGGCCGTATTGTTGGTCTTGAGTTGTGAGGTGAACTTCACCGGATTGAGCATCTGCGCGTCGGCCAAAAGGGTGACGAACATCAGCAGGATTAGGGTCATTGCTTTTTTCATAGGGTACATTCCTTGTATGAATCTAATTGTTTGCTAATATCTATTGAAATATAATATAAATACGTTCTTGTGCTGTAAAAAGTTACCAAGCGCGTATTAATAGATGCTTTTTTGCTTTTGCCACACCGATTCTTGACCAAATTGGTAGATTGTTGAAGGAAAAGTGGCTGATTGTACATTCCAAAATACAATCTGCTTTGGGATGTCAAGATATCATGGTGAAGTTATCTTCGAAACCTCGTAGGGTTATCGTCGATGCTTCGTGGGCTCCTTTTCAGCCACTCGTGGACTTCTCTTTTAGCCACTCGCGGTCTCCTTTTCGGTAGCGAAATAAACCTCCTTGTGTGCGCCTTTGCCCTTCAAGGTCGGCCCATTGTGGCGTTTTGTAAGGGGCAGAAAATTCTGCCCCTGTACCTTTAGCTAACCTGTGAGCCGGGCTTTACGCTGCTGAGCGTGGTGGTCACGGCCAGAGAGTCGTCGAAATCGACGGCAGAGAGTATCATGCCCTGACTTTCGATGCCCATCATCTTGCGTGGGGCGAGGTTGGCAATAAACAGCACATCCTTGCCCACAAGCTGTTCGGGCTGATAGAATTTGGCAATACCGGAGAGGATGGTGCGGTCTTTTCCGCTGCCGTCATCAATGGTAAACAGCAATAGTTTATTGCTCTTCTTCACCTTTTCACAGGCTTTAATGTGTCCCACACGGATGTCGAGCTTCTCCCATTCGTCAAAGGCGATATTCTCTTTGAAGGGCTTTGATTTATAGTTCTTGGCGGCAAGAGCGGCCTCATTGGCAGCCTTTGTTGTGGCAAGTTTATCGAGTTGTACTTGGATGGCATCGTCTTCAATCTTCTCGAAAAGCAGACTGGGCTCGTTGAGCTTATGTCCCGGCTTGAGCAATTCGGTGCTCCCAAGTTCTGACCAGTCCACGTCCTTCATGTCAATCATGTTGCGGAGCTTCTTGCTTGAGAATGGTAGGAACGGCTCGAAGGCAATAGCGAGGTTGGCCACAAGCTGTAACGAGATGTAGAGGATGGTCTCCACGCGTTTCGGATCGGTCTTCCACACCTTCCAAGGCTCACATTCCGTGATGTATTTGTTGCCGATTCGCGCCAGATTCATAGCCTCCTTCTGTGCCTCGCGGAACTTGAACACATCAAGGTAACTTTCCACTTTCTCTTTCACGTCTTTGAATTCCCGGATGGCTTCACGGTCAACGTCGGTAAGTTCACCGCAGGCCGGCACCACGCCGTCCCAATATTTCTTGGTGAGTTGCAGCGCACGGTTCACGAAGTTACCGTATACTGCCACCAGCTCAGAATTGTTGCGCTCCTGAAAATCCTTCCACATGAAATTGTTGTCTTTGGTCTCCGGCGCATTGGCGGTCAAGACATAGCGTAGCACATCTTGTTTACCGGGGAAGTCACGGAGGTATTCATGCAGCCACACGGCCCAGTTCTTGCTGGTCGAAATCTTGTCATTTTCCAGATTAAGGAACTCGTTTGCCGGTACGTTGTCGGGCAGAATATAGTCACCATGAGCTTTTAGCATGGTGGGGAAAATGAGGCAATGGAATACGATGTTGTCCTTACCGATGAAGTGGACGAGCCTTGTCTCAGGGTCCTGCCACCATTTTTGCCATGTGCCCCACTGTTCGGGCTTGCTGTCGCACAGCTCTTTCGTATTGGAGATATAGCCGATGGGAGCGTCAAACCACACGTAAAGCACCTTGCCCTCAGCACCTTCTACAGGTACGGGGATGCCCCAATCGAGGTCTCGGGTCATAGCGCGGGGCTGAAGGTCGAGGTCGAGCCAACTCTTGCACTGGCCGTAGACGTTGGGGCGCCACTCCTTGTGGCCATCGAGAATCCACTGTTTCAGCCACTCCTGATAGTTGTTCAGGGGCAGATACCAGTTCTTGGTAGTCTTCTTGACGGGCTTTGCTCCGGAGATGGTGGAGTGGGGATTAATCAGCTCCTCGGGGCTCAAGTCGCTGCCACATTTCTCACATTGGTCGCCGTAAGCGTTGGGATTGCCGCAATGCGGACACGTTCCCGTGATGTAGCGGTCGGCCAAAAACTGATGCGCTTCTTCGTCATAGAGCTGCTCAGACTCCTTTTCGATGAGCTTTCCATCTTCATACAGCTTCTTGAAGAAGTCGGCAGCGAACTTGTGATGAGTCTTTGATGTGGTGCGACTGTATATGTCGAATGAGATGCCGAACTCCTCAAATGAGTCCTTAATCATCTTGTGGTAGCGGTCGCACACCTCTTGGGGCGTGATGCCCTCTTTCTTGGCGCGTATGGTAATGGGTACTCCGTGTTCATCGCTGCCACCAATGAACACCACCTCCTGCTTCTTCAGGCGAAGATAGCGCACATAGATGTCAGCCGGAACATATACACCGGCCAGGTGGCCGATGTGCACACCGCCGTTGGCATAAGGCAGCGCGGCGGTGACGGTAGTACGTTTAAATTTCTTATCTTCCATTTTCTTGGACCTTTAATAGTTATGATGCAAAATTACAAAAAGTAATTCACAATATATAATCAGGTGTTCATTAATTTATTGAAAGGCTTTCCATTTGCCCCCGATTGAGGGTTTAACGCTGTGCTTGGCATATCCTGCATCGTAGCTCCCGGCCTTGTCAGTGCTTCATAAAATACCTGACCAACAGAAAATTCACGGGTACGCAGATGCAGAACATAGGGATTGGGGCAAAGGTTTTCGATACACCTATCCCTATAAAAAGGGTCAATGTAGCCATCTGCAAGAGATAATTCACCACATGACTCAGTATGAAGCCGGCCCCACGTCTGGCATTGGCCTTGACGCGGAAGGTGAAACGGGTGCTGGCATAGAAGTTGAAGAGAAAGCTGACGACATACCCCACCGTGTTGGCTACGCCCACATGGGTATGCCTCACCATCAGCAGATACACCCCATATTGTATCAATGTGGCTGTTGCACCTACAATTCCAAAGCGAATAACTTCGCCCAGCTTTTGCCGTTTGTCACCGCCTAAACGGTTTATAATATCCTTTATCTGCAAAATCCAGCATTTCTTTGTCGCCCCGGCTGTCGCCAAAGGCTATGATTTCATATTCTTCGCGAGACCCCGGCAGGGCGTTCTCAATGCGCCTCACCTTTTCTCTGCCGTAGCAGTTGGAGGTGGAAAACCGCCCGGTAAGTTTCCCGTTGCTTGTCTCCAGCTGTGTTCCCAATATGTGTATCCCATGCTCTGCCGATGGCATGGAGCGCATTTCGTAGCACGAAAAAAACGGTTTCACCCAATGGTCAATGCTTGCACTCACGATCAGCACCATGGCCCCATTTTTCAAAGCTTGTCTAAGAGTCTCCTCTCCTTTCGGTCTGAGCAGTCGGCTACGGTTGTCATCGGCAAACCGTTGGCACAACGTGTTAAAATCGTCCACGCTCATCCCTTTGAAGAAATGGGCAAAAATCCTTTGCTTTGCCTTGCCGTTGGGATAAAGACCGAGTTTCATCAGTACGAGCAATGGGGCATAGAGCAGAAATCCCAACAGAAAAGCCTGTCTCCCCTTTCCGTATTTGATGAATTCCAAGAGGGTGTCTCTCGTGGTCAACGTGCCGTCGAAATCAAAGACATAAACCTTTTTTTTCATGCGTTTTGCCGTTTTGTTTTACATCCCATAGATAATCACCACAAACGACAGAAACCATGCCAATACCACCAACTGAATGAAACGGTCTTTCAAAATCACCTTTGTGGGGTTGCCGCTCTTCTTTTCAACCACGGCGATTTGGATATAGCGCAGCAGCCCCACCAGCACAAACACACTTGTGAGATACAGGTATTCATTGTTGAATTGGGCAATGACCTCCGGACTCATGGTGTACATGATGTAGCAGACGAGCGTCACGCCCGCAGTGATGGTGATGGCTTGATTGATGAACGTGATGTTATAATGGATGGTGTTCTTGCGTGGAGCCTCGCCCGTTGCCTCCATGCGAATCACATCGTCGCGTCGTTTGGCAAAGCTCATAAACAAAGTAATGAGAAAGGTCATGAGCACAATCCATTTGCTCAGCGCAATGCCCGTTGCCAGTCCGCCGGCCAACAGTCGCAGCACAAAGCCGAAAGCCACAACGCAAACATCAATAATGGCATATTGTTTCAGTTTCAAGCAATAGGCCAAGTTGAGCAGCCAGTAGAATAAAATCACGCCAAGAACATTGGCCATGTTATTTGGGCTGAAAGCCTCCCACGACGAAGAGGTCAGGTCTACCCATGCAAGCAGAGGTATGCAGGCCATGGACAGCACAAGCAACAACAACATCAGGCCGTATGCCTGCGCCACCGTCACGGCTCCCGAGGCTATCGGGCGGTCTTGCTTTTCGGGGTGGCGACGGTCGTCGTTCACGTCGACAATGTCGTTAAAACAGTAGATACTCGAGGCGGCGAAGCAGAAAGCCACGGATGTGATGAGTCCGGAGAGCATAGCCGAGCTGTTGAGCAGAGCCCCGCCAAAGACGATGGGGCCAAAGACAAACAGATTTTTCAACCATTGTGCAGGACGTATGAGTTTTATTAAATTCTTCATTCGGGTAACCGTTTAGACAATTGTGCCGACAGTCCGCCGGCAATTTTATTCAACCCCCATGCCAGGGGCGTGGTGGCGGCGAAGCATACCAGAAACGTGGGCCAGTAGCTCCATGATTTCGGGAGGAGATTCAGCACGAAATGAACGTGGATGAGATAGAATTCCAGACTGATGAGACCAACAAATCTCAATACCCACTTTGTGCTTTCGGAGAGATGTCCGAGCAGCTTGTTTATGATGAGGATAGCGGTTATGGTAAGTGGAATATACAACATTCGCTCGATGAACAGCGGAATTTTGCCGTGCTTCACCTGCTCCAGATAGATACACGTGCCCAATCCTATGACAAACAGCAGCACTACGAGCCCCATCCCTGCGCCGTCTATCGTTTGTGCCTTACGCACGCTCTCACCCATATTGATGCCAATAAAGAATATCGGCATACGACTCCAGAAAATCTCGATATGTCCCACTGCGTCGTGAATGGGTCCCACCCATTGCACCGCTACGCACCACATCACCATCAACACGGGCAGCCACCTGTACAGGCGATGCTTGGTGATAAGCCTCATATAGGCAGGTGCAAAGAGATAGAGCATCATGATGGCGGGAACGTACCAGAATGTAAGTTCGTCGTGGAGCCAGAAATCCCAATTGATGGTGATGTCGCCAATGAGGTCTATCCATGCCATGATGCTGCCGCCCCGGAAACGCGGAATATAGTAAAGGCAAGCCACGATGAGCCATGCCGGGTAGACGCGCAGGTATCGACGGCGCATAAACCGTTTCCAATCCGGGTGCTTTGCCCACGAAAACCATAGCCCCACGCCACTGAGAAACAAAAACATATCTACACCAATGTTACCCATGCGACGCAGTCCGAAGAATGGGTCCCAGCGTGACAGCGGAACATGGAACAGCACGATGAAAATCATGGCAATGCCCATCAGTTCCGTCCGATAAGCACTGATAGAGGCCAAACTGACTCCCCTTAATCCCTTATGGGGGAGAAAAGAAGTGGCCTTGCCATATTTCTCGTCTTTCTCCATTTGCTCCATAGTTGTTTGTTTCCCCTCTCGCAGTGATTAGTTGATGTGTCTGGGAGACTCTTTTTTTGAGGTAATATAGGGGCTCATCTTGTGTATCAGATAGGCAGCACCTACCGAAGCAATGACATAAAGCAGCAAGCCCGTATAGTAGTCACCGCGTCGCGAGATGGGAATGAACACTTTCCGCAGCACGGGATGAATCACAAACAAGGCCCCGGAGATGCCCCCGAACCATTCAAAGATTTTCCACAGCGTCGCGCCAATAGTGCTCGAAGTCAGAGTTTTCAGCGACTTTGCAAAGTAAACGCTGGCCACACACACCAACGATGGAATGATATTCCACCACCAGAAACTGTAGCTCATGCTGACAATCAGTGCCGAGGTGACAAAGAGAGACATCCATGTGGCTGCCGTTCCAAGTCTTACGAGGATGATGCGTTCGCCGTAGCGGGCAAACAAGAGACCCATGCCAAAAGGCAACATTCCGCCCATGAAATTATATCGGTAGCGGTTGAGGGCCTCGCTTTCGGGTCCTAAAAAGAATTGAATGCCAAGGCAAACGGCCATCAGACCCACCGTCCAGCCCCAATGCCGACGATAGAGCAGCAGTCTATAGACTATGTAGAGCTGCATCATCAGACCGAAAAACCAGTAGGGGCCCGGCCATATATTGTGGTCGGGATTGGGCAGAAGGTTGTTGAACATACCCAATTGCGCCACGATTTGAGTCACGTTATAGTGCCAGCTCCCGGGGGTCAGGGCATCGATGATGATAAAGCTGATGAACCCCACAATCATCATCCTGAACAGTTTGACATAATGTTTCCAAATGAAAAACCTGATGCCCACCGGTGGGGAACTCTGAGAGAAGGTGCCGGGGAGGGGGTTGTTGTATTTGCGTTCCAGCCCATACGCACTGAGGAACAGAAAAATGGGTACGCCGTAGTGGCCGAAAAACGACACGATATGCATTGGCCACAGTTGGTCCGGACTGCTCATGGCCTGTGCAAAGGCGGCGGCATGGCGTTGAAAAAACTGATATTCGTTTTCCTTCACCACAGGACCGAGCCAATGGCAATAGTTGTGCAGGAAGATGCCTATGATGGCCAGGCCACGTAGCACATTACATTCGGCGCGCGAGAGCAGTTCTATGTTCATTTTGTATTCCATAGCTTGGAGAGTCGGGGTTGATGGGATGGTGGCAGATAAGTTGGACTGGTCGGACTGGTCTGACTGGTCAGACCGGTCAGGCTAGTTTGGCTATGCCGACCGATTTGAAAATCGGATGACTGGTCCGGCTGCCGCCTTATCTTGTCGTAATCTGTTGTATTTTTTAAGATGCGTGGCCGCATTTCGTCGTAGTCGGGCGAGAGGAGGTTGTATTCGTCATGGTAGTCCTTAGTCGATATGCCGGCCAGCCACACCAGCAAATGGGGGAGCGCATCGGTCATAAATCGCTTGTCCTTGGCGTCCTTGACGGCTTTGAACACCTTGGGGTGTCTCACGGCATACTTGTGTGAACAGTATATCCAGAAAGGCACTTCGAATTCGTATTTCGCCAACAAGTCATCGATGGCGGCACTGTGGTTTCTGCAGATGAAGTTGCGCCCCGGCTCATAACATTCTTCGCCATGATCGGGCATATATACAATGATGGCCTCGTCGTTTTCAAATTTCCTGATGATTGCGTCTACGATGGAGTCGTTGTAATGTACGGCGTTGTCGTAGTCGGCTATCATGCCTCGTTTTCGGATGCTGATGTCCGGACGGGCGTCCTTGTAGTCGTCGGCCGTAAACACCCGCTGGTTGCCGGGACAGCGTGTGCGGTAGCTCACGTGCTGTCCGATGAGATGAAATATCACCAGATTGTTCTCTTCGGGATTGATTTCGCCGGACTCCAGGAAGCGGTCGTAGTCCTCCAAGAGCCCCTCGTCGAATTGGTGCGTCTGGCTGTTTCGCGTGTCAAACAGCGATTGGCTCAGCGTGGGATCGTTCAGGAAGAATCCTCCTGAAAAATCGTAGACGGCCTCTTTGGCTTTGGGCAAAAACTGATTGGTGAGGAAACTCACGTGATATCCCGCCTTGCGAAACAGTTGTGGAAACAGCGGGTAGTCACACCATTCGCCCTGTTGTCCCACCACGTGCATGGAAAGAATGTTTTTGAACACAAAGCTTGTGAGATTCCAGCAACTCACCACGTCGCTGAATTTCGTGAGCAGTCCGCTGGCTTCACGTTTTACCTGCCGGGGCGTGGTCTTCAGTCTGTAACCGTATTGTTGTGAATGGTGCTTGCCGAAACTCTCGCCAATGATGAGAACGATTTTAGGCGATCGGAACGAGCACGAGTCTATCGCTACCGATTTTGCTGCGGCGATGCACCGACCTATCTGTTTGTTGGCCAGAGTATTGCTGTATATGCTGAAAGCCAGTCGGTAGATGGGCAGATAGAGCACAGCATGGTCTTTCTCGGTAAGCAGATGCTCTACGGTGCCGATGGTGTCGGCAGTCATCAGTCGGACGGTCTCCTTCATGTTGTGCCAGCTGGTATGGATGCTTAGCACGAGCAACACAGCTACCGCTGCTCCACCCACATAGTCGAGCTTCCACTTGGTGGCTTTGGCGTCGAGCGCCGTGAGCCATGCCTTTACCGTAGCGCGTGTTTCACGGCTCGGCAGATGGAAGAAGTGGCGACGGATAGACCATACGATATGAATCAAAATGAGTAGGAATATCCATATCAGAGGCGAAAACAGGATATCGGTGGAGAGATACGACCGCAGAAATTCGCCGGCTTCGCGACTGTCGGTCTCATTCACGAGCATCAGCATCGTGGGGGTGAGCGTGGAGGCGAATTTCCAAAAACAATAGACATCGACGATGGCAACGGCATAGAGCACGATGTAGAACAGCCGTTTCACCCATTTCCGTATCTTGCGGGGAAAGAGTGCCAGCACGATACAGGCCAAATAGTCGGCCAAAAACAATTCCAGGTAGATGTTTTCATAAAGGGCGGCACCTTGACGGTCGGGCAGGGTCAGTATGGCGCACAGCATACCCAGCACATACATCGTCACGAAGAAAATGCTGTTTCTCATGATTGGCCTTAGCAGCAATAGTGCGGCTCGTCTCAGTGTCCTCATCCTTTCTATTTTCTTTATGCCTTGTTGATGATGATCCTCAATGTGCAAAAATAGTACAAAATAAGGGAACAGCAAAGCTCGGCCGGAAAATTAACACCGAAGGGAAGATTTGTCTGCGTTTCTTCATTTCTGCATTTTTCTTTACAAACACTTCCTCATGCTTCGCTTCCTTAAAAATAATCGCCTTTCTGTTTGAAATATGCGATTTTTGCGAGTTTTTGTAGTTTGTTGATTATCAATAAGTTCCATAATCTTGCTTTTATGCCAGTGGTCATGTCGTCTGCGGTTGACTATCAAACGGCAGTGCGGTTGAGCCCCAATCGCACGATGAAAGAGGCGTAGCCGAGGTGCGGGTAGGGCCTAACCATAGTGCCGTTAAGGCCTCGCCATGATATGGCGGGGTACAGAACGAGCAGAGAGGATTCTTTTTGGGTCGGGCGAACAGAATTTGACGGCCGAAACATAGCTCTTTTTTCTCTGGATGTATCGAAAAACAATCACTGAAAAATGGTCATCCAATTTTACAAACCTTAGGCTAAGGGAGCGTGGAAGAAGGTCTGCTTTCTCCGTTATCGTTCCAGTTGGGAGTGAGGCCTCAGAATTTGCCACCCCTATACTTTTTAGTCTTTTCGGCAATTTTATTAAAGCTATGGCGTTATAACAACAATGAATATGAAAACGATAAGGCTGCTTTGGCTAAGCGCAGCCCTTTTTGTCACAGTTCCGATGTGCGCCCAAAACCATTGGAACGACTATGCAAGGCGCGACAGCATGGTGTCCTATCAAGGACAGGTGCTTGCCAATGCTGATGCGGCCACGTTTGTGGAGCTTGGATTCGGCTATGGCAAAGATAAGTTTAACGTGTATTATCGCGGAGAAGTGTTGGAGTTTGTCAACCCCAATACGTTTGAGGTGAGCGCAAAATATACGCGCCGACACAGGATTGGTGACAAAAAGGTGAAGACTTTCGCAGGTGACGACAATGATCAAAAAGCCGAGCGCACCAGCAGTAAAAACGAAAACCCCTCATCGACTGTACTGGCAAAGCTTGGTTTGGGTACAGCCGTCTCGGGAGAATATACGGTGACCAATGATGGCGTGAAGTATGAGGGACAGCCGGTGAAAGGTGCCGAGGTGGCATCATTTGAGGTGCTCAAGGCCGGCTATGCGAAAGACAAGCATCATGCCTACTACATGGGGCAAGCCATTCCCGGTGCGCTTGGTGGTAAGCATTTCCAATATACGAGTGATGACTATGCCACCGATGGGTTGCATACTTATTTTAAAGGTAAAGAGGTTGTAAGAGACTGAGATAATTCATAATTCATAATTCACAATTCAAAATTCACAATTGGGTTTACACGACGCAACCCAATTGTGAATTTTGAATTGTGAATTATGAATTATGAATTATGCATGGCTCTCATGGCATTGAGAACGGCCAGCACCATGACGCCCACGTCTCCAAAGACGGCTATTCCCATAGCCCAAGAGCCAAACAGTCCGGCGGCAACGAGGATGAGGATGGCTACCTTGACGCTGATGGCAAACCACGCATTCTGCTTGGCGATGGCGATGGTGCGACGCGCAATGTGGATGGCTTGTGCTGTCTTCGAAGGCTTGTCGTCCATCAGCACCACATCGGCAGCTGCTATGGCCGCATCGCTTCCCAGGGCCCCCATTGCAATGCCCACATCGGCCATGGCAAGAACAGGAGCGTCGTTGATGCCGTCGCCGACAAAGGCAAGCTGCGTGTTGGGAGCTTTTTCCTGAATATACCTTTTCACATGGTTCACCTTGTCGGCGGGGAGAAGTTCGCAATGCGCCTCATCAATTCCGATTTTTGTCGCAACAAACTGTCCCACTTCTTCGCGGTCGCCGGTGAGCATCACGGTTTTTGAAACGCCCAACTGTTTCAGCTGGTTGATGGATTTGGCTGCATCGGCCTTGATCTGGTCAGAGATAACAATATGACCGGCGTAGGTCCCATCGACCGAAACATGAATGACGGTGCCCACGTGTTCCTCGCACAGTTCGCATGCGGACAACTGTGCCCCCACGCTTTTCATCATCTTCTCGTTACCCACGCACACAATCTGCCCGTTGACCGATGCCTTGACACCCTGTCCGGCAACCTCCTCGACATCTGCTATAGTGCAGTTGTCGTCTTCGTTGGGATAAGCCTTGCGCAGGGCGGCGGCAATGGGATGGGTGGAGAAACGCTCTACATGAGCAGCGAGATGCAGCAGCTTTTCTTTATCCAGTTTGTCGGGATGTACGGCGTCGACCTCAAACACACCCTGGGTCAGGGTGCCCGTCTTGTCGAATACTACCGTAGCGGTCTTGGCCAGAATATCCATGAAACTGCCTCCTTTGATGAGGATGCCCTTGCTCGACGCTCCACCGATGCCGGCGAAGAATGTCAGAGGAATGGAGATGACCAGGGCACACGGACAGCTCACCACCAGGAACGTGAGTGCACGATAGAGCCATGTAGAGAAGGCTGTGCCGTAGCTGGCGGCAAAGAAGGGCGGAATAAAGGCGATGGCCAATGCCAGGAACACCACAATGGGTGTGTAGATATGGGCGAATTTGTTGATGAACGTTTCGCTCTTCGATTTGTTTCCAGATGACTCCTCGACCAGGCGAAGTATCTGGGCGGCTGTAGACTCTCCGAAAACCTTGCTCACCTTTACCTTGAGCAATCCGGAGAGGTTGACGCATCCGGAAATGACCTCGTCGCCTGTGGTCACGTCTCTCGGCACGCTCTCGCCGGTAAGGGCTACGGTGTTGAGGCTCGAGGAGCCATCGATGACCACACCGTCGAGTGGAATCTTCTCCCCGGGCTTCACCAATACGGTCTCGCCCACGGCCACTTTTTCGGGGGCAACCACTTCAACGGCGCCGTCGCGCTCCACATTGGCCGTGTCGGGGCGAATGTCCATGAGCTCTGCAATCGAGGTGCGGCTCTTGTCTTCGGCATAGTCTTCGAAGAGTTCTCCCACTTGGAAAAAAAACATCACAAATACCGCTTCGGCAAATTGAGGCTCGGCACCGGGCAGAAAACCGATGCAGAGTGCACCTATGGTGGCTACCGACATGAGGAAATTCTCATCGAAAGGGTCACCTTTCATGATGCCCTCAACGGCTTCGCCCAACACGTCGTAACTCACGATGAGATAGGGAACGAGGAACACGGCCAGCTGCGCGAACATCGGCATCTGCACGTTTTTGATTATCACGTATGCGATGAGCAGCAACACGGCTGCTGCAATAATTCTCAAAAGTTTTTTATTCATATCCTTATTGGAGTTTGATTCCGATTGCAAAGATACGAAAAAGGGAATGCAACCTGGTTGCAAAGATGACGAATGGCGGTTGCTGAAGCACAGAGGGAAAGCTACATGGAGATGATTTTCCACACGGCAACGAGGTGGCAGATGGAGCCGCCGAGCACGAAGAAGTGAAAAACGGTGTGCATATAGCGCTGTTTGTGCAACGAGTAGAAGACGGCTCCCGTGATATACATCACGCCTTCGGCTATAATCCAAGCCACGATAGAGAAATCGACGGAATTCAAAAGTGGTTTGAAGGCAACGAGAATAGCAAGTCCCATGCCCACGAATGTGATGGTCTCAAGATTGCTGTGGTCCTTCAGTTTGTAGAAGGAAGAATAAGTGCCCAGAATGGCACAGAGCCACACAAAAACGAATAGCCCCCATCCCCAAAGTCCCACATTGCGCAGAGCCACCAGCGTGATGGGAGCGTAGGACCCCGCGATGTGCCAGTAGATGGCGGCATGGTCCAGCTTGCGGACTTTTATTTTCCATACGGAGGAGAAAGGGAGGGCATGATAGACGGTAGAAGAAATGTAGCAGCTCAGCATTCCCAGCACATAGAGCGAGACGCCGAACGTTGCCCAGGGTTGGTGGGTCAGGATAGTGTGTCGCAAGAAAATGATGCCACACACGATGCCCAGCAGGATGCCGGCGGCGTGGCTCCATGCGTTCCAATACTCCTCTTGCGTGGTATAAAATATTTTTGGTTTCATGATACTTGCTATTAAGGTAATAGATGAATTGGGCCCACCTATAGTGAATGGCCAATGCTGAAGTAGGGATAGATGGCAGCCGCGCGGTTGACCTTATGCCCTTTGTTTCTCAAACCGTCGGAGGTGCCAAGTCCCGTGCCGGGATTTAATCCGGCGCGAAGCATCCAGCCCGTAGATGACTGGAATCGATAGCCTATATCGATGAATCCGAATGTGCCCGACTTTTCGGACTCAACGGTATGACCGCCGGCATTGGTGAAGGTGCATTTGTAGAATCCGTAGCATGCCCCGATGCCTAATTCTAAGCTGTGACGCTTTCCGCCAATCAGATAGTTCACGGCAGCGGGAAAGCTCCATCCCGTGGTTTTGTCGGGGCCGGAAGGGAAGAAGTCGGAGCTTTTGGAGTAGGTACGAGCCACTCCCGCACGTCCGCCCCATCGGGTGTGGTCGTTGAAACGTGAGTCGAAGTGCACTCCGGCGGTCGTGGATGCACCTCCAACCTCCAGATAAACACTCTGTGCCCTTGAGCAGATAGGCGAGAGGGATAAAAAGATGGAAAGAAAAAGAAGGTACAATTTCATTATGTGGAATTTAGATGTACAAATTTACGGTATTGGATTGAAATGGGCAATACAATATCGGGAAAATCGAGTGCAAGAATGGTAAAAAAATGTCTTCTCCATCGTGAAAGTCATTAATTTTCAGTATCTTTGCCATGGGCATCGCGGAAGATTGCCGTATATGTCCTATGGGAAACACGGTTTCACATTTCTATATTCTAATTATTCTATTCTTTATGTTGATATTGACCACAGAAAACATATTTCTCCTGGGCTCTTTCCTTGTTTTGGTAAGCATCATTATCAGTAAGACAGGATATCGGTTTGGCATTCCCACACTGCTGCTCTTCCTGTTCACGGGCATGTTTTTTGGCAGCGAGGGCTTGGGAATGCAGTTTGACAGTCCCGGAGATGCGCAGCTTATTGGAATGATCGCGTTGAGTGTCATCCTATTTACGGGCGGAATGGACACCAAATATAAGGATATTAAACCCGTTATCGGGCCGGGCGTGATACTTGCCACACTGGGTGTGGTCTTGACGACGGCGTTTACCGGCCTGTTTATCTATGCTCTGTCGCGATGGTCGGCTATGGATATCCGTCTTTCGATCATGGTGTCGATGCTCCTTGCCGCCACGATGTCGTCTACCGATTCGGCTTCCGTATTCAATCTGCTGCGAACGCAGAAAATAGGGCTGAAGCATCGTATGCGGCCCATACTGGAATTGGAAAGCGGGAGTAACGACCCGATGGCCTATATGCTTACCATCGCATTGGTGGAGGTGGTGGTGTCGGGAGCGAACTTTACATTCTCTAATCTCGCGCTTACTCTGGCCGAGCAGTTTGTCTTGGGAGGAGCCTTAGGGTACGCCATAGGAAGACTGACGGTGGTCCTCATTAACCGCATTAACCTGCCTAATGCCGCCCTCTATCCCGTATTGCTGCTGAGTATGGTGTTTATCACCTTCACGCTGACCGATCTGCTGCATGGCAACGGTTATCTGTCGGTGTATATTGCAGGTCTTGTGGTGGGTAACAGTCGGTTGTCGTATCGTCGGGAGATGAATACTTTTTTTGACGGATTGACATGGTTGCTGCAAATCGTGCTGTTCCTGACTTTGGGCTTATTGGTCAATCCTTCGGAGATGATGGGTGTGAGTCTGGTGGCTTTGGCTATTGGCGTGTTTATGATTTTGGTGGCGCGCCCGTTGAGCGTGTTTCTTTGTCTGCTGCCTTTTCGTAAGATTCCGGTACGGGGAAAGACGTTCATATCGTGGGTTGGTCTGCGTGGAGCGGTGCCCATCATCTTTGCAACCTATCCCTTGCTTAGTGGAGTAGAGAGTGCCGACATCCTTTTCAATATCGTGTTTTTTATCACGCTCGTATCACTTATTTTGCAGGGCAGCACCATCACCTATATGGCGCGGAAGTTACATCTTGACCAACCTGCCGAGAAAACAGGCAATGAGTTTGGGGTAGAGATTCCCGAAGAACTCGGACCGGACCTCAACGAGGTTGTGCTCACGGAGGATATGCTTGCTAACGGTAATCTGTTGTCTCAGATGGATATACCCGAGGGAACTTTGGTGATGATGGTGAAACGCGGCAAGACCATCATCGTGCCTAACGGCCGACTGCCTATGGAGAAAGGCGACGTGTTGCTGTGCCTGACCGACCACACTGGTCTAAACAAAGTGGGAAGGGGGAAACATGGTGGTGAAACTGTGAATAGAAGAAAAGGTTATGTTGATGAAAACAAACACTAATGCTATCTTTTTACAAAAAGATAAACTAACTTTGCACAAGTGGGTTATCTTTCATGCTTGCCGCCGTTAGGCAGATGAGTTATGAGTTGATTCATATTCGTCACAGGTCAGGGATGCAGTCCATATAAAAAGGTTTAGAAGACTTGCCCACATATTTCTTATGAACATCTTATTAATTATTGTAGGCTTTCTGGCTGGTTTGCTTTCCAGCTCAATCGGATTTGGCGGTGGAATGGTGTTGCTGCCGGTCGTGACTACGCTTTATGGCGTTGAGGTCGCTGTACCTATATGCACCATTGCCCAGTTGCTCAGTAACGCATCGCGTTCTGTCTTTGGGTGGAAATCCATTGAGTGGAAAAAGACACTTTGGTTTCTTCTTCCGTCTATCCCCTTGACAGCCTTGGGTGCCTACGGTTTTTCGATAGCGCCAAAGAACATCATGACTTGTATCGTAGGTGTGGCGTTGATATTATTCGCTATCCAAAAACTCCGTGGTAAGCTCCATTTCCCCAAAGGTCCGAAGACCATGATCGTGGGCGGTTGTGTCACGGGATTCATCAATGGACTGTTGAGTATCTCCGGCCCGTTAAGCAGTGCCGTCTTCCTCACGCTCGACCTCAGCCCTGTTGCCTACATCGCCAGTGAGGCAACGGCGGCAACCGTGATGCACGTCGTAAAGATTTTCGTATATGGCAAGCTGAATCTTGTCAATATGAACATTTTGACAACAGGACTTGCTATTGCGGCAGCAATGATTGTCGGGAACTATCTTGCCATGCGGTTTATAAAGCATGTCGATAGGCGGAAATACCAGAAAGTGGTTGCAGGTTGCATGATCATTCTTTCTCTCTTTCTCATTATTTCTTCAGCAAAGACTTTCTGATATTGTCGGCTAAAGACAAAAGCTGTCTTGGGCGGTTTTTCTCGTGGTATGGTCTCATCTTCGATCCTACAAATATGCCAATATTTTGTTTTCAACACTCGGCCAAGGGTTTACAAGAGAACAATCCTGAATCGTTTTTGCCGGTTTGCTAATACCTTTTAATAAGAATAAATTAAAAATTAAACAAAAATTTTGAAAAATAAATAGTTGTTTGTATCTTTGTCGGCAAATCTGACAATCAGCTATATGTAAAAACCTCGACTAACCCCCGAGTTTGATCATTCTTTGAAATGAAATTCTAACTAACTAAATATCCTGAAAGAGTTGAAATATCCATATGTATTAGGTGCAGTTTCGAGACTCTCTAACTTTTGTTTTCCGAGAGGTAGGAAGTCCTTGCGGACGACAAATTTAATAAGAAATAAAACTTAAAGTTTTATCTTTGGTTGAAATGTAGTGGAAGAAACTCATTTTTAATGATTAACTAATATACCTCAATTTTAATTTCAATTAATTTTATCTATAAATTTTAAATCAATTCATGATGAAACAGTTATTGGTATTGATCTTTGCGTTATGCTCTCTCTGTGTGGGCGCGCAAAATGTGACAATTACCGGTAAGGTGGTTGATCAAGATAAGCAACCGCTTACAGGTGTGAGCGTTGTTATCAAAGGCACCTCGAATGGTGTATCAACAGACCTTGATGGTAACTTTGAACTGGAAGGAGAAAAAGGCACGGTTTTGTCTTTCTCTTATATTGGTATGGTATCTAAGGATGTAACCTATAATGGAAAGCCTTTAACTGTGGTTTTGGAAGATGATGCCAAGATGATAGAAGATGTTGTTGTCATTGGTTATCAGACAGTAAAGAAGACCGACCTGACTGGTGCCGTATCTGTGGTTAAGTCTGACGATATGAACAAGAGTGCATCTAATACGTTGACTGGGCAGCTTCAAGGTTTGGCAACCGGTGTTAACGTACGCAGTACCGGTCGTGCAGACGGCGATGCCATCATTCAGATTCGTGGTGTCGGCTCGTTGAGCAACAACAGTCCTCTTTGGATTGTAGACGGTATGATTACCAATCCTTCGAACGATTTTAATCCTGCCGACATCGAGTCTATTCAGATCTTGAAGGATGCTTCTGCAGCCGCTATTTATGGTTCTCGTGCAGCTAACGGAGTGATTATCGTTACCACGAAGAAAGGTAAGAAAGGCCCTATGAAAGTCAACTTCTCTGTAAAGGAGACGATAGAATGGAGCCCGAAGTACGACTTGATGAATGCTGAGGATTATAAGTACTATAATGATATTGCTTATAATGAAGCCATTAAGAATAATATTGGTTCCGTGAAGCAAACTCAACTCCATTCCGAGTTTGACACGGACTGGCAGAAAGAAGTGTTGAAGACCGCGCTGGTTCAGGATTACAACGTATCTCTTTCCGGTGGAGGTGACACGGGTAGCTATTATGTTTCCGGCGGCTATCTGAACAATGATGGTGTATCTTATGGAAATAAATTCGAGCGCTTCAATGCTCGTGTGAATACAGAAGGTCATAAAGGAATGTTTGCTTTCGGCGAGAATCTGTCGTTGTCAATGTTCAATGCCGATCCTAACCAGACGAATACTTATAATGACTTGTTGAGAATGTTGCCTACCATCCCTGTTTACGATGAGAATAATCCTGGTGGATATGGATATGGTGACGCAGCCAAGTATAACACATTCGGTGTCAACCCGATTGCCCGTGAGAACTTAGAGTATCGCAGAAATAAGCAGAGCCGTGTAAACGGTTCTATATGGTTGGAGTTCAAGCCAGTGTCTTGGCTTTCGTATAAGCTCAATGCCGGTATTGACTTCTACTTCTGGGAGCATACATGGTTCCGTAAAGAAGGTAACTGGACGCAGAACCAGGAGCATCGCGATCCAGAGGGTAGCAAAGCTCGCGACAATACCTATAACACTTTGATTGAGCATACCTTGAACTTCAACAAGGATTTTGGGAAGCATCATGTGGATGCTGTGTTGGGTATGACCTATCAGCATGACAAGTGGCAGGGTCTCTCTGCTGCCCGTCTCAACTTCCCAATGCTTAACGGCAACTATTTGACCGTTCTCGACGCAGGTCAAAGCAATATGACAAATGCCAACAGCATCAGAGAGAGTGCGATGATGTCTTATCTTGGTCGTGCAAATTATAACTACGACAATACTTATTATTTCTCTGCTACGTTCCGTCGTGACGGTACCTCTCGTCTGAGCAAAGATAATCGTTGGGGAACTTTCCCATCATTTGCTGCTGCATGGCGTATCTCTAAGGAATCTTTCTTCAATGTTTCATGGATTGACGATTTGAAGTTGAGAGCCAACTGGGGACGTTTGGGTAACTCGAGTATCGGCAACTGGGACTATATTGGAACCATTAACCAAAGTTTGGTTACGGTATTCAATAACACGATTGTTCCGGGAGCCAGTCAGATTAGTATTGTAAACGAAAACTTGAAATGGGAGACCAAAGAGACGACCAATATTGGTTTTGACGCTTTCATGTTCAACAATCGTTTAGGATTCTCGGCAGAGTATTATTATTCTAAGACAAAGGATGTATTGGCAACCATCAATATTCCGATGACAACAGGTAACGATGGTGGTGCACCAAAAGCTAATGCAGCCAGCTTGAGGAACACAGGTTTCGAGTTCACGGCATCATGGCGCGACAAGATTGGTGATTTCAACTATAGCGCAACGCTCAACTTGACCACCTTAAGCAACAAGGTTATTACCCTTCCGCTCGCTACACCGCGTGTTATCAATGGCGAGGGAATGACCGAAGCAGGAAATGCTCTCGGACGTTTCTATTTGCTCAAGACAGACGGTCTTTTCCGTACACAGGAAGACATAGACAACTATGTGAACTCTAAAGGCGAACCTATCCAAATCAACGGAACACGTCCACAACTGGGTGATGTGAAATATATTGATACCGACGATAACGGTATTATTACTGAAGAGGATAGACAAATTGTGGGTAGTCCATGGGCTAAGCTGCAGGCATCATTGATGTTGAATGCTGAATGGAAGAACTTTGACTTCAGCATGATGTGGAACGGCCAGTTCGGTAATAAGATTTACAACATCTCATTCTGGCAGGGTCGTCTGTTCTCGGACAACTCCAACTATATTAAATTTGACAAGGGAGAAGAGCCCTATCAGGTTAATCCAAATTCAAATACGCCGCGTATCATCTATGGAGACGCTCGTAATAACAAGGCTTCAGATCGCTTCTTGGAGAATGGCTCATACTTCCGTATGAAGACCATCTCACTTGGATATACGCTTCAAGACAATCTCTTGAATACCTTCGGATTGGAGAAGCTCCGCTTCTATGTTACCGGATCTAATCTGCTTACCATTACCGGCTATAAGGGAATCGATCCTGATTTCGCAAATGGCAATATTTGGAATCCCGGAACAAATGGTTTCGAATATCCTAATACACGTTCGGTTATGTTTGGTTTGGATGTTACTTTTTAATTGATTAAATACGATTAGAACAATGAAAAAAATATATAATTTAATGTTTGCAGGTGCTCTCTTGTTGGGTGCAACAGGATGTGACATCGACATTGAAAATCCTAATCAGTTTACTAAAGAGAATTTCTGGAAGTCTCCTGACGATTTGAAAGCTGGTGTCAATGGATGTTATAGTAATCTGTACAAAGAGTCAGGCTGGATGCGATGGCTTTCATTTAGATATGACCTTACGTCTGATGAGGGTTGGAGTTCTTCTCCATGGATAGAGTTGGGAGACTGGACACGATTCCTTTATAACAACTATAACTTCTATGAGGGCAATAATGGCCATTGGGAAAATTTCTATCGTGGTATTTTCCGTTGTAATCAGGTGATTACTGCCGCAGAGCATATCGAGATGGAGGCTGCCGAAAAGAAGAAGACTTTGGCGCAGGCTTATTTCCTTCGCGGTATGTGGTTCATGCAAGTAAACCTACTTTGGGATAAGGGTTCAATTATTTTACAACCGGAAGATGCCAACTATGTACCCAAAGATGCATCTGAAGAAGAAATTTGGGCACAGGTGGAAAGTGATTTGAAGATGGCTGTCGATGGTCTTCCCGAAGTATGGACGGACGATGACAAAGGCCGTGCGACGAAAGGAGCTGCCAAGGCATTCCTGGCCAAGGCATACATGCAGCAGCATAAATACGCTGAGGCAAAGGCCGAGTTGAAATGGTTGATTGATCGTGAAGGTACACTCTATGGATTGCTTGAGAATCGCCAGGACAACTTTACCGACTTGGACGAGAACAACAAAGAAGGTGTCTTTGAAATTCAGTTCTCTGATTTGAATAAAGGCGGTACGGGCAACTCTGCCGACATGGCATTCGGTTTCCAGCGCACACAGTTCTTTGCACCAAGTGGTATTGGCTGGGGTGACGGAAAGGCTCGCCGTTGGCTTGTTGATGAGTTCCTGAAAGAGAAACGAGTAGATGGTAAGAACGATACTCGTTTGTACAACAGTATCTTGTATAAGGGATTCTCGAACGACTTCCCTGAGCTATCCAGAAAGTATTACAGCTTTGAGAATGCAGACTGGAACTCTGGTTGGGGCAATGACCCTGAAGATTGTTATATCAAAAAATATAATACATCTTATTATAGAGAGCGTGAGGACTATTTTGCACGTAACAACTACCGAGTTATTCGCTATGCAGATGTGTTGTTGAATTATGCAGAATGTATTGTTGAGACCGGTGGCTCTGTTACCGAAGCAGCCCAGTACGTGGACAAGGTTCGCGAACGTGCAGGTCTTGCCAAGCTTGCCGACAGTCAATGGAAGGCTTGCCTCTCCTCTAAGGAAGACTTTATGAAACGACTCCAGATGGAGCGTACTTTGGAACTTTGTTTCGAAGGCTGGCGCTGGGCCGACTTGAAGCGCTGGGGTATGCTTGATACTCAAGAAGGCATCAACGAGCTGAAGTCTCGCGACCGTGATTTCAACAACTTTGTGATTGGTAAGCATCGTCGTTTGCCTATCCCGCAGTATGAAATCGACAACAGCAACGGCCAGTTGACACAGAATCCTCAATATTAATTAATATTATCAATAAAAGTCCTACTAACAGACTTGTCCGTCTGTGGTAGGACTTTATAGGTCTCAGTAGGAAAAAGTTGGGGAGATTTGCTGTGTATCGAGATTAACCATATTGAGAATGACGTTCTTATCCTAAACTCAGGTTTTGAAGAATTAGAAATGGTTAATTATGTTAACAAACTGCCCTCTGATTTTCGTTTATTTAAAAATAATTTTGCCTTCGCTTGAAATACGTAAAATATGCGATGGGTTGTAAATGTCTGACAATCAGGGCTTTTGAAAAAGCGGTCTTTCCTCTCCTATTTTTCCGCCTGCGGTTGAGTATCTAATGGCATCGCGAGAAGGCTTCAACCACAATGCGGTTGAGCCTCTTTCGCACGGCCGATAAGGCCTAACCATGTGATGAGAAGATACTAACCGTGACAACCTTACGCATTTTGGGAATGCTCGGCCTGATGAAGACGAGAAAAGATAGCCCTTTTTTCTCTGGATGAGTCGAAAACAATGATCACAAAAATGGTAATTATGCTTTACTTTTTTAGAGAGGGCGCTTGTTCAAATTTGGATGAACAGACAACTTCACCGGATTCAGGATGCGTCCGGGCACAGGAAGAGCTTACACATACGAACTTTATTTCCTACATCATATCTCTATATTTTCAATCACGTTTGTGGTTGTATGGTTACCACAATCGCAGGGACGTACGGCGTCTCCCGGTAAATACCTACTGAACCCTTTACTTTTTTTTAAACACCAATAACATGGAAAAGATGGAACGAATCCTTATTTCTTTAGCTATTTGCTTTGTTTTTCTCGGTTGTTCGGGAGGATCCGGTACATCCGGAAAGTCGAATGAAGAGCAAGAAAAACCTGTAGAGAACATCAAAACAGTACCCTTGGCAGATCCGTATATCCTATTGCATGAAGGCACTTATTATGCTTACGGGACCCATTCGGATGATGGGATAGAAGTGTATACTTCTAATAACTTGAAGCAATGGAAATATGCAGGACTGGCCTTACATCGCAAGGACTCATGGGGGGATAAATGGTTTTGGGCTCCCGAGGTATATTATCTGAACGGACGCTACTATATGTTTTATTCAGCCGAGGAACACGTGTGCGTAGCCACAGGAGACTCTCCGTTAGGTCCTTTCAAGCAAGAAAAGCAAGAGCCTATGATTGGCTGGGAGAAATGTATTGACAATACGTTGTTTGTTGATGAGGACGGAAAGAAGTATATGTTCTTTGACCGTTTCAATGACGGATTGAATATTTGGTCTGTCGAATTGAATGATGATATGTCGGTCAATCAAAATACATTGCATCCCTGCATCCACGTATCGCAGAAGTGGGAAGAAGTGTGGCCTCGTGTTAATGAGGGAGCGTTTGTTTGGAAATATGATGGCAAGTATTATTTAGTTTATTCTGCCAATAGTTATGAGAGCCAAATGTACGGTGTTGGTTTCGCCGTGACCGATAAGATTGGCGAAACATGGACAAAATATGAAAAGAACCCCGTGTTGCAATGCCCCAAAGATTTGGTGGGCGTAGGGCATGGCGCCTTGTTTACAGATAAGGAGGGGAAACTCCGCTATGTATTCCATGCTCATCACAACAAACAGAATATTCACCCAAGAGACATGTATATTACAACCGCTTCTTTCGATAAGGACGGAAATATGCAGTTGAGCGATGACTATATAATACCCGAACTGGTCACATCGGATTCGAATCGTTAACCAGTTTCGAGCATTCGGTACCAACCTTTCATCACAGGGGCTAAACAACAATGGGCCTTCTTGGCTTGCTACTTCATATCGATGAGGAAATCGGTAAGAGACTGCTCATTCTTGATGCCCAATTTTTTTCGGAGTCTATAACGGGCGCCTTCTACGCCTCTGATGGTGAGGTTGGTAATCTTGGCGATTTCCTTCGTGTTGAGGTTGAGCCTCAACAGAGCACAGAATTTTAAGTCGGTAGGTGTCAGGTTAGGATATCTGCTGCGCAGATTTCTAAAGAAATTCTGATGAATCAAGTCGAAATTCTGTTGGAATATATTCCAAACTTCTTCAGAATCTTCACCTTCCGATTTTGTAATGATATCTTTGAAATCCTTGTCCGTCAATAATCCTCGACGCTTTTTTTCGAGCAGTTCCTCGCGGAGGACTTCAGATTTGTTCTTCTGCATAGCCACTTTGAACGCCATTGTTGCCAATTCCTTGCTCTTGGTGGTGAGTTTGTTTTCCATAATAATTTGTTGCTGAGCAGCAATAATCTGTTTTTGCTCAAGCATCTTCAGATTTTGACGCATCATCTCTTCTTGGGCTTGATGCTGGTTTCTCCGTATGATTTTCCGTGTTCGCCAATTGATGTATTGACGAATGATTAAAAAGCACAATACAGCATATAAAAGGATGGCCCAAACGGAGAAATAAAACGGTACGGCACGGTCGAATTTATAGGTGGTGCTTCCTAATACTTCACCATTGACAGAGACCACTTCCACGTTAAAAACATAGTGTCCATAGCCCAACCCATTAAGGGAGATGACAGGGTTGTCTTGCTCGAACAGCACGTCCTCTCCATGCCCTTGGAGCTTGTATCTGAAGGTGAGTTGCTGGCTGTCGTAGTTGGGATAGGACAACACGATACGGATATTGTCGGCATGAATCTTTGGATTGTCAGCACTTTCACAGGAAATGCTCTCCGTCTGGTTATAAGATTTCATACTTGATACCTGGGCAATGGTGAGGGGAAATCTGACCATGCTTTTACCCTTATTACCCATTTGGTAACGTCCGATACCGTTGTTGAGAAAAAAATAAGTATTACGCCCTTTGACGTATTGTGATATTCCGTTGACATTAACTTCCAGGCCGAATATTTTATAGGGGATGCAAACTTCCTGGTGGTATTGTTTACCATCATACCTGAACAGAGAATAAGCATGGGCATCAGCCGTCCACAGCGTAGCATTGTCGACGGTTGTTGTCGAAATCATGTTTTGTGGGAACAGTGGTCCCATGTCTTTGTAGGGAACGATGCGGTCGTGAAGGTCGTCATAGGTGTATAACATGTTCTGATACGAGAACACGATTCTGCCCCGAATCTTCATGACGTGAATCTGACTGTGGATGCCCTCTTGAGTTAGGGCTCCGTAATATTGCTGATGGACCACTTCGGTGAGGTCGGACGAGAGGTCTATCTTATAGATACCCTTGCTGAAGTGGGCCGCCCATATACTCCCGCTGTTGTCAATCTCAAATTCAAGAATCGGCTCCTGAAATCCTTTGATGTGTCCTACCAGCATCCATCGATGGTCTTGCTTTCGGTAGACTCGAAAGCCGCTATAACCGGCCTCCAACAGCACCTCTTGTCCGTCAGTATGATAGAGTTTGAGAGCGGTGCTGCCTTCTGTGGTTCCCGGTATGGGGGTGCCCCTATCGCCTTCAACGGAAAGCGTAGCCAGATTATGCCCTGCAAAGATTTGTCGGTCGTACGCCGAAATATACCAATTTTGCCCGTTGGAATTTTTGACTTGTCGAATTTCCTTTTGGTCGCTTTTGTAATGCCATAGCGATTGATTGGTGGCAATATACAAGTCGTTGCCATCCTCATATAGACCATAGACCATACCGATGGGAAGCGGTAGACGGTCGGTGCGCATCACGGTGACGGGAAAGCCGGAATGGATGATCGAAATACCGTTGTCCAGGGCTGCCCACACATTGTTATTCTTGTCGGTCAGCAGTCCGAGGACAGTGTTGTTTTTCAAACTGTTGGCCATGTTATAGTGCCAGAGTTGCTGACCGGTATTCAAGTCGATGGCATAGATGCCATTGAGGATGGTACCAATGACGAGCGTCGAGGGTGCGAGTAAAGTGGCTTTGTTGACCTGATAGTTTCTCAAGTCTTCGTCTATATCGGTTGCCCATCGGGTGATTTTCCCTTTTTGATAAACATAGAGACCATTCTTGGAAGTCACAGCCAGTAGTTTATCCTGCCCGAGGGACAATAAACCGACGATGTCATCATTGCCGTAGGCGGTGCGGGGTAATAATGGGATGTATTGGCTGCCTTTCAGGAGAAATAGCCCATCGTTGACCATTTGTACATAGATGTGGTTGTTAGCCTTGAAAAAATGTAGTGGCAGATAGCTCTGGTTATAATGGGGGACAACTTTCCGACCGTCATAGTCAAACCAAGAGCAGAACGACTGAAAGTAGATATGCCCATTAGGGGCTTTGATAATCTGCCATATCTCATCGTTGTGTGCCTTATAGTTTTTGGGCCATAATGACGTGTATTCGTACTGCCCCAAATGATTACGCTCGAAAAATCCGAAATCGGTGTAGGCACCTACGTAGATTCTGTTGCCGTCGGCCAGTACCGACCGTGCTATGGAATGGCTGGGAAGATTGTAGCAGTTCCACTGGTATCCATCAAAAGAAAGCAGTCCCTCCTGATTTCCAAAATAAAGTTGACCAGATGCTGACTGCGTGACCGACCAGTTTTGCAGTCCGCCGGCGTAGGTCGATTGGGAGTAATTAGACACGATAGGCATGAAATCGAGTGTCCCGGCGAAGGTAGAGACATTGATAAGGCACAGCAGAAAAAGAGCTGCAAGTATGTGTTTTGATATATTTTTCACTGATAGTGTCATATATTTTACGACAAATATAGTAGAAATAGATTTTAAATCCAAATAAAAATGGATTTTTTAGGAATTGATAGTCAGTTAGTTATAGGCTGTGTCGTAGTAAAATCGTAGTGCGATGTATCGTAAAAGTAGTAGTAGCGTATCTAAATCTTTGTTAATTTGGTAAGAAACCCCTTATTTTGCAACAAAGCTATAAATCATTAAAGACCTAAATTACAATGAAACAAAAACTCTTATTTTTATTGTTTGCCGTCTTGATGACTCAGTTTGGCTTTGCCCAGACTCAAAGTATCAAGGGTGTTGTGGTAGACAAAGAAGGCTTGCCACTCCCTGGTGTAACCATCAAGGTGGAGGGAACTTCACAAGGCGCTGTTACCGACATTAATGGCGAATATGCCATTACAAATGTAGAATCGGGGGCCACATTGTCTTTCACATACATCGGGATGAAATCCCTGCAGATGAAAGCATCTCCTTCAATGAATGTTACGATGGAGGATGATTTCAAAAATCTGGAAGATGTGGTGGTAATTGGCTACGGCTCTGCCAAAGCCAAGGACTTGACTTCTCCGATTTCTGTTATCAAGGCCGATGAGCTGAAATCCATACCGTCTACGTCGGCCATGACCGCCCTGCAAGGTAAAGTTGCGGGCGTGAACGTGGTCAGCAGCGGTACGCCGGGTTCCGGTCCTACGGTGAGAATTCGTGGAGCAGGCTCGTTTGCCAACAGTTCACCATTATATGTGGTGGACGGAATGTTCTATGATGACATTAATTTCCTTGACAACAACGACATTCAGGAGATGTCTATCCTGAAAGATGCTTCGGCTGCGGCTATCTATGGTGTGCGTGCGGCCAACGGTGTGGTGATTATTACGACCAAGAAAGGTGTAAAGAATCAGAAGGCCAAGATTACCTATGATGGCTATGTGGGTGTGCAGAATGCTACCAATGTTTTGAAGATGGCCAATTCGCAGCAATACGCCACGATGCTTTTGGAAGCAAACTTCGATGCGTATGCACCTGTGATGAAGTCTTCTATCGACAATTTTGGTGGGAGCTATGCTGATGCCGACTTCCATAATTGGACTTACGGTAGCGACACAGACTGGTATGACGAGCTGCTGCGCTCGGCTTTGATTACGAGCCACAGCGTGGGCATTAGCGGTGGAAGTGAGAAAGCTACTTATTCTTTGGGTGCAAGCTATATGCACCAAGACGGTATCATGGACGTGAAGAATAAATACGATCGTATGAATTTACGAGCTTCTGTAGATTATGATGCTACCAGCTGGCTGAAAGTAGGGTTCAATGGTGTGTTCAGCCGTTCCAAGCAGATTCTTCCCAATAATTCTGCCTGGCAGGTGGCTTTCAACGCTCCGGGTATCTATCCCGTCTATGATGAGAACAGCGACAAGGCATTCCCTGAGAAATATGCTTCTCCGGGCACCGTAGGCTTCACGGCCAATTTCTATAATCCGGTGGCTACAGCCAATTATTACGATTCTCAGAACGACAACCGTCAGTTCTTGACCAATTTCTATGCCCAGTTCAATATTATCCAAGATAAACTCTATTTTAAGACAAATATTAATTACAATTATCTAAGTACGGAGGGCCGTACTTTTACGCCAACTTATTATGTTAGCAGTTGGCAGCAGCAATCCGCTTCAAATCTTACGAAATCTACAACCCATTATGACGATTACATCTGGGATAACACATTGACATTTAAGGACAGCAAGAATAAACACAACTATGGAGCCATGATTGGTATGTCCATGCGTGAGCAGAACTATCGATTCCTCTCAGGCTCAGCGCCCAATGTTCCGGAGGGCAAGGATGAGTATCACTATCTGAACAAGGGTGACTCGAAGGGCATAACACTTTCAGACAACGGTACCACCTATCGTGGCCTGTCTTATTTTGCCCGTCTAAACTATGACTACGCAGGTAGATATTATCTGATGTTCACCATGCGTGCCGACGGATCTTCCAAGTATCAGGAAAAGTGGGGATATTTCCCATCGGTAGGTGCTTCATGGGTTTTGACCGAGGAGCCCTGGATGAAAAATCAGAAAGCCATTGAGTATCTGAAACTGCGTGCCAGCTGGGGTAAGTTGGGCAACGACCATGTGGCTGCCAGCGATGGTTTTGCCAACATCTCAACGGGTAATGGAGCATCGGGTGTATATGGCAACACCATCTTCCCGGGCTTCCAAAACAACTCTTATTTCAGTTGGTTGCAGTGGGAGCTGGTAGAGGAAATCAACGCCGGATTTAACCTCTCAACGTTACAAAGCCGGTTGAATATTGATGCAGACTACTTCCATCGCATGACCAAACATGCCGTCATTTCTCCGCGTCTGCCTTTCAGCAATGAGGTCTTGGCCGGCAACTATGGTAAGATCCTGAATGAAGGTTTTGATGTGGGGTTGAACTGGAACGACCGCATTGGCAAAGACTTCAAATATAATATTGGTGCCAACCTGTCTTTCTTGTGGAACACGGTAAAGGATTTGGGTGGCAAGTCGATTATCAAAGGTGGCAAGACCGTCAACATCGTGGGTGAGGAGATGAACTCCTTCTATGGCTTTAAGGTTGTCGGAATCTATCAGACACCAGAGGAAGTGGCCAACGACCCGATTGCTGTGGCCAACGGCTTGGAGCCGGGTGACTTCAAGTATGAAGACGTGGACAAGAACGGTGTGATTGATGGCAGCGACCGTCAGGTATTGGGAGCCTACATCCCCAACTTCACCTACGGACTGAACTTTGGTTTCGAGTGGAAGAATCTCGATTTCCTCTTAACCACATACGGACAGACGGGCGCACAGATGTATAATCGCAAACGCGCTTTGAGATATGCCCAGAGCAACTATAATTTTGATGAAGCCCAATACACTGATCGTTGGACAGGTGCCGGCTCTACCAACGAGCATCCTTCCGCCAAGGCTTTGGTTAAGGGATGGAATGTGTCTGACCAAAGGGTAAACTCTTACTTTGTGGAAAGTGCCGACTATTTCCGTATTCAGAATGTCACTTTAGGTTACACGCTGAAGAACTTGAAATTCGGCAGCTACACCATGCCGTCGCTGCGCTTCAGCCTTACGGCAGACAGGCCTCTCACCGTATTCTCCGCCAACGCGTTCACTCCAGAGTTGAGCGACTCCGAGGGCTGGGATACCGAGGTTTATCCGTTGACGTCAACCTATACGTTTGGAATTCAAATACAGTTCTAACCTATTAATCATCAGCATCTATGAAATTGAATAAATATATTGCGCTAATCGCAATCACAGTAATGATGGGCACACTTGCGTCATGCAATGATTATCTGGACAAAGATCCGGAAAACAGTGTGCCGGAAACCGATGTGGATTTTACGAATATCGGTAATATGTATCAGCCGGTGTCCGGCGTCTATGCCCGAGTTAGAACCGGTGGTATGCACTGGGTGATATGGCCATTGTCCATAGTCAGAGACGATGATGTTTGGTCGGGCCGTGTCGACGACCAGCAGTTGTTGGTAGACTTTGGCAATTACAAGTATGACAACAGCTTCTGGGGTCTCAACGAGATGTGGAACCAGTATTACGGCATTATCAAAGTGGCCAACGCCGCTCTTGAATCGCTCGACAGCTATGCCGAGAACATTACCTCTCAAGATGACATCAATAAGAAGAACGCATATGCCGGTGAGGTGAGATTTCTGCGTGCCTATGCTTACTACCGTTTGACACAAGCCTTCGGGCCTGTAACCCTATTGAAGACCAATAGCCAAACGGATTTGACTCGTTCATCGTTAGAGACGGTTTACAACTATATGCTTGAGGACTTGCAATACACCATGGACAATACCCCCAAGGTACGTCCGAATGAGATGGAACACATCGGTGCGGTGTCTGCCTATAGCGCCATGGCCTTAGCTGCCAAGATATATCTGAATATGGGCGACTATAAGCAGGTGGAAGCACTGACCGACCAAATCATCAATAGCGGAAAGTTCAAATTATATCCTGACTTTTACGAGGCCTTCAAAATCCCCGGAAAACTCTCTGACGAATCACTTTTCGAGTGCCAGTGCACCGATTTCGGCAATGGCTCCGGCGACATGGTGGATGCTGATATGTGGTTTGTGTTCCAGGGCCCGGCCAACGACGGCGATATATCCGGATGGGGATTCATCGGCTTGAATAAAGAGTTCCGTGATTGGGCCAAGCAGCGTGGAGAGACCGTGCGTTATACGACCTCTTTCCTCGAAGCCGGAACGACAACACCGAGCGGTGATGTTATCCGCCCGTTGCAAAACCCGACACAGACCGACTGTTGGAACGGCAAGGCCTACACGCCGCTGAACGAGTTGACACCGGGCCGCACCAAGTACGGCTCCAACAATAATATTCGCATATTGCGCTATGCTGATGTACTACTGATGAATGCAGAGGCCAAAGTGCAACAAGGCAAAAACGGTGACCAGCCTTTCAATCTTGTGCGTACACGTGCCAAGATGCCGACACTGAAGAACGTGACCGTGGATCAGATTCTCGACGAACGTCGCATGGAGCTCTGCTGCGAATGGGGCGACCGTTACAACGATTTGGTCCGTACGGGAAAAGCCGAAGCCGTGCTTGGACCCAAAGGATGGACCGCAGAAAAGACCTATTATCCTATTCCTTTCGAGCAGCTGACCGACAATTCCGATTTGGCAAAGGACCCGATAAGCGAATAATATGTTTAGAACGACCTATTTCTTAATGGCACTCTTGGTATCGGCTTCGCCTGCTTTTGCGGGCCAGGCCGGTACTGAGACGATAGACGACACCGTCAAGGTGGTCAAGGGGCAGATCAGCGACTATTACATCCCTGTCCACACGACATACGAGATTTCGGGCACAGTGACCGATGAACAAGGCAAGGCGCTGGAGGGAGCCACTGTGATGTTTTTTGCCAGTCCGGCACATTGTAACACCGACGCCAACGGACGTTATCATATTACGGCCACCGACGGCGACAAACATCTATATGTGTATTATCCCGGGAAGGAGTTTGCCAACGTGATGCGTACCGTCGATCAGCGAGTGGTCAATATCCAAATGCGCCCCCAAGTCTCGGGGCCGGATAATTTGCCTCGCAAGAAGGCTGTGGCCACAGCATGGTATGATCCTGACCAGTGGAGCACGCAAACGTTTTGCAATCCGTTGAACATCAGCTACAATTATGAGCCGTTCAATAATAATGCCAAGGCCGGAGGCTCGTTCCGGTCGTCTGCCGACCCTATGGCATTGGTCTACAAAGATCGATATCTGCTTTTCTCGACAAATCAAGGCGGATTTCATTATTCCGATAATCTGAGCGACTGGGATTTCATGACGGCCAGTTTCCAGCGTCACCCTACCGATGATGATGAGTGCGCACCGGCGGCATATGTTTCCGGAGATACATTGTTTTATACAGGCTCCACCTACGAAGGTTTGCCCATTTGGTACACCACCGACCCCTATTCCGGTCGATGGCGGCAGGCAATAGGTCCCAACAAACTTCCGTCGTGGGATCCCTGCCTGTTTCTCGATGATGACGGGGCCTTGTATCTCTATTATGGGTCGAGCAACGAATATCCGTTGAAAGCCGTTCAAATCAGTCGGGACGACTTCTCGCCCATCAGCAAGATACATGACGTCATCCGACTTCACCCCGATATTCACGGTTGGGAGCGATTCGGAATGAACAACGACGACGAGGTGACCCTTCAGCCGTTTACCGAAGGAGCCTATATGACGAAGCACAACGGCAAATACTATCTCCAGTACGGTGCACCGGGGACGGAATTCAAGACCTACGCCGATGGTGTTTATGTGAGTGATGGTCCGTTGGGGCCGTTCGTTTATCAGCAGTACAACCCCATGAGCTACAAGCCCGGAGGCTTTGTCCAGGGCGTGGGACACGGGGGCACTTTTGCTGATAAAAAGGGGAACTATTGGCACGTGGGCACCTGTATGCTGTCTCTCAAATATAAGTTTGAACGACGCATCGGACTCTATCCTGTGGCTTTCGACCAAGACGGCGTGATGCATTGCAATACAGCTTTCGGCGATTATCCTACATGGAATGCCGACCATAATTTGAAGTCGGTCAACGATAGGTTTACGGGCTGGATGCTGCTTTCCTACGGCAAGCCCGTTGTTGCGTCATCCACAGACAGTACGTTGACCACTGCCTCACTATCTGACGAAAACCTCCGTACTTATTGGGCAGCCAAAAGCGGTAACCCCGGAGAGTGGATTCAGATGGATTTGGGCAGCCAAAAAACGGTAAAGGCCTTGCAACTCAATTTTTACGATTACAAGACCGTGCAGTACAATCGTGCCAACGACCTGTATTACCAATATCGCATACTGGCCAGTGACAACGGTAAGGACTGGACGCTGGTAGTAGATAAAAGCGACAACGACCGGGATGTTCCTCACGATTATGTAGAATTGAAAGCACCCTTACAAACTCGCTATTTGCGTGTGGAGAACATTCACATCCCCTCAGGAGGACACTTCTGCCTGTCGGATTTCCGAGTGTTTGGTCATGGAGACGGCGCAAAGCCGGCTGCCGTTAAAAATTTCAAGGTCAAGCGACAGGCTGGGGATAAGCGCAATGCCGTGATTACGTGGAGCCCATCGGCAAACGCCTATGGCTACAATATCTATTATGGTGTTGCCCCGGACAAACTCTACAATACGATTTCGGTGCTCGGCAGCTCCGTATATGATTTCCGTGGCATGGACAAGTCTACGGATTATTATTTCACCATCGAGGCACTTGGTGAGTCGGGAATCTCTCCCCGCTCATCAATTGTCAAAGTAAAATAAAAAGAAAAATGACAAACATGATTTCCAAATTCCTCTCTTGTCTCTTGCTTGGTTTAACCGTTATATCATGCAAGTCAGGCGGAGATAAACAGAGTGATACCAAAGAAAACAGTACGACCATCGCTTCGGAAGCAATCCATAGACCCAGTGCATTTGATAATGACGATGAGTTTTTAGATTATATCCAAAAAGTGCATCTCAATTATATGTGGGAGGGTGCCGAGCCAACCTCCGGATTGGCTTGCGAGCGGATTCATCTTGATGGTAAGTATCCGCAGAACGACCAAGACGTTGTGACGATAGGAGGCAGCGGTTTCGGCATTGCCGGACTTCTGGTGGGCATCGACCGAGAATTTATCGACCGCAAAGCCGGGGTGGAGCGCTTGCAAAAGATAGTGAACTATCTGGGACGAGCCGACCGTTTTCATGGCGTGTGGCCCCATTGGTTATATGGCCCTACCGGCAAAGTTAAGCCATTTGGCGAGAAAGACAATGGCGGAGATTTGGTGGAGAGTTCGTTCCTCATGACGAGTTTGCTCTGCGTACGCCAATATTTTAAAGACGGCAATGCTGATGAGCAGCAGCTTGCCCAAGATATTGACAAACTATGGCGAGAGATGGACTTCTCTTGGTATCGCAAAGATAATCAGAATGTGCTCTATTGGCATTGGTCGCCCAATTATGCGTGGGCCATGAACTTCCCGCTTGAAGGCTACAACGAGTGTCTCATTGCCTACATTCTCGGAGCTTCGTCTCCTACACACGGGATTCCCGCCGAATGTTATCATGAGGGGTGGGCACGCAGCGGAGGCATCAAGAGCGATGCGGCTCCCTATGGACACCCCCTGAGACTTTCGCACAATGGTGCTGTCGAGACCGGCGGTCCCTTGTTCTGGGCACAATATTCCTATATCGGATTGGACCCACGCCACCTCAAGGACCGCTATGCTGACTACTGGGAGGTGACTCGCAATCACGTGTTGAGCGACTATGCCTATTGTGTGGCTAACCCGAAAGGATTCAAGGGGTATGGCAAGGATTGCTGGGGGTTGACAGCCAGCTATTCCACGGCAGGCTATTCGGCTCACTCTCCCGGAAACGACCTTGGTGTCATCACACCTACGGCAGCCCTGTCTTCCTTCCCCTACACACCGAAAGAATCCATGGCAGCCTTGCGAGGCTTCTGGAACAAAGGAGAACGAATTTGGGGCAAGTATGGCTTTTATGACGCATTCTCGGAGTCGGCCGAATGGACCGTGCCCCATTATCTGGCCATTGACCAGCTGACCATTGCTCCAATGATAGAAAACTATCGCAGCGGTTTGCTGTGGCGATTGTTCATGAGTTGCCCGGAGATTCAAGATGGGTTGCAAAAACTGGGATTCACGGTAAGCAAATGACAAACAACGATATTAAATAAACCAACGATATGCAAACGAAGAAAATTCTATTGACATTGGCTGTCTCGGCAATGACGGTTGTGGCCGGGGCAGTGCCGAAAGCCAAGACGGACATGAAAACCTTTATCGACGACCTGATGGGCAAGATGACCTTGCAGGAGAAAATCGGGCAGCTCAACTTGCCCGTCACGGGGGATATCGTGACCGGACAGGCCAAGAGCAGCGATGTGGCCGGCAAAATTCGTCGTGGCGAAGTGGGTGGACTATTCAATCTGAAAGGTGTGGACCAGATTCGCGAGGTCCAACGGATTGCGGTGGAGCAGAGCAGGCTGAAAATTCCATTGATATTCGGTATGGATGTCATCCATGGCTATGAGACCGTGTTCCCGATTCCTTTCTCACTGTCGTGGTCGTGGGATATGGATGCCATCAGGAATTCGGCTCACATTGCGGCTCAGGAAGCCACGGCCGACGGCATCTGCTGGACCTTTAGTCCGATGCTCGACATTGCACGCGACCCCCGGTGGGGCCGGATGAGTGAGGGCAACGGCGAAGATCCTTATCTCGGTGCGGCAATTGCCCGGGCGATGGTGCAGGGCTATCAAGGCCGAAATCTGACCGACAATAACACGATGATGTCTTGTGTGAAGCATTTTGCGCTTTACGGGGCACCGGATGCCGGACGAGACTACAACACGGTGGATATGAGCCGATGGCGCATGTTCAATATTTATATGCCGGCCTACAAGGCTGCCGTAGAGGCCGGAGCAGGCAGCGTGATGACTTCTTTCAATGTTGTGGACGGCATTCCGGCTTCGGGAAACAAGTGGCTCATGACCGACGTGTTGCGCAATATGTGGAAATTCGACGGCTTTGTCGTGACCGATTACACGGCTATCTCCGAGATGATTGCGCACGGTATGGGCGACCTGCAGCAGGTGTCGGCCCTGGCCTTGAATGCCGGTACAGACATGGATATGGTGGCCGATGGTTTCATCGGAACATTAGAGAAATCAGTGAAAGAGGGTAAGGTGACAATGGCAGCTATCGATCGCGCTTGCCGTCGCATTCTGGAGGCCAAATACAAACTGGGACTCTTTGACGATCCCTACCGCTATTGCGACAGCAAGCGGGCCAAGAAAGAAATCTATACAGACGAGCATCGTGCTGAGGCCCGCCGGATTGCAGCCGAGACTTTTGTGCTGTTGAAAAACGATGGCCGGATACTGCCGCTCAAACGCGAGGGTAAAATTGCGCTGATCGGCCCCATGGGCAACACGCGCGCCAACATGCCGGGCACATGGAGTGTTGCCGCAACATCGGATAAATACAGATCGCTCTATGAAAGTATGCAGGCCTTTGTAGCCGGTAAAGCTAAGGTGACCTATGCCAAAGGCTCCAATCTGATGTATGATGCTGAGTTGGAGGCACGAAGCACGATGTTTGGCCGAGAGATGCGCGACCCACGGAGCGCCAAGGAAATGCTCGACGAGGCATTGCGTGTGGCCAATGATGCCGACGTTATTGTGGCAGCTGTGGGAGAGGCTTCGGAAATGAGTGGAGAGTGCAGCAGCCGTAGTGACTTGACGCTGCCCGACGCACAGCGCAACTTGCTCATGGCATTGAAAGCAACGGGCAAACCCATTGTGCTGGTGTATTTCTCCGGACGCGCAACTGTCATGACATGGGAAGATGCCAATTTCCCCTCTATCCTCAACGTGGGATTTGGTGGAAGCGAAGCCGGTGATGCCATTTGCGATGTGCTCTTTGGCGACAAGTCGCCCAGTGGAAAGTTGACGGCAACTTGGCCCAAGAACATGGGGCAGATTCCCATCTATTATAATCATTTGCCAACGGGTAGACCGTTGGAGAAAGGTGCATGGTTTACCAAGTTCCGTAGCAATTATCTGGATGTGGACAACGACCCGCTCTATCCATTTGGCTTTGGCCTGTCTTACACCACTTTTACTTATGGCAAACCTTCCATCAGCAGCACAACGATGAATGCTAATGGCGGACAGCTCACTGTATCAATCCCCGTGACAAATACCGGCAACTATGATGCGGATGAGATAGTGCAGCTCTATGTTCGCGACCTTGTGGGAAGCGTGTCACGGCCTGTCAAGGAGCTGAAAGGTTTCGAGCGCATAAGCCTGAAACAAGGAGAGACAAAAACGGTGACTTTCACTTTGACCCCTGAGGATCTGAAATTTTATACTCAGGAATTGGAGTATAAGAATGAGCCGGGAGACTTCGAGGTGATGGTCGGACCCAATAGCCGTGACGTACAGACTTTGAAGTTCACGTTGCAGTAATGGCTCAGTAGGAAAAAGGTCGGGAAATTTTGCTGTGTTATTGAGATTAACCATATTATGAACATGGCGTTCTTATCTCGAACTCAGGTTTTGAAGATTTGAGAAGGTCAATTATATTGACAAACAGCCCTCTGATTTTCGCTTATTAAAAAACAAGTTTGCCTTTGTTCAAAATACGTAAAATATGCGATAGTTTGTAAATAACTGACAGTCAGAGCTTTTTGGAGAACGGCCTTTTTCCTCCTATTTTGCCGCCTCCGATTGAGTATCTAACGGCATGATGAGAAAGCCCTAACCGCAATGCGGTTGGGGCTTTTCCGTATGGCCGATAAAGCCTAATCATGTGATGAGAATATATCAACCGCGGCAACCTTACGCATTTTGGGAACGGTCGGCCCGATGATGACGCGAAAAGGTAGTCCTTTTTTCTCTGGATGTCTCGAAAATAATGCTCAAAAAATGGTAATTATATTTTACTCTTTTTAGGAAGGATGCTTATTCTAATCCGGATGAGCAGACTACTTCATCGGATTCAGGAAGTGTCCGGGCGCAGTAGGAGCTTACACGCACGAACTTTATTTCCTACATCACATCTCTATATTTTCAATCACGTTTGTGGTTGTGTGGTTACCACAGTCGTAGGGACGTACGATATTCCCCGGTAAATACCTACTGAGCCACAGTAATACCAACGACAAGCAAACCATACGGGGCAAACCTTCGGATGAATATAGACGAAGGTTTGCCCCGTTATTTGTGATAAATCGTTTTGGGTTGTCAGATGATAATGATAGTCAAGTTATGGAGTGTCCTGATGTGTCAATCATTATCTCTTAACTCCCGATATAGTCCGTCTACAATCGAGTCGGCCAGGGAGATGTTGGGCACGAAAATGCTGTTGCTCTTTAGCTGATCGGCGATGTTGAGGAATATCTCTGCAGCGGGCACGATAACGTCGGCCCGGTCGTCTTTAAGACCGTAGGCTTCCATACGTTCTTTCAAGCTCATGGGCTTCAACAGACCATAAAGACGTCTCAGCTCATCAATGCTAAGCGTTTTAGTGGCTTGCACCTCATTGGAAATCCTGAACAGCTTGTTGATGTTGCCGCCAGACCCGATGATTTGGATGTCTGGGTGTTTACGGGCATAGGCCTGCAAATCGTTTTCCATTTTTTTCCACATACTGGGCGAAACCTGGCCGGAAAGCAGTCGTAGCGTACCGATATTATAGGAGTGGCTCTCAGTTAGAGCCCCCTCATGGATGAGCGATATTTCGGTAGAGCCGCCTCCTACGTCTACGTAGGCAAAGTTACCATTGTCGGAGTCGGTATTCTCCACAAGGTTGTTGACGAGCAGGATGGCCTCGTCCGATCCTTTCACGATTTCGAGTTTAATGCCAGTTTCTTTCTTAATTTTGCGCAGGATGTGCATGCCGTTCTCTGCATCGCGCATGGCCGATGTGGCACAAGCCCGATAATCGTCCACATCAAACAGTTTCATGAAATGCTTGTAGGCTTTCATCATGTGAATCATCATCTTCTCGCGCTCTTTAGACACCTTGCCGAGAGAGAACACATCCTTGCCCAGTCGCAGGGGAACGCGAATGAACATGAGTTTTTTTACGCGGTCGAGTCCGATTTCCTCGTCATTGAATTTCTTAATTAGTAACCGAGCTCCGTTGGAGCCGATATCTATTGAAGCAAGTGTTTTTTTCATAGGCTTCTTCCCCCGTATCTTTTCTTTTCCGTAAGAAAGAGAAAGTGATATGCTTGTGGAGGCGTTTTTAGTTGTTTTATTATGAATATGACGTTATGTCTATCGCGAGATATAATTATCTGTTTATGGTGAACATCAAGTTGTGTATGTTATGAAGTGCAATTCCTTGTTAAACTTGAGGTTTACTTTCCTTTCCCTTCGGGAGATGTGTTCGGAGAGAGACCTTCATACAGCTTGTGCAATTCCTCTTGACTTCTCCTGAAAGGGCCTTTCTGGAACTGGTTATTGCCACGGCCATCCACGATTCTCCCATTGACGGTGTCGGCCAACCCCAACTCAATGGTACGCATGAGATCAGCTTTCACGTCCTTGTCGTAGATGGGAGTCATCACTTCTATTCGGCTCAATAGGTTGCGGGGCATCCAGTCGGCAGAGCCGATGTAGTATTTATTGCGGCCACCGTTGCAGAATATCAGAATTCGACTATGCTCCAGATAGCGATCGATGATACCTATCGCCTTGATGTTGTCGGATATGCCCGGTACGCCCGGGATAAGCGAGCAGTTGCCGCGAATCACGATGTCGATAATCACACCGGCTTGCGATGCCTCGTAGAGCTTAGCCACGACATCCTTATCCGTGATGTGGTTGATTTTCATCTTGAGCCAGGCTTCCTTGCCCTCTTTCGCGTTTCTTATTTCAATATCGAGCATATGCAGGATACGTCGTTTCATGGCATTGGGCGAGACGAGCAGCTGGTTGAACCGCACCTGTCTGAAAGGATGGTGTATGAATTGGAACACTTTGGCCACTTCCGACACGATGGAAGGGCGTGCCGTCATCACGAGATAGTCTGTATAGGTCTTGGCATTGCCCTCGTGGAAATTACCCGTGCCGATGCAGGCAATCTCCCCTCGCTCATCTTTGATGTAGAGGAGCTTGGAGTGGATTTTCAGGCCTTCCACTCCGAAAATCACGTTCACACCCTCTTCCTGCATGCGTTTGCTCCACATAATGTTGCTCTCCTCGTCGAATCGGGCAAGGAGCTCCACCACAGCCGTCACTTTCTTGCCGTTGCGGGCAGCACAAATCAGAGCCTCCACCACTTTAGAGTCCTTGGCCAGACGATAGAGTGTGGTCTTGATTTCCTTTACCTCCGGTCGCAGGGCGGCTTCACGCAACACGCGTATGTAGCTGTTGAAGCTATGGTAGGGCACGTGAATAAATCGGTCTTTCTGTCGAATCAGGTCCAGAATGCTTTCCTCTGACATGAATTCCGGTTTCATCACCTGCCGCCATTTGGGGTATCTCAGATCGGAATGTCCACAGTCGGGGAAGCTCATCAGGTCTTTATGGTTCTGATACCGTTCACTGCTTAGGGTGGTGTCGAGCTCGCGCACTCTGAGTTTGTCCATAATTATTTTCTGCATCTCGAAAGGCATATCCCGGTCGTAAATAATACGAATCGGTTCTCCATGCTTACGGCTGTTTACTCCGAGAGCGATGCGTTCCATGGTGCCGTAGTCGGAATCATTGTCAACCTCCATTTCGGCATCCTTGGTAAATTTAAAGCTGAATGCCCGATAGCTGCTCTTGGGGAAGCCGATGAATATGAACGGAAGACAATAGCGTATCACATCGTCGAGATACATAATGTTGTCAAAGCCCTCAGAAGGGGGTATCTTGATAAAGCGACCATAGACCTTGTCGGGCACTCTGATGATGGCATAGTCGGATTTAACTTCTTTGTCTTCCTGCATCTCCACTAATAAGTAGATGCGGTTGTCTTCCAAGGAACTGAAATCTTTGAGCTTGTCGACCCAAATAGGATTGGTCGACCCATTGAGTTTGTCGTAGAAAAATTCGCGCAGCCATACCTTTTGCTCCTTGTTGAGTTGGTTTTCGTTGCGCAGCCGAATGTTGTGAGCTTCGAGCTCCTTAAACACCCTTTGCGTGGCATCTAAATATTCTTTGCTATACTGCGCATTGAGCTTGTTAATGGTCTTGATGGTATGCTTTACTTCCTGACGCGTTTTTTTATCGATGTCCTGACTCTCCAGAATACGGTTGAGTGAGGCAACACGGACGCGAAAGAACTCGTCAAGATTGTTCGAGTAGATTCCGAGGAACGACAAACGCTCCAACAACGGAACATACTCTTTTTCGGCTTCTTGCAGAATACGATAGTTGAAATACATCCAACTGATATCCCGCTCTACATACATATCTTTCAACTTGCTACTGTCTTCCATAATCGTAGGGATAAACATGAAGGGGCACGGCGCATAAGCCGGACCCCTCCTTTATTTATATTGACGTTTTCTTGTTTCCTGTTTCCTTTTCGTTAGCGTTTTCTCCGGATTCCTTAGGAATGGGGTTGTCCTTGGTCTTAGAAGTCTTTTTCTCTTTGGTGGTGATTTTGGCAGAGTTTGGCTCCTTTTCTTTTTCTTTCTTGTCGTTCTTTTTCTGTTTGTCCACATTGGGCTTGTTGGGATCTTCACGACCTACCACAAGATAGTCGGCATCACCATCGACTATGTGCAGAGCCTTGCGAATGGTTTTCACCCCCTCTGCTGGCACGGATATCTTGTGTAGCTGGTCACAGTCGGCAAAAGCCTTGCGGTGTAGGTTTTTGGGGATGTCTTCAAAATACACGTCTTTCAATCCATCACAATCGCTGAAAGCGTATGCCTCGATTTCTTTTACCGATGCAGGAATATGAATAGACTCCAATGCACCACAATTTGTGAAGGCGTCTCGCTCTATTTTTTTCAAGCTGGTGGGAAACGTAATGGTCTTAAGGTTCTTCTTCTTGGCCACAGCCATTTCCCCAATCACTTCAACGCCTTCCTCAATACTGATTTCGGGGGTGTCTCCTGAAACATAGATGAGCCGCTTGTGGTCGGCTGTATATACGGCTTTATCCCCTATAAGAAAATCTTCTGTGTCAAGACGTTGTAGGACTCGATTTATAACTAAACTTTCAAACTTCGTGCCTTTCTTCGATAACTTGCTGAGCTTGTCGAGAATATCCTTCTTATTCATAATACAATTTAAATTGTTATTTGCAAAGTTCCTCAAATTCGCAGCGAATCCGTTTGCTCGAACCAATTTAATTGTTACGCGTGCGTGAGGCATCAGATTGAGGCCAATGATGCCTTAGTAATGCCATTATAGACAGAATTGCCCATATACGGAT
>JBMNUU010000008.1:0-97183 GCA_050946435.1 Prevotella sp.
TGCATAAGAACCTTGATGGGCTGTTGCTGCACTCAGATCAGGGGTGGCATTATCAGCATACACAATATCAAAAGATACTGAAGAATAATGGGGTTATACAAAGCATGTCTCGTAAAGGAAACTGTCTGGACAACTCTATGATGGAGAGCTTCTTCGGGCTGATGAAGAATGAATTATTGTATGTAAACCACTTCGAAAGCCTTGACAGATTTGAGAATGAACTAAAGATATATATTGCTTGGTATAATACCAAAAGAATTAAACTTAGATTAAAAGGAATGAGCCCGGAACAATACCGAGCTCACTACTATAGAGTATTGAATAATCAAATTTAAATTCACGTCCAACTTTCAGGGTTCATATCAAAACAAACGGCCTTTTTTTAATGATATATGGCCCACCGCTTGCATATTCTGTCCAAAAACCTTAATTTCGCCATCAGCAAAACATAAACATCAACTTATGAAGACTATCAAGAATAGGATGGAGAAACTTCCATCAGAGTGTACAACGATTATCGTTGGCGAGGAAATGACCGGCGACGGCTCCCGCATCTACGGCCGCTCGGAAGACTATGATGCCATGCGCTGCAAAAACTGGCTGGTGTTCAAAGACACCGACAACGGCCCCGAGGAGTTTGTGGCCGAAGACAGTTCTTTCCGCTGCCCCCTGCCCAAGAAGGCCCTGGGCTACACCGCCCTGCCCGATTACCAATACCATCACGAGTGGGGAAGTGCGGGATTCAACTCCGCCGGCGTGGGCGAAAGCTCTACCGAGACCATTTTCAGCAGCGAGAAGGCCCTCAAGTTCGACCCCTACGTGGAGAACGGACTCTCTGAAAACTGCACTTACAACATCGTGCTGCCCTATATCCACAGTGCCCGCGAGGGCGTAGAGCGTCTCGGCAAGCTCATCGAGCAATACGGCTCGGCCGAAGGCTTCGGCATCGGATTCATCGACGACAAGGAGACCTGGTATCTCGAGAATGCGTGCGGACACCGCTGGCTGGCCTGCCGTATGCCCCGCGACAAATATTTCGTAACGGGCAACCAGAGCCGCTTCCGCCAATACGACCCCAACGACAAGGAAAACTATATGGCTTCGGCCGACCTCATTGAGTTTGCCGAGCAAAACGGGCTTTACGACCCTGCGAAAGGCGCGTTCGACTTCCATGAGGCCTACGCCAAAGACGACATCAACGACACCACTTATAATTATCCGCGCGTGTGGGGATTGCAGGGATTGTTCTCGCCCCAACTGAAAAACGACGTCACAAAGAACACCTTCCCCGTGTTTGCTCAGGCCGAGAAGCCCATCGGCATCAAGGAGTTGCGCAACGCTTTCCGCTTCCACTACGACAACACCGACCACGACCCCTACCTGCACTGCAACGGCAAAGAGCCTTGGCGCCCAGTCTCCATCTTCCGCACCACGCAGACCCACCTGCTGCAAGTGCGTCCGGAGCTTCCTAAGGAGATAGGCTGCATCACCTACGTAGCCAACGGCATGGCCGACCTCGGCATATTCCTCCCCATCTATCAGGGCATCAGGAGCTTCCCCCATGCCTACACCATCGGCGACAGCCACTGCGATTCCCAATCGGCCTACTGGCGCTTCCGCAAGGTTATGGTACTGGGCATGACCAACTACAATGCCTACGCACCCGTCATCAAAGAGACCTACGCACGGCTCGAAGCCGAGAACGACCAGCGCCAACGGGAGTTTGAGGCCCGCTATCTGGAGCTTTACAAAGACCGGCCCATGGAAGCGCTCGACCTGCTGCAGCAGTTTAGCGACAATATACTAAACCACGCACTGCAAGTGGCCGACGAACTGGCCGACGAACTGTTCACACGCATGACCGCCGACATCCAGAAGGAATACCTGTTCCACGGCGCATAACTAAAAGCCCCTTCCCCCACCCTTCCTCATCGCCAAGGAGCCTTGCGGCATTGCTCCAACACTATGGATTGGGAGCGTGTACCGTAAGTTTCCTATCGGGAAGGGTCGGAGAAGGGATTGATTTCCAGTCTGAATTCTTTGTCAAAACTTATCTGCATGACGCGGCCGAGGTTTGCCTCACGGCGTGACAACGCCAGCGCCACATGACCCATCGTGCGTCTTAGATTCATCTCCACACAGGGATGCACCATCGTCCGGCCATCCCCGCGCACGACCATCATATCCACGCCGAAACAGTCGGCACCGCAGCCCTTGAGCCAAGGGCCCATTGCGCTACAAATTGCTGACTGCAAACGCACAATCAGCGAGCCATCGACCAGCCGCGAGAGCATTTCCATCTTGTGGTCTTCGGTCTCCACAATGTTTCCCACGTAGGCCCCGTTCACCGTGTGAAACAGCGAAAGACCGAGATAACGGACCGTGCCGCGGCCATCGCTGGCAAACTCCATTCCGAAATCCATGAGTTTGTCGTAGCAAGGCTCGACCATGATGCTGCCCTGCCGCGCCACGACGTTTTCCACCCAGTTGGCCACGGGCTGCTCTATTTGGCCCATCGGCTCATGCTCTCCCGACTCGTCAAACACATAGCGCACGCCCCGTCCGCTGCTGCTCCAAGGTTCTTTCAACACTATTTTCCCATATTTTTTCAGATACCGTGCCACCTCGTCGGCACTGTGAATCTCGAACGACTCGCCCACCGTCCCGACAAAGGTGCGAAGACGGGGTAGCAGATGGTTGGCGGCCCAAGCCCTGTGGCTCATCTGTCTCACGGTTTGAAGCTGCATCGCCGAGGGCAGCAGTTGCGACGGCACACCGCCATCAGACAATTCGCGCCACAGCGCCACGTCCCACCCCCAGGGACAAACCTCCGACAGACTGCCGACACGGGCATATTCCGCCAATTCGCGACGGTCTATCAGTCGGGCCTCGCTCTCCACGTCCAGCTGCCGCCATCCCCTGCGAGCCGTTGCCACATCGTCGGTCAGCACCAGGTCGCCCGGCTTGGCCCAGAACATGGGCAAATAGCCGAGTTCACGGCGGAGGCGGAGGGCAGCACGGGGAGCCGTGAAACGTTCACGATTCACCGCCAGCGCAATATCGTGGTCGGGATTGAAAATATGGAGTTTCATGTCATGGTCTTTTCGCCTGCAAAGTTACGAAAGAAAAACAAGACTGGCGTACCCGGTGCGGCCTTATCTATACTGATACCGGTGCGGCCTTATCTGTGCCGATAGATGCGCCATACGCCGGGCGGGCGCCCATGCGCGCGTCGTCATGTCATGCGCAAAGTGCGTCCGTCAAAATCTGACTCGTCTGGTAAGTCTGATAGGTCCGGCATCATCAACCTAAAAAACCTTTGACAAAACAACGAAAATGCTGCGCGTATTTGAAAACGGAAAGGCGGCAATCCAAAATACACGAAAAATGAGTACGGTTTATAATCTGCTATTTATCAAGAGCTTATAGGTAAAAATCATTTTTCGCACTCCTTTCAATGCTTTCATCCACCCATCGTTGGGCCTTAACCGCACTGCCGTTACGTTCCTTTGGCAATGCGTCGGAGGCTTCGTCGCACCGCCGTTGAGATTCAACCACAACGTGAAACGGCCCCAACGGCAAACTCATGGCATTTTTGAGCCGCAAAAACGCTGTTTTCCTGCCATCGGCATAGTGCTTTTCACGCTAAAAGCTAATGTCCGGAAGGTCCCGAAAATATGACTTTTTATCAACACCGCCACATCCGCCCCAAAGGTCATCCATCTGAAAACAAACCTCGAAAAACGATGTGCTCAATGGTGACGTCTCCCCAAAGGGGAGCATGCAAGAAATTCACGATTTTGTCGCAACCGGTGTTTAAAAGTTTTATCATTATGCAAAATTTACTAAATATGAAACTTTTGCTATCTACGGTTTGCAATTATAAAATAAAATATTATCTTTGCAAATATAAAACATGTAAATCAAACATGCCGCAGATGGAAGCATTTTTTCGCACCCATGCCTATCTTGTAGAACATACGAATGCCCCCGTTCGTCGCACCTTGATGGATGAGATTAACTGGAACGACCGCATGATTGGCATCAAGGGTACACGAGGGGTGGGAAAGACCACGTTCTTGTTGCAATATGCCAAGGAAAATTTTGGCAAAAACGACCATCAGTGTCTCTACGTCAACATGAACAACTTCTACTTCCAGGAACAGGGTATTGCCGATTTTGCGCACGATTTCGTGGCACAGGGCGGTCGGACTCTGCTCATCGACCAGGTGTTTAAGCAGCCCAACTGGAGTGCGGAGCTGCGCCGATGCTACAACGAGCTGCCACAGCTCAAGATTGTGTTCACCGGGTCGAGCGTAATGCGGCTGAAAGAGGAGAATCCCGAACTCAACGGCATCGTGAAGAGCTACAACATCAGAGGGCTGTCGTTTCGGGAGTTCCTGAATTTGCAGACCGGAGAGAATTTCCAGCCCTACACGCTCAACGAGATTCTCAACGGGCACGAGCACATCGTGAAGCGCATTTTGCCACACGCCAGTCCGCTCAAATATTTTCAAGATTATCTCCATCACGGATTCTATCCGTTCTTTCTGGAACATCGCAACTTCTCGGAAAACCTGCTCAAAACCATGAACATGATGGCCGAAGTGGACATCCTGCTCATCAAGCAGATAGACCTGAAGTATCTCACTAAGATAAAAAAACTTTTCTATCTACTCGCCGTGGAAGGCATCCATGCCCCCAACATCAGTCGGCTGGCCGAACAAATAGACACCAGTCGCGCCACGGTGATGAACTATATCAAATATCTGGCCGACGCCCGACTCATCAACATGATATACAACTGTGGCAAGCAGTTTCCCAAGAAGCCTACGAAGGTGATGCTTCAAAATCCCAACTTGATGTATGCCATCTACCCTATCCAAGTGGCACAGCAAGACGTGATGGAGACTTTCTTCGTGAATTGCTTGTGGAAAGACCACAAAGTGAACGAAGGCGGCAAGAGCCACAGCTACACCATAGACGGGAACAGTAAGTTCAAGATATGCGATGCACACGCTTCTACTAAACAACGCTTCAACGGCGAAACAACTTACGCACTATACAACACTGAAATCGGACACGAAAACCAGATACCGCTTTGGTTGTTTGGTTTTCTATACTAAATATACACAGAACATTACAAGAACATTATAAACTTTTATTATCTATTAAAAATGGCAAAAGAAAAAAAATTTATGACTTGTGATGGCAATACCGCCGCCGCCCATATAAGCTATATGTTTACAGAGGTGGCAGCTATCTACCCCATCACTCCGTCTTCGCCCATGGCTGAGCACGTAGACGATTGGTCTGCCAAAGGCCGCAAGAACATGTTTGGGCAAACTGTCCATGTGCAGGAAATGCAGTCTGAGGGTGGTGCTGCCGGTGCCGTTCACGGCTCTCTTCAGGCCGGAGCACTGACCACGACCTTCACCGCTTCGCAGGGCCTGCTGCTGATGATTCCCAACATGTATAAGATTGCCGGTGAGTTGCTGCCCTGCGTATTCGACGTATCGGCCCGCACGCTGGCTTCTCATGCACTGAGCATCTTTGGAGACCACCAGGACGTAATGGCTTGCCGTCAGACAGGTTTCGCCATGTTCTGCTCGGGCTCCGTACAAGAGGTGATGGACCTCACCGCTGTGCCTCATCTGGCCACGCTGAAGACTTCTGTCCCCTTCATCAACTTCTTCGATGGTTTCCGTACCTCTCACGAGTACCACAAGATTGAGGCCATCGACCAGGAAGCCATTGCCAACCTGCTCGACCCCGACGACCTGAAGCGTTTCCGCGACCGCGCACTCTCACCAGAGCGCCCCGTTACACGCGGTACGGCCGAAAACCCGGAGACCTTCTTCACTCATCGCGAGGCCAGCAACCAATACTACGACAAGGTGCCCGAAGTAGTGGAACACTATCTGGGCGAAATCTCCAAGATTACCGGTCGTGAGTACCACTTGTTCAACTATTACGGTGCAGAAGACGCAGAGAACATCATCGTACTGATGGGCTCAGCTACCGAGGCAGCCCGCGAAGCCATAGACTACCTGATGAAGCAGGGCAAGAAGGTCGGTATGGTGTCCGTACACCTCTATCGTCCGTTCTCCGTAGAGGCCATTCGCAAGGCTATCCCCGAGACCGTGAAGCGCATCGCCGTACTCGACCGCACGAAGGAGCCGGGTGCAGAGGGCGAGCCCCTGTATCTCGACGTGAAGTCGGCTCTCTATGAAGACCCACGCAAGCCACTGGTTGTAGGTGGTCGCTACGGACTGGGATCTGCCGACACGACACCGGCCCAGATCATCAGCGTGTTCAACAACCTGGAGATGCCTATGCCCAAGAACCATTTCACCGTAGGTATTGTAGACGACGTGACCTTCACCTCTCTGCCCGAAGTACCGGAGATTCCTATGGGCGACGACTCACTGTTCGAGGCTAAGTTCTATGGTTTGGGTTCTGACGGTACGGTAGGTGCCAACAAGAACTCTGTACAAATCATCGGTAACAACACCGACAAATATTGTCAGGCCTACTTCTCTTATGACTCCAAGAAGTCAGGAGGATTCACCTGTTCACATCTTCGTTTCGGTGACAAGCCCATCCATTCAACCTATCAGGTAAATACACCTAACTTCGTGGCCTGCCACGTTCAGGCTTACCTCCATATGTATGACGTGACTCGCGGCATGCGCGACAACGGTACATTCCTGCTGAACACCATCTTCAGCGGTGAGGAACTGGTGAACTTCATCCCCAACAAGGTGAAGCGCTACTGGGCTAAGCACAATATCAGCGTATATTATATCAACGCCACCAAGATTGGTCAGGAGATTGGCTTGGGCAACCGCACCAACACTATTCTCCAGTCCGCATTCTTCCGCATCACAAAGGTTATTCCTATCGACCTCGCTGTTGAGCAAATGAAGGCCTTTATCGTGAAGTCCTACGGTAAGAAGGGTGAAGACGTGGTGAACAAGAACTACGCAGCTGTAGACAGAGGCGGTGAATACACGAAACTTGAGGTAGACCCCGCATGGGCCAACCTACCCGACGATGAGGATCTCAATGACGATGCACCCGCATTTGTGAAAGAACTCGTTCGTCCAATCAACGCACAAGCCGGCGACCTGCTGAAGGTGTCCGACTTTGTGAAGCACGGTACCGTAGACGGTACATGGCAGAACGGTACGGCCGCCTATGAGAAGCGAGGCGTAGAGGCTTTCGTTCCTCAGTGGTCACCCGAAAACTGTATCCAGTGTAACAAGTGTGCTTTCTCTTGTCCTCACGCTACCATCCGTCCATTCGTACTCGATGAGAAAGAATCTAAGGAGTGCGACCTCCCGATGATCGACGTGAAAGCTCCAAAACAGCTAAAGGGTATGAATTTCCGTATTCAGGTGGCTGTGATGGACTGCTTGGGCTGCGGTAACTGTGCCGATGTTTGTCCCGGCAAGAAGGACCGCGAGACGGGCGAAGTGCACAAGGCTCTGAAGATGGTGCCTTTCAATGTGGACGATCCCAAGATGCAGCAGGAGGCCAAGAACTGGCAATACATGATAAAGAACGTAAGCTCCAAGCAACACTTGGTAGACATCAAGCAGAGCCCGAAGAACTCTCAGTTTGCTACACCGTTGTTTGAATTCTCCGGAGCTTGTGCGGGTTGCGGTGAGACACCGTACGTGAAGCTCATCTCTCAGCTCTTTGGCGACCGTGAGATGCTTGCCAATGCTACAGGATGTTCTTCTATCTATTCTGCATCAATCCCTTCTACACCTTATACCACCAATGATGAGGGACACGGACCAGCCTTCGCCAACTCTCTGTTTGAGGACTTCTGCGAATTCGGTCTCGGTATGGCTCTCGGCAACAAGAAGATGCGTGAGCGTATCACCGTATTGTTGAACGAGAAGATGGCCAATGACAAGACCTCCGAAGAATTCAAGGCTGCCGCACAGAAGTGGATTGACAACAAGGACAGCTCTGAGGAATCCAAGACTGCCGGCGACGCTTTGAAGCCGCTGATAGCCAAGGACGCCGAGGCTGGCTGCAAGCTGTCTCAGGAATTGAAGACACTCGACCACTATCTCACCAAGCGTTCACAGTGGATCATCGGCGGTGACGGTGCTTCATACGACATCGGCTACGGCGGTCTCGACCACGTGCTCGCCAGTGGAGAAGACGTGAATATTCTCGTGCTCGACACTGAGGTTTACTCCAACACCGGTGGTCAGTCTTCCAAGGCAACACCGCTTGGCGCCATCGCACAGTTTGCCGCTTCGGGCAAGCGCATCCGCAAGAAGGACCTCGGACTGATGCAGACCACATACGGCTACATCTACGTGGCACAGATTGCAATGGGTGCAGACAACGCCCAAACACTGAAGGCTATCCGCGAGGCCGAGGCTTATCCAGGCCCATCACTCGTCATTGCCTATGCTCCATGTATCAATCACGGTATCAAGGGCACCAAGAACGGCAAGCGCAGCATGGGTACTTCACAGCGTGAGGAAGCTCTGGCCGTAGAGTGCGGATACTGGCACCTGTGGCGCTACAATCCTGCACTGGCTGAGGAAGGTAAAAATCCGTTCCAGCTCGACAGCAAGGAGCCGAAGTGGGAGAACTTCCGCGACTTCCTCATGGGAGAGGTGCGCTACTCTTCTGTAGCCAAGGCTTATCCTCATGAAGCTGAAGAACTCTTCTCCGCTGCAGAGAAGATGGCCAAGCTGCGTTACAAATCGTATGTGCGCAAGAGCAAGGAAGATTGGAGCGATGAAGCTTAACAAGTCATCCTTACTATTATATCAAAAATCCGGGGTCACCACGACCTCGGATTTTTTTGTCCTATAACATGAGCCGGCCTCTTCTTCCCTTTGTTTCACGATGTGTTGGGCGACTCGGATTGCAACGGAAATTTATCTTTTTTGTCGTCACAATGAAACAATGTGTATATATTTAAGGAGCAAATTTCTGGATTTAAATTTGTAATTTTACCATGTCTTTCGTTCACGGTTTTTATCTTTCCTGCCGCTGGTCGCAGACCATCGCAGCATCATAAAACCGCAGGCTGATCTTGTTGTCCGGAAACCCGACCATTTGAACGAAAGCAATGCGGAATGAAGGTTCTTTTACATTCAAAATATAACCATCATGAAAGCTAAAACATTACTTCTGTTCCTGTTCGCCGTTACGACGGTGATGTGGCCGGAAATCGCCGAAGCCCAGGAAGCCTACGCCGAAGAAGTGACGACCAGTGACGGCTCGACACTCACATTTTATTACGACACTCAACGGTCGTCCCACACTGGGACCGTATATGACTTACCCAAGGACGATGACTTTCCCGCATGGACGGGAAATCCGTATCAAACTCCCAACTACAGGATAACCAAGGTGGTGTTCGACAATTCGTTCAGTGTTTACCGCCCGAAATCAACCGCACATTGGTTTGATGGTTGTATGAGCCTAAGAGAAATCAACGCTATCGAGAACCTCAACACCTCCGAAGTGACCAACATGGGAAATATGTTCAGGTGGTGCAAATCCTTACAAACACTCGACTTATCCCATTTCAACACAGAAAAAGTGGCCGAAATGCAAGCGATGTTCCAAAACTGCGAAGCTTTGCAAACCCTCGATGTTTCCCACTTCAACACGCAGAAAGCAATTAAAATGGCGTATATGTTCAAAAGTTGCAAAGCCCTACGAACACTCGACCTCTCCCATTTCAACACAGAAAAAGTGACCGAAATGCAGGCGATGTTCCAAAACTGCGAAGCTTTGCAAGCCCTCAACGTCTCTGCTTTCGACACGAAAAAAGTATTCAGTATGAATGCCATGTTCAACGACTGCAAAAACCTGCAGGCTCTCGACCTCTCTCATTTCAATACAGAGAACGTGACCAACATGGGCTATATGTTCTATAACTGTCAAGTCCTCCAAACACTCGATATCTCCGGTTTCAATACAAAGAATGTGATTGACATGGGGAATATGTTCAAATTTTGCCAAGCGCTGGAAAGCCTCGACCTCTCCAGCTTCAATACAAGCAACGTGACTAATATGGCATGGATGTTTGCCAATTGCGGAAAACTGCAAAACATCGACCTCTCCAACTTCAACACGGGGAACGTAACCAACATGGAGTGGATGTTCGAAGACTGCATAGCTTTGAAAACACTTGATATCTCCCACTTCAACACGGCGAAAGTAACCAACATGAGAGATATGTTCGTCGGATGCAATAACGTGCAAACACTTGATGTTTCCAATTTCAAAACAGACCGCGTGACCAATATGACGGGAATGTTCAACAACTGCTCATCGCTGCAAACGCTCGACCTCTCCAACTTTAATACAGAAAGAGTGACCGCCATGGACGACATGTTCAACAACTGCTCATCGCTGCAATCGCTCGACCTCTCTAACTTCAACACAGAGAAAGTGACCAGTATGGCATGGATGTTCGATGGATGTGAAGCCCTGCAAGCACTCGACATTTCCAGCTTCAACACAGACAACGTGACTGAAATGCAATGTATGTTCAAAAATTGTAAAAAACTGCAGACCCTTGACCTTTCCCGATTCAATACAGACCGCGTGACCGACATGACCGACATGTTTATGGACTGCAACTCACTACAAACCCTCGACGTCTCTAACTTCAATACGGAGAAGGTGACCGGCATGGGTCGAATGTTCTACAACTGCACATCGCTACAAGCCCTCAACCTCCCCGGTTTCAACACGGAAAAGGTAACCAATATGGACCAAATGTTCTACAACTGCGCATCACTGCGAGTCCTCGACCTCTCCAGCTTTAACACAAAGAACATAGCCAATATGCAAAGCCTATTTAGCGAATGTAGCGCCCTGCGAACACTCAATATCTCCAGTTTCAACACGCAAAACGTAACCGACATGGGCAATATGTTTGCCAACTGCACATCACTACAAGCCATCGATGTCTCCGGCTTCAACACGAAGAACGTAACCAATATGAAATGTATGTTCAGCGAATGTAAGTCCCTGCAAACCCTCGATGTCTCCAGCTTCAATACCGCAAACGTGACCAATATGGAGTTGATGTTCAGCGGATGCTATCTTCTGAAAGCCCTCGACCTCTCCCACTTCAACACGGAGAAAGTGACCAGTATGGGATGGATGTTCAACAGCTGCAAGGCCCTGCAATCGCTCAATGTATCCAACTTTAACACGCAAAACGTAACTGCTATGGATGCGATGTTTGCCAGCTGCTCAATGCTACAAACCCTTGACCTCTCCAGCTTCAACACGGAAAAAGTGGCCAATATGTGCATGATGTTCTTCGAGTGTGATGCTCTGCAAGCCCTCGATCTGTCCCGATTCAACACAAAGAACGTGACCGATATGGTAGGAATGTTTGAAAACTGCTCATCCCTGCAAACCATCTACTGCAACGACACATGGACGTGCGATTACTCGAGTGAGATGTTCGACAAAGACTATAAACTCAAAGGCGCAGTACCTTTTAACAACTCCAAGACAGACGTCACGATGGCAAATCCAAACAACGGCTATTTCACCAAGACTAAGCCCAACAGTATCGGTCAGGCAGCCGTCAACAAGCCGACCGTCAAGGCTGTCTATGCTCCCGACGGCAGACAACGCGCCGAAGCACAGAGCGGCCTCAACATTCTGCAAATGTCGGATGGCACCGTGCGTAAAGTCATGAAAAAATAGACGGCAACCTACAAAAGGGATGCATAATATTTAACATTTAATACGTTAAAACTAATGAAAATTACAAACAACCTACTGATTTTTCATTATCTTTGACATCGATATTATATAGTTTAGGCTAAAAACAGCACATTATTTTATAGTAACAACATTAATTTAAAAATTATGAAGAAACTATTATTTGCAGTTGTTGCAGTTGCAGCACTCACATTTGCAAGTTGTGGAAACAAGTCGAAAACTAATGCAGAAGCTCCGGTAGATAGCGCTATGTTAGATACTGCTTCGCTTTCTTCTGAAACTAAAGTAATCTTCAAGACCTTGAGCCTCCAACTCACAAGTGCTTTGGACGGCAATGATGTTGAAGGGGTTTCCAAGGCTTTGGCCAACCTTGCAGCAATGTATAAGACTCTGGCTAACTCCGGTAACCTGACAGATATGAGAATTTATGGCCGTCTGGCTCAGAATCTTGTTGATGAGCATTCCGACGCAATCAACAGCATTGGTGACGAGAACGAAACCGTATCCAAGCTGTATTCCTGCATTAAAGACCTGCCCGTGTCTGATGATGCCACCCTTGAGGATGCTAAGGACGCTGTTTCCGACGAAGCTGTAAACCTGGCTTCCGAGTCGTTCCAGAAGGGTGCTTTGGCCGGCGCTACCGCAGAGGCTGCTGCCGAGGCTTTAGGAAATGCTGCCACCAACGCTAAGAACGCTGCCGTAGATGCAGCTGACAACGCTGTTGACAATGCTAAAGAAGGTCTGAATGAAGCCAAGGAGAATGTGAATGAGGCTACCAAAAAAGCCAGTGAGGATGTAGAAGAAGCTGCTAAAAACGCCAAGGAAGGTTTGGATAAAGCTACAAAGAAGGCCGGAAATGCTATAGACAACGCTGCAGACAAGGTAAAGGATCAATTTAAATAATTGACGAATTATCCAATAAAACACATAACAAGGGAGTCCCGGACGCCAGTCGGGGGCTCCCATTTTTGTTGTATGCCGCATAATCGACACGTTTTCGTGGCTCAGCAACCAATCATTTCCCTGCACACTGGGCATACCACAAAACGCAGGCCCCGGAAAGTCATCAAAATACCTTCCGGGGCCTGTCGTATGTTTTATGGGATTAAAAGATTCGCCGTTTCTTATCTGATTCTATTCATAGACCTTACCAGCTTCTCATCGGCGATAACGCCTCTGCGCGCCAGATAGAGCAAGATAAAGGCCACCAGCGGCAAGCAAGCCGCAAATGCGACGTGGAACGTGCCGCCCGTCTGGAACTCATTGAACACGCAGAACGCATAATAAACATACCAAGCCAGGCACAACACCATGCTCACCGTGCACAGACGAGCCTGCACCTTGCGCCGCTTATACATAAAGATAGCGATGAAAGACAGTATACCCGTCACCACCAAATCGACAAAAGGCATAGGCTGAGGGCGTACTGCCCCATCGGTGAACAGTCCTAAATTATACCATATCGTCATCACACCCATGCCCTTCGGCTCTATCTTTCCGATGGGCAGACACAGGCAGACAATGAGCGCCAGCAGTGCCAGTAATAAAAATATGGTTTGTTTGCGTTGAATCATTGCGTCACCAACCTTTCCCTTAATCCTTGGATGCGTCTCTGAAATAAATATTTCCCTCGATAAATTCCTGGGTAGCGAGCATCGTGGGCTTCGGCAATTTCTCGTAATAACGGCTTATTTCTATCTGCTCACGATTTTCAAACACCTCCTCAAGCGAATCATTATACGAGGCAAACTCCGCCAATTTCTTGTTCAGGTCCTGCTTAACCTCTGCAGAAATCTGGTTGGCGCGCTTGCCAATAATCACCACACTCTCATAGATGTTACCGGTATCCTTACACAAATCGACAACGTTGCGGGTAACTGTATTTACCGGAGCTTTTGACTTTTTGTAATCCATTTATATATATAAATTTAATATTTGCAACCATTAATAAGGCACCACGCCGTTGACCCAAACTTAGTCAACAGCGTTTGCCGTATATCTTTTGCACTTCTGAATGAAATTCTCTGCCGTCTTGCGTTCCTTGGAGTCGGGATATTCGTTGATAAAACCGTAACATTCGTCCTCCGCATCCTGGTAACGCTCCAGCTTCTTTTCCTCCACACTCTGCTGAGCGAGCTCGTACTTGCTTTTCATCACCAACACGGCAAAGTCTTCCCGATGTGAGGAATAGGGATAATCCTTCAGGGCATTCTGAGCCGTAATGATGCAAGCCTCATAGTTGTTTCCCCCACTACCGCAGTTGCCAAAGTAAGACCCAAGATTATAGTAGAGCTGAGCCGAATGTAACTCCTTCTCCACTAATTTATCCTGCAACTCAAATAGCCGCTGCTGGGCCTGATCCTTGAGCTGGGCATCGGGAAAGAGGTCCATATATTCCTGAAACGCAGCAATGGCCTGAACCGTGGTGGTCTGATCCAACCGAGGTTCAGCCGTACTCATATACAGGCTCTGTCCCACATGGTATGAAGCCATTTCTGCATACATACCGCGCGGATACGATTTCACATAGCGTTTGAAAGCCTCGGCTGCTGCCGTATAGTCGCGGTCGAGATATTCGGCCATAGCGAGCATATAGAGGCTCTCCTGTGCCTCGGCGGTTCCCTTCTGCTGCACGATGAGCCCCTGCAGCAATGTCACGGCACGCGTGTACTTGCCATTGACAAAGCACTCTTTGGCATACTCGTATCTGTAACGATAGTCGGGAGACTTGTATACTTGATTGAATTCCTTGGCGCAGCTCCCAAAAAGGAGCAACACGCAGAACGCCATCAAAACAAATTTCTTCATATTCAACCTTTTGACTTGCAAAAATACACATAATTCTCTGATCCACAAAGAAGCAATAGTTATTTTTAGCAAAAAAAGGGCGTGATGGCTATCATATAGACTGTCGCCACCTCGCTCCAACCTGCAGTTTGCGTCCTTTTGGGACGTCTGAATTCTTGTATTTTTATTTACAAACACTCGTCTATACGTCGCTTATTTGAAAACAATTTCGCTTCCGTCTGAAATACGCCAAATATACAAACATTTTGCAACGGCTTAACAATCAGCCGATTAGAAAAAACGCCTTTTCGTCCCCAATTTCATCGCCCGCGATGAGATATGTAACGGCAGGGCGGTTAAGCCTTAACCACAAGGCGACAAGACTCTTTTCGCAGAGCCGTTAGGCCTTTGCCATACCGCGATTAAGGCTCCACCATAGTATAGCGAAATACAAAACCTAACAAACTGGCGATTTTTACGTTGTGCGAGCTGATGGAGATGGCTAAAACATAGTCCTTTTTGCGCTAAATGGTCCGGATATGAAGCATCGAAAAGTGGTAATTAGATTTTACACATAGAGATGCACTGCGAATCAAAAACGAAGCCGACGGCCTTATTCTTCGCCGCCACGCGAGTCTCATGTCGCATCATCGGAGAGCTTCTCCCCAAACTGCAGAAAGCTAATGGGGGGCCCAGTCGCTGACAGGAGCTTTGATGGTCAACCGATTGCACGATTTACAAAAACATAGAAAAGCATTGTGCATTGAGCCGAAAAATTCGTAATTTTGCATGGTATGGATTTCAAACTGACTTCTAAATACAAGCCCACAGGCGATCAGCCACAGGCCATCGCCCAACTCACCGAGGGGGTCATCAATGGCGACCCGGCTCAGGTGTTGCTGGGAGTCACCGGCTCCGGCAAGACTTTCACGGTGGCCAATGTCATTGCCAACGTGAAAAAGCCCACGCTGATTCTCAGTCATAACAAGACCCTCGCGGCTCAGCTCTACGAGGAGATGAAGGGATTTTTCCCCGACAACGCCGTGGACTACTATGTTTCTTACTACGACTACTATCAGCCGGAGGCCTATCTGCCAACTACCGACATCTATATCGAGAAAGACCTTGCCATCAACGACGAGATCGACAAGCTGCGGCTGGGTGCCGTGAGCGACCTGCTCTCGGGCCGCAAGGACGTCATCGTGGTGTCGTCGGTGTCGTGCATCTACGGTATGGGCGGTCCGGTAGCCATGCAAAACAGCATTATCAGCATCAGGCGCGGGCAACGTCTCGACCGCAACGAGTTTCTGCGGCAGCTGGTCGACGCTCTCTACACCCGCAACGACGTCGACCTGCAGCGAGGTTTCTTCTCTGTGAAGGGCGACACCGTAAACATCGCCATGGCCTACAGCGACCACATTCTGCGTGTCACGTGGTGGGATGACGAGATAGACAGCATCGAGGAGGTGGACTCCATCACGATGCGCTCGCTCCAGAAATTTGAGAAATACCAAATCTACCCGGCCAACCTCTTCGTGACATCGAAGGAACAGACCGAAAGCGCCATACGCCACATCCAAGACGACCTCGTAGACCAGATTGCGTTTTTCAACGAAATGGGCGACGGCATCAAGGCCCAACGCATCAAAGAACGCGTGGAATATGACATAGAAATGATCAAGGAGCTTGGCCACTGTTCGGGCATTGAGAACTATTCGCGCTATTTCGATGGGCGCGAAGCCGGACAACGCCCCTACTGTCTGCTCGATTTCTTCCCCGACGACTTCCTTATCGTCATCGACGAGAGCCACGTCAGTGTGCCGCAAATCAACGCCATGTACGGCGGCGACCGCGCCCGTAAGCAGAATCTCGTGGAATACGGATTTCGCCTGCCTGCCGCGTTCGACAACCGCCCCCTGCGCTTCGAGGAGTTTCACGAACTGGCCAAACAGGTGATCTACGTGTCGGCCACGCCGGCCAACTTCGAGCTTCAGGAGGCCGAAGGTGTTGTCGTAGAGCAGCTCATCCGCCCCACCGGACTGCTCGATCCTGAGATTGTCGTGCGCCCATCGGAAAACCAAATTGACGACCTGCTCAACGAAATCGTCATTCGCAGTGAGAAAGACGAACGCGTGCTGGTCACCACGCTCACCAAGCGCATGGCCGAAGAGCTCACCGAGTTTCTGCTCAACCACGATATTCGCGCTAACTACATACACAGCGACGTGCCGGCACTCGACCGTGTACAGATTATGAACGACCTGCGGGCCGGCCTATTCGATGTGCTCGTGGGCGTTAACCTCCTGCGCGAGGGGCTCGACCTTCCCGAAGTTTCGCTCGTAGCCATACTCGATGCCGACAAGGAGGGATTTCTGCGCAGCCACCGCAGTCTCACGCAGACCGCCGGACGTGCCGCACGAAACGTGAACGGCAAGGTGATTATGTATGCTGACAACATCACCGAGAGTATGCAGCGCACCATCGACGAGACCGCCCGGCGACGAAGCATCCAGATGAAATACAATGCCGACCACGGCATCACGCCGCAACAGATTGTGAAAGACATCAAGGGTATGTTGCCCAACAGTCACGGAGAGCAATACAAGCCAGCGGCAACCGGAGCCAGCAAGCAGCAGGCTTACTTGGAGCCTGACAGTGCCGCCTTTGCAGCCGACCCCATCATCCTCCACATGACGCGACCCGAACTCGAAAAGAGTATCGACAACACCAAGAAACTCATGGAGCAGGCCGCCAAAGACCTCGACTTCATCCAAGCCGCTCAATACCGCGATGAAATCCTACGGCTGCAGGCACAGCTGGAGCTTAAGTAATTCAAAATTCATAATTCATAATTCAAAATTAGGCTACGCGTTGGTAATTCGCAATGCACAATTTTTAATTCACAATTGGCTACGCGTTGGTAATTCACAATGCGCAATTTTTAATTCATAATTGGCTACACATTGGTAATTCACAATGCGCTATTTACAATTCACAAGTTTCATCACGCAATTTATTTTGAATTGCAGAGCATCGCGAAGCCTAATTTTGAATTTTGAATTATGAATTTTGAATTGCTCAATCGTCAATAACAAAAGTTAAAATAGCCGCATTGCACCTATTATACAACATATTTTCGTAATTTTGTCAATTATTAATTGCATCATTATCTGTCATGAGAAAGATTTTCATCGCACTCCTTACCTGCCTCCCACTGATGGGGATGGCTCAAAATACATGGGAAGTTCCTCAGGAGGAAACCCAAGAGCAACAAGTCAAGCACAAGAAAAAGACGCACAACGACAACAAGAAGGAGGAAGAAGACTCCAAATATCTGGTTGGTGCCGTGCCCGAGGTGGACGGCAAGGTGGTGTTCACGCTTAGCAAAGACGTGCCGGGCATGACCGCCGATGATATTTACGAGAAAGTGTACAACCTGCTCAAGGTGATGACCAAAGAAGAAAACCAGTTCCCACACAGCAAGATTGCCGTGGTGAACAAGCCTGAACACATCATTGCCGCCCGCATGAAAGAATGGCTGGTATTCCATAATTCGTTCCTCTCGCTGGACCGCACCGTGTTCAACTATACCATCATCGCCAGGATATCCGACGCTCATCTCGACCTCACCCTCGAACGCTTGAGCTATCAGTATGAGATGGATCGCACCGACACCCGGGGTGGCCTCAATGTCAAGGCGGAAGAATGGATCACCGACAAGGAAGCGCTGAACAGGAAAAAAACTAAACTTGCCAGATACAGCGGCAAGTTCCGTCGCAAGACCATCGACCGCAAAGACAACATCTTTGGGCGTGTCTGCCAGACTTTGGGCGTAGCCTATTAAGCCTGTACGACAACTTATTCTCACATTTTCATTTTCACCCACAGACGCATACGTTCATGGATAACGACAATCTGCAACTCCGTCATCGTCGGCGCGGCGAGGAAAACGCGCCACACGACAGTTCACTGAAACTGCGCAACTGGCTCAACGCCATCTTCATGATTGGCGCAATAGTCGGCATACTCATCTATTTTTTCGGTGACCAAACAATAGGAACAATAGTGATCCTGGCGGCAATGGTCTTCAAGATTGTCGAGGCCGCCCTACGATTTCTGCATTAATGAAAAAATATATACTGGGCTTTCTTCTAACCGTGGCATCCCTTCCCCTGTTTTCGCAGGTGGGGATGGACGACGGCTATAACCAAATAGACGAAAACGGAAACATCACCACACAAGACCAGCGACAGCAAAACGACTCGCTGGGAACCGATAAGGAGATTCCGGTGGGGATGTACGTATGGACCGTAGACTCGCGATTCGGCGACCGACAATCGGCCGAGCCCGACACGCTGTCGCCCATGTATATGAACACTATCTTCACCACCGGGTTGCGTGGCGAATACAACACCACCGGAAACCTCGGCGCACCCCGACAGGCGCGCATATTCATCGACAGGAAAGAGCAGCGCCAGTTCATTTTTACCAATCCCTACGACTATTTCGTCAGCCCCGTAGAAGACTTCCACTTCACCAACACGCTATCGCCGTTTACCAATCTGAGCTACAACAAATGTGGCGACCGCACGAACGGCGAAGACCATTTCACGGCAAAGTTTGGCGTGAACGCCGGCAAGAAAATCGGCGTGGGATTCAAGTTCGACTATATCTACGCTCGCGGATACTATAGCAACCAGGCAGCCTCCCACTTCAACTATTCGCTCTACGGCTCTTATCTCGGCGACCGCTATCAAGCCCACTTCCTGGCCATCACCAATCATCAGAAGGTCACGGAGAATGGCGGTATCACCCAAGACCTCTACATCACCCACCCCGAATCGTTCAACGAGGATTTCCAAACCTCGGAAATTCCGACGATGCTATCGCAAAACTGGAACCGCAACGACAACCAGCACGTCTTCTTCACGCATAGATACAACGTGGGGTACAACCGTAAGGTGCCCATGACGGAGGCGGAAATCGAAGCCAAGAAATTTGCCTTAGCGTCAAAAAAAGAAGCCGAAGAAAGGGAAGCCAAGGAGAAAGCCCTGAAAGAGGCAGGGAAAACCGAAGAAGATATTGAGGAAGACGACATTGTTCCGAAGGCATCGTTCAGCGGCCGTCCCGACGATGCCAAGATTGTGGACCGCACGCAAGCGGCAGCCAATCCTCAGACACCCGACTCGCTGAGCGAGGGAGGACGCATCGCCGTAAGCAGCAAGGCCGCGGCCGACAGCCTCATCGCGGCATCAGAGAAAGCAGCCGAAGACACCGCATGGCTCAAAAACGAATATGTGCCCGTCACCAGTTTTATCCACACCCTCGACTTCAACAACTATAGGCGCATCTACCAGGCCTACGACACGCCCGAGGATTTCTACCTCGACTACTATACGGTGAACGAGAAATTCGTTGGAGACTCCCTTTACGACAAGACCAACCACTGGACCCTGCGCAACACCTTCGCCATCTCCATGCTCGAGGGTTTCAACAAATGGGCAAAGGCCGGACTCAAGGTTTTCGCTTCTCACGAGATGCGCCATTTCACCCTGCCCGACGCCGAGGCCGAGCGCTCGTGGAACGAGAATGCCGTCAGCGTGGGCGGACAGCTCTCCAAGACACAGGGCAAAACACTCCACTACAATGTTGTGGGAGAGTTTGGCGTAGCGGGCATCAATGCCACAGAAATCCATGTGGACGGCAATATCGACCTGAACTTCCCGCTCTTCAAAGATACCATGACGCTGGCCGCATCGGGATTTTTCCATCATGAAAAGCCCGGTTTCTACTATCGTCACTATCAGAGCAGGCACTTCTGGTGGGACGATGATGACCTTTCGTTTATCGACCACATCAGAGTGCAGGGACTATTAAACTATCAGAAGACACGCACCCGACTGCGTGTGGCTCACGACATTATCAAAAACCATACCTACTATGCGCTGGCCTACAAGACGACCGATGTCGGACGATTCTACAACGCATTGTCGGTGAAGCAAAACAGCGGTGCCATCAGTCTGCTCACCGCCCAGCTTTCGCAAGACTTCACGTTCGGACCGCTCAACTGGGAAAGTGTCATCACGTTCCAGAAATCGAGCAAGGAAGAGGTCCTGCCCGTGCCCTTGCTCAACATCTACAGCAACCTGTTTTTGCGATTCAAAATCGCCAACGTGCTCAAATGCGACTTCGGAGGTGATGTTCGCTATTTCACCAAATACAAAGCACCCGAATATGCGCCTGCCATCGGGCAGTATGTGGTGCAGGCCAACGACGAGAAGGTAGAGACGGGAAACTATCCCATCGTCAACGTCTATGCCAACTTCCACCTGAAACACACTCGCTTCTTCGTAATGATGAGCCATGTCAATGCAGGAAGCGGCAAGAAAGACTACTTCCTCACGCCCCATCACCCGCTCAACGGGCGTACCTTCCGACTCGGTTTGAGCTGGAATTTCTATAACTAAAACTTGTTAGACGAATCAGAGTTTGGCGGACACACAAACCGTACGTCCCAACAATATATGTGGAAAGACACACACTTTAACTTTGCAGAAGAACAAAATGAAAACTTCTGTGGAAAATACCATTGCCCGGCAACATAAGACCGATTATCTACCACAATAGCAATCCTACAGCCACCAGCACGCCATAAACAAACATATTGCGTGCCGTCTCGCCCAAAACTTTATTCAGTTCACGGCCCTTGTCAATCCTCACCATATGCCGATAGGCCCTGAAGTGCAGCACCGTATATATACAGGCCGGGAGGACAAAGGCTAAGAGATGTCCATGAAAAACAAATACCAGTCCCAACGCTACCGCTGCCCATCCAGTGGCAAGATACAAGCGGCGGCCCGTCGTCGCCCCCACTTTCACCACGAGCGTCGTCTTACCGTCGCGTCGATCGTTGTCTATGTCGCGGTAGTTGTTGACAAGGAGCAGTGTGTCGATGACGAAACCGCAGGCCAGTGAAGCCGTAAAGACCTCCCAGGTCACCGTTTTCGTCTCTCCGGGAAGACTCAGATAATAGGTGAGGCACACAGGAACGATGCCGAAGAATACCAACACCAGCACGTCACCAAGACCGAGATACGACAGTCTGAGGGTATAGAGAAAGCAGAACAACACACAAAGCGCACCCACTACTATCATCTTCCAGCCTCCGATCCAGGCCAGTGGAAGTCCGACGGCACACCCCAGTGCGGTAGTTAAAACCAGCGCCCATCGCATCGCCTCGGGCGTGACCCACCCCATCGAACAGGCACGGAGCGGCCCAAGACGGGTCTCCACATCGTCGTTGCCCTGCTTATAGTCGAAATAATCGTTCACGAAATTGGCGTCTATCTGCATGATAAACGCAAAAAGGAAACACAACATGCAGGGTAGCCATGCTATCTGTCCGTCGCCATCTGCCATCGCCAACGCAGCGCCTATCATCACCGGAACGGCAGCCCCCGTGAGCGTCTTGGGACGGGCAGCCAGGACCCACGCCTTCAAAGAGTTAGTTTTTACATGAGATTCATCCATAATTACTTGCAAAAGTAGACATTATTTGATATATTTGCAAGTACAATTCTCAAATAAAACCCTCATCATGCAAGTCAATCTCGACCTGATGTCGTTCATCGAAACTTCCATCCTTCCCAAATATAACGCTTTCGACAAATCGCACGACCTCAGCCATGTGCAGCGCGTCATTGCCAATTCGCTGGTGCTCTCGCGCCAACTCGGCACTGACATCAACATGGTCTACGTCATCGCCGCCTATCACGACCTCGGTATGAGCGGCCCGCGTGCCATCCACCACATCACCAGTGGCAAAATCCTCATGGCCGACCAGCGGCTGCGCAAATGGTTTTCGCCAACCCAAATCAACATCATGAAGGAAGCGGTGGAAGACCATCGCGCCTCTGCCTCGCACGAGCCACGCAGCATCTACGGCAAGATTGTGGCCGAGGCCGACCGCGACCTGCAACCCGACGTAGTGTTCACCCGGGCCATAGAGTTTGGGCTGGACCGCTATCCGGAACTCAACAAGGAGCAGCAATGGCAGCGTTTCTGTCAGCACATGGACGAGAAATACAGTCCGAACGGTTACATCAAGCTATGGATTCCGAATTCTCCCAACGAGAAATACCTCAAGACCGTGCGCGACATCATTGCCGACAAAAATCGGCTTCGCGCCATCTTCGACGACATTTTTGAACGGGAGCAAAACCTTTAGCCAATATTATCCCGGCTCACGGGCACAACCAGCATTATTCAGTCTATTAGAATTTCACCAAATGATTTTATAACCATTTTATTAAAAAAATGAAAGTACAAAAACTATTGTCAGCAGTCTTCTTGGCTGCACTATTTTCTATGTCGGCCTTAGCCGCAGGGACGCCTCGAAGCGAATATCCGAGGCCGCAGTTTGAACGCAAGGCATGGGTGAACCTCAACGGTACGTGGGATTTCACCTTCGACTATGCCAATTCGGGCATAGAAAAAGAGTATCAAAAGGCTACTCATTTTGACCAGACCATCACGGTGCCATTCTGTCCCGAGAGTAAATTATCAGGTGTGGGCCATACCGATTTTATCAATCACATCTGGTATCACCGCACAATTCAGGCTCCTGCAGATTGGAAGGGCAAGCGCATCATGCTGAATTTCGGTGCCGTCTATTTCAATTCCGAGATTTACGTCGACGGTCATCTGGCCGGTCGCCATTTCGGAGGTAGCTCATCTTTCAGCATCGACATCACACGCTTTGTGTCCGATGGCGCAACCCATCATCTGGTAGTGAAGGCTTCCAGCGACGTGCGCTCCACCAAGCAGAGTTCCGGTAAGCAGAATCTCCAACTGCACTCCTATGGCTGCAACTATACCCGCACCACGGGAATCTGGCAGACCGTATGGATGGAAGCCGTAGATCCCTCAGGACTCGAGCGTGTGCAGGTCATTCCCGACATCGACCAGAGTCAGATCTCCATCCATCCCCACTTCTTTGCCGACAGCCGCAATGAACTCCGCGTAGTGCTCAAGGACGGCAGCCGCACGGTGTCCTCGGCCAAAGTGAAGGCCACCAACAGCTCCACAGTGGTGCTCCCCGTGAAGAAGGCCAAGCTGTGGTCTCCCGAGTCGCCCCATCTTTACACCTTGATATTCCAGGTGGTAGACAATCGTGGCACGGTGCTCGACGAGGTCAACTCTTATGTCGGGATGCGCAAGGTACATATTGAGGGCAACAAGATTTATCTGAACAACAAGCCTTATTATCAGCGACTGGTGCTCGACCAGGGTTTCTATCCTGACGGCATCTGGACGGCACCGTCTGACGATGCCTTGAAAAGAGACATTGAATTGTCGAAGCAGGCCGGATTCAATGGTGCCCGACTCCATCAGAAAGCATTTGAGGAGCGTTATTACTATTGGGCCGACAAACTGGGCTACATCACCTGGGGTGAGGCACCAAGCTGGGGTATGGACGCCAACGACATTGAGGTGGCACGCAACTTCCTCATGGAATGGTCTGAGCTGGTCACCCGCGACCGCAACCATCCCTCACTGCTCATCTGGACGCCGATGAACGAGGAGTTCTGGCCAGACAAGATGCAGTATCCTCGGATGACGACCGACCTCTACAACCTGACCAAGACGCTCGATCCCACAAGGCCCGTAAACGATGCCAGCGGCGGCTGCCACATCAAGACCGATATATGGACCGTGCACCACTATGAGCAGGATCCTAACAAGCTCAAGGACATTCTTTACAAGGATGGCAAGTTCTTCCAGACACCCAACTATACCATTGGGGTGCCTGCAGCCAATATCGGATACAACGGTCTGCGTGACAACGAGATCTACGAATTCCCCGAATATGACGGCAAGATGCCTTATCTCATCGATGAGGTTGGCGGTATCAAATGGGTGAAAGGGCAAGACAAGACCAACTCCGACCGCGAGTCGTGGGGCTATGGTGAGCCACCAAGAACTGAGCAGGAATTCATGCAAAGGCTCGAGGGCATCATCGATGCTGTGCTTGGCCTGGGCGACCATATATGGGGATATTGCTACACCCAGCTCACCGATGTGGAGCAGGAGCAGAACGGTATTTTCTATTATGACCGCACACCGAAGTTTGACCTGAAAGTGATCCACGCCATTTTCAGCAAGACTCCGGATGACGTGAAGACAACTCAAAAGTAAACCCAAAAATTAATTGACCCTGCCCCAATTTGGAGCAGGGTCAATTGTTATGACCTTTTATCATAGTCTATCACTCCTTATTATATCCTATAATATGGCCCAGTAGGAAAAAGTGGGGGGAGATTTTGCGGTGTTATTGAGGTTTACCACATTGAAAATAACGCTCCTATCCTGAACTCAAGTTTTGAAGAATTCGAGACGGTCAATTATATTAACAAATAGCCCTCTCATTTTAGCTTATTTAAAAACAAGTTTGCCTTTGTCCAAAATACGCAAAATAGGCGATAGTTTGTAAAAGCCTGACAGTTAGGGCTTTTGAAAAAACGGCCTTTTTTCTCCTATTTTATCGCCTGCGATTGAGTATCTCATGGCATGATGAGAAGGCTTTAACCGCAGTGCGATTCGGTCTCTTTCGCACAGCCGATAAGGCCTAACCATGTGATGAGAAGAGGCCAACCGCAGTGGACTCGCACATTTTGGGAACGCTCGGCCCGATGATGACGAGAAAACATAGCCCTTTTTTCTTTGGATGTCTCGAAAATAAAACTCAAAAAATGGTAATTATATTTTACTATTTATAGAGAGTATGCTTGCTCCAATTTGAATGAGCAGACAATTTCACCGGATTCAGGAAGCATCCGGGTGCAGTAGGAGTTGACACGCACGAACTTTATTTCCTACATCGTATCTTCATATTTTCAATCACGTTTGTGGTTGTGTGGTTACCACAATCATAGGCGCGTGCGACGCCTCCCGGTAAACACCTATGGAGCTAAAAAAATACGAGCCTCTCTGCCACAGGACCCGTCGGAGTATTTATACCGCCCCCTTTTTCCCAAAAACCGATGCTATCGGCTCTCGCTAAAAAGGGGGCAGTTCTTATCATTAATCGATTCGTTCGAGCGTAATCAATCGCAATTCGAATTGATTGCCATTCTCGTTTTTCTTCACACGGAAGGTAATAGAGTTGGTTTGCTTTGTCAAATAAATGTCGCCAACATGCACACCTTTCTTTTCCTGACGTGCGTCAGACCGACTTGTCTTCCAATCGGAGACTTGTTTCTGGCGCTGCCAAACCTGGAAATCGGCGCCTTCAGGACTGCTGACATAGTCGAGGAGTACACGATAGTTGCCTTCCGAAACATCCGACAGCATGACGCGTGCATCGCCCTGTCCGCCGGTTGTCATTTTGAAACCGTGCGTAGAAGACAGGCTGATGTCTCCGCCGATGGTCATTTCAAAAAGCTGAGGAAAATAGATATGGGTGGTAGGCTTGTACACTTTCAGCCATTCGCCCTGCGGTTCCTGCTTGCCGGTAAGAGGCGTGTCGCTGTAGAACATGGCAACAGATGTATAGTCTACGGGGAAGTTGTTGCGTTCAGGGCCATGCTCCATCCCATGAAAGATTTCCTTTTCAAACGACATCTTGTCGCTCAGGTGGAAACGATAGCCGCCGGTGCGCGCCATCGGGAGCGAATAGTCGAGCGAGCCATGGATGGGCAGACTCACACCCCGATCCCATCTGTCGAGCAGGGCGTACCAACCTCCGTTGAAATAGTCTTCCGACCCCGTGCCGTGCAGGCGCATTTTGCCATCCACATGGGTGCTGTCATCGCCTTCGAAAAATAGCGTCATGCCGGGGCGCAGTCCTTGTGCCTGCAGAATGGTACCCACATAATGGCCTTTCCCCTTGGTCTGAAGAAAAGTATGATAGATGCCAAGCGGTGTACGCTGACGACGCCACACACTATAAAACTTTGCCTCGTCTTTGGAACGACCCTGAAGGGTGTAGTGTATCTTCACTTTGGCTACAATGGATGGCTGGTTGGCAGCTCGCTTTTTGTACACCAAGTTTACTTTGGCCGAGCGATCGAACGGCATGGGCAGGAAACAATAGTTGTCGTTGCCCTGCTTACCCATCAATATACTGCGCATGGCTCCATGTCCAAAGGCGTAGCCAAAGAAATCCTGCAGCGGCGCATAAATGGCCTCTACGGGTTCATCGTCCCATCGGGCCGAGAGAATGATGTCCTTATAATCGCCTTCAAAAGCCGTTCCACCGTCTATCTGCATACCCACAATCCGGCCGGGAGAATTGAGCGCAAAGCAGTTTACTTCCTCGCCCGGAGTAAGGGTTACCTCCTTTTCTACTGTTTGAATACCGGCTGATTTGCCATTGGCAAAAAGTGCGGCCTGCACATTGTCAGTTGCCCAAAAGTCGCAAACCTCCTTGAGGATTTGTCGGTCTTGCGCCGTAAACTGTCCATTGTAAGTCTCCACTTTCTTCGTAGTGAGATTGCGGTAACCTATCTGAATGAACTCCAACTTGGGGCCGTCGTAAACAATCTTGCACGACTTCTTGTAGGTGATGGGCACGTAACAATAATATCCGCCGACTTCATTGCCACATACAGGCTTGACAAAAGGATAGACCTTACCCGAGAAAAGGTCGGAAAACTTGATAGACAGTCCGGGCTCTTTTGCACCGTCGAAATAGAAATAGAGCATGGTTTCGTTGGGCGTCGGCGTCCAAATGCGGTCGATAACGCCCGGTCCTTTCATTTCGGCAATGACCAGCTTGTTGTCCTCCTTACGGATGAACGAATAAGTTCCGGCAAACCCGTCATCGTTTCCGTGTGTTCGATCATAGCTTGAAAAGGATTCGACGTATGACCCCGTACGATACTGAGGCAGCTTGTCGATGCGCTTGAGCAGCGAGAGCTCGTCTGACCATCGGTAGTTGTCTTGTGCGAATCCATGCGTTGGTATCAAGGCCGCGCAGGCCAGAATGAATAGCTTGAATACTTTTGTCATGTCTTAAAATTTAGTTTTTATCATGAAGAAAGGAAAAGAAAGAAAGCACCGTCGACAATCTTTATCTATTGTAAAAACGAAGATACACATAGAAATATTGCCGGCGGTGCATAAAACAATCTTTACCTTCCTAAAAAATGATGCTGATTAAAAATCTCCTTTGTAGCCTTCCGGAACGATAATCAAGGCATTGACGCCGTAGAATCCGCCCCAGTGGGTATTGAACGAAGCTCTTGTCACTTCAATATCAATCGTGCCATCCGGCTTAGGCTGAATGTCTTTAATAATGGCGAGTTTGTCTTCATTGTAATCATTGGAGACTTCAGCCGAGCCGCTTGTCACTCCCGTTAAGGTGAATCGTGTACCTGTATTGTGGTCGTTCACCGCACCATAGAACATAAAGGTGTACTTCTTGGTTGTGTTCAGGCCCGACATCTTGAATCCGCCGACTTCCTGGCCCGGTCTCTTACCATCTCTGAAGAACATATCCTTATATACCGATGGAGGCATACCGAGACGGTTTCCAAAGCCGTTTCTCCTCAGCATATTGAACGGTGTGGTAGCCTCAATGTTGAAATAAGTGCTGTTGCCTTGCGTATCGATGAGGTTGCTTAGCGGTTTGTCAGGCTTGACAAAACTGTTGAAAGGCAATGGCGTGAACTCTGTACCGAAGTCGATAAATATCGGATTTTCCAAGACGAACGGGTTAGCGCTCTTGAAGTCTACCATGTCGGTCACCTTTCCGCTGTTTGTCACTGCACTGTGGGCACACTGCTTGTACATCTTGTTGACGTATTCAGACATACCGGGTACGTTGTAGGGCATCTGGGTGACGTCCGTACCAAACAAAGTTTCGTACCAGGTCAGGGCTGAGATATACGCACCTGATGTGGCATTCAAGTTAATGTCATCGTTGAGTACACTCTCACCAAGATAAGTGGTGCGTGCGTTTTGAATGGCTGTACCCACCGGCGCAATCTTGGTAAATTGGTCGGCTACCGAATGTGTGGCCGCAACAATGGCCTTGTACATCTTCATCTGATCCCTATCATAATGCATGAAACCGGTGGCCACTGATGCAGCGTTGTAGGCCCATGGCATATGAAGGTAACATTTGAGATTAGGATTGGTAGCCCATTCTTGTATCTTTTCAAGGATGAGCGGTATGTTCTCGGCATAGCCTTGGGCGTCTCCGGAAGCATCAATATCCTCCTCGATAGCGATATAGTCCCAGTTCTCACTGGTAATAACCTCCCTTAACATTTTATCGCTTTGACTGTTCAGATTGCCCTCCTCGTCTATGCGCAGGGAAGTGTACAAGGCCGCATTCTCATTTATATTCTCGAGGTGATCTGCCAATGTAGTTTGTGGTCGATACACATTGCAAACCACGATGTGTTTATTGGTGGCCCTTGCCATTCTGACCAAGGCCTCGTTGGCAGACTGAGAAGCTGTTCTGCTGCCGATGGTCAGCAATTTGATGGACTGTTCGCCATCTAAGACTGTCAGGTCAGCAAAATACTTCATCTGATGGTCGCTGGTTTCAACCTTCAGTGTGGTAGAGCCCGGCTGCAAGCCCGTAATGACGGCCTGCTGCTGGTCTTTCTTTTCAACCGACGCCAGGGTGTTGTCGGCAACGCTCCATACTACATTATAGCTCTTTCCGGCAATGGTATCGACTGACGGTTTAAGCACGATCTGCTCACCAACATGGATGGTGACAGACGATTGGTGCATCCGGAGAAACCGATCCGCATTGGGTCTTACGTCTGAGTCGTCGGAGCAAGAGAAGAAGACTGCACACAACATCACACAGAGGTAGACCAATGGGTTGTATATTGATTGATGTGAATATTTCATAATTGCAAGTTGTTGAAATTAATAGCCTGTTGCTTGTACTAAGTTTGTATTGATGTCCATCTGTTTCTGTGGAACAGGCATGAAGTACATCTTCTTGGTAAACACACGGGGTTTCCAATACCAACGCTTGTAGTAAGCTTTGGGGTCCCTGGGGTCATCGCTGGCAACGGTCCCGGTTCTGTTCATACCGTAAACGGGCATGTTCAGATATTTCTCGGCCAGCTTCCATCTGCGCAGGTCTTGTATGCGTACACCCTCACAATTGAACTCGATGCGACGCTCGTGTTGAATAGCCTCACGCATCTTCTCTTTGCTCAAACCTTCTTCCAGTCCGGGAAGTCCGGCACGTTCGCGAACAAGATTCACGTATTTGTAGACCTCTTCCGAAGGACTGCCTTGACTTTCGTTGAGTGCTTCCGCATAACCCAAGTAGGCATCGGCCAAACGATAGAGAATACCGGGCTGATAACTATGCTTGCCTTCACGTGGGAAGATGTCCAAAGCTATTCTCTTCCGAATATTATAACCTGTCCAAGGCGAGTCGAAGGTATCGTCGGCATCTTTGCCCGCACCCCTCAAGTTGTTCACTTGGCGATTGGCAACGCCCAGCCACTCGTTGTTGAAGATTACGGAAGCATAGAATCTCGGCTCCCTATTGCAATACATATTGAAAGTACCCGTCAGCGTGACCGGTCTTTCGCCCTTCTTAGAATCGAACGAGGTGGTAGGACCACCACCGGGCCATAAAGTCTTGCGCATTTCGTTTGCGGTAGAGAATCCACGTTCCTTGTATCCCGACTCAGGATTGATAATGGGTGAACCGTTTTTGTTGTAACCCAAGATAGGTGTCGAGCCGTCTTTCATTTGGAAGGCGTCGACCAGCTCCTGTGTAATGTTCATGGCTGCATTTCCACCGATTCCTTTGGGAAGATGATGGGACTGCCAGAAATTTAAATCTTTATTCTCAGGACGTCCGAAAATAATCTCCTTGTTGCCATCGGAGAAACGCTTGAGCGACATGTTGTAATACGACATCAACGGGTCGATGCTGCCATCGCTGTTGTATTCGTAGTAAAGTTTATAGCCATTGCTTTCAGCCAGCGTAATCATTTCCTTGAATGCTGTGGCTGCCCTTTGCCATTTCTCGGCGGAGTAGGTCTGGTTAATCAGGTTTTCTCCACTCTTGTTTTTCCAGTCAGCATAGTCTGTGTTCCCATTGAACAACGGACTTGCAGCAAAGAGCAGGGTCTTGGCACGAATGGCCAAAGCCATGACAGACGTGGCACGTCCCCAGTCCAGATCACTTTCGTACACAGCCGGCAGATGCTTCGACACCTCCACCATCTCTTTATCGATCCAATCTACAATGACATCGGCAGGTGTCTGCTCAGCCATAAGCTCCGAGCTGGGTGTACCGGTTTCGTAGATCTTATCGGGATTGAAAGGTACTGCTCCATAAGTTTCTACCAGCAGCGAATAATAATAGGCTATCAGGAAACGAGCCTCATACTTCATTCTGGTTACGTAACTCTCGGTCAGTCCATCCGTCGGGATGATACGAACATTCTCTATAAACTGCAGGGCTGTCCTGATACGCTTGGGCAACTCTACCCAATAGTTAGGACTCCACCCTGACGTTGGACTCCAGTTTCCCGTTGTGAACGCATAGGAATTGGCCCAACCATAAGGTGTCCATTGGCTTGGAATCACTATATCATCGGCCATAATGTTGTAGCCCTGGTCCTTATAGTAACCCCACATTGGGCTGGGCACGGAAGAATAAACGCTCGCCAGCCAGTCTTCGGTTCTGATCTTATCTGAGAAAATCATCTCCATGGTCAATTGGTCATCGGGCTCCTTATCCAGATAGTCACAACTTGACATTAACGAAAGGCATCCAAGTAAGAAAAATACCTTGGTAATATATCTTGTTATTTTCATAATTTCAATTGTTTAGTTGTTAAAGTTCAGCGTAATACCAACAGACAATGATTTCATCATCGGGTATTTCAAACCATCGTTGGAGCCAATTTCAGGATCCCACATATCAAATTTGGAGAAAGTCAACAGATTACTGCCTCTCAAGAAGATACGGCAATCGCGTATGGCAATCTTTTCACTCCAATTACTTGGGATGGTATATCCAATTTCGAGATTCTTCAGTCTGAGGAAGCTCATATCCTTGAGCCACCAGGTAGAAGCTTGTTCGTTGTTGCTTGTGGTAAACTCGTTCATTCTCGGCCAAAATACATCTTGCCGAGGATTGCTTGTTGTCCATCGGTCATCAATGTTCGACCAGATGTTACCTGCACCGATTGAAGAGGCTGGCAACCAGGTTTCTCCACCCAGAATACGGTCGGTCTTACCAACGCCGGAGAAGAAGAAGCCAAAGTCTACTTGCTTGTATCTCAGTGTGGCTCCAAAGCCATAAACAATTTGGGGATCAACAGTTCCACCAATAGCTGTCTGGTCGAGGGCTGTAATCTCGCCATCGCCGTTCATGTCCTTGTACTTAATGTCACCGGGAGCAAGGAAAGTCTCTGAGCTGAACTTCTGCGATGGGATGCCTTCCTTGAGTTTCCCAGTTTCGTCAAAATCGTTTTCGTCAAACAAACGCTCGGCCACCAAACCAAACAACTGGCCTACGGGCTTGCCGGTACGAGAGCGATAAGTGCCCCTCATGGCTTCCGGCTCGTCTATTTCCGTCACCTTGTTATGGGCATACGTAAAGTTGGCCATTGCCGTCAACTGGAAGTCATGGTTAAATTGGTGATTCACATTGATAGAGAAGTCGATACCGCTGTTTTCCACTTTACCGTAGTTGTCCCATATAGCCCTGTTGAATCCCGCAGAACCGGGCATATTAGTGCGCTGCATGAAGATATCTTTACGCCACTCTTTAAAGATGTCGAAGCTCATGGAGACACTTCCGTTGAACAATCCCATGTCGACACCCACGTTGGTTTTGGTTACGGTCTCCCAAGTCAGGTCGGGAACACCAATCTCGCCTTCGGCTCTACCCAGCCGGTAGAACTGTCCCTCAGTACCAAAATAATAGTAACCGGTGTTTGCAATCGTGGAGATATAGGCGAAGCGACGGCCATTAATATTGCTGTTACCGGCCTTTCCCCAGCTTGCCCTCAGCTTCAACAGCGAAAGCGTTTTGGAAACAGAGCGCATCCAGGGTTCTTCTGTCACAACCCATCCTAAAGCCACAGCGGGGAAGAAACCGAAACGTTTTCCGGGAGCGAAGTTCTCCGACCCGTTGTAACCGAAGTTAAATTCCGCTACGTAGCGATCATCATAAGTGTACGACATTCTTCCTGCGAAACCCTGATTACGGAAAGGCAGATAAGAACCGTCGTCGAAGTTCTTTTGGTTGTAAAGCAACATGGCATTCACCGCATGCTTCTTGGCGAAAGTCCGCGAGTAATTGATCATACCTTCCAAATAGGTGCTCTGCGTTCCCCACCCTGCATCTTTTACATATCCAAGAAATTCTTGGCCGTTGCTTTGGATGTTGGTGATGATGTTTCCATCGTAATCACGGCCTGAAGCAGGGAAATAATAGTCAGGATTCTTGGCTCTCTCCACTGAGTTGTTTGCAAACTTATCGAATGAGAAGCTCAATCTTGCACTCAGACCCGGCGTGATGAACTTTAAATCTTGCTCGATAGAAGTAAGGGCTTGCACGCTACTGTGATTCAGTTTTCTGTAACCACGCTGCGTACTAAAGGCCCATGGATTTTCCTTGTATTGCACTCTTGGAATGCGCCCATCGGCATAGATGGCCGGATGGATATACGGTGGAATGCGCATGGAATGGTAGAAGATAGTTCTATCGGTTACATCTCCGGGAGGAGAGTTCCTGGTTTGCAGGTATCCACCGATGTTAATACGTACAATAGTGCTGCTGGTCACATTGATGTCGACGTTAGACCGTACCGTATAGCGGTTTACCTTTAACGACGAATCCCACTCTTTAGTCTTGTCGCGCTGCAGGATACCATTCTCGTTAAAATAGCTGGCCACCAAGGCATACCTCAGGATTTTTGAACCACCCGAGATGTTTAACGTAGCGCGTGTGTTGTCGGCATAATCCTTTGAAACCACATCCCACCAGTTAACATCGGGATACAACTCCGGGTCTGTATGGTTGCGATAGTTCTCTAACACGGCGTCAGAAACCATTGGAGCCTTGCCTTCTTCCCGATACATATCGTTCATGAGTTCGAGATATTTCACACTACCCACATACTCGGGCATTTTCGTGGGCTGAGTGAATGCGTGCTCAAAGCGAACGTTGACCTGCGGTTTACCGATTTCGCCTCGTTTGGTTTCAATCATGATCACACCGTTGGCTCCACGTACACCGTAAACAGCACTGGCTGCGGCATCCTTCAAAACAGAGAATGAAGCGATTTCTTCCGGGTCGATGTCATTGAGCGAACGCTCAATACCATCAATCAGCACCAATGGGCGCGTGTTGCCCGCAAAACTACTGATACCTCTAATCCAGAAGTCTGAATTGTTATACCAAGGGTCGCCACTGCGCTGCACGGCAATAACGCCCGGTGTGAGCCCTGCCAGTGAATTACTCATCGAACGGCTGGGCACCATACTGAGGTCTTTGGGCTTGATGTTGGAAATGGCACCCACCACAGAAGCCTTCTTCTGGGTACCGAAACCTACGACCACCACTTCGTCAAGGGCGGAAACGTCTTCGTCGAGGGCCACATCAATAATTTTGTCAGCACCCACGTTTACTTCTTTCTCCTTAAAACCGATGTAGTTGAATTTCAACACCGGATTGTCGGTAGTTAGTGTTATCCGATAAGCACCGGTAACATCGGTGATAACCGTGTTGGACTCGTTGCCTTTCTCGGATACCGAGACGCCGATCAGCGTCTCACCTTTCTTGTCTAATACCCGGCCGCTGACCAGTCGGGAGTTCTGTGCGTAGGATGTGGTTTGTATCGCAAAGATACAAAACAGCAATATACACAAGCGACCGAAAAGATAATTTGGATTTGGTTGTTGCATAATATAGGTTTTTATGTTTAATTGTTGGTGTCTTTTGTCTGGTAGATCAAAAGGAACTTTTTTTGAAACGATGAGCCGGCAACGGATGTACAGCGTTATGACGGTTGAAGGCCAATAGCCGAGGTATTGCCGCCCGCTCTTTTTCGTGTTTATTGATTAATATGTTGAGTTATCGTATATTACTTTTATAATAACAGTGTTGTTGGTAACAATCGGTAATAAATACCTTTCGAGTTTTTATTGGGTTAGTATTCCTTTTCATTGGGTGGTAGCATATATGCCTCAACCGCTTGGGTATCAGCCTCTCCAATCACGGAGGAGCTTTTTGCCGATACCTCCTACTGCGCTCCTGCGAGTTATTGCATCAGCTTCTTCATCAACGAAGATGCTGATGCTTTTCCAGCTTGCAGTTAGGGTTGGAATTGGCTCTTGATGGTAGCGATGTTTACACCGAACAGCTTTTCCACAATGGGGTCGAGGACAGCTTCATCTGCCTGGATGTGGAAGATTTCCTGTTGATGCACCATCGATTCATTCGTACCCAATTCGGCACCCGGTGAAGAGGTCTCGATTTCGTAGAACGGTCCCATAATGGAGCCGTCCTCCACAGGTCCATCGTTGTAAGAGTTCAACATATCGCCAGCGAAAGGATCGTCCTGCTTGCCCCATTGTCCGTTCAGGTAGGGACCCGGCTTTTCCGGAACGCTGCATCTCAAGATGGTAAGCACATTCTTTTCTGAGTCGTAACTGCAGCACATTCCTTTGGACCTGGCAGGCGGAATACCTAACTTGCTGCGCAGCTTACCGTCGATCTTGAAATATAACATGCCATCGCCTGTCTTCAAACGGTCGGCAGGAATCTTGCCAAAGTATTCGTCGTTGACGATCTTCCCCTCAGCATCCTCGTTGTAAGGGATAAAGACAGTGGTCGTTGGGGTTGGATTAAAGTGGCCGAGCATCCAAATCGAGATCAGGCCCTTTTCCTTGGTCCATGCTTCCTTGCCTGTGTTGGTAATCTTGTTCAGACTTTCATAACCAACGATTTTGGCATCTTCGGGTATGGTGATGCCCAAACGTTGCTGCATAGCTGCTCTCGACAACAAGTTGATCGTTCGCTCTATATCCAGGTCGAACACTGTTCCTGAAGCATTCTTAACCGAGGTACTCTTTTTGAAACAAACCGAAGTGTCGTTTTTTGAGTCCACGTCATAGGCTTCGGTGTCAATCACGGCAGGAACATGCCAGTTGTCGTAGACCTGCTCCTTCCCGTTTTCAAAATACAGGGAGTATGGGCCGCCCTCCGGACCAAGCCAGAATCTTTCTTCGCCACCATAAGGGTTGAATTGATCGCTCGGCTGACCGGCTTCGATGAATCGGTAGTTAATCCATCCGTAGCTGTCGCCTTCATCGCCCGATGCAGTTGACGTGACAACCCTACCCTGCCATTCGGGTGCTACCATTACTTTAGAATTACCATCGTTGGATTTCAATTCGATGTATCCAACGTTGTGTTCCTTCAAGAACTGTGCATCATATTCGTAACTTCCCATCTTGGTATCTTTTTGCTCGCTGCACGCGGTCAATGCCAACAGGAGCGTGCTTGCAATTAATAGATGTTTGTTCATTTTTCTGTTGTTTTTAGTTTGCGAGGGGCAGTCAGGCAAGTCCGCCCCTCAGGCATATCTGATTATTTGTACAGTGGTCCATAGTTTTTGCACGCCCGGAAGTCGCTGCCTTCCAAATCACTGCCAAATGCTGCCCAGGCGCTCGGACGGAAGATTTGAGACTCGGGTATATTGTGCATACAAACTGGGATGCGAAGCATCGATGCCAGTGTGATCAGGTCGGCTCCAATGTGGCCGTAGCTGATGGCACCGTGGTTAGCTCCCCAATTATTCATCACGGAATAGACATCTCTGAAACATCCCTTGCCGGTAAGGCGCGGGGCGAAGAACGTGGATGGCCAAATGGCATCTGTGCGGTTGTTGATAATCTCAAAGGCTTCTTGCTCTAATTCTACGCTCCAGCCTTCAGCAATCTGCATCACGGGACCCTGCCCTTTGATGAGATTCAAGCGACACATGGTGACAGGCATCCCACCTTTGGTTTGGAACTGGCATGAGTAGCCTCCGCCACGCATATAACTGCGATCTGACGGATACCATTTGGTTGCTTTCAAACAGGCGTCTACTTCCTCCTCCTTGATGTCCCAGAAAGGTTTCATAACTGGTTTCCCATTTTCAGACTGTCGGCCGGAGCCGTCGAGCGTACACGAACCGGAGTTGATGAGGTGGATAAAGCCATTGGCTCCATACCCGTCGAGTTCCTGCCCCGTTACGCGCTTATAGGCAGACGGACTCCAATAGGTTCTCACATCTGCGAAGATTTGCGGACGGTTGCTCACCAGTTTATTGAGCAGCATGGCAGCGCCGTTCAGTGTGTCGTTTTCGGTAGCAAAGGTGAATGCTTCCCGAATGCCGTTCCAATCGAACGAACTGTTTAAGATGGCCTCCGCGAAATCGCCGTCGGGCTTAAAGTCGGTCCACTGGCGTTGTCCCTGGAAACCTCCCGCAATAGCGTAGTGGCCGTTGGCTTCTTCCTTGAAACCCATCTCGGCGAGTTTGGGATTCCCGATCATCAAGTCACGGAAGATAATCGTCATCTTCACCACATATTTCCATACCTCGTCTTTCTCTTCACGACTAAACACCAGATGTTCCGGGTTGTGGTCATCGCCCTCGTTCACCTTACAGTGTTTTTCCGTCCAGGCCATGGCTTTATCATATTCTTCGTGGTCGTAGATGCCCAATCTCACGCGACGCTCTATCTCACTGGCATCCACATACTCATTGCGCATACCGAGATATTCCTGGAAAAATTCAGGATTGGGAATGGAGCCGCCGATACCCATCGACACACTTCCTATAGAAAGGTAGGACTTCCCTCGCATGGCGGCTACGGCCAGACCGGCCTTGGCAAAACGCAGGAGTTTCTCCTTGACATCTTCGGGAATTTCCTTACTGTCTACATCCTGAACGTCTCGACCATAAATGCCAAAGGTGGGTAAGCCTTTCTGATTGTGCACGGCCAACGCTGCGGCCAGATACACGGCACCGGGACGTTCTGTACCGTTGAATCCCCAAATGGCACGCGGCAGGTCGCCGTCCATGTTGATGGTCTCAAATCCGTAGCACCAGCACGGCGTTACGGAGAGCACAACGCCCACACCGCTATTTCTGAATTTCTCGTCGCATCGTGCAGCTTCTGCCACACCGCCTATGGTTGTGTCGGCAATGACACATTCCACTGGATCGCCATTGCTATAGCGAAGTTCCGAGTGGTATAAATCGGCTACGCGCTTGGCCATACCCATAGTCATGTCTTCCAACGATTCACGAATGCCTCCGCGCCGGCCATCGATAATTGGACGAATACCTATTTTGGGATTTTCCCCACCTAATCTTGTTTTTCCCATAATCTTGTTATATTTTTTGTTTAAATATGTAGCTGAATCATTTTAGCTTTTAGTGAACTGCAGTCTAATCCTGCTTTACACTCTTTTTGCCACTATGTTGTTGTTGATGTTTACGAGATTTGATACCGTTGTGCTAACATAAAATAGATTTAAAGACGCCAGAGCATAGAAGGCCGGGGAACTGAGTGCACATCGTGCAAACGCTGTGCTGCAAAATTAAGTTTGTCCCACATTCCTGCGACACTGTCGATCAATTCCTTCGTTTTGGCCATGCTCATACGGTATTCGGTAGCCTTTACGTTCAGCACGAACGACACTAAAGCTATAGAAGCTCCAGTTGCCTGGATGATATTCGTAAAAAATGTCCTTCTCAGTAGAGTCATGCTGTAACGTTTTAGTTGCGTTATGCAAATTTATAGTTGAATAGATTGCCACAAATCTACAAAAATAATTTAAAAGCATAGAGATATTGCATGACTTTCCCTTGAATTTTAAACTATATTAACAACTACGTGTTTGGAGTGGATTCTCACATTGCTGCAATCTCAATGTTTGCAGAGAGGTATTAGAATAGCACTGTAAGGTTTTAGAACAATGATGAGGATTGATGCCGGGGTACTTTCTTCCCTTGCCACCGTTACTATCTTATGGCGTTGCGGTTAAGCCTTAGCGGCGTTGCGGTTGAGCCTTAGCGGCATCGCGGTTGAGCCTCAACGGTGGTGCCGTTAAGGCCCAACCGCAATGGGGTGTCTCTTTCGCGAATTTTTCGTGCGATTTTCATGTGAAAATTTGCGCACTCTGTAAGGATAGACGGCTCACGTACTTGCTAATCGTCTGACCTGTCCGACCTGTCCGACCTGTCTGACCTGTCTGACCTGTCTGACAAGTCCGACTGGCCCGACTGGCCCGACTGGTCCGATTAATCAAACTATTACAATAAGGGGACACACAACTCGTGCGTCCCCTACAAATTTGCAATATTGGGAAGGACCATTTGGTCTTTGCTCCCTCTCCTTCAACAAGGCCTTATTTCATCATCTTGGCATTGCCCACACAACTGTTGGGCATCTGGATGTGGAGCATGGCACAGATGGTGGGAGCAATATCGGTCATATTGGTAGGCTCCGACGTCTCGCCGTGATTGACATGCCATCCATAGAGGATGAACGGAATGTGAGCGTCATAGGGATTCCACTCTCCATGTGTTGTGCCGATATAGCTGGGTTTGTTGCTCACATTTTCCCATCCGGCCTTGGGCACATAGAAGAGGTCGCCGCTGCGCTTCTTGTTGTATCCGTTGACGATACGCTCACGGATAGGTTGGGGAATGGCGGTGGTGAGTACCTTCTCGTAGTCCACCACATACAGGATTTCGTCGCGCTTCTCAATCTCGGCAATTACTGCCTGCTTCACCTCGTCGAGCGTCTTGCCGCTTCGGCTTATCAATTCATGGTCGAGATACAAGCGACCGGCATTCTCGTCCTTGATCAGTTTGCCCGAAATGCCCAACTCCTGAGCCACACGACTGTCTACGCCGCCCAGCCACGACTTCATCTCTACGCCGCCGGCAGGAATTTTGTGAGCCTTCATCTCGTTGGGATTATGGGCAGCACCATGATCGGCCGAGAGAAACAGCAGATAATTGCCTCGCCCCACTTTCTCGTCGAGCAATTTGAAAAACGATGCCAAATGCTTGTCGAGCTCCATATAGGTCTCGCGTGTAAGTTTATGGCGTGTGCCGTATTGATGGCCAACGGCATCGGTAGACGAAATACTCACGGCCAGCAGGTCAGTAATATCGTCCTGCCCCATGCCCTCATTCACCAGAGCGGCCTCAGCCATCTGAAACGTCTTGCCGACACCCTCCGGCGAAGCTTTCACCTCGGTGCCGGGCTTGGTGCCAATTTTCTTGTTCACCTGCTCTGCCCAATTGGGGAGTTGCTTCATATAATAGGTGGACGACACAAAACGGCCTGCAGAGGTGTCCCACCAATAGGCAGCATCGGCGGCATGGCCGGCAGGAAGGATGGCGGCACGGTCTTTCAGCGCCACGCCCACAACTTTGGCCTTGTAATCCGTATGAATCTTCAGCACATCGCCCAAGCCCGAAGCCAACAGGTTGTGGGGAGACATCTGCCCCTCCCTGCTGTTAGAACCTACGCTCTGCACCGTGGCATCTGTGCAACAATACACCCGTTTGCCATCCAAATAGAAATCGTTACCGGCAATGCCGTGAAGAGCAGGCACCGAACCGGTATAGATGCTGGTGTGTCCCACTGCCGTCACGGTGGGCACATAGTTGATCATCGTGTTTTCAAAACTATAACCCTCGTCAACGAGACGACGAAGCCCATCGGGACGGAACTGGTCGTAGAAATAATACAGGTAGTCCCAACGCATCTGGTCTACTACAAGTCCCACCACGAGTTTAGGGCGGCTAATTTCGGCCATGCCGGGAATAGCAAGCATGGCAGCCACGAGAATAGAGAGAATCTTTTTCATGTTATTCCGTTTAACTTAATATGGGCAATGGCCATGCACTGGCCCCGCCCTGAATGTAATTATTATCTTCTGTTTTGCAAAAGTACAATTTTCCGTATGAACGGCAAGCGAGAATATGTTATAATATGATGACAATTTTGGAAATAAAAAAAATCGTCCCGGGGAATTACCGCCGGGACGATTTCTTAATATTTATAAACAAAGTTACTTAATCCATCGGGGGTCGCCGACGCCTCGCTGCAACAGCAGGGCATTGTCTACGGTGAAGTCTCCATTGTCGGCATCGGCAAACTGCGGGTCGAGCGTTGTGGCGTCGTCATCGTACACCTTAGCACTGCTTACAGTGGATGTGGCGGAGGAAAGGTTGGGGCAGTCCACATTGTTGTTGCCACTTATCGTCGTCACGTTGGTACTCGACTGGTTGGTCACAATGCCCTTGGTATCCACCACGATATTGTTGGTCCAGATACACGTGTTGTCTGCATAGCGCACGTAGAGCAGACGGCGGGATTCGGTATTGGCAATGCCCACCAACGTGTTGTGATCCACGGTGATGACCGGAGCCGGCGCACCGGGATAGTCTGATGCTTTGTTGTCGTAGCGCACGAAATCTCGAGCCGCATCGGCCTTCCACACGGTGTTGTTGCTAAATGTGAGCGCAGCAATATAACCCTTGCGAATGTCGAGGAAGTCGGCACCACTACCCATATCGTGAATCAGACAGTTATTGAATACCATCGAAGTCACCTTGGCACCGGTGGTGTTGTTATACATCAACCCCTTGCTGTAGTTGGTAATCTCGCAATCGTCGATGTCGTAGTCTCCATAGTCGGCTGCCTCCTTGAAGTCAATCATGTAGCCCACAGCGCCATCGCCGTTGAGCACGAGTTGCTTCAGGTTGAGCGTGCCACCCTTTGGCGTGAATCCGCCCTTGATAACGGCACGGTCGTAAGAACGCAGCGACTTGATGGTCACATTCTTGGTAATGTTGAGTGAGGTTGCAGAACCGTCATCCGACAGCACCTCATACGTGCCCGGCATCAGGGCCAGCGTTGCACCGTCTTCGGCATTCTCGATGACGTCTTTCAGGTCATCGCCGACATTAACCAGAATAGCCCCGTTGAGGTCGATGGCTGTGGTGAATGTAAGGCCGCCGCGCTTCTTCGAGCCATTGTAGATGTTGGCCGTATATTCTGTTTCGGGCTCCAATCCCGTCACCGTGAACGTTCCGGCTGCAATCTGCTCGGCTGTGAGTGTATAGGTCTGACCGTTGCACTTCACTGTGGTGACCTTGGCGTTGGCCGGCCAGTGCAGCGTGACGCTGGTGGCTGTCAGGTCGTTAGCCTCATCGAGCGGCTCAAGAATTTGCTCGCTCTTGGTCTTGAAATGACCGTCGAGGCGTGCCCAGTTGGACTCCGTCATCCCTTCTCTTATTGATTTGATGCGGAGAAAATAGGTCGTGTCGCTCTCCAGGTCATCAATATAAATCGGACTTTTCGTAATCTTGGTGTCCTCGCCGAAAGTCAGCACCCCTTCATCGAAAAGCGAGTCGTTGCTCACCTGAATGATGTAGTTTTCGGCGTCCTTCACTGTTGTGAACGTCACCTCTGCCCCTGTGGCATCGGGTTTCACGGCTATCTCGCTCTCGTTGGGGCCAAACAACCGGTCGTATGCGCTCTCCACGCTCCAGTCGTTGTCATCGGTGCAAGAAACGAGGACGATTGCCCCCATACACACCATGACAGCCTTATTTATGATGTTTTCAAATAATTTCATTGTTACTGTTTTCTTAGAATGTGAATCCGTAGGAGTTTTTGATATAACCGTTGGACGTACTCGTGATGGTTGTCCCGATGGGCACGAGGTAACGGTTGATGACTTCACCATGACCGAAGGTCTTGGCATCGGTACCCACCAGTCCGCCACAGATAGAATTCAGATTGGTTTCCATCTGGTTGTTGTCCTCCTTACCGAAAGAGGAAGCGGAGTTGTCGTAGTCTTCAGCCGTCTTGCCCTCGGGCAATCCGTACCATGTCACGCTGCTCAGGTCAATCTTGGTCTGGTTTGCATCACTGTAATTGAAATAGATGGTCTCCTGATAGGTGCCGTCCTGAAGCTGGGTCAGATAGTTCTGCTTCATCTCAAAAATCTTCTGTGCCAGCAAATTCCAACGGATGAGATCCCACTTGCGGGCGCCCTCACCAGCCAGTTCCCAGGCATTCTCCTGTACGATAGCCTCGAAGAAAGCATCCTTGTCGGCGACGATGTCGGCCACATATTGGTCAGCAGCTGCTTTGTCGGCTGTGTCGAAAGCGCGGCTGTGCACTTGCCGCAGAGCCTCACGAGCTGTGATTCCTGCTCCGTCGGCATCTGTCCCGTCGGGGCCGACAAGTTCATTCATCAGTTCGGCATACCACAGCAACACCTGCGGATAGCGCACCTTCACAACGTTGATACCCGTCATGTGCTTGGCGCTGGCTTTGAGATTCTGCTCCAGCCACGCCTCGTTCTCCATGCGCGGATCCCATTTACCACAGTAGATTCCGAATGGGGCGTTGCCCAACGGCGACTCAACAGCGCAGAACGGGTCGACAACGGTCTCGTTGTTGGACGAGATAGACTTCTGTTCCGGCTTTATCTGCGTCATCGCACAAGTGATGTCGCGGCGCGTGTCGTTCTTGTCATAGGAATAGAACAGCGGTGCGGTCATCTTCAATTTACCGGACGAGTTGCTGTAACCATACTGTGTGGTCACGCCGTTAAGACGGAATCCCGCCGTGTAGCCCAGCTCACCGCTCACATCCTGAAGCATCGGAATCTCAAAAATATTTTCCTGATATTCGGTGTCGAGCACCAACTGGTTGAGCAGGAACCACTCGTTGTGGAACGAAGGATTCATCTTGTGTACGTTACTATTGATGATGGCCGACAAATGTTTCAGCGCCTTGCGGTAGAGTGCCTTGCGTGTAGCGGCATCGGGGCGCTGAGTGGGATATGTCGGGTCCGAATAACTGGCAGTTTCGTAGCCATCCTTGGCAGTCTCACGAATGGCGTAACCGGCACGTGTCATGGCCAGTTGGGCCACCAAGGCATGAGCATAACCCTTGGTGACGCGCTCGGTGGTATAGCCGTTGGTGCCTGCCCAAGGCAGCAATTCGATAACGTCTTCCACTTGTTTGATGAGTGAGTCGAGAATGATGTCGCGGTCGGTCTTGCCCTGATAAGCATTGCTTAGGTCCGCCTGGGTGGACTCAAGTTTCATGGGCACATCGCCAAAGGCACGGATGAGGTCCAAATAGACCATAGCGCGCAGACACACTGCTTCACCATAATACTGCTTCATCGCCGTCTCGTCTTTCAGCGAGCTACCTTTGATTCCCTCGATGGCGAGGTTGGCGTCTTCAATGGCAGCATACATATACGACCACATTTTGCCGCAGTTGGCATATTCACCGCCGTAGTTGTAGTTGAAATAGCCACGCTCGCTCGATGCTGTGGCGGTGGAGCCCAGTCCGTCCACCAACTCGCAGTCGGTACCCAGTCCGTAGAGGATGGCCCAGTCTTGCGAATAGGTGCGGTCGTTGGTGAGGTCACCGTAAATCTGGTTGACCACCGTACTGGTGTAATATTCTGAATTGAAAACATTAGGCTTGGAGAGCTCCGATGGCGATTTCTGGTCGAGGAAGTCGTCACACGAGGCAAGGACCACTATGCCTGCGGCAAGCACAAATGCTGATAATATTTTTTTCATTGTAGTAAATTCGTTTAGTTTAGAATGTCACGTTGATTCCCCCGAGGAAGGTACGGCTCTTGGGATAGGCTGCATAGTCGATACCCGGCGTCATAGGATTCTTCCTGCTGCTGGTGTCCACTTCCGGGTCGTAGCCGTCGTAACCCGTGATGCAGAACAAGTTGTAGGCGGAGAAATAGATGCGCACGTTGCTGAGGAAGATGCTCTTCACCCAGCTCTTGGGCAAGGTATAACCCACCGTCAGGGTATTCAGGCGAAGGAACGAAGCGCTCTCTACGGCATAGCTGGTGATGGGCGACTTCTGCGAAGCTGCCGGATTCCAGATGGTTGCATTGCCATTGAGCTCGTTGAGACGGGTCATAATATTTTCCACACCTCCGTATTGGGCTATCACGGTAGACGTAACACCGGTGCCGAGATTTGTGCCGGTAGTCGGGTCAATCCAGGTATAGCGGTTGTCGATATTAAAGTCGTTCACGATGTTGTAGTTCTTCTGGCTATTGGTATAGAACGAGTTGGCCAACTTCGTGCCATTCACAATCTTGTTTCCGATGGAATAGTTGAAATAGACATTGAAGTCGAAGTTGCCCCAGTTGCCGTTCAGTCCGAAGCCACCCACCACCTTGGGGATGGTGTTGCCGAGCTTTTGCTTGAGGGGTTTGCCATCCTCGTCGACCTCAAATTTCGGTCCGCCGGGAACAAGTGCGCCGCCAGTCATGGTGTAGCTCTTGTCGTTCAAACCGTCGCGCAGCTGCCATTTGCCGTCGCTGCCGAGCACAAGCTCACCGTCAGGGTTCGTGGTAGCGTCGTAAACGGTATAGAAACCGTTGTTCTTATATCCCCAAACTTCACCGAGGCTGCCACCTTCGGCCACGCGGAAATCATCATACGGGGTGAAGGTTGAACCGGCAAAGTTACTGCTTTGCCAGGGGTTTTTCATCGTCAGCTCGTCAATCTTGTTCTTGTTCCAAGAGACGTTGAACGTACCGTTCAGGTTGAACGCCTTACTTTCCACAATGGCAGCGTTCATCGTCACCTCCAAACCCTTGTTGGAAGTCTTGCCGAAGTTTTGGTATTGGTAGTTATATCCCGTTGACGTTGGAATCTCCACACGCATCAGCAAGTCCTTGGTGGTGTTCCAATAGAGGTCCAACGTACCGTTGATACGGCCGTTGAAGAAACCATAGTCGATACCGAAGTTGCGGGTAACAGTGGTCTCCCATTTCAAATCCGGATTATAAAGATATTTGCTGTGTTCCAGCTGGGTAGCCGGTTTCTCTCCGAATCCCGCGTGCTTATCGCTGTTGCTGGTCACGGTGTAGGTAGTGGCAAGCAGGCCCGAGGGGATGCGGTTGTTTCCGGCCGTACCAAAGCTCAACCGCGCTTTCAGGTTAGACAGCCATTTGCTGTCTTTCAGCCAATTCTCCTCAGACAATCGCCAGGCCAAGGCCAACGATGGGAACAATCCCCACTGATGACCCTCGCCAAATTTAGACGAGCCGTCACTGCGCATGGTGAAGGTTGCGAGATACTTCTCGGCCATGGTGTAATTCAAACGCCCGAAGAACGAAACCATATTGGCATCGGCCTTGATATCCACCTCGTTGGGCAGCGTCACGGCTGCGGCCGACGTATTGGCCAGCGTCTCGTCGATAGTGAAACTTGCGGGGAAATTCACGGCCGTATTGTAGCGGTCGGTCTCCTTAGTACTGCTCCACTCCTGTCCTACGAGCACATTGATGTGGTCGCGGCCACCAAACAAATCCTTGTTGTCGTAGGTGAAGGTGTTGGCATTGCGCCATCCACGTTTGTCCTTACGTTCGAAACGCAACTGGGGAGCGCCATTATAACCATACTTGGAATTGGTCACGGCATCGGCAGCCCATACAAAGTCGTCCTTGTCATAGTCCCAGCTGTAGCCGAACTCCGTGCGGAAGGTGACGTGCTTCCAGGGCTTCCAGTTCAAGCCGGCGTTGTAGTTCTGGCGGAAACGATGTCTCTTCCTGTAGGTGGCATCGATGCGCTCCATGGGGTTGCGCTGCGAGGAGGTAGAGTTGTTCTCGTCCTCGTCGGTAGCCACCAATGGCTCCACCGGACGCCAGCGCACAGTGTTGGCCACAATACTGTTGGCGGCATTGCTCTGATTGTTCTCAGCACCGCCACTGAGCCCCTTAATTTTGGCAAACGACAGACGACCGTTGAAATCGAAAGTCATCCATTTGTTTAATGTGGCATTGAGTTTGGCACTCACATTATCCTTGGCGTAGCCCGAGCCAAGCATGATAGACTTCTCACCATTATGAGCATAGCCCACGTTGAACTTCACGTCTTTTGTTCCTCCGCTCACATTAGCGTTATACTGGCGCTGCACACCCGTGCGACCGAAGATGAGGTCCTGATAGTTGTTACCCTCCTTCGACTTCCAGATATCCATGTCCTGGTAGTTGCCATAGTTGGTCGAGCCTATTTCATATTGATACAGTGCATAGTCGTAGGGGTCGAGCACTTTAATCTCCTTGACGAGTTTCTTGGCGCCCAGCGAGGCATTGAAGTTCACCTGCACCTTGCCCTCCTTACCGCTCTTGGTGGTGATGATGATCACGCCATTGGCACCCCGGGCACCATAAATGGCCGTAGACGAAGCGTCTTTCAGCACGTCTATCGACTCAATTTCTGAAGGCGCAATGTCGCTGATCGACGGCACGGGGAAACCGTCTACTATATAAAGAGGTGAATTATCCTGCGACAACGAGCCACCGCCACGCACGCGAATCTTCACGTCGGCATCGGGCGAGCCCTCGGTTGTGGTGATATTCACACCGGCCAGTTTACCCGTCATGGCCTCGGCCACGTTCGACACGGGCACCCCCGCAATCTCGTCGGCACCAATGGAGGCCACCGACCCGGTGAGGTCTTTCTTTCTGACCGTACCGTAGCCAATCACGACCACGTCATTCAAACTCGTAGCCTCGTCTTCCAGGACAACCCTGACCTTTCCCGAGGAGGCATCTACGCTTTGCGTCTTCATCCCGACGTAGGACACATTTACTTTCTTGGAATTTCCTTTCAGCTGCAGGCTAAAGTTACCGTCGATATCCGTCACGGTACCATTACCTTTCACGCCCTGTTCCATCACAGTGGCTCCGATAATGGGTTCGCCGGTACCATCCGTTACAGTGCCATTCACTGTCTGCGCCTGCACCACACTCACTACGAACAGTAGGAATACGAGCAGCGCCATTCGAATGTGCTTCAAATACTCAGACATACTTTTTTATTATTAGATAGATTAGTTGTTAAATTCCTTTTGGTTTAAGGATATATTCTCACAGCATGCCGTTTGCCATGAGCGGTTTTTGCAGTTATGCGGCAAAGTTAATATAAATAAAGGAGTTGGCCAAACTTATTTTTATCTTTTTAATCATCAGCATGGCAATTTGGAAAAATCAAAATCTTATGCAATTCTCATTTCACATTTGCAGCGACACCCCGACTTGCTGCTCGTGCCAAACTTGGAGGGCAGGTCGGACTTGTCTGACCAGTCGGACGACGCACGGGCCGTACAGCAGCCAATTGTAAATTCTCACCGCGTCAGCCAAAATTGTAAATTGAAAATTGTGAATTGTGAATTAAAAAACTATTCCGCTGAATAGTCTGCTACCAGCTGGCGATACACGCGATAGATTCGTGTCTTTTCGATATAGCCTTTTAGTCGGTTGTTGATGTCGACAACCGGCAGTACCTCGGCATTCGTCCTGTCAAATTTCTCCATCACCTCCTCCATCGGCTCATTTTCATAGAGAATGGTCGACACGGGCACCATGAGTTGACTCACATGGAAACGGTTGTAAAGCTCCGTGCGGAACACAAGATGTCGGATTTTGCGGAGGTCGATGACGCCGAGCAGACGTTTACCCTCATCGACTACAGGGATAAACATATCGTTGCTGCTGGTGAGCACGTTGATGAGCTTTCCCATCGTCATATTCGGCGGCACGCAGGTCACTTCCTTCTCGATCACCGAATTCATACTCATCAGCGTGAGCACGCTTCGGTCGGTATGATGGGTGAGCAGACGCCCCTCACGCGCCAGTCGCATGGCATAGATGCTATGGGGCTCAAATATATTGATGACCATAAAGCTCACCACCGACACGATGATCAGTGGCACAAACAGCTGATAGCCTCCCGTAATTTCGGCAATGAGAAAGATGCCTGTCAGCGGCGCATGCATCACGCCGGCCATCACGCCAGCCATACCCAGCAGGGTGAAGTTTTTCTCAGGCAGGTACACGCCTATCTGCTCCACGTTCCAAAAACGTGAGAACAAGAATCCGGCGAAGCCCCCGACAAACAACGATGGGGCAAAGGTTCCTCCACAACCGCCGGCACCGTTGGTCGACGATGTGGCTATAATTTTGGTGAGCATCACCAGGGCTACATATATCAGGAGTAGTTCGGAATGACCGTAGAACAGCGACCCGTTCATCACCTGACTCCAGTCTACCTCGGTTTCTCCCCCCATGAATATGGCGATGGAGTTGTAGCCCTCACCGTAGAGCGAGGGGAAAAGGAAGATGAGCAGACTGAGCAGCAGACCGCCTACCATGAGCCTGCCGTAAAAATGTTTTCTCATCGCGGCAAACTTACCTTCGCAGAAATTCATCATCCGCATGAAATATAGGCTCATCAGACCGCAGAATACGCCCAGCATGATGGAGCCGGGAATGCGGTCTACGCTCCAAGCGCTGTCCATGTGGAAGGTGAAAAGGGTGGATGTTCCGGTGAAGATGTAGGAAAAGATGTCTGCCGTGATGCTGGAGATAATGATAGGCACGAGCGACGCCATCGTCATGTTGATCATCAGCACCTCGAGGGTGAACACCAGTCCGGCGATGGGCGCTTTGAAGATGCCGGCAATAGCGGCGGCAGCCCCGCAACCCACGAGCAGCATCACGGTGCGCTTGTTCATCCTGAAGACCTGACCCAGGGTAGAGCCTATAGCCGACCCCGTGAGCACGATAGGTGCCTCAGCACCCACCGACCCACCACAGCCGATGGTGATGGCCGAGGCAATGACCGATGACCAGCAGTTGTGACGCTTGATTTTGGAATTCTTCGTGGCGATGGCATAGAGCACACGCGTAATACCATGAGAGATGTTGTCGCGCACCACGTATTTAATAAAAAGTGAAGTCAGGTATATGCCTATCACGGGGACCACCAGATAGAGCCAGTTGGCCTTGTCCGTAAGAAAGTCTTGCGTAATCACACGCTGGATAAATTGTATCAGGATATGAAGCAGATATGCCGCCACCGACGCCAGTATCCCAATGATAAAGGCGAGAATATTGGTCGTCTGGTGCTCCTTGAGATTCTTATTTTTCCATGCTATGATTTGTTCTAACACTTTCCTCACTTTTTTTATCGTGTAATGCTTGTGGGGCTTGTCCCCTTTCGAAGGCGTTTCTCTCCTTGTCGCCCGGTCGCTCCCGTCTGTCTGTTCCTGTCTCTCAAACAAGGCGCCACGAGGATGGGAGAGTTCCTGTGTGGCAAAAAAAATGCGGATATACTTTTAAAAAAGGCTGTCGTGCTCCGCGGCACGACGCCTGTTGGTCGAGCTTCGCTGTGACTATCTGATGACTTTCACCTCACCCGTAGGTCCCAGCTTGATAATGGAACTCGGTGTATGGGGCTTATGCTCGTTACGGCGCGACCAGCAAACGTAGTCGACGGCCTGGAGCAGCTCCTCCGAGATGTCCTGATAATTCTGCGCAGCTGGCTCTCCACTGATGTTTGCGCTGGTGCTCACCAAGGCTTTCTGAAAGCGATAGCACAGTTCTTTGGAGAATTTCTCCTTCGTAATGCGCAGGGCGATGCTCCCGTCTTCAGCAATGAGGTTGGGCGCCAGATTGACGGCCCCGTCGAGTATCACGGTGGTAGGCTTCACGGCAGCGTCCAGCAAGTCCCATGCGATATTCGGCACATTGCGCACATAACGCTGCAAACGGGCGTCTGAGTCCACCAAACATATCAGTGCCTTCGAATCATCGCGTTTCTTGATGGCATAAACCTTGGCCACAGCCTCTGCGTTGGTGGCATCGCAGCCGATACCCCAAACGGTATCGGTGGGATACAAAATAACACCGCCTTTTTTCAACACTTCGACGGCATTTCTAATATCTTCTTCCTGTGTCATTTTTAAAAAAATATATACGCAAAGTTAATCATTCTTTTGATACTTCACAAGCGTTTGCAATTTTTTTTGATGTAACACCCTGTGTCACCAACACAAAAATCCCCGTCTCCGCTTCAAACAGCAGGGACGGGGGCAACGTGTATTGGATCGACAAATTATAGGGATGGGCGGACCATCACGGCCTGCCCATGCCCGAATGCAATCACGTCTATACGGCTATACGTCGAAAAAAAGACGTCGGCTGTTATTTCTCACCTTCAAAGCCTATAGCGACAGGCTTTTTCAGCAGTTCTTGATTCAATTTCTCGTCTACATAGACACCACCTGCGAGGATCTGCATTTGCATGGCAGGCTTCTTAGAGTCTACTTCCTTGTTAGTGTTAAAGTAGCTGTAAACTCCGTATGAATAGGTGCTGTTCACGTAGAAAGCGATCTGCACCTTGTGGTCCTCGCCGCCATAGTTCACATTATAGGTAGCAAATGCAGGGTTAATCAGGAATGTGATGGGTGCATTGTTCATAATGCCCATACGGCACTCGAGCTTCTGCACGGGCTGTGCGGCAATCGCCTCACGGATTTCCTTGTTGGTGATGTGTTCGGCCAGCGGTGCAGAGGGGAAGTCGGCTACATACAGCGTCGAGTCGGTGTCTATACGCCAGTGCACCTTGATGGTGTCATTTGCATTTTTATCGTTCACATTTTCCTTGGCATCCTCAGACTTAGCCTTAGCGTAGATCAAATTACCGCTATAATCGCCCTTGATGGCTTGGTAAGCAGCCTGATACTCTTCCGGTGAGAGAACCGGCTCATCGTCATCGTTAAGACAGGAAGTGAACGTCACAGCTGCAATACAGCAGCACATCATCATTAATGGTTTCAATACTTTCATTTTTTGTTTTATGTTTAATGGTTATTTGCCCCTTAAATGCACAACAATGGAAAACCTTGCATGCCTCATGCGATTTTTTTTGAAAAAAAAGGAAAAAAGGGCCTCAGCGAGGGCTGAAATATCAGACTGGTCGGACCGGCCAGGCTAACCAGACGTGTCGGACTAATCAGACATATCGGACTAATCGGACAAGTCGGACAAGTCGGACAAGTCGAACATACAGCTCATGCTCCCCATGGCGAATTTCCATCGCGCAGCCAAATTGTGAATTATGAATTATGAATTGTGAATTGCGATTTCTTCCCTATCGCGCAGCCAATTGTGAATTTTGAATTGTGAATTTTGAATTGTGAATTTTGAATTAAAAAAGTTTTTCCATGCAAGTTTTCCGCTATCTATGCGTTTAATGGATAGAACATACAATTCATGCAACACGCTACGGCAGATAAAGAGGAGAAAATCGTCAGCATGTTCCGACGGGGAGACGCCCTGGCGATGGATAGGCTATATGCCGATTTTGCCCCCTATCTCACGGGGGTATGCGCCCGCTATATCAGCGACGACGACACACTGAAAGACGTGCTGCAGGAGAGCTTCATCAAGATCTTCACACAGATGGACTCCTTTGACTATCGCGGGCGCGGGTCGCTGCGCGCGTGGATGAGCCGCATTGTGGTGAACGAGAGCCTGCAGACCCTGCGACAGCAAAAGCGCACGCTGACGTTGCTCCTCGACAACGACCCGCCGGACCTGCCCGACGAAGACCCCGACACCGACAGCATGGGGCGCGAGGAAATGGCGGAACTGCTCAGACAACTGCCCGACGGTTATCGCACCGTGCTCAACCTCTATGTGATAGAAGGGCGAAGCCACAAAGAGATTGCCCAACTGCTCGACATCAAACCCGACAGCTCGGCATCACAACTACACCGTGCTAAGAACATGATGGCACGACTCATCAAGAATCATAAAAGAAATAAGCTATGAACGATAAATGGATGAAAGACCTGCGGAAACTGGGCGACGACTATACGAAGACGCCGCCCGAAGGGTTGCTCGACGACATCAAACGAGAGATGGCGGCGCGCGGACTCCATGTTGAGCCTCGGCGCAGGGCCGCCATCGTGCCCCTGTGGCGACGCATCGCCATTGCGGCCGGCATAGCTGCTATCCTCGGCGTGGCAACACTAAACTATATATCGCATCCTGACGACACGAAGCCAGTGGCTTCTCGGATGCAGAACGGGTCGGAGTCGACTCCCCAGACCGGTGCGGAAAGCGCCGAGACCATAGAATCGGTAACAACCGGTGATGGCACCGAATGGACGGAACGCACGTGGCAAAACACGAACGGCAGGGCGCAACGCAGCACCAGCGGCAGTCTGCTGGCTGCCATCGACAACGGCAATACGGCAGCAAAGACGAACGAAAGTGGGCAGACCGACGCGACCAACTGGGACCGTCAGGTGGAAAGCGATCGGCCGAAGAGCGATGCGCCATCCAGTGACAGTGGGCAACAGAAGGTTGCCAAGACCAACAAGCAGCGGTCTCGGACCACGCCACAGACTACAAAACGCTACACCACAGACCGACGCCCGACTTATCGCAACACCTCCCAGCAGGAGCGGTGGAGCTTCGCCGCCCGCTATTCGGGAGCAATAGCCATGAACACAGCGAATGCTGGCCCCACAGGCATGACCATGATGTCGGATCCCAACGTCATCCCCACACTACTGAAGCTGTCGGAGGAGGATGCGAGAAGGCTTCAGACGGCCGACGTGCCGCCTGTAAAGCATGAGAAACACCACCGCCCCATCAAGGTGGGCGTATCCGTGCAATATCGGCTGAACGATCGGTGGAGCCTGCAGACGGGACTCACCTATAGCCGACTCACCTCCGACTTTACAGAGGAAGCCGTGTCATACACTGAGACCACGAATCAGAAACTCCACTATGTGGGTGTGCCTGTCAGCGTGAGCTACAGCGTGTGGCGCAATAATAACGTCAATGTCTACGTCAAGGCCGGCGGCGAGGTGGAGAAGCTCGTCAAAGGGAGCGCCTCCACCAGTCGCACAGACGAACAGGGTGAGCAGTCGTCACACTCGGCCGACGTCCACGAGCACCGTCCCGTGTTCAGCACCCATGCCGCTGCCGGCGTGGAATATCAGGTGGGCAAAGTGGTTGGCATCTTTGCAGAGCCGGGCATGGAGTACTATATAAAGAATGGGAGTGGCGTGAAGTCTTCCTACACCGACAAACCGTTCAACGTCAATCTGAACGTGGGATTGAGAGTAAACCTTTAGTATAATTCACAATTCACAATTCATAATTCACAATTGGGCTGCGCGATGGGGAAGAAATCGCAATTCACAATTCATAATGCAAAATTCACAATTGGGCTGCGCGATGGGGAAGAAATCGCAATTCACAATTCATAATGCAAAATTCACAATTGGGCTGCGCAATGGCAATTCACAATTCATAATGCATAATTGGCTGCTATAGGGGACTTACGTATTGTGCGTCCGAAAAATCAATATATCCACGCAATATCTATTCGAACGAAACGAATGCACGGGCCATACATCCCTACAGTGGAATGACGAAAACTCCCCTCACGTCGCGGCGTGAGGGGAGTTGTTGTTGCTCCATTCCTGATGGGGCGCTTATTACATTTCATCCCTTTCGGAATCTCATTCGAAATGAAACGGATGCATGGGCCGTTGACCTGCCGGACGCACGGGCCGTGCGTCCCTACAATGGTGGCAATTCATACCAATGAAAACAGTTAAATCGGACCGTGACCGTTGGGCAAATCGAAATCGTAGGTCCCGTCTATGTTTATCTCGAATTTCCGTCCGTCTCGCGTTCCCGTGGCATGAACTTCCACCTTGGCCGTAATTCTGTCAAGACCTTCATGCAGGGGTGTTTCATGAAGAACAGTTATCTTCATCCAGCTGTCGGCATCAAACAGCCCGTCGTCGCTGCCCCAGCTCACTCCGGCATCTGTCGACTTGTCGTACCACCCCAGGCGCCAGTTGGCTTCACCCTCGGCCGGTGCTCCTTCATTCACGGCAAGGTCTATGCGCTTGTTGAGATGTCGGTTGAAATCGAGGTAGAGGCCAAGGTTCTTCCAGGTTTGTTCAAAGATTAATCCCTGTCGGGAGTTTGGATCTATGATTCCGCGAGTAAACTGGATGTCCTCACCGTTGAACACAGCATGGTCCGGTGTGTCGTCGGGCCGCATCTGGAAATCGTGAACCACGTCTACATCTATCTTGTAGCTCTTTCCGTCGCGGGTAGCCGTAGCGTGGACTTCCAGTTTATATTTGCCGTTGGGACCCTCGAGCGGGGTTAACTTCATCCAGCTGTCTTCCTCAAACCAGCCGTCCTTTCCTCCCCAATATCTACTATTATCTTTATTGTCAAATGCGATATATAAGATCGGAGTTTCACTTCCCGACGAAAGGTCAATGCGTCGGCCAAAGTAATCGGGTAGGTTGAGATCGAAACTCATCCTAAGATGCTGTGTGCCACCGATAACACGTTGTTCCAAATCCAAATCATATTGATTGGGGATCCAGTGTGTATTGAAGAAGAATGTGAAACCATCCGCTGCATCCGTGCAGTTGAATACGTAGTCCGCCGATGGGAGGGAAACAACTTGGAAGGGTTGACCCACATTCACGTCTATCAGGTATTTCTTTCCGTCGCGGGTGGCCGTCGCATGGATTTGCAGACCGATGTTGCGACTTGGAAGTACGGGAGCTTTCAAACTTCCACCGCGTGACTTGCGGGGAGCGCCGACGGGTGGAGCGAGGCTTATCTGCATCCAGCTGCCGGCATCGAAGAGCCCGTTGACTTCGTTCCATCGCGTTTCGTTGCCTTCCTCGTCGATCAGCGACACGCCCCTGTCGGGATGTCCCGCAAGAGGATTGTCTTCCGCCACGGAAAGGTCTATGCGACCGGAAACTCCATACCCATCGCCGGTAGGAAGGGGCGTAATGTCAAGGACGAGCTTCTTTCCGTCTTTCACTAAAGTCAGCCGATCATAAGAACGTTCAGATGGAGGTATATATAGATTAGTTTCCATTATAGCTTCGTCTGCTGCACCGTTGCAGAGGAACACGACGTCGGCATCGGGCACGATGGAACCGCCGCCACCGATGGCTGCCCGGATCTCATCAAGTTTCTGCAAGAGCATCTCGAGGGCTTTGGCTGCCCCGACGGCACCGAGTGCCAACGACTGCTTGAGCCCGTTGATGGTTTCCACGGCCTGCGTAACCTGTGTTGCGAGCGTTGCCTGCGAGGTACCCATCGCCTCAAGCTGAGTCGCGATAGACTCCAGACCCGTCACGGCCGCGTCGAACTTCTCGCTGTAGTCGGGCAGTCCCTCAACAACGCCCGTGAGCACGTCGAGTTTGCGCCCGAAGTCGAGCGTCTGGGCATTCATCGCACCCTCGATGGCCGTGAGCCTGACCGACAGCATGTCGTTCATGGCCGTGAGCACGGCGATGATTCCCTGCTGCTTGTCCACCTGACTGCTGTCCATTTGGTCGACAGCGATAGTAAACTTGCCCGCCAGATCCTCCAGCTTGACAGTCTGGTTGTTGAGCGCTTGCTCCAGGAGCGCGAACTTGCTCTCCAGCGAGAGCGTCTGCGACTGCATCGAGCCGTCGAGGGCCGCGAGTTTGGTCTCCAGCGTGACGTTCACGGCGTTGAGCACGTCCGTGACGGTTTGCAGCTTGCCGGCCTGGTCGGTGTTCATCTTGTCGATGGCTTTAGCGATGGCCTCGATGGCGGCCTCATTCTTGAGCGTGCCGTTGTTGATGGCATCCACCACCTTCGTAAAATCGTTGATGACCGATACGTTTATGGTATAGTCAATCTCGGGTGCGTCCTCCTGGCACGAGGTAAGGAACACGGGCGTCGCCAGCAGCATGAGGATGGCGAACATCATGAATTTCATTCGTTTCATATCATTATTTTTTAGAATTGGTTTATACGCTTTGCTATCTCTCTTCCCGCTCCACGGTGATCGTCACGCGGCGACCCTCGGCGGCCGGCTTGCCCCTTTGCGAGCCGATGGCCGTCTGCGGATGCAGGTCCTCACGGGCGATGCCCGCTCTGACGAGGGCCCTCACCACGACGTCGAGGCGACGCTCCGAGAGCCGCTGGTTGTAGCGGTCGGTGCCCGGCGTGCTGGCCTCGGCCACGAGCGAGAGCTTCTTGCCGTGCACGTGGCGGGCGAAGTCGCGCAGGCGCGCGGTCTCCTCACGGCTCATCGTGGCGCTGTTGTGGGCAAACTGCACGTAGTGGGCAATGGTCTTCACGGCGGCGGTGGGTGCTGCCGTGCGCTGTTGCTCACAGTCGGCGAGGCGGCGTTGCAGCTCATCGTTGCGCGACTGCCACTGCGCACGGTCGGTCTCGGCCTTGCGTCTCATGGTCTCGTTCTCACGCTGCAGGGCGTTCACCCGCTCGTTGAGTGCTGCCACGTCGCCCTCATAGCGGCGCTGCAGCGCACGGCTGCGGCCCGCCACGAAGTTATAGCGCACCGTGGCCAGGGCCAGGAAGAGGTTTTCCGGCGCGAGGTCGCCGCGGTTGAGCAGCCAGTCGGCCTCGCCCTTCACGCCCACGGTGAACTGTCGGCTCACGTCGGCCTCGATGTGCAACGAGGCCGGGATGTAGGGCTTGTTGAAATGCTCGTGGCGGTTGGCGCTGCACACCTGACCCGTGATGGTCACCGTGCTCTCGTTGCCGACGGTCTCGCCCCCCGTGAGGGGCACCGTCTCGCCGTGTTCCGTCTTCGTGGTGCTGAAACGGATGTCATACTCGTTGCCCTTGGCAAAGGTGTAGCCGAAGCCCGTGCCCACCCAGATGTTGAGCCACTGCGCACGGCGGCGCGGCCACAGCTCCATGAAGTTGAACGCCACGCCGAGTTTGGCGTTGTGGTAGTTCATCAGGTAATTGCCGTAGGCCTTCATCGGGCCGGTCGTCGTCTCGAGCTTCGAGAAGCGTTGCTCGCGGCGGTAGCGGGACCAAAGGTACTCCGCGCCGACGCGCACCCAGGGACGGATGGTGAAGTCCACCCCACCGCCGACGGCGGGAGAGAGTTTGTAGCTGCGCTTGGCATCGATGTTCTCATACCATACGCCCGTAGCCCAGGACAGGCCGCCCTGGCCGTAGACGCTCCACGTGCCCGTGCGCAGCTCGCTGTTCCACCCCTGTGGAGACTGGGCCCGCGCCCCGACGGCGACGAGGGAGCAGAGCAGCAGGAGAAGACTCCCCCGTGCCCACGCACCGCCGCATAGCGGAATGAGCGGTTTCGTTCGTCTGTTGTTCATATTCGTTTTCTTTAAAGGGTTAATACTATCAGAGGATGTGTGGCGCGCCCCATCGGCGACAAGCACTGCTACAGCAGGGTGCCGGTGAAGAGGCTCACGATGCGCTGCCAGAGTGTGCGGTGCGACGGATGTTGGACAGGCGGCTCGCGCCCCGTGTCTTCGGGTGGCCGACAGGCAGCATCGGGCGTATCGCCGAGTGGCGCTCTGCGGTGCTCCAATTCGTCACTGACCAATTCGCGAATGGTGTCGAGCAGCTCAAATCGGTCTTCCGAATATTGCATATTACGGTGCTGCCGAGACACCTTCTTGGAAGTTTTCCGCCGTTTCATATTGCTCGAGTTTACTGTTTTGATATTGCTGCCTCAAAGTTAGGGCGCCCACGCTGAAAGGGCATGGCATATCCTGCCAAAAATAGGTCATTATCGGACTTTCTGCATTTTTCGCATCTGTCATTATCGGCCATCCATATCGCATAACCCGTTGATATGCCGACGGTTAGCAGTGACAGTTTTTTACAATTCATAATTCATAATTTACAATTCATAATTTGGCTGACGCGGTGGGGATTTACAATTGGCTGCTGTACGGCACGTGCGTCCGTATCATTTCGGATGGATGTTGCGTGGATGTATCGGTTGATGGATGCATGGGCCGTGCGTATGCCGTTCGTTTTTGGTAAACGTTTTGTCGTACGTTTTGTTAGACGCGCGGGCCGTGTGTCCCTACAATTGTTTATAGAAAATGGTGCATTGTAAATCCCCACCGCGTCAGCCAAATTGTGAATTGTAAATTGTGAATTATGAATTGCCATCGCGTTAGCCCATTGTAAATTGAAAATTGTGAATTGTGAATTAAAATTACCAAATTCTGATGATTATTTTCGGACCATCCAGCGTAAAAAAGGCTATGTTTTTGGCATAAAATTCGGTCGGCCAAACGGGAAAAATTCGGGGGCGGTGCGATGGGGGCTTAACCATCACACCATTGAGGCTTGACGGCGATGCGATGCAACCGTCATCGCATCGCGATTGGAGCTTTACCGCTCTGGCATTAGATAGCAAACCGCAGGTGATCAAATGGAGGGCGGATAGGCAATTTTTGAAAACTGATGATTATCAGCGGGTTACAAATCCCCGCAAAATTCATGAATTTCGGGGCGACACAAAATGATTTTCAAATATGCGAAGCACGGAGGGGTGTTTGTCAAGAAAAATGGCACTGAAGTCCCCACGAGTGCCAGATAATTCGGGCAGGGGGACAGGACGGATAAATCGGACCTGTCGGACCTGTCAGACTTGTCAGACCATGTCGGACCAGTCCGACCAGTCCGACCAGTCCAACCCACGAGCCGCGCAACATTACACTGCGCAGCCAAATTGTGAATTAAAAATTATGAATTATGAATTATCACCGCGCAGCCCAATTGTGAATTAAAAATTGTGAATTGTGAATTATCACCGCGCAGCCTAATTGTGCATTGAAAATTGTGAATTGTGAATTAAAAAAACGTTAGTTTTTTTTGCCTTTTTCTCGAATATTGCGTAACTTTATGCCATGAACCCCTCATGAGGTGAAATTCGGGTTTTATCCCCCTAAATCCCATCTAAGGTATCCAGCTATGGATTATCATATAATTTCATATTCATGCCTATAATCTCATATCCATGCTCCAGCTAATCAACAAGGTTTTCGGGCCGCCATATCATCCCTGTGAGCTTCTCCAAGCCTTGATGAGGAGCGAGACGCGCCATCCCCTGCTTGCCATGGGAAAATTATCAATATTCGTTTTGCTTTTTCTTGGACTCGGCTCCTGCGGAGGACGATCCGACACGTTTACGCCGACCGACCGCAAGGTGGCGGAAGATATCGTGCGCTCCACCTCAGACATCGACTCGCTCGCCCGACTGCAAAAACGAATGGAAAGCGAGGATAACCTGCTGGGCAGCATCATTGCCCTGAGAGAATGGGGCAAGACGCTGCGCAACGAGAGCCGCTTCGACGAGGCCCTGAAAATACACAGCGAGGGACTGCGACAGGCTCAGGACGTGGGCGACACGCTCGAATGGGTGCAGGCGCTGAACAACATCGGCACGGACTATCGGCGCATGGGGGTGCTTGATGCGGCCCAGGGCTATCACTACCAAGCCTGGATGATCAGCAAGGAACATGCCGACACCTCGTTTATGGCCATGAAAAACCGCGTGATCTCGCTCAACGGACTGGGCAACATCTATATGACCATAGGCAACTTTGAGCGCGCCGACAGTGTGCTGCGACTTGCCCTGCAGGGCGAGCGACGGTTGCATAGCGCCATCGGGCAGGCCATCAACTACGCCAACCTCGGCTCCATCTTTGAGCATCGGGGACAAAAAGACTCGGCATGGGTGTACTACCGTCGGTCGATGGAATACAACCGGGAGGCGGGCAGCACGCTCGGCATCTCGCTCTGTCACACGTATTTCGGGTCGCTCTATGAGCAGGAGCAGCAATACGACAAAGCTACCAAGGAATATGAGGCCGCCTACCAACTGATGCAAGCCTCGAAGGACGAATGGCACGCGGTGAACACGCTGATCGCCCTGGCCGGCATCTACAACACCACCCATGACCACGCAAAGACCCTGAGCTATCTCGGCAAGGCAAAACAAGTGGCGGAGCGCATCAAATCGAAGGAGCATCTGGCTAAAATACACACCTTGTATTATACCCACTACAAACAACTGGGCGATTACCGCAACGCCCTGGCCGCCTATGAACTGGCCTCGGCGGCGAAAGATAGTATGCTGGATATGGAAAAAATGAACCGCATTCAGAACATCAGTCTGGACATTGAGCGTAACCTGCAGACAAGAAAAATGGACGAGGCCCGACTGAAACTGGAAAAAGAGCGAACGGCACGTCACGCAGACTATATCATCTTTGTCTTTGTCGTGATGCTGCTGATAGCCACACTGGGTATCTTTCTCTATCTCCAACGGGTGCATCGGCGCAATCACTTGGCGCTGAAAAGGCTGACAACCCTGCGCGAGAATTTCTTTACCAACATCACCCATGAATTTCGTACCCCGCTGACCGTTATCCTCGGGTTGAGCCGTGACCTACAGACGGCCGACGAGGCAGAGGTGAGAGACAAGGCGGTGACCATTGAGCGGCAAGGACACGGGCTGCTCACGCTGATTAACCAACTGCTGGACATCTCGAAAATTAAATCCACCGTGGGCGACCCCGACTGGCGCAACGGTAACATCACGGCACACCTCGCCATGATTATCGAGACCTATCGTGCCTATGCCCGCAGCCGGAACATCAACCTGCAATACTTCGCCAAAGAGACAGTGACGATGGACTTTGTGCCCGACTATATCAACAAGGTGATGAACAACCTGCTCTCCAACGCCTTTAAGTTCACGCCGGAATACGGCAAGGTGAGCGTGACGGTATGGCGCGAGGGCGAGCGGCTGCACATCTGTGTGGCCGACACGGGGCAAGGCATGGGTAAGGAGACGCTGGACCGTGCGTTTGAGCCGTTCTATCAGGGCAGAGACAACGGTCAGGTCATGGGGACGGGCGTGGGACTGGCCCTGGTGAAGCAGATTGTGAATGCCGTGGAAGGAGAGGTCACGGTGGAGAGCGAGCCCGACAAGGGCACCACGTTTCATATCCGGGTGCCGATACGCAACAACAGCAAACGGCAAATGACCGACAATGTGGAAACCAACAGTCCGATGCTGCCCGAAACCCCAACCGCTCTTGCCGACAGCGAGGGCGACGACAACCAGTGCCGACTGCTGGTCATCGAAGACAACAGAGACATTGCGGCCTACATCGGCTCGCAGTTTGCCGGCCGCTACGCCGTGGCCTACGCCACCAACGGCAAGGAAGGACTGGCCAAGGCGCTGAGACTTGTGCCCGATCTCATCATCACCGACCTGATGATGCCCGGCGTGGATGGACTGGAGGTGTGCCGACGGGTGCGCGCCAACGAAATCGTCAATCATATTCCCATCATTGTGGTGACGGCGAAGATTACGGAGGAAGAACGGGTGAAAGGAATAGAAGCCGGAGCGGACGCTTACCTGGCCAAACCCTTCAACGCGGACGAGCTGCGCACCAGGGTGGAGAAGCTACTGGACAACAGACGTCTGCTGCGTGAAAAGTTTGCACGCATCATGTCGGAGTGTCAGGATAATGCGGAGACAGAGGCGGATGCGCCCGACGAGGCCGACCTGCGTTTTCTCAGAAAGGTGTCGGACTTTGTCAATCGGCAGCTCTACCTCAACAAGGATATTGACGTGCCCCTCATTGCGTCGAGCATGTGTATGAGTTCGCGGCAGTTCTACCGAAAAATCAATGCGCTAACGGGCTATGCTCCCTCAGCTTATGTGCTGCGGCTTAAAATCAAACGCGCCACGAATCTCATCGACAACAATCCGCAGATGAGCTTCGGAGAAGTGGCCGACAGAAGCGGCTTCGGCGACTACTCAAACTTCGTGCGTGCGTTCAAGAATGTGATGAACATCACGCCCACGGAGTATAGGAGGGAGAATGGGTAGGTAGTAATTCAAAATTCACAATTTTCAATTCACAATTTTGGCTGGCGCGATGTAATGTTGCGCGGCTCATGGGTTAGACTGGTCCGACTAGTCAGACAGGTCAGACAGGTCTGATAGGTCTGACAGGTCCGATTTATCCGTCCTCCCCCCTGTCCGATTTATCCAACACATGCACGTAGCCGCGGCGTGTTGATGCAAAAAACAGATGTATGAATCACGACTTCTTGGATTGGTGCTTTCGCTTGTACTCGAGTGGCGTGCAGCCGAAATGGTCTTTGACGTATTTGCCAAAGAAACTGGGGTTGGGAAATCCCAACTTGTTGCTGATCTCCTTGATACTCAACGACGTGTTGCGTAGCGAGTAGGAGATGTCCGACAAGGTGTACTCTGTGATCCAGTCGTTGGCCGTCTTGCCCGAGTTTTTCTTGCAGATGACGGTGAGATATTTTGACGAGATGCACAATTCGGAGGCATAATAGGCCACGGTCTGGTGTTTGTTCTCGGTCTTTTGCAAGAGATTCAAGAACCGATTGAATAACGTGATATGGCGTTTGGGCTCCTCCACAGTGCTCGTCGTCTGCTTTTGAATCAATCCGCAAAAGCCGACCAGCGAGGCACTAACCAATCCCTTAATGACTTCGTCGCGATACCATTCGTTCATGGCGCCTTCGCTCTGGTCAAGACACATCTTGATCAGCTCATACACTCCCTTATAGAACTCCATATATCGGTTTTCCAAATCGAAACACCGTATTTTCTGAACATACACCGCCTCATTCCAAACATGGATGAAATGGCGCAGATAGAGCTGCAAGGCCCGATTGGTGATACACAACGCTGAATATTCAAAATCAGGGGTGACCATTAGTTCCTCTAAACTTGTATTGAGCGGACATATAAACACCTGATGAGCATGAATCTCCAACACCTCGCCATTGAGCATGGCTTGCAATTTACCCTTGGTGCAAATAGCAATGATGTTCATATTGGGACGAGTGCCATCGGGCAACCCCAATATACTGACATTGTCTATGATCATCAGGTCTTCGTCAAGATAATCCGGGCTGATAGGGGTAGAGTTTTCTGTCATAGCTATCAGCCTTTTCGCTCTTGTATCTTCGCTTTGTCTCATAGCTTTCCTTTTAGAACACAAAATTACAGTATTTGTTTAAAATAGAATATTCTTTTATGGAATTTGTAAGGCTTATATCAGAACATATATCTATTTTGGGCGTTTTAAGTCCGTTTTAGAACATTGGTTTTTTATTTATTGCTTGTAATTTTGTAGCTATCAAACAGAAATCAAGAAAAAAGAAGATATGAACAAGTTAAATTGGACAATAGCCCTACTATCGATGGTGTTTTTAGCCACAGGGTGCGGAAAAAAGAAACAGGATGTTGAAAATATAGTTAAGGTAAAGACGATGGCAGCAGGCAGCATGGACTTTACCCATCAGCAGAGTTATCCGGGCAGTATAGAAGAGATGAGCGGAACATCGCTCAGCTTTGCCGCTGCCGGTACCATTAAGAGTCTCAACATCAGCGAGGGTCAATATGTAAAAGCCGGTCAGCTCATCGGAGTAATCGATGCCACGACAACAGGAAACGCCCTGACGATGGCCAAAGCCACCACCGCACAGGCACGGGAATCCCTGAATCAGGCCGAAGACGCCTACCGTCGTATGAAGATGCTGCACGACAACGGCTCTCTGCCCGAAATCAAATGGGTGGAGGTAAAAACAAAGGTGTCGCAGGCTCGCCAAATGCTCTCTCAGGCCCAAGCTGCGGAAACAATCGCACGCAAGGGACTAAATGATACGCGCCTGTTGGCTCCGTTCAGCGGATACATCAGCAAAAAAACGGCGGAAACGGGACAGAATGTGCTGCCGGGACAGCCTGTAGCCACGCTGGTGAAGATTGAACAGGTGAAAGTCAAGTTGAGTGTGCCTGAGGATGAGATTGCCGACATCAAGATAGGACAGGAACTGCAATTCACGGTATCGTCGTTGGGAGACAACGTCTTCTCGGGTAAAGTGACAGAGAAGAATATTGCGGCCGATGCTATCTCACGGGCTTACACTGTCAAAGGTGTCGTGAACAATGCCGACCACAAGCTCCTGCCCGGTATGGTATGCGATGTATATACAAGCGGGTCGACGACAGAAGGCGTATCGCTGCCGGCCAACATCATTCAGATAGACTTCGATAGCCATCCTTTCGTATGGGTTGTCCAAAACGGAACGGTCACCAAAAAGACGGTCGTGCTCGGTAAAAACGTTGGAGAAAACGTCATCATCACTAAGGGCCTGGAAAAAGGCGCCAAAGTGATTGTCAGCGGACAGCAGAAAGTGAGCAGCGGCATGAAAGTGCAAGAGTAAACAGGAAACGGTTGGACCGGTCTCCTGCCTATAAAAAAAGTAGTTCCCTTTTTAATTAAGAAGAAGAAAGGGCAGACCGGAAATAAGAGGATTTACGTATGAAAAAGAAAAGAACAATTGTCGAATGGACCATGCACTATCGCCAGATTGTGATTCTCATCACATCGGTGTTGGTGGCATTCGGAGTATATGCACTCGCCAAAATTAATAAAAACGAGTTCCCCAATTTCACGGTACGCCAGGGCGTAGCCGTCGTGGTATATCCGGGCGCTACAGCCCAAGATATTGAAGAGCAGGTGACTAAACCGCTCGAAGACTACATCTTTACTTTTAAAGAGGTGAAGAAAGAGAAAACTAAATCGTTCAGTCGAGACGGTGTCAGCATCACACAGATAGAACTCAATGACGATGTCAACATCGTAGACAAGGATAATTTCTGGAGCCGTTTCAAATTAGGCATACAGCAATTTAAGACTTCGCTGCCAAGCGGAGTGTTAGCCGTTGTGGTGAAGGACGACTTCGGAGATGCCTCGTCGCTGCTCATCACCATGGAGAGCGAGGAGAAGACCTATCGCGAGCTGGACGACTATATGGACAATCTGAAGGATCGGCTACGTGGCATTGAGAGCGTGGGACGACTCAACGTGTATGGCGGACAGGAGGAACAAATCAGCGTCTACATCGACGCCGCTAAACTGTCGCAATACGGCATTGGGCGAGGAATTGTCTCAACAGCCTTGATGACCAAGGGATTCAACACCACGGCAGGCTCACAGCACACCGATCGCTACGAAGCCCCCATTCACGTGGGGCGCTCACTCAATATGGTGAACGACGTGGAGCAGATGATTGTTTATTCGAGTCCGGACGGCAATATTGTTCGTGTGAAAGATATCGCAGAGGTAAAGCGGGAGTATCCGAAACCTTCGAGTTATGTGACGAACAACGGCAAGAAGTGCCTGGTGCTGAGCGTCGAAATCAAGAGCGGACGCAGCATCACGGAGATGGGAAAAGACATCAAGGAGCAACTCGACGAGTTCCAGAAGACATTGCCCGATGAGGTGTCCATGTTTACCATTACCGACCAAAGTCAGGTGGTAAGCGATTCAGTGATCAGCTTCCTCAAGGAATTGCTCATTGCTATCACGGCCGTTATCGTTATCGTTGTTCTCCTCATGCCCCTGCGTGTGGCTTTGGTGGCAGCGGGTACCATCCCCGTTTCCATCTTCATCTCCATGGGACTGTTTTACGCATTCGGCATCGAGCTGAACACCGTTACCCTGGCTGCACTTATCGTGACGCTCGGAATGATTGTGGACAACTCCATTGTCATCATTGATAACTATGTGGAGCTGTTGGGAGAAGGCATGAGTCGCTGGAAAGCATCTATCCAGAGTGCCAACCACTTCTTTAAGTCGATACTTTCGGCCACACTGGCCATATCCATCACTTTCTTCCCCCTGCTTTTCACGTTGCAGGGAATGTTCCATGACTTTATCCTGCTGTTCCCCTGGGCCATCACCATCGTACTTTTTGTATCGCTACTGGTGGCCATGCTGGTGGTGCCGTTTATGCAGTTCTACTTCATCCGGGAGCCAATAGAGGTGAAAAAGAAGAAGGATGGAAAGAAGAAAAAATCGTTCCTGGATATCATGCAGAAGTATTACGACAAGATTATTGACGTTTGCTTCGACCATCCATACATCATCATGGGTTGCGCCGTGGTAGCCATCGTGGGAGGAGGATTGCTCATGTCGATTCTGCCTCGTAAGCTCATGCCGACCGCCGACCGTAACCAGTTTGCTGTGGAAATCTATCTTCCCACCGGGACGTCTCTGCAGAAGACGGCCGAGCTGGCCGATTCCTTGGAGAATGTTCTGAGAAAAGACGAGCGCGTGATATCGATAGCCTCGTTCAAGGGAACGGCCTCTCCCCGATTCCAAACCACCTATGCACCGCAGTTTGGCGGGAAGAACTATGCTCAGTTTATTGTCAACACGAAAGACAACAAAGCCACCGAAGAGGTGTTGGAAGACTACAGAATGAAGTACACCAATGCCTTCCCCGGCGCCTACGTACGCTTTAAACAGCTCAGCTACAGCTCAGAGGGTAACTCCATAGAGTTGAGGGTTTCGGGCGATGACTGGGACTTGCTGAAAAAAACGGCAGACAGCATCACGACTGCCTTCCGCAACAACAGCAACCTTATCTTGTCGCGCAACGACGTTACCGAGCCACAGCTGACCACTAATATCAAATTAGACGAGCAGAAAGCCAGTAGACTCGGCGTGACCAACGCAATGGTAGAACTCGCTCTGGCCTCCAGATACAACAGTGGCGGTATTCCTGTCGCTACGATATGGGACGGCGACGATGGCATCAAAGTGACCCTGAAAGGCACCAAAGCTGACGAGGCGTCGCTCAACGATATTGCCGATGAACCTATCCCCGTAGCAGGAGGAATGCGCACCGTGCCCCTGAGGCAGATAGCCAAGGTGGAACCCAAATGGGAAGACGGCCAAATTGCCCATCGCAACGGGCGTCGCACCATTACGGTCATGGCCGATGTGATTGACGATGTCAATGTGATGAAGGTCACATCTGACCTTCAGGACCAGTTCCGTTCGGAGGATATGCCTGAAGGCGTCTCGCTGGATTGGGGTGGCGAATACGAGCAGTCTAAGGAGACCACGCCGCAGATTATAAGCGGTCTCTCTATTAGTATTGTGATTATCTTCTTCCTCATGCTCGCCCATTTCCGCAGCATCTCCACAGCCGCTCTCCTACTGGTGTCGCTGTCGCTGGTGCTCTTCGGTACGGCAATAGGTGTGCTGGTACCCGGAGGCGCGTTCTCCATGACCTGCTACCTGGGCATTATCTCCCTGATGGGTATTCTGGTGAGAAACGCCATCATCATGTACGACTATGCGGAAGAGTTACGCAACGAGGGGAATCATACGGCTCACGAAGCCATCTACCTGAGTGCCAAGCGCCGTATGCGCCCCATCTTCCTCACCTCCGCAGCCGCCTCAATGGGTGTGATTCCTATGATATTGGGCGGATCCGGACTGTGGGCACCTATGGGTAACGTGATTTTCTTCGGAACAATTATCACGATGGTCTTCATCCTGACCATGCTCCCCATAGCCTACTGGCTGGTGATGAGCGGCTCTACAAGTAAGCGCCAAAAGAGCCTGGAGCTCGAGAACCAATAAGACCCTGTCGGGCGGGTACCCATGCGAACGCTAACGCAAGGCGGTCCCGCCGGACAATAATCTGATTATTCATCATAATAATATTAAAATGAAACGAAATATCATTATCGCATTATCTCTCTTCGCGGCTTTCCAAGTCCAGGCCCAACAGATGCTCTCGCTCGATGAGGTGAAGCAGCGGGCCCTGGAATACAATATGGCGGCCCGCACTGCAGACAATGCTATACAACAGGCTGAAGAACAGAAGAAAGAAGCCTTTACCAAATATTTCCCCACAATCAGTGCACTGGGCATGGGATTCCAGACCAATCACGATATTCTCAAGAAAGACTTCAAACTATTGGATAAGATTCCCGAGCCAATCCTGTCAAAGATTCCACCAGAACTGGCACCACTGATTCCACAAGAAATCTCGTTTGGGATATTAGACAAGGGAATTATGGCTGGTGTCACGGCCATACAACCCGTATTCGCGGGAGGTCGCATCATCAACGGGAACAAACTGGCTAAGATCAATGTTCAAGCCGGATACCTACAGAAACAGATGACCAGCAACACGGTCACGCTGACTGCCGAACAATATTACTGGCAAATTATAACGCTCAAGGAGAAACAGAAAACACTGGATGCCGTCGGCGAGATGTTGGACAAATATGCGAAAGACGCCGACGTGGCCGTGAAGGCCGGCGTGGGTATGCGCAACGACCTGTTGGCTGTAAAGTTGAAGCAAAACGAGATAGAAAGCAACAAACTGAAGTTGGCCAACGGTTTGAAACTCGCCAAAATGGTGCTGGCTCAATACATAGGCATGGAGGGGCAGGACATCGATGTCATCTCCTCGGCCGATCCATCGCAACTGCCACCATACCCCATAGTAAAGGCCAACCACGAAGAGGCTGTCGCCATAACGCCCGAATACAGGCTGCTCCAAAAGAAAGTCGAAGCCACAACCTTGCAGAGGAAAATGGAAGTAGGCAAAAACTTGCCCTCTATAGGCATCGGTGCCGGATACAACTATTACAAGATGGACGGCAGGATGGAAAATAATTTCGGAGCCATCTTTGCCACCGTCAGCATTCCCATCTCGCAATGGTGGGGCGGATCGCATGCCATCAAGCGCAAGAAATTGGCCGAGCAGAATGCCAGGGAGCAATTGGAAGACAACTCGCAGCTGCTAAAAATAAGAATGCAGAAAAACTGGAACGACGTGGACGACGCATACAAACAGCTGAAGCTGGCCAAGGAGAGCATTGAGCAAAGCGAGGAAAACCTGCGTCTCAACCGCGACTTCTACCAGGCTGGGACAGTACCCATGAACGACCTACTCAACGCCCAGCAACTGTATCAGCAAAGTCGCGACAGATACACCGACGCTTATGCACAGTTGCAAACCAAGATATTGGAATACAAACAGAGCATCGGAGAGTAGATATAATTCAAAATTCACAATTCATAATTCACAATTGGCTGCGCGTTGGCAATTCATAATTCGTAATTAACAATTTTGCTTGCGCAATGTAGGGACATACGGCCCGTGCGTCCGGCAAAACAATCGATGTTCGTATGGTTTGTGCGTCTGCCAAATATTACTACGTCCTTCAATTTTTGCTGCATCCACCATTGGAAATTAACCAAAGGTGTGGATGCAGCAAAAATCATATTAATATCATCTATTCCCACCAACGGCCTAATCCAAATCAAAAAATATTCCTAAGCAAATTGCTTCTGAGGCAATCTTACCCAAATATCTTTCTTCTACATCAAACCGCAACCTACGTTTGTAGGGGATTTAAATTTATCAGTTGTTTAATATCTTTCTTCTACATCAAACCGCAACCCTTGAACGGTACGGGCATATTCGACTTGTGTTGTTTAATATCTTTCTTCTACATCAAACCGCAACCCCTGCCCGTCTACCGGTTCTGTGTATAGGTTGTTTAATATCTTTCTTCTACATCAAACCGCAACTCCTCCAGAGTAGGGGATGCCGGCTCTGTGTTGTTTAATATCTTTCTTCTACATCAAACCGCAACCACAAAGACGAATGGGATGCGAAGAAGCAAGTTGTTTAATATCTTTCTTCTACATCAAACCGCAACTTTTCATTATCCCATTGAAATTTAATTATGGTTGTTTAATATCTTTCTTCTACATCAAACCGCAACTTTGTAGCAAATATAATAAATAAATGTGAGTTGTTTAATATCTTTCTTCTACATCAAACCGCAACTATTATATCCAACTAATATACAACCTTCTGTTGTTTAATATCTTTCTTCTACATCAAACCGCAACTTTGGTAAGCTCGACCGTGTGATTTACCACTGTTGTTTAATATCTTTCTTCTACATCAAACCGCAACGTACTGCGACACCCTATTACTCGTCCGTTGTTGTTTAATATCTTTCTTCTACATCAAACCGCAACACTTTTTTCTTTGGCCTTAACAGCTCTCTCGTTGTTTAATATCTTTCTTCTACATCAAACCGCAACTTTCTCCAGTCATTGACCGTATAGATTCCGTTGTTTAATATCTTTCTTCTACATCAAACCGCAACCTGAAAAAAATGGACAATTCCAACCTTATAGTTGTTTAATATCTTTCTTCTACATCAAACCGCAACCAGGTTCCTTCCCTCCCACGTGTTCTTCTGTTGTTTAATATCTTTCTTCTACATCAAACCGCAACGGTTACATCAATCATTATCTAACTCTTTCTGTTGTTTAATATCTTTCTTCTACATCAAACCGCAACTATACACAACTTCTACATTGAATCCGTCTGTTGTTTAATATCTTTCTTCTACATCAAACCGCAACTTAGTTGGTTTTTGTAATAATTCACAACATGTTGTTTAATATCTTTCTTCTACATCAAACCGCAACCAGAAGCACTTCTCCCAATACGTCTCGGGGTTGTTTAATATCTTTCTTCTACATCAAACCGCAACTAGAGATAGACACGGACGACAATTTAATAGTTGTTTAATATCTTTCTTCTACATCAAACCGCAACTACCTCCATGAGTTGTATGGAGTAGTAATGTTGTTTAATATCTTTCTTCTACATCAAACCGCAACTCAAAGTCGGCAATTATTTTTTCAAAATTCGTTGTTTAATATCTTTCTTCTACATCAAACCGCAACCTGTCTCTTGCTGGTCTCTCACGTCATCAGTTGTTTAATATCTTTCTTCTACATCAAACCGCAACTGTTACCAGTGTGTAAACAGCCTGCTCTGGTTGTTTAATATCTTTCTTCTACATCAAACCGCAACCTTTCGGCGTTGTTCACGACATTCACCACGTTGTTTAATATCTTTCTTCTACATCAAACCGCAACTACTAACCTAATTGGAATAGAAAAGGCATAGTTGTTTAATATCTTTCTTCTACATCAAACCGCAACCTCGGGGTCATACTTGGTATCCTCCATTCGTTGTTTAATATCTTTCTTCTACATCAAACCGCAACAATACTCGCTACACTAATGCAGCTACAGAGTTGTTTAATATCTTTCTTCTACATCAAACCGCAACTCTTGTTAGCTCTGCTTCTAAAGAATCAGAGTTGTTTAATATCTTTCTTCTACATCAAACCGCAACATTCCGATGGTCTTTGATAGTCTTTCACGGTTGTTTAATATCTTTCTTCTACATCAAACCGCAACCTATCGAAGAACTCGATCCAATCGCCCTTCGTTGTTTAATATCTTTCTTCTACATCAAACCGCAACGTATATCATTTAATTGACTGATTATCATTATTTTAGTAATCTATATCATAGAAAAAATACTGCGAAATGATGATTCTGTTTACAAAATTACTAAAAAAATTCAAGTTGAACAGGCATGTGAGCTTTTTTCTCTTGCGAACCTCCCCAAATATTAATGATGTTAGAGTATTGCTTATCGGTAATGGTCAAGATACTGACATACCCACGGTCTGGCATTAACGATTTTATCCGTTTAATATGAACCTGTGAACTTTCCAAGGATCCGCAATATCTTGCATACACACTAAATTGATGCATCACAAAGCCATCTTTCTCTAAGTTCTTGCGGAACATAGCCGATATACGCTTGTCTTTCTTGGTAACAGTAGGCAAGTCAAACATTACAAACAGCCACATAATATGGTAAGAGTTTAATCGTTCGTAGCTCAAGGCAAAGATGGTAAGTTTAATGTCTTCACTTCTTTTGAAATGCATTTTACTAAAGAGGCCGTTGTCATTGACAAAGCGACTTCAAGGGGTCTCTTTGCTTTAGGGAATTGGGTGTCACAATACAACACATTGATCAAGGATTGCTTGATACCTTTATTCAGTTGGAATTCCTGGTTGACGAATAATCGGTAAACGATTTCATCAACGAATGGCCTATACGGCTCCATCAGATCGTCAGCCAAAGGAAAAGCATTGCTTCTATTATGATGAAATACTCCTATGCCAGGGAAAAGACCGGATGTTACTATTGCCCTGGCAGTGGCAGCCCGTAAAACAGTGTATCCGTAATTGAGCAAGGCATTCACGCCAGGGATGTTCCTGTCTCGAATAAAATCCCCGCCAAACAGCTCGTGAAAATACACTCTTGCAGCCAATCCCTCTCGGTTATCCGCATCGCCCGACTTGATATGATGGCTATAGGATTTGAGTTTGTCGCTCGACATTCCAAGCTTACTCAGCAGCAGGGCCTGGTTCTTGATCTTCTTTTCAACAATCTGCTTCCATAAGTTTTTTTTCATTGGTTCTGTCATATCCATTTGGTTTTGCAGAATCTCACCCTGAAGATTATTTGAATCAAGATTGGTCAGCAGGCTGGTAGGCATTCCTTTCGAATTACATATCACTACAGTTACATTGTTGGCTGTAAGTTTGTTGAGTAGGGGTATGGTGACCGATACTTGCTGATTGTCAATCATGACGAAGCCAACGTCTTCAATCGGAACCGTCACTTTTTCAGTAGGCATTTCCTTCACGGAAATGACCACCTGCTCATTCTTCAATGAAAGAACGGCAGGAGATGTAAATACAAGGCTTCGTTTTAACATAATCTATTTATTCAGAAGTTCTATTTCTCCTAAAACATTGATTCTAAAATCAACACCCTCTACTAAAGCGTTGAACTGGGTGTTCAAAAGCATTGCAGCCGGTCTGATAGGATCATTTTGTTTGAATGCTCCATTGATAGTCTTGATGTCCTTAGCCTGTCTGGCCTCCTGATGATAACGAAGATATATCCTACCGTAATTTTTGGAGGCCGTCGGCAGAATAGAAAGTCCTGTGACCTTATAGAGCCTCTTGGCAACATCCCTGCTATCATCGAAATTGATTTCAGAAGGGGTGTGCTCATAAAGGAGAACCATCGTTCCTATCTTCAAGATTGATTTTAGCGCGAACCCGTCTTTATTCTTTCGAGGCACAATTGTAGGGAACGCTTCCCTGTCATTGCTTTTCTTGAAATAGGCTGCGGCATCGAGCATGTTGACAAATTCGAAGTCTCTTTTAATCCTTCCTCTGACCTCTCCCTCATAGAGGGCCATACAATAGTTTTTATCATTGGTCACATGGAACTGTTGTTTGTAGCTTTTGCGTGACAAATCACGCATCCGACGAATATGCAAAGGTCTCTTTACTGTAGGTGCGAAGCACCGAACCTTCTTGATAAGGATTCCTTTTTCCTTATTCATGTATATTGGTTCTTTGATAGCCTGCTTGAAGTCTTTTCCCTGAACAGCTTCCATGATGATATTCCTTACGGTATCATCGACGATAGCATTGAAGTCGCTCTCTTTCTCGAAAGAATCAATCGGACGGCGTACCACATATTTAATCTCGCCATCTCTTTCAATTGCACCGTAATAGGTGTCGTTGTGCAGGCTTCCTCTTGCCGAATCACCTTTGGCAAGGAACTTGCCTCTCGTAGTCCGTACATATTTTTTCGACTTCTTGGGCATGTTGTCCTTTGTGGAATGAACGACGAGAAGTTCTTTCTCCAAATTCAGCACATCCTGAGTAAATGTAGGCCATGGCTTCTTGAACTGTGGCTTGCGGCCTCGGCCATCATCGAAAAGTTCCTCATCATGATAGTACTTTGCCATCTCGTCGTATTCATGCTTGCCAATGCAGGCGATAGTGATAGCGTCAATGCAATGATGGACATGGTTGTCGCGCGACTTCTTTTCGTAGGCTTCCTGTAAGCCCCACATTTTGCGAAACTCCGCAGTGGTGGTACCCTTGACGGAAAACACATGGCTCTTGTGCCTATCTTTGGGGTCATGGAATAGTGATTTCAGATACAAGGCCGCATACTTAGAAACAAGGCCAATACCACCTCCCTGACGACGGCTGAAACCTTCGGGTACCTCAGTCATGGTAAACCGCTCGTATTTGCCTTTCCAGTAATCGCGTTTCATCCGAAGCAAATGCCGCTTCTCTATGATGCGATCTTTCATGTCCTTAGCCATTCCGGAGTGTGTTCGGCATTTGTCAGCATCTTTTGACAAAGCAATGGATTTCTTTTTCCAAGGCTCTATCCTGAGCAATATGTCCTCATGATTGGCAAGCTGCGAGGGAAGCAGAGCCTTCTTGACCTCCCTGTTAAACTTACTCTCGCAGAGCGTGAGATTCATCTCTGTACTGTCGCCACCGACACTGCGCGGCACGGTATGCTCGATGTCGTATTTAGGATTGGGTCCAATAAAATCGGCAATGCCGATCTGCTTCCCGGTATAAAGGCACTTGTGTTCCTGCTCGTTCCAGAGGCGAAACTTCAATATTTCTTCATTTGTGGGTTCAATGTCCTTGCCTGTTTCCTTTTTATACAACGTTCTGATGTCATTAGCATATTTTTTGTTTTCCTTTTCACGTTCACGATTGTAATCAGCAATCGCCTTGCGCTTGTTGGCATCGTTGAGCTCCCGGGCGTATTCAACGTGTACCTCTGTGTTTTGGTCTATCACTTTTTCCTTCAACAATGCGTTGATGACCTTCCTCATCTCATGCAAGGAACGCATGGCCATGGGATTGCGAATGGCGTTGGTCATGGGTGAGCCCAATTGGTAGACTCCATTTTTCATTTTTGCATCCTGATAGGTTTCTATCATGGAGGGATGATAGAGCTTGTCGGCGTCACCCGGCCTCAGGTCGAAATTATCATTGAGAAAACCTTTGATGCAGTGGTCCCTCGTCGTCTGGTCTTTATCATCTAAATAGACGATTACATTCTTCAGGATAAACTCCCTTTTTTCCTCATCGTCCCACACATAGCTGCCAACAATGGTAGGGATATTGGCAAATTCCACTGCATGAGAATAGATCATGCCCATACGAAGGAAAGGCAGTATCTTTCGGATAGCCTTGAGACTCAGGGCGGCAAAACTATGGGTGAGCTTGATCTTAGAGAACTTATCGGCGGTCTCCTCATCAAGTTGCAGATTGGCAATACTCCAGTCTTTCAACTTATCATTTGAGGAGAAAGAATACAGCACATTCCATACGTCATTCACCATCTCGTCAATAGACTTCACGCCATTCTTCTTTTCGGCCCGTTTGTAAGTTTCCGCCAAAGATTGTTTCCATTCTCCACCGAAGATATGTATGAGCTGTGCGGTCGTTGGACATCCGGGAACACCCTGTGTCATTCTGTAGTTAAACTTGTAGGCCCTGTCGCCCACATCCTTTATCCATTGATAATTATTCCTTCCCGCAAGGCACTTGGCAATATCCTCAAAATCAAAATTTGGCTTGGATACCCTGTAGAAGAGATGGGATATCTTCTCTTTTTCCTCACTGTTGAGGTTACGCAATTCAGTGTCGTATGGGGATTGAATCTTGATATTATTGACAAATGCCAACATACGAAATTCCTCATAGTCTGGATGTGAATCGGCACAACGAGGCTTTCGTGGCTCAAAAGTACATTTCCCCACACCATGGCGCTGCGACTTCAAGGGGCGTTGGAAATAAAGTGCTTTGGCCAGTTCCTCCTTCAAGTCCTCAGGGAGCTGTTGCCTTTCACAAATGGCATAAAACTCTTTCTTATAGTGCTGCTCACGGTCAGTGTAGCGGCTGCGGATACGCTCATGGTTAGAGGGGTCACTATAAATCTTGTAGAAATAGTCGCCGAGATATTCGCATCCGCAAGATTCCATTTCCTTGCTTAGTTCCGTTATGCCGGTTTTAACAGCGCCGTCATCACTCTGATCCGAACTGGTATCCAAACGATTGCTGAGGAAACCCCTTCGCTGAGCAAGATGGTATAGAGCACGCCCAAGGATATATCGTTCCTCCACATCATTCAAATCTAACTTCTCATGTAGGCACAAATGGCGGTAATAGTAAGGATTTTTCTCCTCATTGTCATTGGTGCGCTGCCAGAGCATAAATTCGTCTGAGGTGGGATATATTTTGTGGACATGCCATTCATGCAACTGCTCGTCACTGAGAAAGGGACAAAGGTTATTTTTTACAAGCACTCTGAGAACATTGATTTTTCTTAACCTACGTCTAAAATATTGTTTACGCAATGATCTGTGCGAGGTGCGGTCGGCAGCCTTTGAAGATTCTATGCCTTTTTCCACCTTCACGCCTTCTTGAAAAATGAGGTCGCCCCATCTTTTCAGTTCATAGTTGTTGTCCTCATCCCGGTCTACAACAGCCCATCCTAAACTATTGGTACCCGTATCAAGTCCTAAAATTCTTTTTCCCATAACCAGCAAATTATTAATATTTTTGTAAATTTATGGAAAATGTTTGGAACTTGCAATAAAAAATCATATATTTGCCAACGTAAGAAATTCTACATCTTACCGCAATAAGGCTATATGCCGAAGGTCGAATGACCTATAACCCCTCTTCGGAGGGGTTTATTATTGTTTGTTTTCTAAAGCGATTTTTGGCTCAGTAGGTATTTACCGGGGGAATATCGTACGTCCCTACGACTGTGGTACCCACACAACCACAAACGTGATTGAAAATATGGAGATGTGATGTAGGAAATAAAGTTCGTGCGTGTAAGCTCCTACTGCGCCCGGACACTTCTTGAATCCGATGAAGTGGTCTGCTCATCCGGATTAGAATAAGCATCCTTTCTAAAAGGGTAAAATATAATTACCATTTTTTGAGCATTATTTTCGAGACATCCGGAGAAAAAAGGACTACCTTTTCGCGTCATCATCGGGTCGAGCGTTCCCAAAATGCGTAAGGTTGCCGCGGTTGGTATCCTCTCATCACATGGTTAGGCCTTATCGGCCATACGGGAAAGCCCTAACCGCAATTCGGTTGGGGCTTTCTCATCATGCCGTTAGATACTCAATCGGAGGCGGCAAAATAGGAGGGAAAAGGCCGTTTCCCAAAAAGCCCTAACTGTCAGCTATTTACAAAATATCGCATATTTTACGTATTTCAAACAAAGGCAAACTTGTTTTTTAATAAGCGAAAATCAGAGGGTTGTTTGTCAATATAATTGACCTTCTTAAATCTTCAAAGTCTGAGTTCGAAATAGGAACGCCATGTTCAATATGGTTAATCTCAATAACACAGCAAAATCTCCCGACCTTTTTCCTACTGAGCCAAAACATCGGCTCAGTAGGAAAAAGGCAAACCATCACATTTGGTACAATCCTAACCAAGAGAAAAATTAAACTTTGGGACGCCTAAAGGCTGATTATTCACCAACTTTCCATAAATTTGCGATTGCTCGATGGACTCTACAATGCTAAAAAACGTCAAAAAATAAAAAAAGGCACGTTAGTTTCCGTTTTGTTATGTTTTTTAGTATCTTTGTCACACATTTATCAACTAACATAATGAAACTAAACGTAAAAACATAGATAATTTTATTATCATTTTTACAAAACACAAAAACATTTTATCACAAAAATGACATATAAGAGAACATACCATGTACATGCAGAAGCAAAACACATTTTGCTCTAAAAACACTAAATGAACCAACTACAACTAATAACGACGTGATATTATGGAAGAATGCGCAGTATTCAAATCCATGATATTTCTTAAATTTATTATCTATGAATAAATTCAAGTATTTATTATTTCTCGTCCTAATGGGAACAAGCGCAAGTTTATTTGCCCAAACCCGACACATCAGCGGTACGGTATACGACGAGAACAAAGATCCCATGATCGGCACTGTCATCAAAATTGTCGGCCAAGATGCCACAAAAGGTGTCATTACTGACATCGACGGACATTTCAGTCTGGATGTACCTAATGAGAAAACACAAATCGAGTTATCAAGTCTTGGCTACAAGACTCAGCGGCTTGTGGTAGGAGCAACTAACGACTACGTCATACAGATGAAGCCCGACGTGTCTGACCTCGAAGAAGTAGTAGTTACCGGCTACGGCACTCAGAAAAAAGTTTCGATAGTTGGAGCCATCGAAAATCTAAGTCCAAACAACCTGAAAGTCGGCTCTACCCGTTCGCTTTCGAACAACCTGGCAGGACAGGTCGCAGGAGTAATTGCTGTACGCCGATCGGGTGAGCCTGGTTATGATAATTCCAACTTCTGGATTCGAGGCATTGCCACTTTCTCCGGAGCCACCTCCCCATTAGTACTTGTTGACGGTATTGAGCGCGATTTAAATAATATTGACCCAGAAGAAATCGAGTCTTTCTCCGTTCTGAAAGATGCTTCAGCCAGCGCCATGTACGGAGTACGCGGAGCCAATGGCGTAATTATCATTAACACTAAACGCGGACACATCGGCGCTCCACAAATAGACGTACGCGTTGAACACTCTATAGAGCAACCCACCAAACTACCTAAGTTTATTGACGGCGCCGACTATATGCAGTTATTAAATACGATTGCGGCCGATAATGGTGAACGCGCCCTCTACAACGAGCAGCAGATAGACCGCACACGCAGCCACTACGACCTGGATTTGTATCCGAATGAAGACTGGCTTGACAATGTTACGCGCGACTATGCATATTCTACCCATGCCAGTCTGGATGTCAGCGGCGGTAGTAACTTTCTACGCTACTCTCTGGTAGCAGCGTTCTACAACGAACAAGGCATTGTGGAGACCGATAAATCGCTGCCCTACGACACGGGTATCAAGCTCAACAGATATAATGTTCGCACAAACGTAGACTTAGACATCACCAAGACAACTACTTTCCGTGTGAATATTGGCGGATATATGCAGAATAGACGTGGACCAAACGTCAGTATCGACCAAATGTTCTCCGATGCATTCACCACCAGTCCAGTAGCCCAGCCCGCTCGTTTTTCCGACGGAAAAATTCCCTTGATAGCCAATCGTGTCAACCCTTGGGCCGAAGCTACCCAAACAGGTTACCAAGTTAACATCCACACACAACTGCAATCACTGGTTGCCTTAGAGCAAGACCTGAAGATGATAACTCCAGGTCTGAAAGCCAAACTCACCTTCTCATTCGACTCTTACAACGAAAGCAACCGTGCAAGAGACTTCTCTCCCACCTATTATAGCTGGGACAGCAACGTAAAACGTGATGCCGAAGGCAAATTACACGCTAATGTATTAAGCTACGGAAGCGAGTCTCTCGGATTCAGCAGCGGCGGAAACTACGGCAACAAGAATACATATTTCGAGGCCAATCTCTCATACAGTCACAACTTTGGAAAGCATGCCGTAGACGCACTTTTCCTATACAATATGCAGAGTCACGACAATGGCAGCGTACAACCTTTCCGCAAACAAGGCATAGCCGGCAGACTTTCTTACGTGTACGATGACCGATACATTGGCGAGTTCAACTTTGGCTACAACGGATCTGAAAACTTTATCAAAGGCAAACGCTTCGGTTTCTTCCCCTCCGTATCATTAGGATGGCTCATATCCGAAGAACATTTCATGGAATCTGCCCGTAAGACCTTCAATAAAATCAAAATACGTGGTAGCTACGGTAAAGTAGGTAACGACAACATCGGCGGTCGGAGATTTGCCTATATCACGACCGTATACACCGGGCAAGGCGGTTACGATTGGGGCGACAGTTGGCAAATAGGTCGAACAGGCATAACAGAAGGTGATCCGGGCGTTACCAACCTGACTTGGGAAACGGCATGGAAGGCTAACATTGGTATAGAGTTGGGACTCTGGAATGCACTCGACTTGCAGGTAGATTACTTCAACGAGAAACGTTCCAACATCTTCATGCAGCGTAGTACAATTCCTACACAAACCGGATTTATATCTACGCCATGGGCTAATTACGGCAAAGTCACCAATAAAGGCTTTGACGCATCGCTCAAATATAACAAGCGCGTCAACGACGACTGGGCTATCGGCTTCCGCTCTACCATATCTTATGCCAAGAACCGCATAGACGAAATAGACGAAAGCATAGGCCGTAAGCAAACGGCTTATCGTTCGCAGACAGGTCGCTCCATGAATACACTTTGGGGGCTGCAGGCAGAACGCTTGTTCACCGAAGAAGATTTCGACGAGAACGGAGAGCTTAAATTCGGCATACCCAAGCAGGATGTAGGCGCGACAAAATTATATCCAGGCGATATCAAATACAAAGACATGAACGGCGATGGCGTTATTACCGATGCAGATGAAGGATATATCGGTGGAACTACAGATCCAAGACTTATATATGGAGGAGGAATAAGCGTTACTTATAAGAACTTCGACTTCAACACTTTCTTCCAAGGCGTCGGCGATACTTATCGCGTCATCGGCGGATCCACCTACTTTATTCCGGGTAGCGGTCTCGGATTGCAAGGCAATGTATACACGAACTACGAGGACCGCTGGACGGAAGACAATCCCTCACAAGATGTTTTCTGGCCTCGCTTGTCATACGGACAGAACAAACAGAATTACCGTTCATCAACATGGTGGAAGAAAAACATGAGCTTCTTACGCTGCAAAATCATCGAAATAGGTTACAGTCTGCCCAAAGCTCTTACAGAGAAGATTGGAACCAAACGCATACGTTTCTACGTAAGCGGTAACAACCTATTCTATATTTCTAAATTCAAGTTGTGGGATCCAGAACTTTCATCCGCCGACGGATTGAAATATCCCCAAATGAAAACCATATTAATGGGTGTAGATGTAAACTTCTAACTGAAAAAAATATATGAAAACATTAAATAAAATATTTATCGGCAGTCTTACTGTATTAATAGCCGCACTGCTCACTTGTTGTGACTTTTTGGACAAAGAGCCGGACACCGAGCTCACCATGGATATGGTTTACAACAACAAGACATACGTTGAGGATGTTTTAGCCTACTGTTATAGTGGCATTGTCAACCCTTCTAAAGGATACTTAAATTCTGCAGGATGGGAAATATTTGCAGATGATATTACCCCTTCTCGAAGATGGCAGCAATGGGACTGGCCTAACATTACAAAAATTTTCGGACAATGGACGCCCAATACATCATGGGACGGCAACTTCTGGCACATGTTTCCACGCTATATACGCGAGGCATATTTACTTAGACAAAACATTCATGCGCTCCCTGCCGAAGACCTTCCGCAGAGCGAAGTGGACAATATTAAGCAAGAGATTAAGTTCCTCACGGCCTATTATTGGTGGAATCTGGCCAAGACTTATGGTCCTATTCCGTTCAAGCCCGACTATATCACACCTTCTGATTTTAATCTTGAAGACCTGATGGTGCCGCGTTCACCCTGGGACTCTATTGTAAATTACTGTGACAGGACCATGCTCGAAGCTGCCGAAGCACTTCCAGCACGTTACTCGCAACCTGAAAAATTCGGACGCATAGATAAACTTATGTGCCTCTCCGAGCGTGCTAGCATGCTGCTCTTCAACGCAAGTCCGTTGGTAAACGGTAATGATTGGTATAAGAACTACACCAATAAAGACGGCACTTATCTGTTCCCGCAAACCTACGATCAGAATAAATGGATTCGTGCCGCCAATGCTTTGAAGCTCTTAATAAATGAAGCGGAGAAAGCAGGCTGCAAATTATACGTAGAATATAATGAAGACGGCTCTATTGATCCGTTCAGCTCGGTCAGCAATATGTTCTTTGTAAAGTGGACTGCAGGAAATAAAGAAATCCTTTTCCCATATACCAGCCACCACAGTGTAGACGACAACTACAAGTACTATACAACTAAGGCAATACCACTGGGCAATGGCGGCGGTGGAGGCCTGGGCGTTTATCAAGGACTTGTAGACGCTTTCTTCATGAAAAACGGGCTGCCTATCACCAATCCCAGAAGCAAATACGTAGAGGAAGGCTTCTCAACAGAAAAGGAAATCCGCAATACAAAGTGGGACCAAGGTACAGGTGTGGCCGGCGAAGTTACCGATGCTGGCACTTATAACATGTATTGTAATCGCGAACCACGCTTCTACACCACCGTGAGTTACAACGGTTCGTGGTATGCTCTCGATGGAAGGAAGTTCGACTTCTTACTTCATCATGCCGATAACGGCGGAACACACGACGCTCCTCAAAACGGTTATTTGGTAAGAAAAAAGATCTATCCGAACGATAATCCGAGAACAGGGACATGGTTTACAGAGCGTCCGTTATGGTGCTACCGACTGGGCGGTGCCTACTTAGCTTATGCCGAAGCTGTAAACGAAGCATATAACACCACCGAAGCGCGACAAACGGCACTCGAATATTTAAATAGGGTGCGTGAACGTGCAGGAGTACGACAGTACACTACAAAGAATGTGGATATCAGCGACGAGACTTACATTCACGTAGACGATGACCAAAGCACCATTCGCAACTTGGTTCGCATGGAACGCCGTGTAGAGCTCTGCTGTGAAGGTCTGCGATGGGACGACATCCGGCGCTGGAAAATAGCCGAGGATCTGCCTGAAATGACCGGCGACGACTATGGAATGGATTATACGGCCACTACCAAAGAAGACTTTTATAAGCGCACTGTATTCCAAACTCGTGTATGGAAACGGGCTTATTATTGGTTCCCTATTTTTGTTGATGAGATAGAAAAGAATCCCAATCTTGTACAATCTCCATTCTGGCAATAAACTTTAAAATAGAAAGGTTATGAAAACAAATATAATAAGATACTTAGGAATGCTTGTCACGGCCGTTGGGTTGACAACAAGTTGCAACGAAGATCCGAAATATTTTACGCTGGACACACCCGAAGATCAAATGCAACTGACGGCGTCAGTCACCGACATCGAGTTGCAAAAAGCATATAAGCAGCAGACTGCCGTCACCTTTAACTGGAATAATGCGGCAGTAAGAGGTAACGGAGACATATCATATTCCATGAGATTATATCGCTCCGACTTCCCGGACGATGTGATAGAAAGCACAAAAGAGCTTACTAATAACACCGTAGAATATACTCACGAGGAACTCAACAACCTACTTTACGAGTGGGGTGTAACTACAGGAGTAAAGACTAATATTGTAGCTGAGCTCATTGCCAACATCAACGACTCTGAAAAATATTATATGCCGGAGATATCGTATGACACCATATCCGTGGTAGGTTATGATGCTCGTGAGACTGTTTTCATGGTATTGCCGCAAGACGACGGCACCAATCAATATGTGAAGTTGAACAGCACGAGCGACATAAGCATATATAAGTGGTACGGCAGACTGACAAAGGGCGAAATATGGTTCTCTACAACAGAGACAGGTGCGCCTGCTTATATGCGTGGTTCAGATAACGACCACGTAGAATATTCGGAAAATGGAGAGGGAACACCGTTCACCATTACCGAAAACGCATACTACAATATCACACTCAACTTAAAAGACTACACGATTAAAATTGAGAAGATCCCTTCTCTTTATCTCGTGCAGACGGAAAACGGCAACATTAATGCAACCGAGATGAAGATTATAGACAACGATTCGCTCTACTATCATTGGTCGGGTAAGCTACCACAAGGCGCGAAAATACGCTTTGCCACCGACAAAGAAAACGGTATGTGGCCTGCCTATGTGCCGAACGGTGATGGCAAGTTGCAGTTCAGTGAAGAAGGCGCCGGCGAAATAGAGATTTCGGAAACAGGCACTTATGAATTGGTAGTTTGCCTCAGTCTCCAAACATTTATCTGTAAACAGGTTTACGACTTACCTGAAGATGGCATGTGGGCAGTAGGCGATGCAACGAAAGCCGGATGGGATGCAGGTAGCAAAGTCTGTGCTTTCAAGCAGGAAGACCTGAAGCATCATCCTGAATATTGGAGTTGTACAACCGGCATTACAGCAGGTCTTGAATTCAAACTGATTACCCGTTCGGGACAATGGAATTACGAATTCTTACGCCGAGACAGCGAAACAGGTTCCGACCCGTACAACACATGGCTGAATTGCGGCATAAGGAGTGAAGCTACTTTCGCAACCGAAGCCGTGTCAGGCGATAACAAATTCACTCCTACCTCAAGTGGAACCTACAAGATTATAGCCGATTTGCACAATATGCGGCTTATAATGATTGAAGCTGATTGATTTATCTAAAAAGACAAGACAATGAAAAATAAATTTTTATATCTAACAATGCTTATATCCTTTGTAGCAGCTTTCACGTTTAGTGCTTGCGAAAGTGACGATCCGGCAGAGCCGCTTCCTACAAAGATGTTTGTAGAATCGCCCAAATACGACATACTAGTTGGTACCATAGCCGCCGACACGACTGTCATCAATCTGCGTTGGATAGAACTGAATTCCACATACAGACTGGTCATGTCGAACACGATGAACGAGCTTACAGTGGACATTCCAGACAAAAGTGTGCAGGAATCGGAAAAAGTCAGAGCCATGCAAATCACCGACTCCGACATATTAAATTGTGCTGATGCTATGTCGATCCCCAAAACAGGTATGCGAACTATGAATCTGATGCTATACGGAACACTATCGAACGGTGCGTCCGATTCTACATCAACGTCCATAAACGTGAGGTTTATAGAGCCATAAATCGCTATACTTTATACTAACCATAACCACAATATCCGGCAAAGAACACAAGAAGCTTGCCGGATATTTTTTTGCAGAGCCATATTTATTGCCTGGCGAGACTCAAATAAAAAATGGGCTTATATGACAAAATATTATGCCATACGGACAAAGAATCCTTCATTGGGGCTCTAAAAGAATGGAACACTAAAATGGGAGGCTTTTCTCAAGGGAAGCACAACAACAGAAGATGGCAAATCTCACTATACTCATAAGTCTTTGCACAGTGCATTTTTGAGTCTAAAAAGGAATATGCCATGGTTATGGACGTGGTATGATTATCCAGAATTGGAGATACCAAACACCAACAACGGTATTGAATCGCTTAATGCAGATATAAAAATAAAACTGAACCTGCACAAGGGTATGAGCACAGAAAGAAGGAAGGTATTCATTCAAGAATTTGTAAAGTCCCATACCCCCAATAGATAAATGGGGAATGGGACTTTTTAAGCACACTTTTATCATATTAGTTCAAAATCTCATCATAATGCTCGTAGAAAGTGGCAGCAATGACATTAAATGAATGGAAGCCTGCTTCTTCCACTTTGTTGTACCACCGTGCCATGGAGAGCCTGGCTGCATCCTTGATGGTATTCTTGGCAAAGATCAGGCTCAGTAGGAAAAAGATTGGAGAATGTTTCTAATGAGCCAAAGATTTGCTGAAAATTTGCAGATTTATGTGCCACCTTGTTCCTTATTAGGCCCAAATTCACCCTATTTGGCCTCGAATTAAGAGCCTTAAAAACAAGAAAAAAGGCTGATATCCAGCAGGATACAGCCCTTTTTTTTATTAAGTCGGGATTACTGGACTCGAACCAGCGACCTCGCGCCCCCCAGACGTGTGCGCTACCAACTGCGCCAAATCCCGAACTTGCGAGTGCAAAGTTAGATATTCCGGACGATATTACCAAATTTTCTGGCGGTTTTTTGCTTTGTTATGGTTATTAATGATATTATATAAGGAATTCGTGAAGCTATTAGCCATTAAATTCGTAAATTTGCAGATAGCTTATCAATACAAATTATAAAAAAAAGACGTGAAATGTGGCCCGAGCCATAAACTCCTCTTTGCGAACGATCTACTCTCCTTTGACAGGATGGACAAGAAGTAGGAACAGCAGAATGGATAAGAGACACATCACGTTCAAAGAAAAACAGTGGAATGAAAAAATACTCCATAGTGGCATTCATGCTCATCTCCGTCATGCTGATGGCGTGCGGAGGCGACGATGGCTTGACAACTCCGAAGCAAACAACTTCGGACAGCCAAGACGGGGATGATACTACGCTCACCATAGACAGCACATACGTATACCAGCTGCCTGTCATTTTCCATGTGCTCTATCAAGACAAAAACGATGCCAGCCAATATATCAAGGCTATGCGTCTGAAGAACATCCTGCAGTATGTCAACCAGATTTACCGCGGAGGAATTTATGGTGAGAGTGCCAACACCCACCTTGAATTTGTCTTGGCAAAAAAGGACGAGAGCGGACAAAATCTTTCTACGCCAGGCGTGGAATATGTGCATTACACGGGCGACTATCCCATTGACGAGGAGCAGTTTATGTCTTCCTCCGACAACACCAAATACATATGGGACCCCAATGAATACATCAATGTGATGCTATATCATTTTAAAGACAGGGCCGACGGCGAAGTGTTGGGGATTTCACACATGCCTTTCACAACCAAAGGGAGTAACCAGCTGAAAGGCCTTGAGGCTATGGAGGCCCAATACATCAGCAAGTCCCGACTGGGATTCCCTCTCTGTTCATCCATCAACAGCATTTATGCGGGTCAGTCCGATCAGGGCGGATATTACCAGTCCGACCGCTACACCGCCAGCGATCACCAGGCCAAATATCTTGTCGCCTCAGACATTGTGGTGACTCTCGCCCACGAACTGGGACACTATCTCGGTCTGTTTCATATCTTCACGGAAGACATGGCCACAACTCAGGAGGCTGAAATCTTCAATGCCGTTGACTCGTGCGCAGACACCGACTATTGCGAAGACACGCCTTCCTATAACCGGGCAGAATATAATGGGTATCTCGCCAGCTACTACATTTCCACCCCCATCGAGCAGCAAGACCCCTGGGACGTTTTGAAACGGTATTCCTGCGACGCATCCGAATTCTACAGTGCCAACATCATGGACTATGCCATCACACTGGGTTACAAGATTTCTCCGGACCAGAAAGCTCGCATCCGCAACGTGCTGTACTATAGTCCGCTCATTCCCGGCCCGAAGCTCAACAAGGTGAACAAGCGGACCAGAGCAGGCAGCGAGTCTGAAGAAGGGCCAATTATCAGGCCAAGAATCATCAGAGAACAACTCATACATCAATACAAACACTAAATGAATAAAACGACATACAGGCTAACTCCCTCTCCCACACTCAACGCAACCATCACCCTGCCGGCCTCCAAGAGCATCAGCAACCGGGCGCTCATCATCAATGCCCTGGCCGGAGGGACAAGCAGTCCCATCAATCTCTCGTGTTGCGATGATACCAAGGTGGTAATCAATGCCTTGAATCTGAAACCGGACATCATAGACATCAAAGCCTCCGGCACCGCCATGAGATTTATGACGGCCTATCTTGCCGTAACTCAGGGTGAACACATCCTCACGGGTACCAAGCGCATGAAGCAACGCCCCATCGGTGTACTGGTGGACGCCCTGAACAAGTTGGGGGCAGACATCAGCTACGAAGCAGAGCCGGGCTACCCTCCCCTACGCATCAATGGCAAACCACTGCCCGGTGGGCGCCTGGACATCTCCGGAGACGTCAGCTCCCAATACATCTCTGCGCTGCTCATGATTGGTCCGGTGCTGCAGGTCGGACTGGAGCTCCACCTCGTTGGCGAAATCGTGTCGCGCCCATACATCGACCTGACGCTTTATATGATGAAACGCTTTGGAGCCGATGCCGACTGGACAGGGGGAGACGTTATCACCGTGCGCCCCCAGAACTACACGTCGATGCCTTTTGTCATTGAGAACGACTGGACCTCGGCAAGCTATTGGTACGAGCTTCTCGCCCTCAACGACGACCCGACGGCCTGCATCAGGCTCAACGGATTGGGCGACGGCTCAAAGCAGGGAGACTCGGCCGTGAAATATATTTTCTCACTCTTAGGCATTAAGACTACTTTTGCTGATGCCGAAGGTGTACAGCCCACGACCGTCACCCTCTCACATCGTTTGAACCGTGTGCAGCGACTGGACTTCGATTTCATGAACTGTCCCGACCTGGCGCAGACCGTTGTCGCCACCTGTTGTGCCCTCGACATTCCTTTCCATTTCAAGGGGTTAGGCAGTCTGAAGATCAAAGAGACAGACCGCATTGAGGCCCTGAAGAAAGAACTGTGCAAACTGGGGTATCTCATTCGCAGCAAAAACGATTCGGAACTCATTTGGGACAACGACCGATGCGAGCCCACTTTCGAGCCCATCGACACCTACGAAGACCATCGCATGGCAATGGCTTTTGCGCCTTTGGCCATCAAATATCCCGGTCTGTGCATCAACAACCCGAAAGTGGTTTCCAAGTCGTATCCCCGTTTTTGGAACGACCTGAAGCTGGCCGGATTCAAGATTGAGTCCTTGTAAGGCGCCCGTCAAACCTCATTCCGTATCACCTGTCCTGTCCAAGCACCCGTCCTCGAGGGCGGAAGCCGTGTCTGTCAAGGTTCCCCGAACATCAACATTCAGGACAAAATTCTCATATCATTATGCTATATCTCGTATTATCACTCGTCGCCCTGGCCGTCTTCACGGCCCTGTTGGGATATATCTCTCATAAGCGACACGGCGACGAACCCGTGGTCATCGCCCCGGAAAGCAACTGCGCCACCTGTGCAGACCCCACCGCCGGATGTGAGCAGGTCTGCATGATGAAGGCAGCCACAAAACCTGTGGAATATTTTGACGACGAGGAATTAGACGCCTACAAGGGTCGGCAATCGGATGCCTACACCGACGACGAGACCCAAGAGTTTGCAGATGTGCTCGAGACCTTGAAGCCCGACGAGGTGAAAGCGTGGAACAGGAGCCTCATCCTGCGCGGCATCAATATGCCCGATGGAATCAAGGATGAATACATAGAACTGGCTCAATAAGTCCGTCTATCCTGCCGTCGGCCTCAGGGCAATAAAACCATCAAAAAACGGTTATATAAGCGTTGAACATTAAACCCCATATCGCTTTTCCGGTCATGGCATGCCTCTCGCTGGTCATCATCGGATGTTCCACCGAGAAGAACACTGCCAAATCTCGATGGTGGCAAGCGTTTAATACTCGATACAACGTATATTATAATGGGAATGTTGCCTATATTGACGGCTCACTTGAAAAGGAAAACGGCAACAAAGACAACTACACCGAAATTATCCCGCTATACACCGTAGCCAACAAGAACAGCAAGGATTTGGGTAAGGCCAACTTTGACAAAGCCATTGAAAAGGCAGAGAAGGCCATCAAATTGCACAGTATTAAGCGTCGTCCCGTATGGAACAAGCGTCGCCGCAAAACCGAGCGCGACATCGAATGGCTGGGGCGGAAGGAGTACAACCCGTTTCTCTGGAAAGCGTGGATGCTCATGGGGCGTTCCCAGTTTCATCAGGGCGATTTCGATGCCGCCGCCTCTACTTTCAACTATATGGCTCGGCTCTACGAAACACAACCGGCCATCTACGGACGCGCCAGAGCATGGCTGGCCAAGAGCTACATAGAAAACGATTTCCTCTATGATGCCGAAGACGTGATTCGGAATATGCAACGCGACTCCATCCACTGGCGCGCGCAGAAGGAATGGGACTACACCTACGCCGACTACTATATCCACACCAAAGAATACGACAAGGCCATACCCTATCTGAAGAAGGTCATCAAGCACGAAATGCGCAAGAAGCAGAAGGCGCGTGAATACTTCCTTTTAGGGCAGCTGGAAGCGGAATTGGGACATAAGCGAGAAGCCTACAAGGCTTTTCAAAAGGTGATTCGCCAGAATCCCCCCTACGAACTGGAGTTCAACGCCCGCATCGCACAAACAGAGGTGATGGCTGGCGGGCAGGCCGGGAAAATGATTACGAAGCTCAAGCGCATGGCCCGCTCCGACAAAAACAAGGAATATCTCGACCAGGTCTATTACGCCATCGGCAACATCTATCTGGCCCAACGCGACACCATGCAGGCCATCGCCAATTACGAGCGAGGCAACAGCAAAGCCACGCGGAGCGGTATTGAAAAGGGCGTGCTGCTCTTGAAACTCGGCGATCTATACTGGGTCAAGGAGAAATACAACGACGCGCAACGCTGCTATGGCGAGGCTATAGGTTTGCTCGACAAGGAGCGCGAAGACTACGAACTCCTTTCCAAACGGTCGAAGGTGCTCGACGAGCTGGTGCCGTTCACCGATGCCGTGCAGCTGCAAGACTCTCTGCAGACTTTGGCGAAGATGAACGAGAAAGACCGCAACGCCGCCATCGACCGGGTTATTGAAGCCTTGAAGAAGAAAGAAAAGGAGGAGAAAGACCGTCTGGCCGAAGAAAACGCACAACAAGTGATGCAGCAAAACGGTGCCGCAGGCAACGCCAACCGCCCCCCCACGCGCCCCACTGCAGGAACACAACAACAGAACGGCGCATGGTATTTCTACAATCCGATGGCCGTCCAACAAGGTAAGCGGCAGTTCCAGCGGATGTGGGGAAAACGCGAGAACGTGGACAACTGGCAGCGCATCAACACTACTGTCGTTGCCGGGATGGACCGACAGGACAATCTGGCCGACCTGACCGACGAGCAACGCGACTCCATCGCACAGGCCGAAGCCATTGCCGACTCGCTGGAACAAGTGAACGACAGCGCCCAGAACGACCCGCACAAACGGGAATACTATCTGGCGCAGATTCCGTTCACCGAAGAGCAGGTGGAAGCCAGCAACCTCATCATCATGGACGGACTCTATAATAGTGGGGTTATTTTCAAAGACAAACTGGACAACCTTGCCCTGAGCGAAAAGGCTCTCACGCGCCTTGTCACCCAATATCCCACGTTCCAGAGCATGGACGAGGCCTATTACCATCTTTTCCTGCTCTATTCCCGGAAAGGCGAGCCGCAGATTGCCGAGAACTACATCGCTCGCTTGAAAGCCGAATTTCCCAACAGCCAATGGACGCAAATACTCACCGACCCCTATTTCGCACAGAATGCACGTGAGGGCGTACACATCGAAGACTCACTCTATGCAGCCACCTACAATGCGTTCAAAGCCGACCGCTTCATCGAAGTTTGGGGCAACACAAGCCTTTCCGAGAAACGATTCCCCCTGGGTGCCAACAGAGATAAATTTTTGTTTATCGGCGGATTGAGCAAGCTGAACAGCGGCGACGGAGACGGCTGTCTTGCAGATATGAAAGTCCTGGTGGAGAAATTTCCTGAAAGCGAATTGGCCGAGATGGCCGGCATGATTGTCAACGGAGTGAAGGAAGGGCGAAGACTGCGTGGCGGCAAATTCGATCTGGGCAATGTGTGGGCCAGACGCAATGTGGTATTGAGCGACAGCGACTCCATTAATGCCCGCACATTGAGCAACGAGCGCAACACCAACTTCGTGTTTATGCTCGTCTACCAACCCGACTCCGTCAATCAGAACAAGCTGCTGTTTGAACTCGCTCGCTACAACTTCACAAGCTATTGGGTACGCGATTTTGACATCAACATCGAGGAAGATGGCGGCGTAAACCGTATGCAGATAAGTGGGTTCCGAAACTATGACGAGGCCCTGCAATATGCCCGCCAGCTTTTAAAACAGGAAAGTGTCGTACGCCAGATGGGCAAGGCGCGTCCTGTAATCATCAGTGAGGAAAATCTGCCGTTACTCGGCACCAACTTTAGTTACGACGAGTATAGCGAATTCTACACCAAACACTTTGCGCCTCTGGAAATTTCAACTTTCCATCTGCTCACCGAGCCGGCAGAAGTTGTCACCAAACCGACACAGGAGTCCGAAGAGCCGATTACCGAAAGCGAGATTGATAATTTCCTCAACAACACGTTTGTGATGCCCGAAGAGCCTGCTCAACCTGCAGGAACAACCATCCCAATAGACGGCGGAAACGAGCCCACACCTGAAGTCACACCCGACAACGGCACGATCATCCCGATAGACGGTAGCGATGAGCCTGTGCAGACTCGTCGGAAAGGCCAGACAGGTCAGACTAATCGGACTGGACAGAACAGTCGGACCAATCAGACCAACACCCCACCCCGAACTCCGGTCACACGACGGCAAAAGCCCGTGCCCGACATCATCAATGGAGCGGAGATTATCCTCGATAATGTGGACAGCATCCCCCCAAGCAAGGCGCGTCCCAAGGCTGCCACAAAGCGGACCGACGCCAAGGGCAACACCCCAAAGACTCCGGTAGGAACATCCGGCAAAAAGACCGCCAATGACGCCAACAAGACAAAAACATCCAAGAAGACCGAAAAGAGACCTAAGACTTTCGATCTTGAGGACGAGTATTACGACTTAGAAGGATTTTAAACATGAGCAACGGAACCATATTGTGGGTTGACGACGAGATAGAGCTTCTCAAAGCCCACATCATTTTTTTGGAAAAGAAAGGATACAACGTAACAACGGTGAGTAACGGTACCGATGCCATAGAAATATGCCATCAGCAGACGTTCGACCTCATCATGCTCGACGAAATGATGCCCGGGCTCACCGGCCTGGAAACACTCCAGCGCATCAAGGAAATACAACCGCAGACGCCCATAGTCATGGTGACCAAGAGCGAAGAGGAAAACATCATGGACCAGGCCATCGGCTCCAAAATAGCCGACTACCTTATCAAACCGGTAAATCCCAACCAGATTCTCCTTACCTTGAAGAAAAATATTCATCGCAAGGAGATCGTCACTGAGGTGACCCAAATCGGCTATCAGCAGCAATATCAGCAGCTGGGCATGCAGATTAGCAGTTGCAGCGACTACAAGGACTGGATGGAGGTCTACAAGAAACTGGTGCACTGGGAGGTGGAGTTGAGTTCCACGGAAAGCTCAATGACCGAAATACTACAAATGCAGAAGGAAGAAGCCGACCTCGGCTTTGCCAAATACATAAAGAGCAACTACATGGACTGGGTGGACCCCAAGGCTCCCATCCTCAATCACCGCCCCTCCAGTCGTCCGCTGATGAGTCCCGACATCTTCAAGGAAAGAATCTTCCCGGCACTCAACAACGGCGAGAAGGTTTTCCTCATCGTCATCGACAACTTCCGCTGGGACCAATGGAAAATCCTCGCTCAGGAAATTGGAGACCAGTTTGATATTGAAGAAGATATGTATATGAGCATTCTGCCCACAGCCACACAGTATGCACGCAATGCCATCTTCAGCGGACTGATGCCCAATAAAATTGCCGAGTTGTTCCCGGAGCTGTGGGTGGATGAAGACGAGGAAGAGGGCAAAAATCTCAATGAGGCTCCCCTCATCCGGACTCAGATAGAACGGTATCGCCGCCACGACAAGTTCAGTTATCATAAAATCAATGATTCCACCGCTGCCGAGCGGTTGCTCCAGCAATACAACGCGTTGAAAAACAACGACCTCAATGTGGTGGTTGTCAACTTCATAGATATGCTCTCTCATGCGCGAACAGAATCGATGATGGTGCGCGAACTGGCCAACAACGAAAGCGCCTATCGCAGCATCACGCTGAGTTGGTTTCAACATTCCGCCATGTATGACCTGTTGCGACGGCTGGCACAAAGCGACTACAAGATTATCCTGACCACCGATCACGGCTCCATCCGCGCCTCCAACCCCATCAAAATCATTGGAGACCGCAACACCAATACCAACCTGCGCTATAAGCTCGGCAAAAACCTCAGCTACAACACCAAGGACGTGTTTGTCATCAAAGAGCCGCATAAGGCGCAACTCCCCTCGCCCAACGTCAGCACAAGCTATGTCTTTGCCACGGGAGACCGCTTCTTTGCCTACCCCAACAACTACAACTATTATGTGTCCTATTACAAAGACACTTTTCAGCATGGTGGCATCTCAATGGAGGAAATGCTCATCCCGCTGGTAACACTCTCTCCGAGAAAGAGGTAACCATCTCATACTGGGGCGCCGTATCTCCGTATGCGGTCCACAATCTCCCATTCACGCCACATCACCTTTCACTTCGTAAAACAGGGGCATCTATGAATGTCATCCATTCGCAAAACCAAATGATAAAAGCTTACGTCGGTATGGCCATGTCCACGCTGATAATCGGCTTATCGTTTGTATTTGTCAAGATAGCCCTTCGGTCGGCCGGTCCGTTCGACGTGTTGGCCCATCGTTTCAATGCAGCGGTCATAGCGCTGCTGCTGTTATACGTGACGGGGGTTGTCAAACGGCCCAAACTCAACCGTAAGCAATTCTTACAGCTGCTGTCAATCTCTATTTTCTACCCGCTGTTGTTTTTTGGCCTGCAGACCATCGGACTGCAATATACCACTGCATCGGAGGCCGGCATCGTGGCGGCCATTACGCCGGTGGTGACACTGCTACTGGCATCGCTGCTCCTCAAAGAGCGGCACACCATCGGACAAATTATGGGGGTCGTGCTGTCGGTGGCAGGCATCTGCTATATTTTTGTGAAAAGCGGAACATCCATTCACGGCACCAGTATGCGGGGCAACTTTATCATATTGCTGAGCGTGCTTTCCATCGTGTTCTATTACATCTTCGGACGCAAGATCAACAAGCATTATCGCACCATAGACATCACCTTTGTCATGATTGTGCTGGCAGCCATCCTGTTCAATGCCATTGCCATTGGCAATCATCTGGCTCACGGTACGATACAAGAATACATAGCTCCCCTGAGCCATTTGAGCTTTATTTTCGCCATCCTCTATCTTGGCGTGCTCTCGTCAATGGTCACATCGGTATTCAACAATTATGCCCTGGTCTACATCCCAGCCTCCCAAGTGGCCGTCATCAACAATCTTACCCCACTGATTTCAATCATGGGGGGCATCATGATATTGGGCGAACAGCTCCATGTGTTTCATTTCATTGGTGCGGCAATGGTGATTCTCGGCGTGTTGGCCACAACGTTTTTCCAACACCGTAGTTCCTGAGTTCCATTAAAAATATTCCCCAATAACTTTATACCAAGTCGATAGAATTCGCCTGCAAAAGTGATTTCAGCCCACCGCCTATGTCCATATCATCCGTTGCAAGTCATTTAGAGACTTTTGTTATATTTGCAGAAAATAATATTTCTACAACATTATGATTTACGGATATATCAGAGTAAGCAGTGACAAACAAACAGTGGAAAACCAGCGTTTTGAAATCAACAATTTTTGTAAACGGAAAAATATCAAGGTCGACGGATGGATAGAGGAAACCGTCAGCGGAACTAAGACTTATACCAAGCGTGAACTTGGCAAACTTCTCAAACACATCAAGAAAGACGACCTCATCATTTGCGCCGAACTGTCACGCCTGGGGCGTAATCTATTTATGATTATGGAGATTCTTAATCTCTGCATGACCAAAGAGTGTCGTGTCTGGACCATCAAGGACAACTATCGTCTCGGCGATGACATCCAGAGCAAAGTCCTGGCCTTTGCCTTCGGATTATCGGCAGAGATAGAACGAAATCTTATCAGTCAGCGCACGAAAGAGGCGTTGGCTCGTAAACGGGCAGAAGGAGTGATTATCGGAAGACCCAAAGGACGTAAAAACGATCCGGATAAATACAAATTATCAGGTAAAGAAATTCTCATTAAAGAATTATTGAGAAACGGAACTTCGAAGCGCAAGATTGCAACAATATGCAAAGTAGATCGAAATACTTTGGCAAGATTTATTCAACTCAAAGAATTATCGGCAAATTAGTAAACCCTTTACTTTTTAGCTACAAAATCAGTGTAATACAAAATGGTCTGGATATGAGAGAAGCGGATGTTTATATGACAACATCCTACCGGATGCAATATCACAGACCATCAGTTCACATAACTTTCTACTCTTTGTAAGAAAAGGATTAAATCGAAACCTCGATATTGAGCTTTCCGCCCAATCCTCTTTCTACAACATCAAAGAGTGTCTTGAGCGTGAGGTTTTCACCATCGTTTTCCACTTTAGATATGAATGCACGCTTTTTGTTAATGCGTTGTGCTAATTGCTCCTGAGTCATGTTTTGCTTCTCGCGAGCTTCTCTTATCTTCAATCCAACTCGCAAGGACGCTAATTCACTTTCCAACTCATCACGCTTAGCCGTTCCTACCGGACCATAATATTTCGCCTTTATCTCGTCTAATGTTTTTATGTTCTTCATTTACCGTTCTCCTTTCTTTTATCTTGATAATACTCGTTCATTAATTTTTCGGCTCTTTGTATTTCCGTCCTGGGTGTCTTTTGTGTTTTCTTTTGAAAACCACTGAGCAACACCACCAATCTGTTACCATCAAAGAAACAGAATATGCGGAATATATTGTTAGATAATTGTACCCTTATTTCAAATAGTCCGTTAGTGCCTTCTATATACTTCAAATATGTTTTTGGCACACGTTCTATTTGTTCCACAATATCTAATATCTTGATTATCTTTTTCTGCACTTTGGGTGTTTGTGCTTGAAAAAAGATTTCGAAATTATCTTTGTAAGTAACAACCTCTCTGAACTTCATATTGCAAAGGTAATTTATAAATTACATATATGCAAATATTTATGGAGCGATTTTCTGTCGCATCACACATCCTATTGCTCCTTCACCTCATCCGATTCGTGGGTTATCCTATCACCTATCGAACAGAGCATCAAACGGAAGATTGAGGCGGTGGGAACACCACTTAAGGATTGGGATATTCAAATCAACTACGGAATAAAAACGGGATGTAACGAAGCCTTTATCATTACCTCAGACAAGCGAAAAGAGATAATTGATGCCTGCCAAGATGATGATGAACGCAGGCGCACAGAGGAACTTATCCGACCGATTCTTCGCGGCAAGGATATTAAGCGATATGGATATAAGTGGGATGAGAAGTGGCTAATAGCGACCTTTCCATCACGCCATTATGATATAGAGGATTATCCTGCCGTAAAAAACTACCTTTTATCCTTTGGAAAAGAGCGGCTGGAACAGACAGGATTGACCTATGAAATAAATGGGAAAACTGTTAAAGCACGGAAAAAGACCAATAATAAATGGTTTGAAACGCAGGATAGTATCAGTTATTGGGAGGATTTTAATAAGCCAAAAATCATATATCCCAACATGACTAAATATATGCCGTTCTATTATGATGATAAAAAGTATTTTACAAACCAGAAATGCTTTATAATTACCGGTGAATACCTAGAATATTTAACTGCATTTTTTAATTCTAATATTTTTAAGATATGTTATCGAAATGCTTTCCCTGAACTACAAGGAGG
>JBMNUU010000009.1:0-84014 GCA_050946435.1 Prevotella sp.
AGGCTCACAGATGTTCCTGTGCCGAGAAGAGCCAACAACTCCGGTGTAAGCTTGATGATATCTGTATTCATTTCTTATATTCCTGCATAACGACAACAATTCTTTCGAGCTTATTCTTAGTCTCTTTCAGATTCTCTATTTCTTGTTTCACGATCTCCTGCTGTTCCTTCACCCATTCCTTATCATATAGCTTCTCCCGATAGATGAACGGGAAAGAATTCAACAGTGTATCTATCTTTTCTTTAATATCTTTTATTTTATCCTCTATCAATTTTACTTTGCGTTGCAGTTCATCATAATTTTCGGTAAGGTCGGTCTTATCAAGCTCTTTACTATCAAGCAACAGGGCTATCTCTCGCAACTTGTCGATATCGCAAAGTTTGTATGCTACCTGTACCTGCAAGAAAAGATCTGACTCGTGTTCAGTCTGATTAGGATGAAGGTCGGGATGCAGCTGCTTGACAAGAAACTTATACAAATCTTTCATTTCCTTGCTTTCCTCTTCCGACATCAATGGAGCATTGAGCACCTCCCTGGCAGCCTTCAACCGTTCTGCCTCTTCAGCCAAAATCTTATTGTATTCGGTCACGGCTCCTTGTATCTGCCGTTCCACTGCCTCCAAATCCGGCTTCTCATTGCGATTGATATATGCCTGCATGAGTTGCTGCCTCATCTGCAAAGTCTTGCACTCTATCTGCAGTGTCAACCGTTCATACTGCAGACGACCGATCAAATCCAGATACAGCGAGCAAAGACTAGGACTTTCAAACTGGTTCATGTGATCTCGCTTCTCTGTCAATGCGGCGAAGTTTCTTTTCAGATCTGCATATTTTAGCTGCAGCCTTTTCCTTTCGGGAGAAATATCTATGTTTACCATAGTTTATGTTTATGACTCTGATGTTACCGTTCTTCTAACACGGATCACCAATGTGTTCAAGTCGAGATCAATAATTGTAATTACGCTGATAAACAGGTATTACATATTTTACTTCATCTCCGGAAAACAGACTTACCAGCTTTGTTTTGTGTGCGTCCATTATTTGTTCTTTTTAATCTCCTCAACCGTTAAAAAGACATAAATTCTTCGATCGAGAGTAGTTGATAGTATTATAGAGTCTTTATATATTCTAACTCTGTATAGCCCACTTTCAATAAGCTATACAGATGTTGAAGCTTTTTATTCCAAATTTACATCATAAGATGCATACTATTTGGCACTTGTTAACCCTCAGTACAAAGATATGAATTTATATTAGGCGGAACAAAGAATGTCAGGGGTTTTTAATTCAAAATTCAAAAATTAGGCTACGCGTTGTAATGCACGATTAATAATTATAGGCTGAACCGTGCATTACATATCTATTCAAAAAATCCAGCATCTGTTTTTTTCTGTAACGAGTTTCACGACTTTACACGGCGTGCAGCCAAATTGTAACAAATCGATGAACTTGCGAAGAATTGTGAATTGTACATTTTGAATTAAAAAAAGGACTGCAGTCCAAAATCCGAAAAATCTGAGAAATATGGGAGTTATAAATAATTCGTAGTTGTATTATAATGAGCGAAGTCCGATGCTATTAATTGTCCAATGTTTGTTGATAATTCGTGTCTTTTTTATTGACAAAAGCCGCATCATGCTTCACATATTTACAACACATTCTGCTATCGCTCGGAATTCGTGAAAATTTGCGAATTTCGTAGTCTCTTGATAATCAGCAGTTTTGATAATCACGCCATTGTGTCCTCTGTTTCACCATTCGCGATTCCATATCGAACGGCAGCGCGGGAAGGGCCCAACCACACGGCGGTTAGGCTTCTTTGATGGAGCCGTTAGGGCTTAGTCGCACTGCCGTTAAGGCTCCGCCATAATATGGCAGAATACAAAACCCAAAAACCGAACTGCTTTCGGGTTGCAAGAATTGAACATGAAGGCGAAAACATAGACCTTTTTGCGCTAAAAGCAAAGAAAATAACCATCAAAAAATGGTTACTAAATTTTTACAGCAGTTTTTTTTATTCATAATTATCTGCAGGCTCATCAATTCGTCACAATTTGGCTTGCGCGTCGTGAAAAGTCGTGCAAGTCACTGCAAATGGAAAATCGGATGCAGGATAATTTTGACGAATTGATGAGCCTGCGAATAATTGTGAATTCTGGATTGTGAATTCTGGATTGTGAATTCTGGATTGTGAATTCTGGATTGTGAATTCTGGATTGTGAATTCTGGATTGTGAATTCTGAATTAGAAATTATTTCCCCAAGAACTTCACAACCGTCCCATCTTCCCGACAGAGAATATTGACTCCGCTCTCTGGATGCTGGATGCGCATTCCGAAAGCATTATACAAAGTTCCCTGCCCCATGTCTGACGTGGGTCGCAGAGCGCTGATGCCCGAAGAGACAGAGTTTGTGTTTATCATTTTGAGATTGGCCTTGCGGGCGCTATCTCCATCAATCTTCAAGACGGCTCGGTCATAGGTCATCAATCCGTTGACCTCTACCTCGACGTCGGTAATCTGGGTGTAGACGGCTGCAGCAAAACACGCTTTATTGCCGTTAAAGGTAACACCCTTGCCCAGATTGGTGATGATGTCGGCATAGTGCTCGTAGCGGTCCGTCACACCGTCGACCGAGCCATTGTCGTTGTAAAGCGTGGCAAACTTCTCATACCAGCGATGCCCCTCCACGTTCAGTCCCAAACCACCATATTCGCCAAGCACCAAGGGACGTGTGGGGTCGTTGAAGTCGATAGTCGGGTCGGCATAGGTGTGCAGGTCGACAATATCTCCCGCGCCACGGTGGAAGTTTCCGCCAGATGCGGCGTTGACGATACGGGTGGTATCCTGCTGCAACATCAGGTCTACAACCTCCGATGTGCGGAACTGTCCCCAACGCTCATTGAAAGGCGTCCATACCACAATACTGGGATTGTTGTATTTCTGGTCAATGATTTCTTTCCACTCTCTCTTAAACTGGTTTTCGACCGCAGGTTGCTGTGTGCCGTCGCCTTCATACCAGTCACGCTGTATCCAATTGCCCTCTCCGCCAAACTGGATGGCCGGCATATCCTGCCATACCAACATTCCAATGCGGTCGCAATGGGCATACCAGCGGTCGGGCTCCACCTTCATGTGCTTGCGAATCATGTTGAATCCCAGGGATTTGGTCTTCTCAATGTCGAAGCGAAGGGCCTCGTCGGTAGGCGCTGTATAGACGCCATCGGGCCAATAGCCCTGGTCTAAGGTGCCCAACTGGAACAGCGGCTCGTTGTTGAGCAGGAGTCGCCAATAGCCATTCTCGTCCTTTCCGCAGGAAATCTTGCGAAGCGCCGCGTAGCTTTGGATGCGGTCAACCTCCTTGCCTCCACTGACATAGCTTACCTCTAAATCATAAAGGAAGGGACTGTCGGGAGACCACAGCTTGGGAGAGGGCACGGGGAGCACGTCGCTGGTAATCCATGCGGCGGAAATGGTTTTCTCGCTTATCGTCTCGCCTTTCTCCTTCAGAGTGAGCTTGATCTTGTCACCGTCTGCCGGTTTGTTGAGCGTCAGTGCTATATTAAACTGGCTCTTGTCAACATCGGGGGTGATTTTCAAGTCGTAAACATATTTGGGATTGACAGGCTCCAGCCACACCGTCTGCCATATACCCGAGCAGGGCGTGTACCAAATCGTGTTCGATCCTTCCCAGTTGATGCGCTGTTTGCCGGTTGCCTGTCGAGAAACGTCCGTAGCATCAAGCACTTTCACCACAAGCGTGTTGACACCCTCTTGCAGTACCGCCGTGATGTCGTAGGAAAACGAAGCGTAGCCGCCAACATGGCCACCAACACGGCGGCCATTCAGAAAAACCGTTGCATTGTAATCCACAGCTCCAAAGTTCAGCCGGATATTCTTGTCCGCCCACTCTTTGGGCACCGTGAAATCACGCTTGTACCACAAAGCCTCGTCGGCATCAAGCTGACGCTTGACGCCCGAAAGGCTCGACTCTATGGGGAACGGCACCAGAATCTGACCATCAAAGTTGTCAGGCTGGCTTTCACCGGTTCCCGTTACCGCATACTGCCAAAGTCCATTCAGATTCATCCAATCATCGCGCTTCATCTGCGGGCGCGGATATTCAGGAAGGGGATTTTCAGGAGTGACGTCCTTAGCAAAGATAGACATCAAACCTCCCTCCACCGGTTTCCACGCTGTTTGCTCATCCTTGACAGGTGCCGTCTTGTCCATCAGCACCCTCATCCAGTGGCCTCCAATCACAGAACGAGCACGGAATCCGCGAGCTGCACCCTTGCCATTGGTCCAATACCAGTCGGAAATCGGCCAGCGCGTCGGGGTCTCATTCACGTATTTGTACACCAGATCAGAGAATTTCAAGAAGGTCTCCTTATCGGGTGACATAGAGGCAGCCCACATAATCCAATCACTCTTGGAATAGGCCTCACGGCTGTCAAGAGGCACGCCATAGGCATTCCGTTTGGTGAGATAATACTTGATCTCACGGCGGCTCACGTCTTCCGAGAAAAGATTGAATCCCCAGAGCTTATCCCAAACGAGGTTGTATTTAAGGCTCCACGTACCGCCCCGGTCGAAAGCTAGCTTGTAGTGGTCGCCATCGCGAGCATCCACCTCCCATATCTGGGCCATTTGCTTAGCCTTGTCCATAAAGGGTTTCCATCGGCGCTCGCCTTGTCCCTTCATCTTGGCTAACTGAGCATAAGCCGCAACACCAAATATCGCTTTCAACGATAGGTTGGCATTATGTCCCCAGTGACCGGCAAAGTCGTCGGTGCAAAGCTGCGTGTCCGGGTCCTGCCCGTTGTCGCGCAGATAGATGGCCCACTGGCGCAACACGTTCATGTCTGTATTGGTAAGCCAGTCTGTATTGCCGTCGAGACGACTGATGGCGTAGCACAGCGTCAGAATGTTGCCGCTTTCCTCTATCGGCATATTGCCGCCAAAACCTCCACCGCCATCCGGTCGAGTGATGGAATACCGTTGTCCGTTGGCGTGGGGATAAGTGCCAATATCGTGCGCCGCGAAATCCTTGAATCCCCATCGGCTGGTATTGCTGCAATAGTCCAGAATGGAACGAATCATGCCTTTGAGCAGGTCCGTATTATAAAGGAGGAACAACGGTGAGGAAGGATAAGTCAGGTCTACGGTGTTGACGCATCCGTTGGAATTGTTCTCCTTGGAGAAATACAAGAGTTTTCCATCCTTGTCCTCAAACAGCTTGTGAGCGGCAAGCACATGGCGATAGGAGGCAGAAAGCAGTTCGGCATACTTCTCGTTGCCCGATTTGAGTCCGTCGTCATATATCGTTTTGTCCTGCTCACGGCAGCGATCCATAATCGTACGATAATTGTCACGCAAATCTTCAAAGGCCTGCGTAATGGTTTTGCCATTACGAGCCCAATAGCCCTCATAGTCCACGTCCATATAACGTATATCCTTTATCTCATCGTAGCCGATAAGCATAAAGCTACGCGATGACTTGGTAGAGCCAAAGTCGCGCATATAGGCCAACGTGGGCATTGACGACTGCTCCGTGCTTGTAATGATGCTGTTGTAATCGGGCAATTTTCCCGTTGTCGTGAAGTAGTTTTCCACCTGACTGGCACTGCCCATGCTGACCGAGCCATTGACAGCAGGAATGTACAGATAGCCCCAGTCAATGGAAATCAGGTCGCCGGCCGTACCAAGCACCGGCTGTGCTACGGAGCCCGATTTGATGTATTGCACACCGTTCTCCGTCATAATCGTAGAACGGGTTTGCTGAGACATCTCGTTCACGGTGAGCTGCGGACTCGTGGCAAAATAGAATTGCACGTCGTGTGCCTGGCCATCGGTGGAACGCACCTGATAGCTCAAATAGTTTACAGGGGTGGACAGCAAGTCGAGGTCATTCATCAGCATGGGTGCGGTGAACACCAAGTCGAGTTCCACCGGTCCACAGGTAAAGGTGTAATAGGTGCTCGTGGCCAATACGTCCACACTCTTCTGGACAGCCTTGTCTATAGTTTCTCCCGTCTTCATGATATTCTCATAAAGTCCGAAATCCACATAGGCTCCACCAGTGGTGTTATGACAATGGGCAGCTATGACATTGCGGCCAGCCACCAAATAAGACTTCTCGGTATTTGACAGCTGATGCTGCTCGCCCTGCAACCATGTCTCGCCGGTTGCGATGATGCGATGCCCGTTGATGTAGAGCTCGAACACGTCGTCATGGGAGAACTGAATCCACAAATCTTTCTCAAGGTCTTCGGCCGTGAGGTCTACCGCACGGCGGATATAGATATCCGAGTTTTCCTTACGCCAGTCGTGACGGCAATAGGGATACTCCCCACTGCTTCCCCAGGCTGCCTCCTCATACTTCCAGCTACTGTCATCGAAGTTGGGATTGGTCCAATTTGAATTGCGCTGTCTTGTATAGGAAACCCTGGCCATCCAGCCTGCTTCACCGCCTGCCATAGGAGCTATGGCCTGCAACAAGTTGCCGCGCTGGACTCCCATGAAACGGTAAGGCTTACCATCTACGCGCAGGATGCCATCCATTGCTTTCTCTGCATCCGACCAGTGTCGGGTGGTTCCGTCGTTCAGATGGTCAAAAGGCGACCACAAAGAAAAATATGGGTCGTTAGTGAACAACGGAACGGAAGGCAAACGCAGGTCGGTCTGCTTGTAGGGGGCAAAATCCGATGCGGAAACCGACTCGTCATAGAGAACGGCAGGCATCACGGGACTGTGCATATCCTGCGGGTCGTTAGGCGAGGTTACAGCCGGCTTCTTGTGCTGCCAAATGGCCAGCATGGCATATTCGGCGGCAAAGGCGCTCTGATGGAAACCCTTGGTCTTCGTACCCCCATTCCATCCCCCTAAGAGATCGATGGGCAGCATATTGCTGCGAAGGAAACGATCATAGGCATAGTCGAGGTTGGTCTGGAACGTATCCAGCGCACGCCTCGGCGACTCCTGCTCTCCCGCTACGATCGACGCATCGACATAGGCGCGCATCAGCACATTGTCAAACCAAGTGTTGAAACCGCTCAAAGGACTCTCGTCGAAATCCCATTGGCGATAGACTTTTCCGTCTACAATTCTCGTCCGAGAAAAAGCGGAGATACTGTTGAGTGACAGGCTGGCCACATCACTGCCATAGCTGTCTTTGGCCGTAGCCCTTTGCAGTTCGACAGCACCGGCGAGCATGGTTCCTGTGTTGTAGGTGAAGGCTCTGCCCGTGTGTTCTCCGTTCGGCACGTGAGCACGGTAGCCGTTGTCGTAACGAAGCGTTCCCTCTGCACCAAGCATATCATAATACACTCCTGTGGAGGTGTTGAGCAGTTTTCGCTTCTGCCAATCGTATATCTTCTCGGCAAATTGCAAATAGAGGTCCGACCGCTTCACCTGCTTAGTGGCAGGTTTGTTGTTCGCATCTCTATAATAATAGGTATAGTCGGCCTTTTCGTCTGCTGTTGCATAGATGTCGTGCAACCATACCAACGGCTGAATGATGGGGCCGTTGGAGCAGGAGTGCTTTGAATTGTAGCCCGGCCCCCATGTGATTCCTCCATATTCGTTTCCATCAGCATCGCGCCAGCAATCCCACCCGTCGATGACATAATCCGTCAGATTGGTGGCATCTGTGAGATACGACTGCTTTCCCGTAATTTTGTAAGCACGGATCAGTTCGCGCGCAATCCACATCTGGTCGTCGTAGACGTTGAATTTGAGATTGTCGCCGGTCACGTTGGCCTGGTTTCGCCGGGAAGCACGAGGCACAGCATAAATACTCCACGACCTGACAGAAGCATACGACTTGAGCGTATAGGTGCCACGATAATAGGCCAGATTGTCTATCAGCACATCCAACCGCTTCACATAACGGTCGTAGGCTGAAGCGTAAAGTTCTGGAGCTTCATCCTTGAGGGCTGTCAGCGCTTCCAATATGGAGCAGTGGGCCTCTATGGCCGCTGTATAAGGCCACACGTCGGAAGGCCCGCTCACCTCGTTGGAAGCCACATCACAAACGTCAACCATATAGTAATTGCTTTCCGAGCCCCGGAAAGAACGCTGCATGGTGGCATCCTGAATGCTGATGGCCCGTTTCAGGTTTTGGACAGCCGTGGTGTTGTCGGCTGCCCAACCCTCAAATGAGACCAGAAGGAAAGTCAGCAGCATGGCAATTCTCGCCATGCCCATTGGCTTTCGATTATTTCGTATATTCATAGTTCTGTGTGTTATAGTTTCCATTTATTTGGACTCCGCCGTAGAGAAGGAATAAGGTAAAGCACTCTCTCCCGTTCCACGTTGTTTGTTGGGCTGAGGCTGCATATAGAAGTCTATGGTTCCACCCTTCGTCAGGACGTCATGTTCCAAATAATTTTTATCATACGGTTTCCCGTTGATGCTCATAGAGCCTATGTATTTAGCTTCCGAGCTGCAATTATGAGCCGTGAAGACAAGAGACTTGTTCTGGGGCAGATGCACCGTGACCTTGTTGAAATACGGCGTTCCAAGCACATACTGGCCCGAGCCCGGACAAACGGGATAGAAGCCCATGGCAGAGAACACATACCATGCCGATGTCTGTCCGTTGTCTTCGTCGCCACAATATCCATCCGGATTGGGCGTGTAGAGCTTGTTCATCACCTCACGTATCCAATGTTGTGCCTTCCAGGGCTGTCCGGCATAATTGTAGAGATAGATCATGTGTTGAATCGGCTGATTACCATGCGCATAGTTGCCCATATTCATAATCTGCATCTCGCGTATTTCGTGAATCACAGCGCCATAATAGCTGTCGTCAAACAAGGGCGGCACGCTAAAGACGGAGTCCAACATCCCGACAAACACATCCTTGCCTCCCATCAGTCGAATCAGTCCTGCCGGGTCGTGGAAGACCGACCAAGTGTAGTGCCAGGCATTGCCCTCGGTAAAGGCATCACCCCATTTCAAGGGATTGAAGGGAGACTGGAAGCTCCCGTCCTCGTTACGGCCACGCATCAGCTTGGTTTCGGAATCAAACACATTCTGGTAGTTCATGGCGTGCTTGCGGAAGGGTTTTAGCTCTTTCTTCGACTTACCCAGTGCGACGCCCAACTTATAGATACACCAGTCGTCGTAGGCATATTCCAAAGTACGAGCAACGTTCTCGTTGATACCGACATTATAGGGCACATATCCCAACTTGTTGTAATAGTCGAAACCGCGACGGCCCGTAGACCCTACTTTGGGATGAACGGCATTTGCTCCGTGCACCACAGCTTTCCACAGCGTCTCGATGTCATAGCCGCGCAGTCCTTTCAGATAGGCATCGGCCACGATAGAGGCTGAATTGTTACCGACCATGCAGTCGCGGTGGCCCGGACTTGCCCATTCCGGCAGGAAGCCGCTTTCCCGATAGGTGTTCACGAGTCCGGCCTGCATCTGGCTGTTCATTTCCGGATAGACCAAGTTGAGCAGTGGGAACAAAGAACGGAATGTATCCCAAAAGCCGGTATCGGTAAACATATAGCCGGGCTCCACCTTACCATTGTATGGACTGTAATGGACGATGTTTCCCTGTGCGTCTTTCTCGAAGAACGAACGTGGGAACAGCACTGAACGATAGAGACAGGAGTAGAAAGTGCGCAGATGGTCGATATTGTCATCCTCCACTTCTATTCTTCCCAAAACTTCGTTCCACCGATCGTGACCCTGCTGGCAAATCGTCTCAAAAGACTTGCCTTTGACTTCCAACAGATTACGCTCGGCCTGTTCTACACTGATGAACGAAGAAGCAACGTGTAACACGACCTGTTCTCCGCGGCGGGTCTTAAAGCCCACCACAGCGCCGGCATGATTGGCCTTGGCCTCGTTTCCGTCTTGAATCTTACCGTTCTCCACTTTCTTAACGAAAGTAAAGGGGTGGTCACTCTCGATGACAAAATAGTTTTTAAAGTTCTCAGGTACGCCGCCACTGTTTTTGGTGGTGTATCCAACAATTTTGCCACTCGTCTCCTCCACCTTCACAAAGGAGCCCCCATCAAAGGCGTCGATGACGATACGTGCCTCGTCGGTCTCCGGATAAGTGAAGCGCATAACGGCAGCACGCTCTGTCGGCGTAATTTCGGCTACGACGTCATGATCGGCCAAATACACCTTATAATAATTTGGACGGGCTTCTTCGGCTTTATGCGAAAACCAGGAAGCACGCTCGTCCTCATTAAACACCGTACGAGTTGTAGGCATAATGGCAAACTGCCCATAGTCGTTTATCCACGGTGAAGGCTGATGGGTCTGCTTTAGTCCGCGAATCTTGTCGGCATCGTAGGTGTAGGTCCAACCGTCTCCCATTTTTCCCGTCTGGGGCGTCCAGAAGTTCATTCCCCAGGGCAGGGCAATAGCGGGATAGGTGTTGCCGGTAGACAACGAATGTTTTGACTGTGTTCCCACAAGTGTAGACACATAATCTACGGGACTCTGCAAACCGGTTGCACTGACCCCGATCGGGGCCAGTGCAATAGAAAGTAATAAAGTTTTTAGCTTCATTGTTCTTATGTTTTTTACCATACTACTTGGTCTTCCTCGGGCATCTGGGTGTTGAGGACGCGCTCCATCGTAAGCGTTCCCGAAACATTATATTCTATAGCAGAACCCAATGTAGAGGTATGGTCGGTAAAGTTATAATCCATATTATTGATGATGACGTCGCGGCGCAATAAATAAGGCTGAACGGCATCGGGCTCGGAGGTCATGCGGAACGAGGCCTGTTTGTTCTCGACAAACTTCACGTCCGGGTTGTCACACCATAATTCCACCGTTCCCGAGGTGTCGCCATGGAAACGAGCAAAGATCTTATATTGCTTTCTGTCCAGACGCGTCTCGTCAAAATTGCCGGCATAGAAAAATACCGTATTGGCATCCACCACATAGAACTGAACCTCTGACAAAGCACTCGGCTCTCCACGCTCGGCTTCAGACAACTCCTCGCCATTGATGGCATTGACGTAGAATTTCTGATTGTTGGCTTGGTAAACACCGGAGAAATCGGTATAGGGTAATACACGCAACATGGCCTTTGCATAGTTCTTACGTGGATTACGTATATAGTCGTAGTCCGGGCCATCCTCAATGGTGAGCGGCAAGACCCACTTTTCGGCCAAATCAAAGTTATGGAAATCGAAGCGAAGCGTCAACAGACCTTTGTCTTGTCCCTTCGGAATCATCAGCACGTCATCGAATGTCGTATAACTGCTCATGTCTTGATAATACAACTCCTTGCGCGTGTTGAAACGTGCATAGTTCAAAGTATTCAAGGTGTCAGTATCATAAGCAATGTGAACATGACGGTCTGCACTGTTATGTGTGGAGCCGCTGACGATAACCGGTAGATCAAAGCTCGAGATTCCCTCGCCATAGCGAGGCGTACCGTCTGCGTTCATACGTGTGTACGGTACGTGAATCGTAGTCACTCCAACACTATTGCCTTCTGTATCGAGTGGAGCACGAAAGCTGATGTACTGTTCGTACTGTTCGCTTTCCCATTCATCATTGCAACTGGTAAGCATAGACACCCCACAGCCTACACAGGCAGTAATCAAAAGGAATTTTATGTTCTTTATAGTCATAATTTCTAATTCTAATAGTTACTTTTCATCAGTCATTGTAACGCCATCCGGGATTCTGCACAAGCTGCTTGTTGTGTTTCAGCTCCTGGAACCAGATTGGCCAGAAATACATCTTGTCAGAGAACACTGTCGGTAACGAAGTCACCGGTACAATCTTCTGGAACTCGTCTCTCTGGCTGTACGTCATCAGCACATTACAGCCGTAGATAGGTTTGGCTTCCTCAACAGGAGCATCCATCCAACGACGCAAATCAAAGTAGCGCTTACCCTCTCCAACAAGTTCTATCATGCGCTCACGCTTGATCTTCGCACGCAGCACGCTCTGATTGGCATATTCCTCATCGGTATAGTCGGGCACTCCGCCACGAATACGGACGGGCTGGATTCCACGCTTTATTTCGTTGATGTCACGACTTATCGTGTAGGTTGTTGCGCCATCCCATGATTTGATTTCGTAGCTGCTCGTCAGCTCGTTCAAGGCCTCTGCATACATCAGCAGAATATCGGCATAGCGAATGGCCGGCTCTATACGAGGCTTGATATGGTCATAGTCGCCACCGTCGCGAATCGTACGATAGTCGGCAGGGCTCACCCATTTCTTCATACCGATACCCGTACGCAGCCAATAGCTGGAATTGGTGTATCCGTTGGTCTGGGTCTCGCCGGTCTCCTGATTAGTTGTCGTACCGCGATAGTAGGTCACTTGTGGATAGTGGTCGCGCACCGACTGAGATGGATTGGGGTTCCACCACCGTGCTCCGTTATAACCTACAGTGGCGTAGAAACGCGGCTCACGGTTGGCATACTGCAAAGATACATTAGCTGAAAGTGGAGGATATTGCCTGAAATTGCGGGCGGTTGTCCAGCCTTGAACTCTCTCAGAGCCGTCACCACCGTTCATCTCGCTATCCTTGCCCGGCACATCCGTACCGTCATTCATATAATAAGCATCCACCATCTTCTGGGTAAGACCATGACAGTTGAAGCCGTTCAGCGTATTGGGCAACTCGTGTGAAACAAAGCCCTGAACGTTGTTATGAGGCGTATCGGCTGCATTAAACCCACGAGTGAAGATGATTTCGTTCATGGCTTCTTCTACAGAGCAATCGCTCACTCCCGGAGAGCCAGCCGTGAACAGTTCACGATAACTCAGATAGGGGTCTATGTCCTGCCATCCTTCCGGCCAAGGCTTCTCAGAGAAGTTGCCATCGGCGGGAGGCGTTATTGTGGTGGGATAGCCGGTTGTCTCGTTATTGGTCGTACGCACACCATGATGATACAGTTCGTAATGACCCTCGCTGTCTATCAAGTCGCGGCAAGCAGCAGCAGCACGAGCCCATTTCGACTCGTCATAGTTCAAATCAAGCAAATGCGTACCATCCTTGTTGACCAGTTCCTTGGCCACATTGTCCGTAACGGTGCCCGGGTGCTCTCCATTCTGGAGCTGTCCGTTAGCCAACGGGCTGGCAGCATAGAGATATACCAATGCACGAGTGGCAAGGCAAGCCCCCTTGGTCGGAGCGAATACGAATTCTCCGGAACGGCGCCAATATTGAATCTCTTGGGCAGCCTGCAACATTTCCGAAGCAATGAATTCTGCACATTCCTCATAGGTGCTACGCGGTATCGACAACGTAGAATAGTCTGCCGTATAATCCACACCTTCGTCAGGCATCAATGGAATGGGGCCATAACGACGCAGGAGAAGCCAATAATAATAAGCTCTTACGAAACGAGCCTGGCCCTTGAAGTCTAAACGCTCCTTGGCCGTCATATTCTTGACGTTCCTGTCTACATTGTGAATGAATACGGAGGCCTGAAAGATACCTTTATAGGCTTTCTGCCAGGCTACATATCCGATATTTTCATCATAGTCTCCCAGTTTCAGGGCATTGTAGGTCTGGCGATAGTCATAGTCAGCCCCGAGTTTGGGGTCACGGTCGCCATAGTACATATCGTCTGCAAAGCAATGGAAGAAACCATTGTCCTTGGTGCGGCAATCTGCCAATTCCCCTTTCAGGAAAGAGAAAGCCTGTGACAACCACCCTATCGTCTGGTTTCTGTCTGTAAAAACAGACTCGAGGGTTGTACGGTCATCAAAATATTTATCTGAATCCAACTTGTCTGCACAGCTGGAGAACATCATCCCCATGCCGCCAAAGAGCAGACAGGTTGATAATAAATGCTTTATTGTCTTCTTTTTCATAATCTTCTCAGAATTAAAGATTGATTTGTAAACCACCGGTGATGGCTTTCGTAATAGGATAGGCCTCACCATTTGAACTACCCATCTCCGGATCCCAGGTATCAAACTTAGACCATGTCAAGAGATTGGATCCCTGAATAAAGATTCGGACATTGTTCAAATGGGCCTTGTTTACCCATCTTTTCGGCAAAGTATAGCCGATATCAAGATTCTTCAAGCGCAGATAGCGGCCATCGCGCAGCCAATAGGTGGATTGGCGATAGTTGTTGCCATTGCCTCCATACGACAAGCGCGGATAGGAAGCATTGGGATCTTCGTTAGCAGGAATTCCTATCTTTTCTGCCGTTTCGCTGTCAACCCATCTGTCGCTCACTAAGCCGTCGAAAACCTGTCCCCATGAACGCTCGCTGAAAGCATATACACACTTGCCGTTGATGGGGAAGGTGCTCTTACCAGCTCCTTGGAAGTGGAGGTTTACATCGAGTCCACGCCAGGTCATGGAGATTCCAAGACCGTAAATCAAGTTAGGAGTACGTGTAGCACCTATGGCCACTTCGTCACCACCATCCACGATTCCGTCACCGTTGACATCCTTATACTTGATATCTCCGGGCTGCACTGTACCAAACATCTGTTTGGGTGAATTACGAATATCGTCATAATCCTTGAAGAGTCCTTCGGCAATGAGACCTCTCACCTGGTCTACACGGTAACCGGTCTGGAACTGATACGGATATACATTGTCCTCAATATCATAATCCAGGATCTTATTCTTAGAATAGGTCATATTACCACGTACCGTCAAGCCGAAGTCGCCATAATGGTCTTCAAACTTGAAGTTACCGTCAACTCCCTGTGTACGGACACTACCCACATTGGCCCAGGGATTACTCTCCAATCCCGTGATGTTCGGCAGGAATTTACGTTCCATAAATATACCCGTACGCTCTTCATAGAAATAGTCTACAGTGAGAGACAACCTATTGTGGAAGAGTACAATATCCATACCTATGTCATCCTTGGTAGCCACTTCCCACGTTACGTCGGGAGAAGCCATCTGGGTGTATCGCATTCCATGCTGATATTCACCACGCGTAGGAGATTCTATTGTACCAAAGTTGTAGACATTATCACCGGCATCGCCTATCGTATACAAATAGGGGAAACGCGTTGCTGAATAGTCGTTACCCACCTTTCCATGAGAATAACGTATCTTGAACATATCAAGCCAAGGAGCCACTTTCCGTATCCAAGGCTCCTCTGCCACGTTCCAGGCCAGCGAATAGGCTGGGAAGAATCCGAAACGGTGATGGTCTGCAAAGTTCTCCGAGCCGTTATATCCGAAGTTGTAATCCAGGAAATACCTATTTCTGAAATTATAGGTCACCTGTCCGGCCAAGCCTAAATTCTTGCGGGAAATACTGTTTTTAATATCTTCACCGATATTCTGAGTCTGAATTTTCGTATCGTAGGTGTACTTCAGGTTGACGCCCACATTGTGCGACTGCTTGAAAGAGTTGTTCCAGTGCAGCAGCAAATCCAAGAACTCACGCCTTGAACCGTCGTTGTTGGAGCTCTGTGTCATGTCCTTTCTGGAGATGATATGGTCGTATGCCTCCAGAGCATCCGGTGTGCGCGGATACATACTCCACATATCCGGCAGCTGTATATGACTGATGTTGTTGGTGTTGTAGGTGTCGTATCCGAAACGTCCCGTGAATCTCAATCCCGGAGTGATGAACTTCAGGTCTTGCTCCAGGGTCACGTTGCTCTGCAGGTTGTTATCCCAGTTCTCGTTATAACCGGTCTGCGTCGTCATCACCCAGGGGTTGGAACGCTGGTCAGAACGATTGGCATTGATAATTGGCACATAACCATTGGAATAAAGCACAGGCTGCAGAATGGCATTATAACCAAAGAGTGAACTCCACGCATATTCGTCTCCCATACCCGGAGAGTTGCGCTTAGAGAGGTTTCCGCTTACACCAAGTTTGAGGACCGTAGTCGGGGTGAGGTCTATATCCTCGTTTAGTCGATAGTTCCAACGTCTGTAATTGGCATTGGTGTTATACTTGTCGCGAAGCGTCTTGTCCGTCTTGTACATACCTTCGTCCTCCACATAGCTGATAGAGGCATAGTAGCGAGAGGTGTTTCCACCACCGCTCACGTTGATATTGGCACGATTACTCCATGCGCCGTCTTTTAGGATCAGGTCAGTCCAGTCCACATTAGGATACATATCCGGGTCAATTCCCGAACGGAAGAGCTCAAACTCGAATGGCTGGTAAACCACACCACGATTTCGTGTAATGTTAGCTTCGTTGACCAGTCTGGCATAGGTGAGACCATCTACGAATTTAGGTGTCTTCGTACGTGTGTTGTATGAAGTTTCATACTTTCCGTTGATGTTCACCTTTCCGGCCTTACCGTGCTTGGTTGTGATGAGGATAACACCGTTAGCACCCTTCGAACCGTAAATGGCGGTAGCTGAAGCGTCCTTTAACACGGAGAACGATTCTATATCCTCAATATTCAAGTCATTGATATTGTCACGTTCAAAACCGTCCACCAGGATATAGGCTCCTCGGCCGGCACCAAACGTGGATATACCGCGAATCCAGAATTCCGACGTATTCTTGCCCGGCTGGCCCGACGTCTGCATAGCGATGATGCCCGGAACATTACCCGCCAAGGTGTTCGAAAGGTTTGAAGAACTGAAATGCTTCAAGTCCTTCACGTCCACATTGGTCACGGCACCGGTCACCGTAAGCTTCTTCTGCGTTCCCATACCGGTAACGACCACCTCGTCCACAGCATTCAGCTGTTCTTCTTCCATCGTTACTTTCAAAGGCTTATCATCCTTCACAATGATTTCCTGTGTCTTGTATCCGATATACGTGAAGACGAGGGTTTGAAATTGCTTCACCTTTATTTTGAAGTTTCCTTCAAGGTCTGTAATCACTCCCAAGCCTTTCACATCCTTCACAATGACATTGGCTCCTATCAGACCCTCGCCGGTGTCATCTATCACCTGTCCTGTGATCTCAAGCTCTTGCTGAGCCTGCATGGTTAGGACAGACCCGAGAAAAATGATTAGTAATAAGATATATCTCTTCATGTCTTATGGTCATTTAGTTATTTTCAGTTTCTTCAGATTCCATTGAAATCTTACGAATCTTGTTGCCCACAGTATCCAGGATATAGAAACTATTGGTCGACTCATCATAAGCAATACCTGTCGGATCACGGAAACGGGCCACCTCTCTCAAATCACCATCTTCCGTTCCCCAGAAGTTGTTGTCGAGAATAGACGATGCACCACGTCCGCAATAAGTCCTCACTACCCCGTCGGGTGTGAGATAGCGCACACAATGGTTTTGATTGTCGCAGAAATAGAAATCGTAAACGTCATCCCTGCCTGCTGCCACATATTCTGGGTTCTTCACAAAACAACCCTGGTATGGGCGAGCCAAGTTAGCATCGGTTCCTACACCATCGCGCCATTTCTCCTCCAGACTCAACGACCCATGGTCATAGTTCTTTCCTGCTACAATATACGGGGTCATAAACGTATGGTTGACCTCATCGTAATCAGTACGAAGGATATAGCTTCTGTTGATAACAACAATATAGGCATACTTTCCCGAAGGATGTATGTTTATCTGGAATTCATATTGAGGGTCTTGTATGCGGAACAATTCCTCAAATGCGCCATCATCACGATAACCGGTCCATTGCACCGGCTCCTCACCGGAATTCGGATCGTAATGCTGGGCGGCCTCTTGTATCTCGAAATACTTGTCTATGTCGAGTCGGAACACTTGTCCGTTTTCATAGCTGTTGAAGTACAACTCTCCGTTAATAGGATGGATAGAAGCACCGTTGCATTGTTTATAAGCCGCCAGCATCGTACGCTTGCTGCTGTTGGAAAAACTTCCGTCATAATTACGCTTTATAATGTAAACGCTCGGTGTTCTGTCTCCTTGCGAATCATTGTCTACAGCAACAATCATGTATTTGCCGTCGAGCGTGAAATCGATCGAACGCACACGAGTTGTACCCCAGTTGTTGGTCATCACAACCTGAACGGTCTCTTTCTCAAAGTCGATCATCTCGATGCCGGGGTTATCACCGCCATCATAGGCAATATACATTCTCTTGGGATACAGGGGGTCGAACTTCATGAACCCGTCACGGCTGAAGCCGATGGCGTGGTCGAAGCCGATAGGGCCGTCGGTTACGGAACTGGGGCGCCATCCTTCATCGCCGAATTCACTGCGGCGACCCATAAGGGTACTCAACACCATCTTCCGCTCGTATTGGAACTTCTCCGCAGCCATACCCGTCTTGATTCCCGTGGAATCATTGCCCACAGAGACGGCTATTTCGCCGGAGAATGCACCCGACGGTACAAAACAATATATAGTTGTAGGGTTAACATTGATAAGAATGGCTTTCTTTCCACCTATTGTTACATCGACCATCGACTTGTCGTTGCCGAAGTTTTCTCCATAGATGACCATTCGTTGATATACTCCACCCGATTTCGGGAAGAATTCTGTAACGGCGACTTCTTTCGAAGCGTCAAAAGGCTCGTCTCCTACCTCTGTCTCATCGTTGCTGCTGCAAGACCACAGACCTATAGCAAGAAATACCAGGAGGATACCATATAGGTATCCCCTCTGGGATTTAGTTGTTAGATTTTTCATATTATATTATTAAAATCATTTTTGGTTTACGCCCAGCTTATCAGCCAGCACCTTCATCCAGTAGCCTCCAATCACTGAACGTGCCTTGAAGCCAACCATGAGTCCGGTCTTCGTGTCGTGCCAGTCACTGGTGGGCACTCGGCTCTCTGTTTCGTTGATGTAACGATACAACGGATCTACAAATTTCAAGAAGGTCTTTTTATCTTTGGCCATTGCTGCCGTCCACATAATCCAGTCGCTCTTGGTGTAGTCGCGACGGCAGTCTAAGGGCAAACCATATTTGTTCTGTTTCTTGAGATAATACTTCACGTCACGCTGCATAGCGTCGTTGGGGAAGATATTGAGTCCCCACAGCTTATCCCAAATCATGTTATATTTCTGGCTCCATGTGTTTTCACGGTCGAATGCCAGACGATAGTGATCGCCTTCGCGGGCAGTCTTCTCCCAGATTGTGGCCATCTCCTTCGCGCGGTTCATATATTTGTCGGCCACATCGTTCAATCCTTTCAGACGTGCCATTTCGGCATAACCGGCAACACCCATGATAGCTTTTATCGAGAGGTTGGCATTATGTGCCCAGTGACCAGCAAAGTCGTCGGTACAAAGTTGGTTTTCCGGATCCTGACCGTGCTCTGAAAGATAGTCGGCCCATGTTGTGAGAACTTCCCAATACTTGTCTACATATTTTGTATTGCCGTCCATCTTGCACAGCATGGCAGCCAGGGTAATCATATTACCAGCTTCCTCCAGCGGCATATCACCACCATATACCTGATGGTTGGCCTTTGGGTACTGTCCCAAGTCGTGAGCGGCAAAGGGTTTGGTCCATCTTCCGGAATAGCTGTATTCAAAGATAGAAGTCATCATGGCCTTCTCCAACTCCGGATTGTAGCAGAGGAACAATGGTGCGGAAGGATAGGTCAAATCGACTGTATTCACACAACCATTTGAATTGTTTTCCTTAGAGAAGAACAACAGATTTCCCTGGTCGTCACGGAACAGCTTGTGAGCTGCGATAACATGACGGTAAGACCCGGAAAGAATTTCTGCATATTTCTTGTTACCGGCCTTCAATCCGTCATCATAAATCTGCTTATCCATCTGACGGCATGAATTCATGATAGAAGCATAATCGCGATTCATCCGGTCGAACATATCGAAGATGGTCACTTTTCCTTCATGAGCCCAATAAGCCTTGTATCTCTTGTAGAAATACTCAATGTCTTCTATTTCGTCATAACCTATCAACGCATAGCCGGCACCCTGCTTCACACGACCGAAAGAATGGTGATAACCCATCGTCGGAATTTCAGTAGGCTTTCTTGACACAATCTTCTCTTCCGATTTCAGCAACTTGCCGGTCGACGTAAACGTGCTCTTCATCTGTTCTGCGTCACCGATGCTTACCTCTCCATTGATTGCGGGAAGATACAGGTATCCCCAATCTATGCAGATGCCGTCACCCGTCTTAGCCAGGATAGGCTGCTCTATGGTTCCTGTTTTGGCATACTTCACACCTCCGTGTGTCTCCAGTGTTGTCACCGAAGGCTGTCCTGCCTTGTTTACAGCCAATAATGGCGATGCCGTCATCAGCATCTGTGCATCGTGTTCTTTACCGTCAACGGAACGAACCTGATAGCTGATATAGTTAACCGGCGAAGAAAGCAGGTCGTAGTCGTTTATCAGCATGGGTGCGGTGAACACCAAGTCGAGTTCTACAGGACCACAGCTGAATGTATAATAAGTAGAGGTGGCCAGCACCGATACCGACTTCTGCTTAGCCTGCATCACATTGCCAACCTTAGACTTCAACTGCTTGTAGAGACCGAAATCGGTATAGGCTCCTCCTGTGGTGTTATGGCAGTGAGAGGCTATGATATTTTTGCCGGGCTTCAACAACTTCTTCAATTTGTCGTTCAGCGGCAGACGCACTCCCTCGCGCCAGGTCTCGCCCGTATCGGCAACCTTGGTACCATTGATATAAATCTCAAAGACATCATCGTGAGAATAGATGAGCATCAGGTCTTCATTCAGATCAGCTGATGTTATATTCACCTCACGACGCACATACAAGTCACTGTTCTCCTCGCCCCACTTCGTACGGACGAAAGACAAATCAGAACTACCAAAGGCAGCTGTTCCTTCTCTCCATGAAGCATCGTTGAAATCAGGCTTCTGCCAGCCCTCCGGTTGCTTTTTGCGACTGTAGCGAGCTTTCCAACCGCCTTCGTCGGCCATTGGAGCAATGGCACTAAACACTTCGCGGTCTGCACCCATAAAACTATAGGTCACGCCATCCACGCGCAACCATCCTTGTAGCGGTTTTTCATCGTTTGTCCAATGGCGTGTCGTCCCTTCGTTCAATTCATTGTAGGGCGACCAAATCGAGAAATAGGGGTCTGAAACCAACAGTGGTACTGACGGCAATCTCAGATCGGTCTCCTGATAAGGGCGGAAAACCTCTGCGGTCTGTGCCATCGCTGAGATTCCATAGGCCAATGCTGCTAAGAGCATCTTAGTCTTTTTCATATTCTTCATTGATAACATTAAATAAATTATACTTAATTTTTACGGTTGTTTCTTTTAATTATCCCTTAATACAATCTTTTACCTTTTAAAAGAACCAATACCTTATGTCGAATATGAATAATAGTAATCACTACTACCTTAACATAACAATTAACAAAATAATATCCTAATTCCTAATTATGCTGGTGCAAATATAAGCATATCCCGTATCACAATAGGAAAACTGCTATTCAAAATACGACAAAATACGTTCACAAGGGGTGTCTGAACAGCTGTTTGGCAACTTGAATTGCGATTTCTTGTTAATTCGGCAAACTTATCCTATCTTTGCAATCAAAATAATAAGACTTCCAAATGAAATCTTCCCCAAAACTATATTCAGCATTACTGTTTACCTTGTCCCTATTGGCAGCAAGCTGCCATCACGACAGCGGACAGGACCAGCAAAAGCCCCAGATTATTTTTGAGAAAGGGAGCTATCCCTATGCCACTCTATGGCAGGGCAACTATTATTATACCATGCAGCTGCCCTCGGCCGACAGCATCATCCTCTATTCGAGCAAAGATCCTTCACGCATTGCCGACGGCAAACGCCGCTGCATTTGGCACCATCCGCCCATGCAACATATATGGTCGCCCGAACTGCACCGTCTGAACAGCAAATGGTATCTTTATTTCGAAGCTGACGACGGCAATACCGACAACCATCAACTCTATGTGCTTGAAAATGCCTCAGACGACCCCATGAAGGGAGAATTCACCCTGAAAGGGGCCATCCGCACAAACGATGAGTGGAACTTCGGGCTCCACCCCACAAGCATTGTCGTGCGCGGTCGGCAATATTTATTATGGTCGGGGTGGCAGAACAGGCGTTCCGAGACCGAGACCCAGTGCATCTACATCGCCGAGATGAAAAATCCATGGACGCTCGACTCCGAGCGCATCCTGATTTCTAAGCCCGATTTGGAATGGGAGCGGCAATGGGTTAATATGGACGGGCAACGTTCCAACTATCCCATCTTCGTCAACGAAAATCCGGAGGCAGCCATCACGCAAGACGGGCGACACGTCTGCGTATTTTACTCGGCCAGCGGCATTTGGACCGAATATAACACATTGGGTATGCTCTATGCCAATGCCGATGCCGACCTGCTCGACCCGCACTCCTGGACTAAAGTACAGGAGCCTGTCCAAATTGCCAAGGGCGACACCACACTTTTCGGATGCTCCAATATTTCCCTCACGTCCTCGCCCAACAGTAATGAGCATTTCCTGTTCTACGAAGCCAAATGGCAGAAGGCCGACGACCTGTCGGTAAATCGCGGCATCCTCCTGCAAACTGTTTCATGGAACAAAGACGGTTTCCCGGATTTCTGTAATATAAAGTGAAATCCGAGAAACCGCAACACAATTTTCAAATCTTTTCTGTCTATCCTATCTCACTACCGAGAAGCGATATACGCAATGGCTCTGATATTTCTCGCCGGGATTGAGCCAGGGTGAAGCCCATTCCGGATGATTGGGAGAATCGGGGTAATGCTGTGTTTCCAAGCAAACGGCCGACTGCTTTGGATAAACCACACCATGTTTTCCGGCTACGTCAGACGTTCCGAGGAAATTCCCTGAATACACCTGAATACCGGGCTCATCGGTCAGCACTTCCAGCTGTATGCCCGTACGCGGAGAGAACAAGCTGGCAGCCACCTGTGTGTCGTCGCCGTGTCCATCGGTATAGGTGTTGAGACACCAGTTGTGGTCGATTCCTTCACCAGCATATTTTATCTGGTCATAGTCGCTCTGCGGGATGCGCTCGTTCAAGGCTACCGGCAAACGGAAATCCATCGGCGTTCCTTCTACAGGGCGAATCTCACCCGTCGGCATATAAGTGGTGTCGGTAGGTGTGAAATTGTCTGCATTGATATAAAGCACCATATCGGTAGCCGGACGAGAGGGGTCTCCATTCAGATTGAAATACGAATGGTTGGTCATATTGATGACCGTCTTCTTGTCGGTCGTGGCTTCATAGCAAATGTCAAGTTCGTTGTTCTCCGTGAGCGTGTACACCACTTTAGCCGTCACGTTTCCGGGGAAGTTGTTGTCTCCGTCCGGCGACTGCAGGATGAGAGTCAACACGCTGTCTCCCTTTTGCTCAGCTTCATAAACCTGATATTGCCATCCCGTCGGTCCTCCGTGCAAACAGTGCCCGTAGTTGTTCTGGGGCAGCTGAATGGTTTTTCCATCCACTACGATACGGCCCTGATTGATGCGGTTTGCATAGCGGCCAATAGCTGCGCCGAAATCGCTGGGCGAGCCCTCTATATCGGCATACTGGGCGATATTGTCGTATCCCAGCACTACGTCCTGCATTTTGCCTTCCTTGTCGGGCACCATCAAGCTCACGATGCGTCCGCCGAAATTGGTTATGCAAACCTCCATGTCCTGCTGGTTGCGCAACACATAGAGCTGCACGGGCTTCTCATTAATCACTGTGTCAAAATCCTGCGTTTGCAAACCGGAAGCGGTCTTTAGATTCTGGCCTTGTTTGCTGTTGCAGCCTACCAGGGCCACAATGGCAAATAAAAACAAAGATAATTTTTTTACGTTCATCACACGATTGCAATTTATAAGTTTGTTAGTTTACAAGTTTATTTTACAAAAATAATAATAATAGCACACAAAGAACATAAAAATATGTTCATAGAATGCTAAAAACTATTCAATTCGCAGCATAATCCTTAGGCAGGCAACCAAATTGGGCCTTGAAACACTTAGCGAAGTAGCTGCTGGATGTGAAGCCCACGCTCTGAGCAACCTCCGTGCTCCGGCATCCCTGCTTGAGCAATACAGCCGCCTGATTCATGCGTGCCGTCTTCAGATATTCCGTTGGCGTCATATCCGTGAGGGCTTTTATCTTTCGGTAGAAGCTGCTCCGGCTCATATTGAGTTGTTCGGCCAGCGTGTCGATCGAGAAATCTTCCTCCCCCATATTTTCCTTCACCGACTTCTGCAACTGCTCTATGAACTCCATATTTTGTTGGTTGAGCCCCAACGAACTTTCGCCCTGCACCACCGGACTGGTTCCATCGAAACTACGCATACGCTCATAGAATTGCTGACGAAGCCGCAGCAGATTCTCTATCTGCAGATGCAGCTGCCTGATGGCAAAGGGCTTTTCCAGATACACGTCGGCGCCGCTCTCCATACCTTCCACCTTTGCTTCCACAGTGGTCTTTGCCGTAAGCAGGATGATGGGCAGATGGGAAATCTCCAGATTCTGCTTCACTCGCCGACACAGTTCCGTACCGTCCATACGAGGCATCATCACATCGCTCACAATAACGTCCACCTCATGGTATTTCAGGATTTCGAGGGCTTCCACGCCATCGCGCGCCTTCACCACCTTGTACCAGGACCTCAACGCTTCGGAAGTGGCTTTGAGCAGATCCTCGTTATCTTCGACCAGCAATACGCGGAATGAGGTTTGGTGCGGGGTCTCCGCTTCCGTTTCCGTCTTTACGTCGGCCAGACCGACAGTGCCTTGCTCTTCTGCCTGTTTCGAGACAACAACCGGCAGTGTCAGTACGAAACACGAGCCTCCACCGGGAGCGTCCTCATAGTGCAGTTCACCCTTGTGTGCCTCAGCCAGCATCTTTGCGTAGGCAAGTCCCAGTCCCGTGCCAAAAGATGCCTCCGTACGATCGTTGCTTATCTGATAATATCGCTCAAATATCTTGTCCTTCTCCTCGGGGCTCACGCCGTCGCCGTCGTCGATGACGGATATTCTGACACGCCCGTCGGCAATCTCTTCCAAGCGGATGATGATTTCCTTATTAGTATATTTCAAGGCATTGCCAACCAGATTCATCATCACCTTTTTCATCTTGTCCTTGTCTATCGAGGTAACCATCGGCTTCTCCGGCAGTTGCAGCTGTAGCTGTTTGCCCTGCACCTCCACAGCATCCTTGAACTGATCGTAGATATCGTGCAGCATCCGGTTGAGATCCACCGAACGCAACACGAGCGTTATGCCTCCATTTTCCTGTTTCTGGAAATCCAGCAGTTCGTTGGTAATATCCAACAGATAGTTCATGTTTCGGCGGATGGACTTGGTGTGTCGGCGGTTGGTCTCCGACAGTTCTCCGTTCTCCATCTGTTCCAGAGGCAGACTGATCAGGCTGAGCGGGGTGCGTATCTCGTGCACCAAATCAATGAAGAACCGTATCTTCGACTGGATGGTCTCTTTCTCCTGCTCCATCTGAAACTCTTGCATCTGTTGCTGATAACGGCGCTTCAAACGACGCTGCGCACGTGAATACAAATAATATCCCGCCACGCCCAACAACAGTATATAGCACAGATAAGCCAGCCACGTGCGATACCATGGCGGCAGAATGGTGATGTGCAGGCGCGCCATCTTGCTCTCGTCGGTCTGTCCCACGTAGCGCAGCAGGAACGTATAGTCACCGGGCGGCAGGTTGGCATAAGTAGCCTCGGGGGTGGTCGTGCCGTGAGCCCACATCTTATCGAAGCCCTCCAGCATATATTCATAGCGCGTAGCCGGCATGCTCCTATAGCGTGCCGAAGCAAAATGGAGCGTGAAACTGTTGTCAGAATAGGGCAATTTGATCTTCTCGCGCGTATAGAGCAGCACTTCCAGCCCGAGTCGTTTGCGCTCTGCCTCATTGTCCGACGCGAATGGGAAAGAAATGTCGTTCAGATATACTCGCTGAAAATCGGTGATGGGCTGCAGCTGGTTGGTATTGAAGCTATACACTCCGCCGTCATCGCCTATGATGACATTTTCAAAGTCTCGGTCAAACGAAGAGCTTCGGAGCTGAGCTATATAAAAATTCTGCACGCGCCCGTAGACCTGCACGTCGTGGATGTCCCGCGAGGGGCTGATGCGTATGATACCTGCTTCGGTGCCCAGCCATAGTGCCCCATGAGTGTCTTCTTCTATAAAACTGATGGCTTGGTCGTGCAAAACGGAGCCCTCCAGGTCGTAGCGTTCAAAATCGCCCTGAGAGCTGTCGTAGCGATACAAGCCGCCACCACTGGTGCCCACCCAGAAATCACCCTGCCTGTCTTGATGCATCGTGACGACCGTACGCTGGCCGAGGGTCTTCGAGGCGAACACATCGAAAAGTCCATTTTCCGTACGTTTGCAAAACAAGCCACGATTGCTCGATGATGCCCACAGCCAACCGTTGGAAGTTTCCAGCATCCCGACAAATGAACTCATGGCGCTGAGATTGGGGTAGCCATAGAAGTGTTCGTCTTTGGCATCGAAGCGATTGAGCCCCCAACTGGTCATCACATAGATAGTCCCCCGTTTGGTGCGGTAGAAGCTGTTTATTTCGTTACTCTGAATGGTATAAGGCTTGTTGGCCGAGAATGTGTAGGCCTTGATGGCGCCCGTCTGTGTGTTGAGCACCCGTATGCCATTGTGGCGCGTCCCTATCCACAGATTCCGGCCGTCGAGCATGAGCGTCGTCACCTCGTAGGGCATTTTGTCGTGGGCATAGGGGGTGAAACTCCGATCCCGGTAGTTGCCACGGTAGAGTCCGCCGTCGCTGCCAAGCCACAATTCGCCATCAGCTCCCCAGCACATAGCCTTGACAAAGTTGTGTGCGGAGCCGGCCTTCGAGGGCAAAGGAATAAACGTGAAACCGTTCTCCTGCATGGGCAGCATATTGACACCGCCCATATGGGTCAGCACGATGAGAGTGCTATCGCTGTCCCACACCAAATTGTTCACCGTGTTGTCCGTGAGCTCAGCTCCTCCGGGGAACAATTGGTCTACATTTTCCAGATGATTGGTGCTTGCCGTATATCTGAACACGCCTTCATCGCTCCCGATGAGCAAACGCCCTTGCTGGTCGGACGACAGACAGCGGATGGCCCCCAGTTGCTTGAAAACGGCCTGGGGCTCGATGCCTCCCGTCGTCAGTCGCGACAAGGTGATATTGTGGCCCAGCCACAAAGTGCCGTTTGCATTAACGATGCTGACGGGATTTTTGTCCACCCGATAGTTCGGCACCTCTAAAGTGCGCACATACTTGCCGTCCCCACGAAACACCACCAACTGCCCTGTGAGCGTGACGGCATAAATCAATCCGTCTCTGCCCATCGCCGCATCACAGAAATGGTTGCCGTGCCGACTGTCCTGATAGAGGCTGTCGGCTCTGGTGTCATAGATAAACATACCTTGTCCCTGGGTTAGAATCCAAACCAGGTTGTTGTCGGTATTCAAAATCTTGGGAACCGTCGAACTGATTTTCACGCCATAGCGCGTGCGCACGTCGAATGGCTTACAGCGATTTTCCTTGCGGTCGAAGACGTAGAGCCCCGACGTGCCACCGAGCCAAATGTCGTCGCCGTATTCATAGAGCGACTTCACGGAATTTGTCTCAATGGGATTCAGCCCCATCACCATGTCGCGATAGGACCGCATGCGCAAACCGTCAAAACAGTTCAGACCGTTTTCCGTTCCCACCCACAACATTCCATAGCTGTCGCGCAGGGCACAGAGAGCAGAGTTGTTGGACAGACCATTACCCGTTGTGAACTGGCTCATGTTGGCGTATTGCGCCAGTGCATTAGCCTGTCCACACAGGATCAGCAATGTCATCAACAACAGTTTTCTCATTTATCCTCCTCTCCTTATCCTACGACATACTTGCTTCCGGGAATGTATGAAATGAGTTTGGTGGTTATCGCACTACATATAAAGGTGAGTATGGCTATTACAGGAATAGCTATCCATACGGGAATTGTCGGGTCGGCAGCGTTTCCGGCCACAATCCATGAGGCTATCGGTGCCAGGAAGAACAAATGCATCAGATACATGCCAAACGACAGACGGGCAAGCTCGGTGATGATCTTCCGAGGGCGCTCTATACAAGTGAAAAGCAAGAACGCGCCAAAGGTAGACACCAGCAGGTTAGGCGTGCAGAACTCCCAAGACCATTCCAGCATGGGAGTCTCAATGAGCTGTCCGGGCACTCCTTTCCACCAGAAGCTCCAAGCCGTAAAAGTGGCTCCGAGCACGAAACACGTCGTACCCACCACAAGACGCTTATGGCGCGACCAGTCTATGTGCACGCGAATATAATGGGCCAACACCAAGTAACCCAGATAGCCAGAGAAATACCAAAAAGCTGTAAACTCATTCCAGAAGCACGCGCCCCACAATTCGGGAGTAACATAACGAGTGAGCCAGGGCGTGAGCGTGGTGAACGCGAAGATGCCGATAAACACACGCTCCTCCTTGGCAGTGGCACGCTCCAGCCAGGGCGAGATTACCGGAATGATAAGATAGAGACTGATCAGCGGATACATAAACCACAGATGACCACCCATAGACGGGAAGTTGAACGGCAGCATCTTGAAATCGGCCATAGACTGCTCCCAAGTCATTCCTCCCCAAGCCAAAGGCAGAAAGGTGTAGAGCAGCAGGAAACTGATGAACGGCGGCAGGATGCGTTTGAAGCGGTGGCCGTAGAACTGGGTCATGGTCATGTCCTTGCGCATCGGTACCAGCAAAAACGCCGATACAATCATAAAAAGAGGTACACACACGCGAGCAACACCTCCATCGTAGAACGCAACCCAAAAGCGATTGCTCTCATTGGCAAGCATAGACACATTGCCTGCCAGACCAGATGGGTCGGCGGCATAAAAATTCTCACTGGAGTGTACCAGCATTACCATGAAGCAGGCGATCACTCGGATGTAGTCGATAAAAGGTATTCTCTTTTTCATGCCCGCAAATATAACGAAAAAAAGCAAGTTCACCAAATGGCCCAGACACATTCAAAAACAAAGTAACCACATCTTTTGTTTTTTGAACGAATATTTGTATTCCTACGGAAAATAAAGTATAAGCAAGTTCGGGCAAAAAACAGGAATCGGGCAAGTTTACTTACATCCGAGAGACAAAATTTCACCGTCACTTCACCAACAATACTTCCGGGGCTCATAGGAATGGAACAGCAAAATTCGACAATATATTTTACAATAGTGCGTAAATGCTGCGCGTATTTGAAAATAAAAATAGAACAATCCGAAATACGCCACGTACGCAGAATATACATATCTATCTATGAATCAATAGATTATGCGCTTCCACATGAATTCCATGCTTTTTGGGTGTCACCGTTGGGCCTTGTCGGCCTGGCGACTAATACCCAACCGCCATGCCTCTAAAGCCTCAACGGGGGACGGTAGAGCCGTTACGGCAGTGCCGTTGAGTGTTTATCGCCGAACTGGGTCGGATTTACAAGGCAAAACGACAACCTATTATCACTCAAATCTCACTTTCAGCACTCTAGAACAACAGAAAATCCATCCCCGTTTTTTGTGATGATTTCTCAACAATATGTTGCATCGGCAAAACCGTGAGACGGAGCTGTGACCCTTTAAAACCACCAAACGTCGAATTGCACGGAAATGCGCCTATAATGACACCATTGACGACTTTTGAAAGAATATTGTCCTTTTATGATTTGCTATTTTCCTTTTCTAAACGTTATTCTCGCTATCTTTGTCAACAAGAATTTCATAATTATTTCTACAACCTTTTAAAACAAAAATTGCTTATGAAAAAGAAAAGTTTACTTTTAGCACTGGGTCTTCTCGGTGCTCTGTCGCTCCACGCTCAAGCTTCGCCTTACAAGGGGTCGGAGGTTGCGGCGGGAACCTACTATCTCTATAATGTAGAGACCGGGAAATGGCTGCAAGATAACGACTATATAGAAAGTCTCTGGACTACTCACGCCGCATTGGGCGACATCGGTATCGACGTAGAGCTCCGTGTTCCGGAAGGAGAAGCTCCGGAAAACGGCTTCCTCATCTATACCAGACACAATGGAGATGGACTGCTCTGTGGCGTTCCGGGGAATGATCTCTATTATATGGACCAACCCGAGGGGAAATATCCTGCATCGGTGTGGGAATTTGAAAAGGACGAGAACATTGGCATTTCAAACGCCTACCACATCTATTGTGGCGACAATGTCGTGCTCAGCGCACAAGATGGTGAGCTTGCCGGCGGGGGCACCGACGACACCTGGCAGCTTGTTAGCCGGGAAGAGCGCGTGGCCAAACTCGCCGAGGCTTCCGGAGAGAATAAGCTCGATGCAACGTTCCTGATTCCTTGGTACGACTTGTCACGAAACAATCTCCGTGGAGACGAGTGGTATTCTAACTTTGTTGGGGGGAACAACCGCATCGAAGGTGCCAATTTCAACTCCTGCCGAGAAAGCTGGGACAGCCAAAGATTTGAACAATCCATAACGCTCACCAATCTGCCCAACGGTACCTATGAATTCAGCGTTCAGGGATACTACCGCGATGGTGGCGTAGAGGACGTGGGGGCCAAGGTGGAAGACGGCAGCGAAACCATTCGTGCAGAATATTTCGCAGGAGCCGTGACTCATCCCTTTGTGTCTATCATCGCCGGGGGCAGCGACGAGGAAGTGGCCGATATATACTTTAAAGAGTGTGCCGGCAAATGGATTCCCGACAATTTGGGAGCCGCATCGCGGGCTTTCGCCATGGGCGGATATCAAAATGAGCCAGTGACCGTAGCTGTGACCAACGGTACATTGAAGATTGGTGTGCGGAAAGCTACCGGTGTTGCTCATGACTGGACCGTGTTCGACAACTTCCGACTGACTTATCTCGGCACGAGCATCGATCTGACGCAGGTGAAGGCTGAGCTGAACGACGCCATCCAGAAAGCTGAAAACATTGCCGGCGAAAAGGCTCCGTTCTTCACGGCGGCTCTCGCTGCTGCAAAGGCTGCTACCAGCTCTAATGATGCAACAGAAATAAACAACGCTACTGTAGCGCTCACAGATGCTATCAACGAGCAGAAGAAGGTTGGCAACAATGTTGATAACTACAACAATACCCTGACCCTGATTAATCAAGAAGGTGTCAGCGGCAACGCCGTAAGCGAAGCAAAAACTAAGTTTGAAAGTGCCAAGAACGCTAAAGACGTAGAGGATGCTTTGAGGATGTTGCGCGATGCACGCAAGAACAAGTATGCTCAGCGTCAGGCCAACGTATTTGCAGGCAATGTGCCTGCAGAAGGGGAGTTCTACCTCTATAACGTTGGACAGCAGCGCTTCCTGACCGGTGGCTCAGACTGGGGAGCACACGCAGCACTGGGCATGCCCGGTACGCTCCTCAAACTTGAAAGCTCAGGCGTAGAAAACTGCTTCCATATCAACACCGGACTGCGCAACGGCGGCGAAGACGCCAATCCACAGCAATATCTTAGCTATCGTGGATACATGGATGCTGGCAAGGCAGGTGCATGGAAATTCATTGCACTCGGCGATGGCAAATACAACATCGTACAGGCTGACTTTTCCGACGTGTTCGTGAAATTCAACCCATCAGCCAGCACAGACAGGGGCAACAACGACTTCACAACTGTAGGTACCGAGGAACGCAACGTTACGGAAGATGATGCTGACGCACAGTGGATGCTTGTGACCAAGGCAGAACGTGACGCCCTGCTTGAGAAAGCATCGGAAGACAACCCTGTAGACGCTTCTTATCTGCTGGTTAATCCCGGATTCAACCAGCGCGCGGAAATTGAGCCGGCATGGAACTTGTCCAATGCCTCCGTATGGGAACGTGGCGCAAACCATTCCGACTTCGCGCTCGAATCGTTCGACAGCAACAACTGTTTGATTGCCCAAACCGTCAACAATCTTAAACCGGGCTACTACGTGATTTCCTGCCAGGGCTTCTACCGCGACGGCAACCATGAGGAGCAGGCACGCCTCATCACCGAAGAAGGCCTTGAGCCGGTCCAAAATGCATACCTCTATTCAGGAGAACAAGACACCTTGTTGCTAAACATCACAGCAGAAGTAGGCAAGGCTCCCGGACTGGGCGCTATGACCAGCGCAGGCGAATATCCTGACGGTATAGACCAGGCCTGCCAGTTCTTCCAGAACGGATTGTACAATGCCTACATCCTGGTGAAAGTGGACGCTGGCGGAACGCTCGACTTTGGTGTTGCCAAGGATGAAAAGGGACATGAAGGCGATTGGGTTGTCGTGGACAATTTCCGCCTGACCTACTACGGAACTAAAAAGCCAAACCTCACGGGTATTAATACCATTGTTGCCGACACTGTAAACAACGGTAAGATTTATAACCTTCAAGGCGTTGAGGTGCAGCATCCAACCCAGCCTGGCATCTACATCAAGAACGGCAAGAAGTTTGTTATAAAGTAAAGCAGACCTCATAAAACATCTATGGCATAATGGCCATAGCATAACAAAAGCCATTTCATTTTTCCGCAAAGGAATATGAAATGGCTTTTTTGTTTAGGCTCGCCTCACCCCATGGATGTGCTCATCTGCCGTTCCAATGACAGCTTGGATATTCAGAAGACGTAATTCAAGCCATCATCAATAGGTTTCGCATGTGCTACTTCTTGATAAGATTTTCCAATCCGTTTATTTTCTTCTGAATGCCAAACAGGCGTTCACCGGCATACCAGTCGGAGAAAACGCCCCTCTGATTGCTGTATAACATATCACGAGATTGTTTCAATCCTGCAAGCGAGAACTTCAAGTAGGCTTCTGTCTGCATCTTGTCGTCCTCCCCGTTCTTCTGATAGGCTTTGAGAAAGTTGGTTAGGGATATTCCCAATGACGACATGAATTCAGCCAGGATAAGCAAGTTATCCTCGAAGAACATCTGACTTTCCTTAGGCAGCAGCGGAAGCAGCGTCCGGCACCGGGCAGCTACCGCAGCAAAACGACTGGCGCTATTCCCTACGCCCTTAATCATGGAGTCGACCTGATGCTCTCCCGGTATTCTGAAAGTGCGTCCCTTAACACTTTCAAAGCCAATATCTCTCAAGGGATTGGGGCTGTAATCGTCGAATCGGCCGAGTATCTGGTCGAATGCCCTTGCATAGCGCATATCTTGAAATATGTACTGACGATGCACGCCCGGGAATGTGGAGGGCTGCTGATTCCAGAAAGCATAGAAATACTTTTGATATAAGTCAGCAATTTGCGTAGCATACTGCGCTCCGAAATATTGCGCGCAATATTGCTTTAAGAATGTATCCGTGTCGTAGGCTTTGAAATCCCACAGCATGGCTGCATTGGCAGAAGCCGACAATAGGAATTCACGCACATTCCCCATATTAACCACCGAGAAATAGAGCGGGGCTTTGGAATGAACATATCTGAAATTCTCCTCCATTTTCCAAGGACCTTCGGCCTCACACAGATGGGCGCCGGTAGACGTGAACTGTAAGTTGAGATAATAGCCCAGCCTCACCGGTGTCTTCCTGACGTCAAAGCTCACTAAATCGTCGTTGGGATAATGATCACGGCGGGCGGCGACGTAGGTCCATATCATATTCTTGCCCGATGGCGGCGTGATATAGCCTTTGGCGAGCAGATTAGACATCTCGTCATAGAAGGTCGTGCGCACGTAAGGATTCTTCTCGCCTGTGATTTTCTTGATTAAGTCCACTTGAATGTTCATCATGTCGGAAATCATTTTTCCGCGCTCCGCTTCGGATTCGGGAGCATCTTTGAACAGCGCCCAAAAAGGTTGGTCGCCCCGACCGCGAAACGTGACCTGCCAAAGGTTTTCGATGCCCGACCGATGGACCGTCTTGATATTGTAAGTCCAGAAATCTTTCAAATCGCGGAGGTTGTGTACCGACGGCTTATGGCGTGCGGGGTCCTCATGGCGCACCTCACGCCAATAGCCGTCCCAGTTGACAAAACTGTTATTCAACGCCACATGATGATGGGAGGTGAGCACTATCCCGTATTTCCTGACAAGCTCTGCTTCCGCATTCATCTTATAATTAGGATAGGTGACCGTAGCTTCCAACTCTACGCAGTTCAGCTTCAAGCGCAACAGCGTTTCAAGCCACATCTCATTATTGGCCTTGCTGAGTTTCCGCCAAGGCGTGAATAAATCGGTGTCATTGGGAAACCATGCACGGAATCTCACTTGGGGAGAACGCATGAAGAAATTGATGTCAGTAGTTTTACGATTCGAGACCCGAGGTGTCCAGGAACAATAATACCACAGTGGCGGCACGCCGAGCACTTTCTCGCTGAAGGTGTAGATGGCAAAGATCGTTCCACGCATATCATATCCATGGATGATGATTCGATTATTCTCCGCATCGGTCTTTACCTCGTGAGCCTCAAAACCACCAAGTTTAGACACACCCTTGACGCGACCAACTTCATCATCTACTATAACGAGTTGCACATCGCCACGAGCACCCTTGCCTACCGTTGGGGTAAACCCCATCGTCTTACTGAAATCACGCCGAAGATTGTCTACCGCAAATTTAACGGGCGCAGGCATCTTTTTATCCATGACAATAGATACCTTCTCCTTGAGCAGCACCACTTCACCTGCCAAGCTATTCACGGAAAACGACAATAGCATCAAAAGAATTAACCAATATGTTCTCAGCATAAAACCTTTGTTTTTATAATTATACGTATTAACAACTTCTATTCAACAAGACACAAAACTGCCTCCCCTTGTAACCTCAAGTAGCGGTTGTCTCGCATGAAGCCCTGCAAGACGAGATCTTAACGCAAACGCATCATGACAACCATCAAAGCGAGAGATTCATTAGGCTCCGTAAAGATTTATCACGTACAAACTTACAAAAATAATTGAAACAAGGAGTATTTCCATGAAAGAAATATCAGGTTTACACTTCAAGCATGATTGTTTATTAATTTTAAAAGCTGTAAACAATCGTATAGTGCCTTTTTCGTGCTCTCCTCATGAAAGCCACCATGTGGAGAGAGTGATGCTGTTATATAAAAAGCACTGTGAATCGGTATAGTTGAAATAGCAATTCACAGTGCCTTATAATGTTATAAGATTTTAGTTATAACCTCTTTTTGGACCTACTTGTTGTATTGTTTCTCTGTGAGGAAATCCCAAATGCGATCCAGGAAAGTGTAACTTCCTGTTCCCGGAGATGCCGCTCTTTGGAAGCAGTGGTCTCGGGTTGCCAGGGTGTGAAGCTCGCTCTGAATGCCCATAGCCCTCATTTTCTCCCAAGCCCTGACTGAGCTCATCGGCGAATGTTTGTCGGCATCCCCATGCAGGAACAGCGTGGGAACGGTGTTCAGGTCGAAAGAATATTCGGGCACCAGTATGGCATCGTCACCGTTGCCGCCACCCGTGTTGATATCGCTTGCGCCATCGGTCAATGAGTAGGCCGGGTAAACGGCTACGCCCCACTGCACGTTGCATGGCACCTTGTCGATGTCATCTATGGGCAGATAGGCCTGGTGGGAGGATGAGGTCACCCCCATCAGCGTGAGATGGCCGCCGGCCGAACTTCCCATGATACCGATGCGGTCGGGGTCGAGTCCGTATTGTGCAGCCTGGCTCCTCACGATTCTAATGCATCGCTGCAGGTCTTCCCATGCCGTTGTAAACTTACTGAGTCCGCTTTCCTTGGAGGGACGGGGCGTGCGATATTGCATCGTCACCACCGTCATGCCTTTCTCGTTCAGGAACCGACGGGCGGGGTCCACTTCAAATCCCGTTGGTCCATTTCTCATATAGGCGCCTCCCGAATATACGATCTGTATGGCCTTCGTCTTCAATGTCTTAGGAAAGTGCCATTCCATGTAGGGCTTGCACTGTCCCTGCTGCTCATCGGGCATTTTGCCTTCGGGCCATATGTCCTGCACCTTTATTGTTTTGCGAGCGTCGTCATTGGGAAATCTGGTCATCACGTCTACTTCTTCAGGAACTTTCCCAAGGTATCCCATCTGGGTCATAAACTCTATGGCCCGTTCAAAGCCGAAAGCTCCGTGTGGCTTGTCGGGATAGATGTGCAGTTCTGCCGGAATGTTCATTCTCCGGAGTTGCAGATAAGCCTTTGTAGAGCCGTTGGGCGAATAGACATCGTTTCCGCCGTGATGGAAGCTGATGGGGCAGGTCTTGCTGTCAAATTTGAATATTTTGCTCAATGTTACGTCCACGCCATAGCCCTGACGGCTTGCCGGAGTGCCGTTCTCGGCGTCGGAGGTGACATAAGCCGGAGCGTTCAGTATGGCCCAGTTGATATGGCAGGGCAGGTCATCAATCTTGTCTACCCTGTTGTATGCGGGTGTTTGCGAGCTGGTGGCCAGCAGCAGTCCTAAATGTGAGCCTGCCGACATTCCCACAATTCCTATCTTTTCAGGGTCGAAGCCCCGTTTTTTTGCTTCGCTGCGCACCATCCTCACGGCGCGTTGTCCGTCTTCCCATGCCGTTTTGTAGAAGGGTATGCCCTTGGGGCGGGGCGTTCTGTACACGAAGTTGACACACTGCACCCCGATGGCAGTGAGTTCCTCGCTCCATTTCTTGATGAGCCCCACGTCGCAACAATTGTTGTACGACCCGCCGCTGATGAGAATCATACACACGTCCTTGCGCACTTTCTTGTCGGGCTTGGCAAACCATTCGATATAGGCCACTCTGTGTTTGTCGGCGTCAAAGTTGCCGTTTTCCGACTCATCGGTCATGGCTGCAATCTGATGCCCCTGCCTATCGGGCATCTTGCCTGCGGGCCATATTGTTTCCCGTTCTCCCGCAAAAATGCTCATGGTATAGACCATACACATGAGCGCAAATAGTTTTCTCATCGTTGTTTTGGGTTTAGTATGTTGATGTTTTGTCTTCAACAATATATTTCCTTCTTTTATAGGGAACGTGGACAGGAGAATAATATTGCCATCGACGATAAATATCTTCTTCGACGTCACGGTCTGTCGAGCCGACGGGCAGATGGCTCCAAATGGCGGATAGCCCCATAGTCTGTCTGTCAGCGCATAGGTTTTATTCCAGCACAATCAAGAATAGGTTGCACTTGTCTTTCTTGATGATAGTGTGCGCTCCGGCCGGCAGTTCGTCGATGGTGTACGTGCTGTCGGTGCCAACGGTCTTCGTGCCGTCAAGATTGAAGCTTGCAGTCTCTGTGTCGCCAAAGACGAGCGTGAGTTTCATCGTCTCAGTCGTGGTGAAGGCAATATTGGTGGTCGATTCCATCTTTAGGCAGGTGTCGTAGGTCTTTCCATCATAGGTGGCCACGCCCTTGCTGTTGGAACCGTTGCCCATAACAGTAAACAGTGATGACGACGGATTTCCGCCTTTATCGAAGCTGCACATCACCGCCTCCCCAATGTTGCTTTCGCCACCCGTGTTCGGGTCCTCGCCCCCGTTTTCTTCTCCCGTGCCACCCTCGTTACCGCTGCCGCTTCCCAACGTGACGCCGGCTCCGACATAGTTATCAAGTAGGGTAGCCAGGCTCTTGTTCACGCTGTAATCCTTGTCGTCGATGCTGTTGTCAAACGTGTATTGCAGGTCGCCGTGATTCAGTCGGCCGGCCCCGTAATAGCCCGTCACTTTGCCGGGCACGTTGGCAGCCTCGTCGGGTGTGTAGGCATACATTATGTCGGCATTGGTGTCGAAGTTGTTGTAGGTCGTCCCACCTCTGAGGGTCACCACCGTAGCGGGTACTTTGTCCTCACGCATCGCCACCTCGTAGCAATCAAAGCTGGTGTGGTTGTTGTCCCAGGTGATGGGTTTGTAGTAGCTGGAGTTGCCCGTCTCGGCAAAGAGGTTGCCGTAGGCTTTGATGATGCCTCCTTTTTCGCCCGAAAATGTGCCGTTTCCCTTGGCATCGGTGCCTTGCAGTGAGCTGAGCATGGGGTTGTGGGTGGCGCGAAAGTAATTGTTTTCGGCGAAGATGCTCGACCCCGTCGTGGCGCCGATGCCGTATTTGGACACGCCATCGAAATAGTTGTTGTAGATGTGTACCGACATGGTGCGCACACGGGCATGGCGCGAGTCGCTGTGGTCAAACCAGTTGTGGTGATAGGTGATGTAGTTGGGCCCCGTCTCACTCTTCATGCCCGCCATCGACGACTTGCCGGTATCCCAGAAATGACAATAGCTGATGGTGACGAATTTCGAGTCAGACTTCACGTCGATGGCCCCGTCGCCTTTGGCGTGGTCTCCGCTTCCGCTCTTGCCGTAGAACACGTCGATGTTGTGTATCCAGATGTTGCTGTTGTTGGTGTCGAGCGATATGCCATCGTCCATCTGCCGCATAATTCCGAGATTGCGGAATTCCACGCTCTTGGCATTGCGCACCAGAAATCCGAAGCCCTTGACGGCAGCGTCCTCGCCGATGCCCTCAATGGTGATGTTGAGTTCGCTGTCGGCTCGGTGTCCTTTGATTTGCAGGCCTTCCGCACTGCTGCCGAAATAATCTACGTCACCGGCATTGATAAGCCCTACGACGCGGACAGCCAACGGCTCACTCACATTTCCTTTCTCGTAGGCGCCGAGAATGGTCTGGAGGCCCGTGAATGTGCCCGACGAAAGGGTGACGGTCACAGTCTTGGCGTTTGCCGCATCGACATAAATCACCTTTGCGCCCGGCTTCAGCGTGCCGTCATCATTGTAGGCGCCCACGCCCTGATAGCCTTTGTGGGCAAAGCCGGCGCGGTCGTAGTTGGTCACGCGGAGCGACCCGGTTTCCGATGCTTGGCCTGCCAATTCCTCACCGTCCACCACCGGTACCACGCGCAGTCTGTAGTAGCCCGCGCGCAGTCCCACCACGTCGGCACGCCCATAGTCGCCGTAAAGGCGGACAAGTGGAGCGTCGATGGCAGTCCAGTCGGCATAGTCGCCGCCTTTGATATATACGTTGTAGGTTGCGCCTTCCAGCAGATCCCATTCCACATAGGCCGATTCCTGCCAGCCCTGAGCCCTGCGTATGTCGTTTTGTTTCTGAAAGCTGATGGAGTTCACCGTGCCATTGTAGACCACTGCGTTGCCGACGGTGGGATTCACAGTCACTTTCATTCCGTCGAAATCGATGCTTTTCAGGTTTGGGGTTTCATAGATTTGCTGTTCACCGTTGTTCAGCGTGATGTTTGCTTTGTTTTGTGCCATGGTCGTCTGTGCAAGCAGCAGTGCGGCCGCGAGTATATAGCTGTGTTTCATTGCTTCCGAAATTTAATGATGTTATTGCCTGCTTTCACGATATACACTCCGCTTTTCAGACTCTCGAGCGACAGTGTCATGTCGCTTCCCGATGCTGTGGTCTGCATCCGCAGGCGGCCGCCGGTGTCGTAGATGGCAATGCGCTCGCCCCTGCGAATACCTCCCAGCGTGAGTTTGTTGCCTTGCAGTCGGTTGCAGACAAAGGTCTGTAGCTTGTCGATGGCTGTTGTCGTCGGCATGGTGATAGTTACTGCTTCCATGTCTTCCGACAGGTCGGTATCGCCGTCGTCGAAATGGAGAATGATGTTGTCGCCCGAAAAAGTGATTCTTGAGAGCACACGTTTCACCTGGACACCATTCACGGTGGTTACCGGTCCGTCTGCCAAAACAGGCGTGGGCATGGTCGTCAGAGCCAACAATGCCCCTGCAATGAAATGTTTGTAGGTCATGATTTGTTTGTTGTTGAAGATGTTATTAAGTTTGTTTGTTCACAAAGATAGGGCTTTCTCATATAAAAAGGTGGGTTAAAGGAAATTTTAACATAACCAACGAGATAAGAACTTGCAAGCAGAGAATCTTCCACGGGTCAGCCGGGCAAACTGTTTATACTCTCATTTCCAACGACATTGACGCACAATGGCAATGATTTGCTTTCGATTTGCGACAGTTTGATTCAAAAAACAGGATTACCGATGAACTTTTCAGGAATAATGCTTAAATTTGCCTATAGTTAAACATCAGCGTGTGATTTACATGATAAGAAGCGTATGATTTACATTATAAGAAATGAACGCGAATACGGCCCATACGACGAAAGTGTCGTGGCCTGGTATGTGGAAAATGGCAAACTCTTGAAACACGACAGGGCGCGCGACGCTCTCACGGGCGAGGAGAGCACCGTAGACGACTTTCTCAACAGGAAGGGGCTCAACCCTAAAGTGCGCGACAAGGGAACGCTCCGCGAACAGCTCCGCGCCATCGGCTCGGAATTCATCTTCCCCAGGGAAGACATGAGACGCCATCTGTGGCTGCAAGACGAGCGACTGCTGGTACTGGCCATTGTGGGGCTGTCGCTGTCGGTACTGATGCTGCTCCCCATCGGTGGCTACTTTGTGTTCTATGCCGTCTCCCTCTATTTTGCAGTCATCTGGGGATTGTTTTTCTACTATTTCTTCCGCACCCGCCAGGTGAACATCAAGACTACCGTATCGGTGTTCTTCCTCACTCAATTGGCCGTGTTTATCATCTTTTCCGGGCTGAATCAACTCAACCTCTTCTATAGTTTCACCAACGCCGCCTTCCCTTTCAATGCCATTGGATACATACTAGGCGTCGGACTGACTGAGGAATTTGTGAAGATGCTGCCCCTACTCTATCTGGTGCGCAGGGCCAAGGAACCTCTCCTGCCCCAGACGCTGGTCTACTATGGGTTGATGTCGGGCATTGCCTTCGGTGTTTTTGAGGGCGTACAGTATCAGACCACCATCAATGCCCAGGCCGACTACACCACAGCTTTCTTCCTCAACATCGCCCGGCTCACCTCGCTGCCGTTTCTCCATGCTCTTTGGGGCGGTATATGCGGCTACTTCGTGGGCTTTGCCAATCTCTATCCTCGCTATCGCAAATCGCTCTACGTGCTGGCCCTCGCCATCCCTGCCATGCTCCACGGGCTTTACGACTCCTTTGCGTCGGCCATGTATTTAATCTCATTGGCCATCGCCTTTGCCAGCGTACTGGCCCTGATGACCTATCTCAGCAAGAGCAACCACTTCCGCGAGAGACTGAGAAAATGAGGCTTCGGCATCATCATTTAACTTTATACATCCTATGATATGGCCCCACCCACATAGGCCATAAACATCATTCTAACGCTCAACCTGCAACAACGCTATGGGAAGAAATAAATTTTCACAACAAGAAATCATTGAGATAGGCAAACTTCTCAGACAGAAGAACGCCGCCAATCGTGCCAAGCAGAAGCTGATACGCCACGACCTGCGCGTGGACTATGAGTTCAACATCTCCGATTTCAACATCCCCGGCAAAGCCTTTGGCGAAGAAGACCTCCACGAAGCCATACGTCGCGGGACCATTGTCGTGCTCGACGATGCTACCATCGCCGACATGAAGGAGAAACGTGCAAGAGACAAAGCGCGTGACGAGGCGCTCAAAGAAAAAGAAGCGATAGCCAACGGAGCTACTGACTGGAAAGCAGCCATGAAAGAATGGGAAGCCTGGAAAGCCGGTGAAACCACACATAAAGAGCCTTATAGTACGGAGATAAATCGGGAAGAATCGGCTCAGTAAGTTTCTACTGAGCCCACCCGTGCCGCACAGCAGGCGGTCCTCCCTAAATTGGGACCATACGAAAAAACCACCACCGCCTATATAGACGATGATGGCTTTAACTTTGATTATGGAAAAGTGGGTGGTGATGGATTCGAACCACCGTAGGCAAGAGCCAGCAGATTTACAGTCTGCCCCATTTGGCCACTCTGGTAACCACCCGCTTACTTTTGAAAAGCGAGTGCAAAGGTATAGCCTTCGTTTGAGAACAGAGAATATAACGTTTTTATTTTATATTTTTTAACATCGAAGCAGTGCGACAAAATTGGGAAAAAGCAGCACCTATTCCTCAACCTTTCTCTCCGCCTCCACGTATCGGCCTTCCCCCGCAGACACCATCACTCCACCCTAATGTCACAAAGCAAGGATGGATGACACGGTCTGTGCCGAACTTCGTGATTATACGCGGACAGTGGGTTGGATATGTTTCAAATCGTGGATCACTTGGATGGGATTCTGAGCCCCAAACACATAACTGCCACTCACCAGCACATCTGTTCCCGCCTCCACAAGGTCCGGAGCCGTCTCGGCGTTAACTCCCCCGTCCACTTCTATTAGTGCCTGCGAGCCGCTTTCCTCTATCAGTCGGCGCAGTCGGCGCACACGTCCGAGGGTGCCCTCGATAAATGTCTGTCCCCCGAAACCGGGGTTTACGCTCATGAGCAACACCATATCAACATCCTCGATAACGTCCTCGAGCATGACAATGGGTGTGGACGGGTTGAGCACCACACCGGCCTTCATACCTTCCTCATGAATCTGGTGGATGATGCGATTCAGATGCACGCACGCCTCATAATGCACACTCATCATCATTGCACCCACCTTAGCGGCTTGCACGATGTATCGTTCGGGCTTCACAATCATAAAGTGCACATCGAGCGGCTTGGTGCAAATTTTGTGCACGGCTTTGATTACGGGGAAGCCGAAAGAAATGTTGGGCACAAAACTGCCATCCATCACATCGCAGTGGAGCCAGTCGGCTTCGCTACGGTTTATCATATCAATATCTTCCTTCAGATTGGTGAAGTTAGCCGACAACAGCGAAGGAGAAACCATGGTCTTCATAAAAATATCAGGGGGTTTGGAAATTAAAAACAACTGTCAGTTCATGCAGCAACGCATGGGCTGACTTCCGCCTTTGATCGTACGGTAGGTGTGCGCTATCTGACGGATAATGTTCAGCGTGGTCTCCGAGGGATTCAGCTCTTCCTGAGTAAAATACTTCATAGGCGAATATCAAATTAGAATGTTATACAATGATAACGGCCCGTACTTTGCTTTTATTACATTATTAATAAATATTATTTTCACCATTTTGTAGCATCATATCATTGGAGCTTACCAATAAGTTTGTTATTTTTGTAGCATAATACATATTCTTACATTTTAAAACCGTTATTATGAACAAAATTTTACGATTAGCAACAGTAGCTGCATTAGCCCTCATCAGTAGTTTTACGGTGGCCCAATCGGTTATCACGTTTAATGGAGATGCTCAGGGAAATAACACGACAGCCAGTGGCAAAGATCAGATGTCGAAAGATGGAATAACCATTGAGACAACAGCCGGTGGATTCGCTTGTGTGAATTACAACACCCAACAGAAAGAATACAGATTTGCCAAAAGCAGTACGAATACGTTTACTTCCACAGTTGGCAACATTACGAAGGTGGTATTCACTTGCACGAAAAACGACAAGGAAAAATATGGTCCGGGCAACTTCGCCAATCCAACCGCCGGAAAATACACCTATGAAGGCAACACAGGAACATGGACAGGCAATGCAGCCAGCTTCACGCTGACAGCTGCTAGTAGCCAGGTGCGTGCCACAAAGATAGAAATCACAATCAATGGTGAGGTGACACCTCCCACCCCCCCCACTACGGAAGGAGCAAAAGACATTGCCACTTTCAACGACCTGCCCAATGGAACAGTAACAGACCTGACCTTGAAAGATGCTGAAGTGCTGTTCACCTGGACTTCCAACAACGGCAACACACAGACTTTCGTGCGCGATGCCACAGGTGCAGTGATGTTCTATAACACCGGCTTAACCTTGGAGGCTGGACAGAAACTCAACGGCACCGTGACGCTGACACGAGGCGAATATAACGGCACCATCGAGGCCATGAAGGCCGACGGAACCAATGCTGGCAAATACACCGTTACCCCAGCCACTGTCGAGCCTAAGGATATTGCCATAGCCGATGCCGACCAAAACATTTCCAACCTCGTGAAACTCACCGGCGTGAACATCACCTCCGAGTTATCCGGCAAATACACCAACTACTATGCCGCGTTAGGTACAGAAAAGATACAGCTGTACAACGGCTTCCATCTCAACGACCTGGCACTTGCCGAAGGCACCAACATGGACGTTGTGGGTATCGTCACCCTGCATAATGGAATGGCACAAATCAATCCCACCAAGCAGCCCGAACAGTCTTCCGGCACAGGTTCAACCATCAAAGAGGTTGCCAACATCGCCGCTTTCAATGCTCTGACCAAAGGCGAAATCGCAACACTCACCCTCAACAATGCCGAGGTACTGTATTCATGGACTTCCAACAACGGCAACACACAGACTTTCGTGCGCGACGCCACAGGTGCAGTGATGTTCTATAACACCGGCTTAACCTTGGAGACCGGTAAAAAACTCAACGGCACCGTGACGCTGAAGCGAGACGAATTCAACGGCACCATCGAGGCCGTGAAGACCGACAAGACCAACGGTGGCAACATCACCGCCAAAGATGGAACGGTTGAGCCCAAGGTTATCACACCGACAGAAGCCAACGAAAACCTTTCCAATCTTGTCCAACTTAACAATGTGAACATCGTTTCCGAGGTGTCCGGCACATACACCAACTACTATGCCGAGTTAGGTACAGACAAGATTCAGCTGTACAATGGCTTCCATCTCGATGGCTACAAGCTCGCCGAGGCTGAGGGTGTAGACGTTGTGGGTATCGTCACCCTATACAAGGACAACTATCAGATACAGCCCACTACTGCCCCTGTTGCTACAGGCATTGGTACCGTGAAGGCTGCCGAAGACGACAATGCACCCGTATACAATGTTTCCGGACAGCGCGTCGGAGCTTCCTATAAGGGTCTCGTCATTAAGAACGGCAAGAAATACATCCGGAAGTAAGTCGGGATATAGGGACGAGACAGCCGTCAAGTCCCCATCCTTATAACAATACAAAAAGAGGATGTACCTATTTTTATATAGATCCGATTCATGATAAACCCCGAAAGTTAGACCAAAACTTTCGGGGTTTATTTTGGCTCAATAGATAAAAAGGTGGGGAAATTTACTTTGTTATTGAACTTAACCCATTGGCGGAATCAAATTGTCGTGTATTTAATTCTGTTTTAAGACTGAGTTAGCCTGATTTTGGCAGACGTGCGGGCCGTACATCCCCACTTCTCCACATCATTTCATGAAGTTCTAAGTCTATATTTGGTGGCGCACAAATTCGCGAAATCCATGAAATTCGTAGTCACGACCCGTTGCTCAGGTCAATCTTGACAATGTGCGGCGGAAGAAATAATAGTAGAGTGCCGCCGCGATAGACAGGCCGACAGGGCACGCAAACCACACGCCCACCAAACCACCGTCCATCACAATGCCAAACACATAGCTCAGCGGAATAGAGCCTACAAAATAGGCCACAAATGCCACAAACATAAGTGGTTTCACGTTTGACAGCCCACGCAACGCATTGGAGAACACACACTGCAGTCCGTCAGGAATCTGATAGATGAGCAAGGGCAGCACGGCGCCAGCCACGAGAATATTTATCTCCTCAGAATCGGCGAAGAGCCAACCGATGTCGTAGCGGAACACCCACACGGGGATAGCCACCAGCACGGCCACCATGCAGCACAAATGGAAGCCTGCCCACGCAGTAGGCATGATCCTGTCATATTCCCGCTGTCCATGGAAAAGACTGATTCTGATAGACACCGACGCCGATATGGCATAGTAAATCTGAAAAAACAACTGACTGATGGCGAGCATCACTTGATGGGCTGCCAACGACGTGGCCCCTATCCATCCCACGATGACACTGCACAGCGACCACGCCCCCGACTCCATGCCCATCTGCAGACCCAGCGGCCATCCCATGCGATTCATCAGCAGTTGGTCGGCCCATGTCACCCGGCTCTGTTTGAAAGCCCGCGCAAATGGCTTGTAACGGCGACTGCCAAAAAATACGTAGGCCATAGCCATCATCATGAGAATGCGCGATAAAAGCGTGGCCAAACCGGCCCCTAAAATCCCCAGTTCGGGCATGCCCAGTTTGCCGTAGATCAGTATCCAGTTGCCAAAAATGTTGACGAGGTTTCCCGAAAGCAGTATCCACATCGGCGTCTTGGTGTCGGTGGAGCCGTCGGCCGTCTGCTTGAACACGTTAAACCAACATACAAAGGGAAGCGAAGCGAGGTTTACAAGATAATACGGACGCATATAGGGCAACAACTCTTCGGGCTGTCCGAGCTTGTCTATAAAGAAGAAAAGCACCGTGTAAACCGTCATCAACAGCACTGCCAACATCGTATTGGCCGCAAGTCCGTTGCGCACCAATGCCCCGATACGGCCAGTCTCCTCGCGCCCGTAGCTATTGCCCACAAGCGGTGTGAGCCCATAGGCAAAGCCCATAGCCACCAGAATGCCGAGCATGAAAATCTGGCCCACAAAGGCTGCGGCGGCCAACTCCGACGTGGAGTGATGCCCGATCATGATGGTATCGGCAAAAGTGAGAATGATAGTGCCTATTTGGCCTATGACAATGGGGATGCCCAGCTTGACGATGGGCGCATAAATATCTTTAGACAACATGACGAATTGAAAATCGAGGGGCAAAGATACACATTTTCGTCTATATATCCATCATTCGTCATCATTATCTGCCGTTCTGCCCCTACAACACTTCCATGATTTGTCGCAGCGTCTCCACCTCGTAGGTCACGGGGCGTGGCGGAACAAACGAGGCATCCCATCGCTTGAAAAACAAAGTATCGATGCCCGCATTCATCGCTCCCTCGATATCGGTGTTATAATTGTCACCTATCATCAGCGTGGTTTCCGGGGAGGCTCCCGACGTGCGGAAAGCGAAGTCGAAAAATTGTTTCGAGGGTTTGTTGACGTCGGCATCCTCGCTGAGGATGATGGTGTCGAAATAGTCGTACAGACCACAAGCCTTCAATTTGCGGTACTGCACCTCATGGAAGCCGTTGCTGCAGATGTGCATGCGATAGCCCTTCCCATGAAGATAATCCACCAGTTCGCGAGCCCCTGCCACCACGCCCGGCTTCACCGAGCACAAGGCCAGGAAGCGGTCGCTCATACGAAGGCAGTAGTCGTCGTCGGGCCACGCCGGGTCGGCATGACGTCCCAACGACAGCGGTCGTTTGAAACGCTCTATAATCAGATAGTCGCGCGAAATTTCACCGTGCGAATACTGTGCCCACAACTCCACATTGGTCTTCCAGTAGGCATCGTAGAACGTCCGGGCATCATCAAAATATTGGTCCAGCCGGAACTCATCGAAAAGCTCGCCCAAGGCTATGGTCGCATTGCCATGCGTATCGTACAGCGTGTCATCAAAATCGAAGAAAAGGTCGGAATAGGTTTTCATCATTTAAACTTTGCGCCCGATTTCCAGGCATCTCCACACTTTGCACCGATTTCGAAATAGCTGTGACTCGTGATGTCGAACACGAAGGCATGGAGCTTTTCGAAGTCTATCTTTCCTTCGTCATTAAGCACACGCTCGTCGGCCTTCACATCCACGATTTCCCCGAGAAAGCGCAGGCCATAAGGTTGCTGCTGTTCCTCCACGAGCTTACACTCCAACGTCACGGGATATTCCAACACGATGGGCGCATCCACCTTGTCGCTCTTCACGGCATGAAGGCCCGTACGTTCAAACTTGTCGGGCACATTCTTGCCACTCACCATTCCGAAATAGTCTGACGGGTCCAGGGTGTCTGTCCCGGGAACAGCCAGTGTGAAGGCTTTTCGCCTGCGCAGGTTGGCACACGTCTGGTGGCTGGCCGCAATGTTGAGCGCCACCATCTTGTAATCCACGATGCCACCCCATGCCATCATCATCTGATTCACGGTGTCGTCGTCGTTGTACGTTCCAATCATGTACACGGGCTGCGGATACAGCCATGGATGAATTCCTAAACTTTTCATATACTGTTGTTTTAATTGGGTTGGATTCTTAAGCCTACGTCCGTCACTGCGGCAAGCGCAGCCGAAGGATAAACTCTAAGCGGCCTGAAAGCATCGGAAATGTCAAAATTTCTTCACCAAAAACAGTTCGTAGCAACGAGGTGTTCCAGAAGTCGCAGCTTCATGTTAGGAAGAAAAAATACCCGATTTTTCGCCTTCGCTCATCATTTGAAAAACCGTTGGTACCGCATCGCAGGGCCGTTGGGCTGCAACCGCAGGGCGGAAAGGGTTTAGTCGCACGGCGACAAAGGCCCAATCATACTGCCGTTAGGCCGTAACCGCAAGCCTTACAAAAAACTTCGGAAGGAAGGTTTCGGCCACCAAACAGCCAATGCGCTATTTATCAGCACATTGCGAAAAGCCCGCCATTTGAGCGTATTTCCACCGAAAGGGTTTCGAGTTTGAAATTCGCGAAATTTGAGCAAGGTTTTGTAAAAAAGAATACGGTCTCCGCACAGAACAGAACGATAGGAAAAATGCCCGCGATAGCTTCGCAACCGACATCTCGCGCGGGCATTGTCTCCTGTGGTCTGAGACCGGAGTCCGGATCAACAAACCTTCTCGAGTTTCTTCATCACGGAGAAGATAAAGACAAACGAGGCCAGACAGAGCGCCACAAGCACGCCCCACACCATGGTGAGCGGTACGTTCTTCCAGAGGTAGGCCGGAATTTGCACCAAGAAATTACCAATGGCAGTAGCGCCAAACCAGCATCCCATCATCAGCCCCTGATACTTGAGGGGGGCCACCTTACTCACGAAGCTGATGCCCATTGGCGAGAGCATGAGCTCGGCAAAGGTCAGCACCAGATAGGTGGTCACCAGCCACATGGGCGAAACACGCTGTTCATCGGTGAGCGTATAGCTCAATCCCACCGAGGCCGCAATCATCACCACGAAGCCCAGACCGGCCACGAGCATACCATAGCCTATCTTGCGGGGAGCGGAAGGCTCCTTGCCACGCGAGGCCAGCCAACTGAAAAGGGCCATGTTCAGCGGCGTGAGAGCCACCACAAAAGCCGGGTTAAACTGCTGGAAGATGGGGGCAGAGACCTCCACGACCTCTCCGCTGCTTATCAGTTCACTATACTTGTAGACAAGAAACGCCAGCGAAGCGAGTATCACCAGACCCGAGATGCCCTTGCCTTTGCTCGTCTTGCTCTGGAAGAAGGCCATGAGCGCATAGATGATGAAGATGACGGCCACCACATTGGTCACGTCGAACAGCATGGCGGTGAGGCCCGAAGCGCTGGTCTGCGTGAAGTCGCGTGCAAAGAAGGTCAGCGTCAACCCGTTCTGATGGAAGGCCATCCAGAAGAAGATAACGACGGCGAACACCAGGAACAAAGCCACGAGACGGCTCTTGGTGTCGGCCTTTTCCTCGGGGGTCTCCTCGTGTTTCACTTCCACTTTCGTCTCCACTTTAACAGTGGAACGTTTGGTAGAGGTGTCGATATGGGCAAACGTGTAGTGGAAGATGTAGTAGATGGCCATTGAAACCACCAATGACACGCAGGCCACGCCAAAAGCATAGTGATAGGCCACCTGCTCGCTCACGCCGAAAGTGCTTTGCGCCCAGTTCATCAGTTTGAGCGCCGCCGTAGGCGCAAACAGTGCACCGATGTTGATAGCCATATAGAATATGGAGAAGCCGTTGTCGCGCTGACTGGCGAGTTCAGGTGTGTCGTAGAGTTTCCCGACCATCACTTGCAGGTTGCCTTTGAACAGACTCGTGCCGATGCTAATCATCAGCAGGGCGGCAATCATGATCACAACGGCCGGCGTGCCGGCACCGGCTGGAATGGCCATGAGCAGATAGCCCAGGAACATCACGATGATACCGATGGTGACGCAACGACCGAAACCTATCTTGTCGGCTACCGCTCCACCCACGATAGGGAGGAAATATACCAACATCAGGAACGTGGAGAACACGGTGCCCGTAAGTCCTTCGCTCCAGCCGAAGTTGGCTTGGAGGAAGAGGGCAAAGATGGCCAGCATGGTGTAGTAGCCGAAACGCTCACCGGTATTGGCGAGGGCCAAGGCAAAGAGGCCTTTAGGTTGATTTTCAAACATACTTGTTTATCGTTTTATTGGTTTTTGATTTTTATGTTGAATGGTTTTTTGGTTCTTATCAGATAGTCAGCAAGGAGAAGCCTCAAACTATTCCGTCTCCGACCTCCTATACCGGGAAATATCGAAGAGATAACTTAACTTCACGGTGATGGTGCCAAAGTTGCTCGACCCGAAATAGTCGCGCTTGGAATCGCCGTAGATGTTTCCCAGTCCATAATAGTAACGTCCCTCGAGCAGGAAACGCCCCACCTTGGGATGGCAGTATTCTATTCCCAAACCGGCCGTTATGCCATAGTCGAACTTGTTTTCTACGGCCATGGTGTCTTGAGCCACAATGGTGTTGGCCCGGTCGGCCATGTTCTTGCTGTCCCAATCAAAATTCATCTTGGTGCTCTCGCTCAGATAATAGCCAAACTGGGGGCCGGCATTGACAAAAAAGTTCACGCCCTTGTCTTCCCTACCCCATGCCAAATGGGCCATGAGCGGTATCTGGATGTAATTGATGGTACGGCTGTATTCCTCAGCCAGGCCCGTCACACTGTTGATGACAGGCTGGTCGTTCACGTCGCGGATGTCTTCGCTCCACCCCATCTGCCCATAGTTCACCTCAGCGGCTACCGAGGCGATGGTGGAAAAATATTTCTCCACCGTGTAACGCATGGAGAGACCACCCGTGATACCACCTTTCATTTTCTGCACCACCTTTGGGGTAAAGCGTATGGTCGACAGGTTATATCCACCGTTGACACCCACGGAGAATGTGCTCCGATGTTCGCCTATCTGAGCGCTGACACACAGCGGCATCAAGAGCAAAAGCGCGAAGAAGAAATGTTTTGTCATAAATTAATAAGCGATAGATTCGATACGGTCGCCGGGGGCATAATGGATGAGCTGGAAAAATTCGTTCTGCATACCGGCAGAGCCTACCTGCTCGAACTTCAACGGGTTCTGTAACGCCGTGTAAATGTTCTGATCCCTCGTTCCCTTAAACTTCTTGCCGTAAACGTGGAGACCACGTAGGAAGAACTGTGCATGGTCGTAGCCGGTGATAGCAAACCGAGGCAGCGCATACTGCATATCCTGACGGAACCACCGACGGTAGTTCTGTTCCACACGGCGAGTACCGGCATCCAGAGGATTGTGATAAAAATGAGTGGGAATATACGTATCGAAGCGATGGAATTTGTCCAGATTATTCTCCGTGTACATGAGCCATTCGGTGTAGCCGTAGAGCGAGATGCGCAGGGAGGGATGATTGTTTTGCAAGCTCTCGAGCTTGGACAGGGCGACGTTCAGCTCCGGCGAGCGCCCTGTATTGAGGACGACCACATTGGGCTGCCCATTTCGGAAAGCCTTGGCAAACATCGACTCACTGCTGTTCAGATTGGTGATGCTGTAGTCGATGTGTCTGTTGGCCAATCGGTTGCGGAGGGCGGAGGTGAAGATTCCTTTCCTCGAGGTGGTGTCGTTGCAGTCGATAATCACGGGATGAGCGTTGGGGAAACGCTCAAGAAAAGCCTCAACGGCATTGTTGTTCATTTTGTCGGGCGACTCCCAAACTTGGAAAATCTGAGAATAGCGGGCCACATCGTCGCCATTGATGGAGAAGGGGATGACCATCTTAATGTTGCGGGCTTTGCAGAATTCGGCCAGGCCATGTACCTGATGAGTGTAAAGCGGGCCAAAGATGATATCGCAGCGAGCTGCCGCCGGATCTTTAGTGAACTTGGTAATATCGGCGTCGATGTTCACGTTCCAGGCGTGGACATCGGTCGATATGCCTGCTGCGGTGAGGTCTTCGAGCGCCAGAAGGAAGCCCCGATAATACTCCACCATACGATGTCCGTCACCGTCTACATTGTGCAAAGGCAGCATCACGCCCACCCTGATGGTCTTGCCCTTTGGCGTTGCTTTGCTCTCCGCGGTCGGTGTGGCAGTCTGCTGCACGGCCTCTTCCTTGTGGAAGGGAATAAAAATATAGTCTCCCTTCTTCAGTTCGTAGCCGTCGGTCTTCATCTCCGGGTTGGCATTCATCAGCTCCGGCATGGTGATACCGTATTTCTTTGCAATGCCAAAGATGGTATCTTTCTTCTTTACCTTATACATATCCTGCCACTTGTTCACCTGGGCAGAGACGCTGGCAGCGAAACAAAAAGCAATGGCGACCAGCAAATATTTTCGTAATTTTCTCATGTCTTCCTAATCATCAATGCGATAGTTGTGCAAAAATACAAAAGTTAGATGTAAAAAACGCCAAAAAACCAAAGATTAACGCTGTTTCAAAGAGAAACTACCAGAATCCTGACAGATAGTCGGCAGAACATCTGAAGCATCCCGCTCCACCTATTTACATAACTTTTAACGCCTTCAGCACATCTTTTTCATATGAAATTTGTTATCTTTGCAAAACCAAGTTTTTGCCGAATGAGAACAAAACTCTATATTATTTTCGCACTCGTGCTGCTGTCGGCAATGACGGCAAAGGCACAGAGCGAACTCCCCACCTTGTCACCCTCGGCCACCTATACCGATGCCGAAGGCAACGAGCAAACCGAGACGACCATATCGGAGTCGGCTCCGCTCACGGTGACTTTTAAGGCTAATGCTGAGAATACGGCAGGCTGGACGGCTCACTACGAATGGCATTTCTACAAGGAAGGCAACCGCGACCAGGTGTATCTCAAGCGTTACGAGGAGAATACGACCTTTACTTTTGTCGAGGCCGGCGCCCATTATGTGGAACTGTGGGCCGTCTTCACACAGGGTAACGACAGCGTGGCCTACACCGATGAATACTGGGCTTCGGAAGGGTCGCCCCTCTCTGTTTCCATTTCCGAGAGCAAACTCGAAATGCCCAATGCCTTCTCGCCCAACGGCGATGGTATCAACGACATATACAAAGCAAAGGAGGGGTATCAGAGCTTAGTGGAATTCAAAGCCACTATCTTCAACCGCTGGGGACAAAAAATATATTCATGGGACGACCCCGCAGGCGGATGGGACGGCACTTTCAAAGGCAAAGACGTGAAGCAGGGCGTCTATTTCGTCCTCGTGAAGGCCAAAGGGGCCGACGGTCGGAAATTTAACATCAAGCGAGACGTAAACCTGCTGAGGGGCTACACAGAAGGCAGAACGGAATGATTGGCCCGGCTGACTGACCGGTTTGAAAAATCCGACAAGTCCGGTCGGCCTGACAGGTCCGATAAGTCTGACAAAACAGCAACACAAGATGATTTCAAAAGACAAGAATCAGAATAACAACATCCAAGACACTATATCCCTACATCGCAAGAACAGCACCGAGAACACACCGACGCCTCTGTCCGCAGAGGGGCTGAGTGAGGCTTCCTCGTGGATTGACGTGTACGGCGCACGCGTGCACAATCTGAAGAATATCGATGTGAACATCCCCCGAAACTCGCTCACGGTGATCACCGGGCTGTCGGGGTCGGGCAAGTCTTCGCTGGCCTTCGACACCATTTTTGCCGAGGGGCAGCGCCGATACATCGAGACATTCTCGGCTTACGCCCGCAACTTCCTGGGCAACTTTGAGCGCCCAGACGTAGACAAGATTACGGGCTTGAGCCCTGTCATCAGCATCGAACAGAAGACCACCAACAAGAATCCGCGCTCCACGGTGGGCACAACAACCGAGATTTACGACTATCTGCGACTGCTCTACGCTCGCGCCGGGACGGCCTACAGCTATATGAGCGGTGAGAAGATGGTGAAATACACCGAAGAGAAGGTCATCGATATGATTCTCTCAGACTATGACGGCCACGCCATCTATATCCTTTCACCGCTCGTTCGCCAGCGCAAGGGACACTACCGCGAACTCTTCGACAGCATGCGCCGCAAGGGATATCTCTATGTTCGCGTGGACGGCGAGATACAGGAAATCGTCCGAGGCATGAAGGTGGACCGCTATAAAAACCACAACATCGAGGTGATAATCGACAAACTGAAGGTGCAGGGCAAGGACGACGAACGGCTGAAACGCAGCGTACAGGTGGCCATGAAGCAGGGAGATGGGGTCATTATGATTATGGACAAGGACACGGGGCAGGCCCGCAACTTCTCCAAAAGGCTCATGGACCCTGTGACCGGCATCTCATACGGAGAGCCGGCACCCAATATTTTCTCGTTCAACTCGCCCGAAGGCGCGTGCCCCCGCTGCAAGGGACTGGGCTATGTGAGTGAAATCGACATGAAGAAAGTAATTCCCGACCAGAATCTGAGCATCCGTCAGGGAGCCATCGCACCACTCGGGAAGTACAAGAATCAAATGATTTTCTGGCAGATTGAGGCCATATTGAAGAAATATGAATGTGACCTCAAGACTCCGTTCAAGGACGTACCGCAGGATGCTGTGGACGAAATCATGAACGGAACGCTGGAGAATGTGCGCATCGATAAGGACGTGGTGCACACCTCGAGCGACTATTTCGTGGCGTTCGACGGCGTGGTGAAATACCTGCGTATGGTCATGGAGACCGACGATTCAGCGGCCAGTCAGAAGTGGGCGTCACAGTTTTTGGCCGATACGGAGTGCCCCGAATGTAAGGGCATGAGGCTAAAACGCGAGTCGTTGTCGTACAAAATGTGGGACAAGAACATCTCGGAGGTGTCCAATCTCGATATGGCCGACCTCAAGGAATGGCTCGACCATGTGGAGGAACACCTCGACAAGCAACAGCAAACCATCGCCCACGAGATTGTGAAAGAGCTGCGCACACGGGTGAATTTCCTCTTGGAGGTGGGACTGGACTACCTTGCTCTCAACCGCCAATCGGGCTCGTTATCGGGCGGCGAAAGCCAGCGCATCCGACTGGCCACGCAGATTGGCTCACAGTTGGTGAACGTGTTGTATATCCTCGATGAGCCCAGCATCGGACTGCATCAGCGTGACAATCAACGCCTCATCAACTCGTTGAAGGAGCTGCGCGACCTCGGCAACACGGTTATCGTTGTGGAACACGACGAGGACATGATGCGTGCGGCCGACTGGATTATCGACATCGGACCGCGAGCCGGGCGCAAAGGCGGCGAGGTGGTGTTTCAAGGCACGCCCGACGAAATGCTCAAGACACAGACTATCACGGCACAATACCTCAATGGAGAGCGCAAAATAGAGATTCCCGAGAAGCGCAGGAAGGGCAACGGGAAGTCTGTTAAGCTCATCGGAGCACACGGAAACAACCTCAAGAACGTCGATGTGGAGTTCCCGCTGGGCAAGCTTATCGTAGTGACGGGTGTGTCGGGGTCGGGCAAGTCAACCCTCGTCAACGAGACCCTGCAACCCATTCTCTCGCAGCACTTCTACAAATCGCTGAAGAAACCCATGCCCTACGAGAAGATAGAAGGCATCGACAACATCGACAAGGTGGTGAATGTGGACCAGAGTCCCATCGGTCGCACACCGCGCTCCAATCCCGCCACCTACACGGGTGTGTTCAGCGACATTCGCAACCTCTTTGTCAACCTGCCCGAAGCCAAGATTCGCGGTTACAAGCCCGGGCGATTCTCGTTCAACGTCAGGGGCGGGCGATGCGAAGCCTGCGGCGGCAACGGCTACAAGACCATAGAAATGAACTTCCTCCCCAACGTCATGGTGCCGTGCGAAGTGTGTCATGGCAAGCGCTACAACAGGGAGACGCTGGAGGTGCGTTTCAAGGGAAAATCGATTGCCGACGTGCTCGACATGACCATCAACCAAGCGGTGGAATTCTTCGAAAACGTGCCCACCATCCTGCCGAAAATCAAGACTTTGCAGGACGTCGGACTGGGATACATCAAGCTCGGACAAAGTTCCACCACGCTGTCGGGCGGTGAGAGTCAACGCGTGAAACTGGCCACCGAACTCGCCAAGCGCGACACGGGCAAGACGCTCTACATCCTCGACGAGCCCACCACAGGCTTACATTTCGAGGATATCCGCATTCTGATGGACGTATTGCAGAAACTTGTGGATCGCGGCAATACCGTTATCATCATCGAGCACAACCTCGACGTGATTCGTCTCGCCGATTATATTATCGACATCGGACCCGAAGGCGGACGCGGCGGTGGCGAAGTGCTCTCCACCGGGACCCCCGAACAGGTGGCCAAGAGTAAAAAAGGATTCACGCCCAAGTATATCTAATCGCTACATTCCCGTTTTCTCACCGTCGAAAACGGGACTATTCGAAAATGTATGAATTATAAACACACCTTGCTCACTCTCGCAACAGCGCTCATCGCCGTTGTGCCAATCCAAGCTCAAAACAATCGTCAGGCGCTGCGCGACAGTCTGGCCAAGGCCAACGACGCCCTCTCCTATCACCCCGACTCCATCGACCTGCGGCTGCGAAAGGCGGCCTGGAACTTGGAATTGGAGCAGTGGCAGTATGCCAAAAACGAATACGACAAGGTGCTCGCACAGGACCCCCGCAACATCGCAGCGCTGTTTTACCGTGCTTTTGTCAACGGGCAGCTGCACCGATATAACTTTGCCCGCATAGACTATCAGAGTTTGTTGGAGATTGTGCCCGGCAATTTCGAGGCACAGCTGGGACTGGCCCTGCTCAATCAAAAGGACAAACACCACACCGAAGCCCTCGACGGCATCAACCAATTGGTGACGGCTCACCCTGATTCCGCCATCGCATGGGCTGCCCGTGCCGGCATAGAAGAAGAACAGGGAATGCTCGAACTGGCCGAATACGACTATTCCAAAGCCCTCAATCTCGATCCTGACAACGCAGACTTTCTCCTCGCCCGCGCCGACATCCGCATCCGCTTGGCCCGGTTTGACAGCGCAAGGCACGACCTCGACGCCATTGTAAAGCTGGGCACACCACGTGCAGCCCTAAAAGAATGGTACGATAAATGTAAATAGAGACAGCCCTACCAGTCCTCCAAATTGGCCGTAGCCTCCACCCTATCTTCTATACTGTCGGGCAGAGCCGCAAAGAAATTCAATCCCGTGATGCGTTCCACGTCATCAACCGTGTTCATATAGTCACTCTTGGAACGGTGGCTTTCCTCGTTCCTAAACACAAAACCGATAGCCTTCGGCGTGCCTTTCATGCAGAGTATCACCTTAAAAAAAGCCGAAGGCACAGTGATACGCCGCTTCCGACCTATCTTTCGATTGTTGTTTTTCGATACAATCGGTCCACACACAATATAGATTTCGCCATACTCCCGCGCCCAATCGCGACACTGAATCTCCAGATTGTTCCAGGCACCGGAATTGAGACTGTGCAACTGCGGACATATATTAGTCATCAAAAAACTTTCTTCCATCGCCCGACTGTCCCATCGGTTGTCACCCGCCGGACACATGTGACCCCGGTCATACCCCGACCGGCTGTAATCTGACGGCATTACACGATAGCGCGGAGCGACGTCGAGGTCTTCCTGAAAGGAAAACGAACTGCGCTGCACACGGCCATTAGTTTCTTCCGCCGTGAGCTTCCAGGCCACCCAGTTGGGCATTAGCGTCTCAGTGTTGAACGATGAAACGTAGGCTTTCCGGCGCAGAATCTGCTCCGGCACATTACTCACTCGGACAGGCACGGCCAGATGCTCAATGGCCAACACTTCTTGCACTTCCGCCACTTCGACGTTGACAGAGTCCGTCTCAGTGCGTCCGGAATCTTCCTTTTTGGCCGAATCACCGATCACGATAGGCTTCGCACCCCTCGTCTCGGACTTCTGAAGGGATGGCTCCATGCTGTATTTGCCGCTGTTCATGGCTCGTTCGGCCTCAGGAGACAGTTTGCCGGAGCAGCGCTGGCATCCGGACAAACCGAGCACACCGCCCAACAGCACCATCGAAACTATGAAAAACCTCCTCATTTCCCTCTTATTCTATTCATCAGATATGCCCTCACGTCCTTCCAGTGGTAGTAGGGCGCACGGTCGGTTGCGACGGGCAGCGTGGCCTCGTCTTCGTTGAGCAGCACCTTCACCAATATATCGGCATCGCGCAGAGCCGTTTCTGTAGGCTTGTAGAACACCAGCTGCACATTGCACCCCATCGGGAAGATGTTATAATTGTACCATCCCCGATCGTCCAGATCTTCCAGATTGTCGATGGTTTCGCCATATCCATTGAGATTCATGAGGCACACCAGCGGCATCACATCCACCTCGTGGGCATAGCGTAGTGTGGCGCCCGGATGGGGCAGCTGCAAACAGGTGTCGGCCGTCGCGATGATATTCTTCAGCAGATTCACCTGAGTGTACATCCCCGCTCCACCGGCTTGCTTGCTCGGTCCGAAATACATGTACCACCACGCGTTGTGGCACAGCCACGAATTGTAGATCTCCTCCTCACTAAAAATATCCCACAACGAGAGTTGGTGACGCAGTTCGGTGCTTTGCACATTGGAGGCAAGGCTAAACAAGCGAGTGCCCAATTCGTTCACGTCCAGTGTTTTTACGTAGTCAGCCTCGTTGAAAATCGCACGCATCAGATGGGTATAATCCGTGTGTTTATCACTGAATTGCTTGAGCACCTCACGCGCTTCCGGCGTGTCGCACAGTTTAGTATATCGGCTGTGTTCGTCGTTCATATAATACATATCATGATGGCTTGCGTCGTGTCGCACGTCCAATTCCGGATTGAGCGATATAAGCTCGTGCAGGGCGTTCTCCATAGACAATATGCAGCGAATGACCACCGTCGATCGGGCTTCTATCTTGGTCTTCCCGGCAAACACCTCCGGGAAGCGCTCATACATGCGCCGTGCTATCTGGTGGTGCTGTTGTGCGCCCAGCCAGGTCAACTCGCCATCGCGCCCCATAGCCTCCTCACGAATCAGCTTTACTTTGCCCAGCAACGCACGTCCCGTTGGCGTGAGTTTGCCCAGCGAGTCGGCCCGCAACAACGTGAAATAGGGCTTGTCGTAATCGTCCGTCCCAATGAGATAGCGAGAGCCATGCCGTCCGTAGTGGCTGATATAGTAAGGCTCATAGCCTTTGGGCGCATCGGTCAGCGTTTTGTGCGGACCGGGATAGGCCACATAGTTGCTACCCGCAAGATCTATGTTTGTCCTGATTTCCAATTGCGACTGTTGTGCACATGCCGAAAGGGCAAAGACAATGGCCGCCGAGACGATGAGTATCTTTTTCATTATGCCGTTATCGTGTTATATTTGTTACAAAATTAATCAAAGACGCGATACTCACCAAATATACACCGACATTTTTACAGACCATGAAAATATAGGGAGAGCCGATCAAGTGCAGACGTGGGACATCAGAATGGTCATGCCGGTCGCCAAATATTTTCCAATGATGGTCGTAGTTGTATGTTGGAGCGAGTTCTTTATCTTCTTTTAATCGGGCTTAATTTTTGAGATGCTGAAAATATTTTTATCGTACAGCAATAACACTATATAATGGCTGACAGACGGTTAGCGCCGATTGCTCCATGAAAAAAATATGATTTATTTAAGGGGATTGTTCCAATAAATTGCCTATATTTGTAGGGCAAGGGACTATTAAGAACAAGGAGGAGGATATGAGAAGCTCGAAAATCTTTTGGTCTATATGTATTCTATTTATGCTAACCGTGCTTGCCATGCCCGTGCAGGCACAGCAAGATTACTATACCATCTCAGGAATTGTAAAAAATGAGAAGAACGGCAAGGGACTGGGCTACGTCAATGTCTTGGCCCGCGACCAACACGTATCCACGGTGACCAACGCCGAAGGCCGATTCACCTTGAAGACGCCCCGGCGACCCAAGCGAATCACGGCATCACACGTGGGCTATCACACGGAGCAGATCACGTTGGGTAACAAGCTGGACAATGTGGAGATTCTCTTGAAACCCACCGTGGTGACATTGTCTGAAATTGTCGTCAACTCGGGCACTCCGCGTGATATCATCAGGGCTGCCATTGCCAAAATACCGGTCAACTATAGCAATCGCCCGGAGCTCTACAGGGGTTTTTACCGCGAGACAACACGGAAAGGCCGTCGCTACATTTATGTGGCTGAAGCGGTTGTCGATATGTATAAAACCAAGTACACCCGTCCTGTGTCGGGCGACAGGGTGCGCATTGACAAGGCACGCCGACTCATCAGTCCCAAACAGACCGACACATTGGGGGCTAAAGTGCAGGGCGGTCCCACTTTGCCCATCTATGTCGATGTGGTGAAAAACCTCGACTACATTCTCAGCGAGGCCGAAATGATCAATTACGACTACACACTGGAAGACATGGTCTTTATCGACGACCGCCCACAACTGGTCATCGCCATGCAACCCAAACTCACCGTCGCCTACCCGCTCTACTACGGCAAACTCTACATCGACCGCAACACATTGGCTTTCACACGCGTGGAGCTCGAACTCGATATGGCCGACAAACTCAAGGCGACCCGGATGATGCTGGTGCATAAGCCGGCCGGGGTGAGGTTTAAGCCCAAGGAAATGAAAATTATCATCAACTATATCCTTGACAACGGGGTGAGCCGACTGAGTTATGTGCAGAGTTCGTCGGTGTTTCGCTGCGATTGGAAACGCAGGCTCTTTCATTCCAACTATCGCGTCACCGCCGAGATGGTAGTGACCCATCGTTACCCCGAGCCACATGCCATCTCCGGACGAGCGTCGTTCAGCAATCGCGCGTCGCTCTACGACAAGGTCGAGCTCTTTCAAGACCCGGAATTCTGGGGCAATGACAACATTATCGAACCCACCGAGAGTCTGCTCAAAGCCATCGGCAAACTCAAAAAATTACTGCTCAAGGATATGCGTTGAAAAGCAGCCTTCCGCACCGTCGATATCGTCCCGAAACCCGACACTGTGTAAAATATTATAACCATTTTCAGCCGTTTTATTTCGGAGCAAATAGCGCCAAAAGGGCTATGTTTTTGCCCCCACAATCGATTCGTCAACCGTAAAAAACAGCCGTTTTTTGGCCGTTGTGCCCCGCCCTATTATGATGGGGCTTTAATCGCAGCATGGTAAGGCCTCAACCGCCCCACGAAAGAGGCCTATCGGTCTTGCGGTTAAGGCGTTTCCATCCTGCCGTTGCATATTTCATCGCAGATGGCTAAAAAGGAGGCACAAGGAATAGCTTACAAAACTTACTGATTATCAACCCATTGCAAAACATCGAAAAATTGGCGTATTTCGGACGAGGACCGTTATTTTTTCAAATCAGCGAAGCATAACAGGCCTTTTGTAAATAAAAATGGAGCTACTCGTTTTCCTAATATGACCACACAATTCGCATTTAGGAACATTGTGCCACGCCAAAATAGAGTCCATAAACTTTGTTTTATCGTGGCGAAATGCGTATATTTGTAGCCCCCTACACAAAAGCGAAGACGAATATGGAAAAGCTTATTATCAACTCATTTGAGGAATTTGCTACCTATGTAGGCAAGTCCCTCGGTATTTCGGATTGGCTTGAGGTGGATCAGGAGCGAATCAACAACTTTGCCGACGCCACTCTCGACCATCAATGGATTCACGTCGATGTGGAACGTGCCAAAAAGGAAAGCAGCTATAAAAACACCATTGCGCATGGTTATCTCACCCTCTCACTCCTGCCCCACATGTGGAACGAGATTATCCAAGTGAACAACTTGAAAATGATGGTGAACTACGGTATGGACAAGATGCGTTTCGGACTTCCTGTCATCACGGGCTCCCGCATCCGCCTCAACGCCAAACTCAACAAGATTGAGGATTTGCGTGGCACATGCAAGGCCTACATCGGGTTTACCATCGACATCGAAGGCCAGCGCAAGCCTGCCCTCAAAGGAGAGGCTCAATTCCTGTATTTTTTTGAAAATAACAAATAACGGGCCGTACGACCCGTATGTCTGTCAGGATTCTGACCAGTCTGACTTTTCCGACCAATCGTCCGAAAGGTCCGACCGGTCTGAGTAATCCGATAGTATCGACTGAACAAATCATTACGGCAAGCGCACGCATGAGCCGTGTTTCCCCACTTGTGAAATCCGCAAAGATTATAGTATCACATTGCACATAATCCGTGAAAATCACGAAATTCATAGTACCACACATTGCACATTATTCGTGAAATCCACGAAATTCGTAGTATCACACATTGCACATAATCCGTGAAAATCACGAAATTCGTAGTATCACACTGCACATAATTCGTGGAGTGAGTTCCCGTAGAAATTTGTCGGGAACGCCATCAGCGACCCTTATTCTTTATCGCCACCCGACAGCAGTTCCTTGGTTTCGCTCATCATCTTGTCATGATACTGCTTGGGCGTGCATCCAAACTTAGTCGAGAATAGTTTATAGAATGTTCCGCGATTGACGAAACCAGATTTATAACATACTTCTTCCATCGACATACGGGTCGTCGTCAGCAGCACACGGGCCCTCTCCAATCGTGCCTCCTTGATGAAAGCGCTTGGCTTCTTTTCCGTGATGGACTGCAAACGGCGATACAGATTGCGTATGCCAAGCCCCAGCTCGTTGGCAACAAACTGGGTCGACAGACTGGGATTGGTGATATTGTCTTCTATAATTTGCTTCATGTTGTCGTACAGCTCCTTGTCCTCCTTATGGATGAACTTGGAGTTGACCCTCTCAAACGAACTGAGCGATGACTGGTAATAATTTTTCAGTACGGTGTTGTGTTTCAGGAACTTGTTTACCACCGACCGCAGATAGTCCACATCAAACGGTCTGGTGATATACATATCGGCTTCGGCCTCCATGCTGTCGATGCGCGTCTGGTCATCGTTCAGCGACGAGATTAACACGACGGGAATATGCGCCGTTACGGCATTTTGCTTGATTTGTCTGCAAAATTCGATGCCGTTCATAGGCTCTATCATGATGTCTGCTATGATGACGTCGGGGTTATATTCCAGAATGCCCTCCATCGCCTTTTGTGCATCGTGGAACTCCACGACGTTGAATTCGCCTTCGAAGCAGTCGCGTATAAACCAGAGCATTTCGTCGTTGGCATCGATATAGATAATGACGGGCTTATCGGGCACGATGTTGATGTGCTTATTTTCAACAGTGACAACCTTCTTATCGAAATTGGGCTTATCGTTGATATAGTTCACATTCTGGATTAAGGCCTTTTTCTGTGTCACCTCCTTTTGGGGCAACGTGACGGTGAATAGAGTTTCACCTTTTCCGCCTTCCACGTGGATGTCGCCATCGAGGAGCTTCACCAGTCCTCGGCTGATGGCAAGCCCCAACCCGTTGCGACCCTTGCCTCGGTCTCTGTTTGTCTCCAGGCGCTCCAGAATCTTATAGCGGTCGAACATTCTTTCTATCTGGTCTTGCGATACAGCCTGCCCGTTGTTGACGAATGTCAGGATGAGCTGATCGTCGCTCGTGTGCAGTTTCAACCTCACATAGCCGCCGTCGGGTACATATCTGAAAGCATTGGACAGCAGATTGGTGGCAATGGTGATGAACGCATGATGATCGGTGTTCCACTCCACACCTTTCTGTATATCGGTCTGGAAGTCCACTTTAGCCTGTTCGGCCACAAGCGAGAACTCGTCGACGAGACTCTCCAGCACTTCCGACACGCGTACCTTCTCGATGCTCGCTATGCGATGGTCGGTCTCAATGCGTCGGAACTCCATGATTTCCTGTATCAAATCGTTCAAACGGACACTGTTTTTCGCTATCAAATCAGCGTATTTCTTGATCTGACTGCTCAGTCCCGGCATGTCGAGAATGCGCTGGCATGGCCCGGAAATAAGCGATATCGGCGTTGCGAACTCATGGGTGATATTGGTGAAGAAACGCAGTTTGGACTCATAGACATCGTCCTTGCGCTGCTGATCCATGTCTTTAATCAGTCTGTCGCGCCTGCGCCGCTGCTTCATAATGTACATGCGCACCAGATACCAAACGGCAATTAGGAAGCACAGCCAATAAACCGTCTTCATCCACCAGGACAAATACCAGGGAGGCAATATGCGGATGGCCATACTATAAACTTTGCTCGTATACCCGCCATGAATATAGCGCATCTGCAGCCGATAGGTACCGGGCTGCAGATTGGAGAAGTTCAGCTGCCGGCGGTCGGCGTTGTCTATCCATTTTTTGTCGTCGTTGAATCGGTATTGGAAGAAATAACTGTTTCCATTGATGTAATCCGGCGCATTGTAGTACATCACAAAATTGTTTTGGTCGTGCGGCAGTTCCACCATACAGTCTTCCCTGAGACTGATAGCCGACACGGCGTCGCCCATCTTCAGCATTTGAAAACAAATGTCGGGGTGATAATCCACCACCGCCTTGTTGGCTGATTTTGCCACGGCTACAAATCCGTTGGTACCGCCAAAATAGGCCACGTGCTCCCTGTTGTCGTAAAAAGCCGCGCCATCGCTGAATTCAAGAATATCGATGCCGCTTTCAGCCGTTAGTCGCACAATGGACTGAGTACTGTCGTCGTAATGCAACAGACCGCTGGAGGATGCGGCCCAAATGGTGCCGGGAGCATGAGCCACAATACTGCGGAAAACCACGTTATGAACGCGCGAATTAAGGTCGAGCGTTTTCCATACGTACTTTCCGTTCGACCTCTTCATGGTGATAAGGCCGGAGGAAGTCGCACAAAAGATTTTACCATTGGGCAGCAAACTTACGGACATAATGTCGTTTCTCAAGTTGTTTTCGCGAGCTCCGAAGCTAAAGCGGACAATGTGTCCCGTTTTGCGTTCATACCTGAATAGGCCACCATTGCGGCATGCAAACCATAAGAAACGGTTATCACTGACTATATTTGTAAACTGTGAGTTTCCGGGGTTGAGTCGGTCGTAGAGAATCTGCTTTACGTCGGTCACTACCGGTGCGTTGTCGGGACCGCCCAGCAACACGCGGAACACTCCATACCCTCCTGTAGTAATCCATAGCTCGTTCTTGGAAAGTTCGAGGATGTCGTGCACATTACCAAAGTTGGAAATACCGAGCGACAATTCCTTGATGGTATGCGAGTCATACGAATAATAGTTCAGCGATTTGCCGTCACTGCCAATCCACAGGATGGGACGACGACTCGGCGTAAAACAATACACCGAATTGTCGCTCAATGCAGAATTGTTGACTGAATAGACATGCGACGGAGACCCACCGCCTGAAAAGCTAAAACGGGGATAGGATATAATTCCATTGCCCTTGGTGCCGACCCATAGGGTTTCGTCCGCATCTCTGTAGAGGGCGCGCACGGGAGCAGACAACTTGATATCCAACTTGCTGAATAGTTCGTTATGATAGCTGTAAGCATCGTTTGAAATAGCAAGAATGCCTTTACCGTCTGTTGCTACCCAAAGGATGTCTTGCCGCTGATCCTTCAAAAGTTCAATAATGCCTCCCTGAATGGGAAGGTCTTCTATTTCATATTGTCTGGAGTCCATAGGAGTCGCTTTCAGCCTGACTGCACCGTCCTGGACAAAGCCAATCACCAAATCCTTTCCATCATGGATCACACACGAGATATTTCCTCTGCTTTTTATAAGCTCAGAGACATTGTATTGGAACGTAGGAATCTGGTTGATTTCATGGCTCATAGACAAATTGTCTACATTATCCAGCACATACAAATTTGTACCGTCATACCACGCATTCTTCAAAGGACGACTGAAACGAGTAAAGCTCTCCATGCGCTCAAAGGCGATTTTCCCCTCCTCTTGTTCAACAAGCCTTCCGGCGATAGGTCTGGTTTTACTGACAATGAAAATTTCGTTATCGGGTGTGAGATAAAAGGTTAAGATGTCATCATATTTCACATGGTTTAGCGTCAGGCGTTCAAATATCCGCTGCTGTTTGTTATAATAATAGAAAGCGCCATTGTCCCTCAACACAACAGCATAGCCGTTTGCATTGGCCGCAACACGATAGGTGCCGGAAATCTCCGGGAATATTTCGACCTTTCCATCCAACTGAGAAAACTTCTGCAACCCCAGATTGGTGTGTATCCATAATGTCGATGGTTCCCCAACCTCAAGACCGTCGATCATTGCCCCCGTTGTTTTTAAGGAAGTGAAATAATTACCGATCGACAGACAATCGTACATATTAAGCAGGTCAAGTCCTGTACAAGTGCCTGCCCATACAAAACCGTTGGAATCCTGGCACATAGACAAGACCGACTGGCTTGATAGTCCGTTGCGAGTACTGATGACACGAACATTTTCTGCCAATGCAGGAAGTGACAGAGAAACGGAAATCAAGGCTGCTAAAAGTATCTTTTTCATTTTCACAATGGTTAGCTTCACAAAGCTATACATTATTTTAGACAAATCAAAGACCAAAGACACATATAAAGTATATATTTGTGCCATATTAGTATTAAATTAGGGATATACTATAAAATAGATGTTAATATACCCCTTTTGTGACTTCAGTTTGTAAAAAAAGAATTAATTTTGGAATATCATATTGTTTTACTCCAAATCTAAATCAAAACTTTACAGACATGAGAAAACCATTTTTACTTTCCGTTCTTCTGGCTGGCTTTGTGTCAGCAAACGGGACTTATGCTATGGCGACAGATATGGCAAACTATGAAATATGTCATGTGGATGCCGTGAAGCCTGCTTTAAAATCTAACAGGCCCGAAGTCGCCAAAAGGCTCTTCCGTTCTGATGCGGTCGAAAAAGAGATAAAGCGAATCGTGAAGATTCTAAAGAACGAGAAGTTGGCATGGATGTTTGCCAACTGCTTCCCCAACACGTTGGACACAACAGTACATTACGAGGAAGATGCAAATGGCAATCCGGATACATTTGTATATACCGGTGACATCCACGCTATGTGGCTACGCGACTCCGGTGCACAAGTTTGGCCCTATGTGCAGCTTTGCAAAAAGGACAAGCACCTGCAGAAAATGCTAGCGGGAGTGATTATGAGACAGATTAAATGTATCAATTGCGACCCATATGCCAACGCTTTCAACAAAGAGCCCAACCCCAACGGCGACTGGATGGAGGATACGGGGATGCACCCGGAACTGCATGAACGCAAGTATGAAATAGACTCGCTCTGCTATCCGATACGACTGGCCTACGAATATTGGAAAGTCACGGGAGATACCAGTGTGTTCAATGAAGACTGGGTGAGCGCTGTAAAGAATATTCTCAAAGTATTTAAGGAGCAGCAAAGAAAGGACGGGAAAGGCAGCTACCACTTCCTGAGAAAGACTGACCGGGCGCTGGACACCGTGAACAACAATGGGTGGGGAGCCCCTGCCAAACCCGTAGGGCTGATTGCCTCGTTCTTCCGTCCATCCGACGATGCCACCACTTTCTTGTTCCTTGTGCCATCCAATTTCATGGCTGTGACCTCATTGAACAAGGCCGCCGAAATATTGACAAAGGTCAACAAGAACGCCGACCTCGCCACACAATGCTCATCACTGGCCGATGAGGTGCACAATGCGCTGATGGAGCACGCCGTGTACAACCACCCCAAATATGGGAAGATATATGCTTTCGAGGTTGACGGCTACGGCAACCACATGCTGATGGACGACGCCAATGTGCCGAGTCTGCTGGCTATGCCCTATCTCGGAGATGTAGACGTGAACGATCCTATCTACCAAAATACACGCAGGTTTGTGTGGAGCGAAGACAATCCTTACTTCTTCAGAGGCAAGGCTGGAGAGGGAATCGGCGGCCCGCACATAGGCTACGATATGGTATGGCCGATGTCTATCATGATGAAGGCCTTCACATCGAAGGACGACGCTGAAATCAAATGGTGTATCAAGACCTTGATGGACACTGATGCCGGAACGGGATTCATGCATGAGAGCTTTAACAAGGACGATGCTACCGATTTCACCCGTGCTTGGTTTGCATGGCAGAACACCTTGTTTGGTGAACTCATCATCAAACTCGTAAACGAAGGAAAAGCCGACCTGCTCAACAGTATAGAATAAGGTCAGGCCATCATTGACGGTCCGGCGGAATGAGACACGGCTGTGTCTTGAGCCGGATCGCTTTCCAACCGCAACTGTCTTACCCAAGCTGCAAGATTGGGCAAGACAGAAGATAACGTTGCATCATATCTGATATATCATCCATCAATACCTTTTAATCATTACCCAATACGATTCAATTATCCAACACAATTAAATTAAATATGAGAAAAAAACTATTGACCGCATGCCTCGTTGTCTTTGCAGCGACGGCTTCAGCTTCGGAGAGATTGACGAAATATGTCAACCCTCTTTTAGGAACTGCTACCTTATGGGAGTTTGACGACTTGAAATTCAAGCCCACGCGACGTGCATGGGGAGCAGAAGTGTTTCCGGGGACATCGCTTCCATTCGCTATGGTGCAGGCCACGCCCATCACTCAATTGCACAGCGGGTCAGGCTATCAATATGAGGACAAGACTATTCAGGGATTCGGACATACATGTAAGGGGCACTGGAACTTGCTCCACGTCCCATTGATGCCCGTTACCGGCAAATACAGCGCAAACGACTTCGCTTCCGCATACAGTCATCAGAACGAAACGGCACACCCGGGCTATTACCAGGTTTTCCTGGAACGATACGGCATAAACGCCGAAATAACAAGCACGCTCAGATGTGCTTACCATAAATATACTTTCAAGTCCGGCGACGCCAAAGAGCTGATAGCCGACATGCCCCACTCGAACAGCACCGTCTGGGACTGGTCGTTGCAAAAAGAAGGGACAAACACATTTTCTGGAAGCCAGAACGGCGAGGGACGCATCTTCTTTTGGGCAGTGGCAAACTACGAGGTCGATAAAATAAATCAATTGCAAAACCGTAACTACGGCATATCGGTCATCACCTTCAAAGACAGCAAGGGCGCCACGCCCCTGGAACTGAAAATCGGTTTCTCGTTCACAAGCATAGAGAACGCCAAGCGTAATCTGGAAGCAGAAATGCTGGGCAAAGACTTCAACCAGGTGAGACAAGAGGCCGACAATATCTGGGAAAAACAACTTGCAAAGATAGAAGTAAAGGGAGGCACGGAGCGCCACAAGGGACTCTTCTACTCTACGCTCTATCGCTCGTGTCTATGGCCCTGTCTGCGCAGCGACGTAAACCAGGACTATTGCGACGTGCAGGGAAATATTGTGAACAACGGGTTTGACTATTACACGCTGCCCTCGTTCTGGGACGACTATCGCAACAAGCTCATCCTCATGGGTATGCTCGAGCCAAAGGTGGCTACAAACGTGATGAAGACTATCATCGACATGGGCGAGAAGCGAAACGGCTATATGCCCACCTTCTTTCACGGCGACCATGCTTCCACCTTCGTGGCCGGAACATGGCTACGCGGCATTCAAGACTTCGACTTGAATCGGGCTTATCGCCTGATTCTCAAGAACGCAACCGTGCCGGGACGAGGCGGACGCAAATATCTGGACGAATACATCAAAAACGGATGGATTGCCGAAAAAGATACAACCAACGTTCCCACGGAGGATGAATACAAGGGTGCCGTCACCAAGACGCTGGAATATGCATACGACGACTATGCTGTGGCCTTAGTGGCCAAGATTTTGGGCGACAAGGAAAACTACAAGCTCCTGATGAGCCGTGTCGACAACTACAAAAATGTGTTCGACCCCTCCACCGGATTCTTCCGTGGGCGGATTGACGATGGCTCATTTATTGAAGACTTCCGGCCCTACTATCCCTACTATCAATACCAATACAGGGAAGCAAACGCATGGAACAGCTTATTCTTTGCGCCACACGACCCGCAGGGAATCATCAAACTGTATCCCAGCAAACGCGCTGTAGAACAGAAACTCGACTCGCTGTTCTCGGAGCCTTGGCGTGGTTACGAGGCCCAGAACATCACTGGCTTCATAGGCAACTACTGTCACGGCAACCAGCCCGGTCACAGCATCCCGTATATGTATACCTTCATTGGTAAGCAGGAGAAGACCCAGGTGATACTCGACAGTCTGATGAACCACTATTATGACATGGGAGCCGAGCGCCTGGCCTATTCCGGAATGGACGATGCCGGAGAGATGTCGTCATGGTTTGTATTCAATGCCATGGGCTTCTACACCTATTCACCTGCCGACCCCGAATATCTCGTCACCGTTCCTCTGTTCGACGAAATCAAGTTCCGCCAAGCCAATGGCAAGATATTCACCATTGTCAAGAAGGGCAAAGGACAGAAGATCAAAGACATTCGCGTTAACGGCAAGAAAGTGAAAGGCTGGTTTATCAACGACAAGGTGGTTAAAAACGGCTCTACACTTACGGTTACCACCAAATAGCGAATCGACCGCCAATACTACGAGAGGGCGCATGATTATAACATAAAGCCTAATTTTCCAAAGATTAGGCTTTATTCTCTTTCAAATAATCTTATTATGAACAGCAAAACGACTGGCATTCTACTGCTACTATCTTTGTTAATCATCCCGCAAGTTGCAGAATGTAGGGATAAAAACATCTATCATCATGGTTGGATAGATTTCAACAAGAATGGAATGAAAGACCTCTATGAAGATCCTTCAAAAGCAATTGATGATAGAGTAGAGGATTTGCTAAGTCAGATGTCGGTCAATGAGAAAACGTGTCAGCTGGCTACGCTATATGGATACAAGCGCGTGCTGGCCGACTCGCTTCCCACCGTCGGATGGGATAAGGAAGTGTGGCATGAAGGAATCGCCAATATTGATGAGCAACTCAACGGCGTAGGGGCGGGCTACAGGATTTCGCACAATTTAATCGTTCCATTCGCTAATCACGTCAAAGCCTTAAACACAACACAAAAATGGTTTGTCGAGAAGACGCGATTGGGCATCCCCGCTGAATTTTCCAATGAAGGTATCCACGGTCTGAACCACACCAAGGCAACACCGTTGCCAGCCCCTATAGGAATAGGAACAACATGGAATACCAACTTGGTGAATCAAGCCGGACATATTGTAGGAAACGAGGCCAAGTTGCTCGGATATCACAGTGTGTATGCTCCCATTCTGGACCTTGCTCGCGACCCTCGTTGGGGTCGAGTGCTTGAATGTTATGGCGAAGACCCTTATTTGGTTGGTGCATTAGGCACGGCAATGGCCGATGGAGTTCAAAGCGAGCATGTGGCCGTAGGCTTGAAGCATTATGCGGCTTACAGCGTGCCCAAAGGCGGACGTGACGGAAATTGCCGTACCGATCCTCATATCACACCACGCGAGTTACACGAAATCTTCCTAAAGCCGTTTGGTCAAGTTATCAAGTCTGTCCAGCCCATGATTGTCATGGCGTCCTACAATGACTGGAACGGCGAGCCTGTGATTGCCAGTAACTATTTTCTTACCGATGTATTGCGTAATCAATTCGGATTCCGTGGCTATGTGGTCAGCGACAGCGAAGCTGTGGAGTTTGTACAAACCAAACATCATACGGCTTCAACCTATGATGATGCCGTAAGACAATGTTTGGAGGCAGGGCTCAACGTCCGGACCAACTTCACCCAACCTGCGATCTTTATCAACGCTGTTCGCCGACTTATTCGTGATGGCAAGATCTCCATGGATGTAATCGACCAGCGAGTGCGAGAGGTGCTCCGCGTTAAATTCAGGATGGGGCTGTTTGACCAACCCTATATTGAGGACGAGAAAAAAGCCGACAAGGAAGCCGGAGCCGATAAACAAACAGCTTTTATCGAGCAGATGGGGCTTGAGTCCATGGTCTTGCTAAAAAACAACGGTGTGCTGCCTCTCAATCTCAATCATATCAATCGAATTTTGGTAACAGGTCCGTTGGCTAAAGAAACAAATTATATGACCAGCCGATACGGACCCAACGGACTGTCATCTGTATCTGTGTTTGACGGCCTGAAAAACTATGTCGGGAATCAAGCTGTTGTTGAATACCAAAAGGGATGCAACACCGTTGATGCAGCTTGGCCGGAAAGCGAAATCATACCCCAACCTATCAGTACAGAAGAGCAACAGATGATTGATGACGCTGTATCGGCTGCCGAAAATGCCGACGTAGTGATAGCTGTGGTTGGTGAAGACGTGTTTTGTACCGGTGAAAGTCGGTCTCGCTCATCCTTAGACCTGCCCGGTCACCAGCGCGATCTCCTCATGGCTCTTCATCGCACAGGAAAACCTGTGGTAATGGTCATGGTTAACGGACAACCGTTGACAATCAATTGGGAAAACAAATATCTCCCAGCCATATTGGAGACTTGGTTCTCCAATTATAGATGTGGTGACCATGTAGCCAAGATTCTTTTCGGTGATTACAACCCTGATGGAAAACTGCCAATTACATTTCCTGAGTCAGTTGGCGAGATAGAATTGAATTTCCCTTATAAGAAAGGCTCTCATGCAGGACAGCATAAGGACGGCCCCAACGGACAAGGATATACAAGGGTGGTTGGAGCGCTATATCCCTTTGGATATGGACTAAGCTATACTACGTTCTCCTACTCAAATTTAAGGGTGAACACCCTTGGCACAACGGCAGACAGTATAACTATTGACCTGACGGTGAAGAATACGGGCAACAGAAAAGGAAAGGAAATCGTTCAATTATATATGAGAGACGAGGTGAGCAGCGTGGTGACGTATGAAAGTCAGCTGCGAGGTTTCAAAAAAATTGAACTCAACCCCAATGAGTCTCAAGACGTAAGATTCGTCCTTCATCCGGACGACCTTGCCCTATGGGATAAAAACATGAAATGGACTGTTGAGCCGGGCGATTTCACTTTGATGGTAGGCAGTAGTTCTGAGGATATACGTTTGAAGAAAACGATAACATTAAAATAGAGTCGTTTTCTTAGAAAGAGATTACCTTTTATGGGTCATCTGTATGTTATACCTATATAAACAGCGGTCTGTGACGTCTTTATAATTAGATTCGGACAAACATAACAGAATATTATACCTGAATCTAACAGATTATTTTGTAATTTTACATCAGAACAAGTTTAACTATTAAAAACAACTCATGAAGAATCTATTTGACATCAAAGGGAAGGTTATTGTGTTGACAGGTGGCTGTGGCGTATTAGGGCAAAACATTGCAAGCTATCTCGTTGAGAACGGCGCCAAAGTCGTTGTGCTCGACTTGAACGAGGAAGTTGGCAAAAAGCAGGAAGCCGAACTCCAGACCAAAGGCGATGCCCTATTCCTGAAGACCAATGTGTTGGAAAAAGACGTCTTGGAACAAAATAAGAAAGATATTATCGCCAAATACGGACATATCGACATACTCCTCAATGCTGCCGGGGGCAACATGAAAGGAGCAACCATCGCCCCCGACAAGACATTCCTGGATCTGGACCTCACCGCTTTTGAAAAAGTGGTGCAGCTCAACCTCTTTGGTACGATTATCCCGACTCAGGTGTTTGTCCCGGAATTAGTGAAAAGAGACAAGGCCGCCATTGTGAATTTCTGTTCGGAAACCACACTCCGTCCTTTGACGCGCGTTGTAGGCTACGGTGCCGCCAAGGCTGCCGTCGGCAACTTCACCAAATATATGGCTACAGAACTGGCCAAGAAATTCAATCCCAACATCCGCGTGAACGCCATCGTTCCGGGATTTCTCATAACAAACCAAAATCGTGAGTTGCTAACCAATCCCGATGGGTCGCTGACACAACGTGGCAAAGACGTTGTGGCCCATACACCGGCCGGGCGCTTCGCCACACCGGATGAGCTTTTCGGCACCATTCATTATCTCATTAGCGACGCCTCGAGTTTTGTAACCGGAGTCATGGCCGTCGTGGACGGGGGCTTCGACGTTTATTCCATTTAACAATCAATAATGCGTATGTATCTTTGTGAACAAACTTTTCGGTGGTACGGTCCCAACGACCCCGTATCACTCAGTGACATCAGACAGGCTGGAGCTACCGGCATCATCACCGCGCTTCATCATATCCCCAATGGGGAGGTATGGCCCATAGCGGAAATCATGGAACGCAAAAAACAGGTCGAAGAAGCAGGACTCAGATGGAGCGGCGTGGAAAGCGTGCCCGTGCATGAACACATCAAAACCCAAGAAGGCGATTTCCAGAAATATATAGAAAATTATAAGACCACGCTCCGCAATCTCGGCCAATGCGGTATCGACATGGTGACCTACAACTTCATGCCGGTCATCGATTGGACGCGCACCGACCTGCACTATCGTTTCCCCGATGGCAGCGAGGGACTGAGATTCGAGATGGCCGCCTTCATGGCCTTTGACCTGTATATTCTTAAACGCCCGGAGGCTGCGCACGAATACACGGAAGAGCAGAAGGCGCAAGCTAAAAAGAGGTTCGAGCAGATGGATGCGGAAGAAATAGAGCGGCTCACCCGTACAATGATAGCAGGACTACCCGGGGCCGAGGAAAGCTTCACGCTTGACCAATTCCGCCAGGAGCTGAATCGCTACAAAGACATCGATGCCGACAAGCTGCGCCAAAACCTGATATACTTCCTTCAGGAGGTCTGCCCGGTCGCAGACGAAGCCGGCGTTAATCTCGTCATTCACCCCGACGACCCACCCATGCCGGTATTGGGACTGCCGCGAATCATGAGTTCTGCCGCTGATTTTCAACGCCTTATAGATGCCGTCCCGAACAAAAGCAATGGCCTGTGCCTATGCACGGGATCCTTGGGCGGAGCTGGCAAAAACGATACGGTGGACATGATGCGCAGATTTGGTGATCGCATCAATTTCGTACATCTGCGTGCCGTGCACCAGACTCCGGAAGGCGACTTCTACGAAACCTACTGCTTTGAGGGCGACCTGGATATGTACGATTTCATGAAGGCGATGCTTGAAGTAGAAAACAAGCGCCAATGCTCTATTCCGTTGCGTCCCGATCATGGCCACCAGATTATCGACGACTTGCGGAAGAACAAAATAAATCCGGGCTACACCTGTCTGGGTCGACTCCGCAACTTGGCGGAGATCAGGGGGTTGGAAAAAGGTATCGCACAGTCGCTCTATCAATAGAGAGTCTGGCTTCGTCTTATCCAACTCTACTTTACCTGTAAAATAAGATTACCATTTTTCGGTAATTATTTCCAAGACATCCGGAGCAAAAAGGACTATGTTTTTAGCACTATCATCACGCCGTGCAACATAAAAACTTTCTGCTCCGGATATTTTCTGTCCTGTCATGCTATGGCGAGCCCCCTTTCGCGGTATGACAAAGGCTTAACGACACTGCGAGAGAGCTCTAACCGCCTTGCGGTTAAGCCCCTTCCATCTCGCGGTTAAGCCCTTCTCGCCGTCCCGTTCGATAGTCAACTGCGGACGTCAAAATTAAGTGCCCGACCCCGCTTTCAGAATATGCTGATAGCCAACCCTTTATAAACTTTCCCCATTTTTGGCTTATTTCAAACAGAAGTAGTCTTGTTTTTGAATTCGCAAAAATGAGGACGGCATTTGTAAATAAAAATATCGGCTTATATGACAAAAATGTGCTTAAAAATCTTGTAACTCCCTAATAATCATTATCCTTGTTCCATTTATATTTTTATGGCAAAAACGTGCTTTTATTGTGGCTCAAAATCGACTATAAAACGTGGCCATTTGAATGGTGCCCAACGCTGGTATTGCAAGTGCTGTAAGAGAATTTTTGTGGGAATAAACGACTCACCAAGGCTATAGTGAATGCCCGCTATTCTAAGGGTAATTTGACAATCAAAGACCTTTCTAAAGAATACGGTGTATCCACAAGGACTATTTATCGAAAACTCACTAAATCTTATAAAGAGGAGCTACCCACCCTTCCCGCTCGTCCTGTTGTAGTCTTAATGGATGCGACCTATTGGGGACGTAACTTTGGTGTCGTTATTATGAAAGACTCTTTAGCAGGTGATGTGCTTTAGTATAAGTTTATAAACAGACATGAGCGTATAGAGGATTACAAAGAGGGTATAGCCTATTTGGAGTCCCTTGGATATTCCATTCAAGCCATTGTATGTGATGGTTTTAAGGGACTTAGACAAGCATTTCCCACTTATAAATTCCAATTATGCCAGTTCCATCAAAAAATGACTGTAAAGGCAAAACTAGCCTCCAGACCGAAACTTGAAGCCTCTAAAGAGCTGCTCGCTATATCCAAAATATTATGCCATACGGACAAAGAATCCTTCATTGGGGCTCTAAAAGAAAGGTACATTAAATGTGAGGATTTCCTCAAGGAACGCACAACAACAGAAGATGGCAAATCTCACTATACTCATAAGTCTTTGCGCAGTGCATTTTTAAGTCTAAAAAGGAATATGTCATGGTTATGGACTTGGTATGATTATCCCGAATTGGAGATACCAAACACCAACAACGGTATTGAATCGCTTAATGCAGATATAAAAATAAAACTGAACCTGCACAAGGGTATGAGCGCAGAAAGAAGAAAGGTATTCATTCAAGAATTTATAAAGTCCCATACCCCAAATAGATAAATGGGGTATGGGACTTTTTAAGCACACTTTTGCCATATTAGTCAAAAAATGATGTAAGTTTGCAAACAGCGATATGAACGTAATGAACACTTTATGACTACAAGTTAAGCCTAAATACGGGAACAAAAGAATAAGTTCATTTCTGGGAAGAATCTGCATCGAAGCACCTTTCGATTGAACATATTTACCAACCTCATACACACCACTATGCAAAAAAAAATGACAGAAACACGTAAACGACTGCTGACAACGACCCTTATGCTCATACTTTATTTAGGTCTGACGGCACAAAACTTAAATGATTTCACTTTACCTACTCCATGGACTGCAGATGCCCTCAACGCTGATGTGCCGCTGCCTGAATATCCGAGGCCGCAAATGACACGCTCAGAATGGAAAAACCTTAACGGCATGTGGAATTATATGGGAGGCAAAGATAAGCCTAATCCGATGGAAACCGATGAGACTCCTGACTTCAATACCAAAGAGAAGATACGAGTGCCTTTCCCTCCTGAAGCGGATTTATCGGGTATTGGTCGCAAAGACGAGACCTTTTTATGGTATAAACGCATTTTCTCCATCCCCTCCGCTTGGAAAGGAATGCGTATCTTACTACACTTCGGAGCAGTAAGCCGCCACTGCAGCGTATTCATAAATGGCAAAAAAGTAGGAACTCACTCGGGTGCATACGATGCTTTTAGCTTTGACATCACGAAGTATCTGCGCCCAGACGTTAACACACTCACTGTGGGAGCCTACGACCCACACGACGGACATACGCCATCAGGCAAGAATGCCAAGCGAGGCGACTACACATTTACTACTGGCATCTGGCAAACCGTATGGCTTGAACCAGTGCATAAAACGCATATTACATCGATAAAACTGGTTCCCGATGTGAAAAACAGCCGGCTTGCCATTACCGTAAATACCGAGCAGGACGGCATAAAGGTAACAGCCGAAGCAACCGATGACCAAAGATCGGCAGTACACGCCGAAGGCATATCAAATAAATGCTTCTACCTACCGATAAAAAGGCCGCATCTATGGAGTCCCAACGATCCTTACTTGTACCCGTTAAAGCTGCAACTGAAGAAGAATGGAAAGGTAACCGATGAAGTAGGTTCATACTTTGGGATGCGTGCTCTTGCCATCGGCAAGGTGAACGGCGTGACTCGACCGCTCCTGAATGATCAATTCGTCTTCCATCTTGGGCTTCTCGACCAAGGGTATTGGCCCGATGGAGCTTACACGGCGCCTACCGATGAGGCCCTGCTTTACGATATAAAACTGGCTAAGCGAGCCGGCTTTAACGTCATACGCAAGCATGTAAAGGTAGAACCTTTGCGATGGTATTACCACTGCGACCGATTAGGACTCATGGTATGGCAAGATATGCCCAACATTTGGGAGCCAGACGATGAAGACTCCGTAGCTGTAAGGCAAAACTTCAGACGCGAACTAAAGCTGATGATTGACCAGCATATCAGTTCGCCGGCTATCGTTATGTGGGTACCATTCAACGAAAACTGGGGCGCATTCGAAGCAAAAGAAATTGGCGATGATGTAAAAGCCTACGACGGCAGTCGGCTCGTAAATGCCATGTCGGGCTACAATTATGCACCGGGATACCGCAAAGCCTACGGCGATCCGGGCAACAGCGACTTCGTAGACATACATACTTACGGCAAAATAGAACCGAAAGAAATGCCCAAACCTACAGGAACACGCGCCGCTTCGCTGGGAGAATTCGGCGGCAAAGGGCTTTTCGTACGAGGACACATGTGGCCTGTAAGAAACGATGCATACGAGATGATGCGATCGAAAGAAGATCTAACCAATATGTATGTATATCTGCTGACCGAAGTTGAGCAAATGATGAAATATTGCGGATTGAGTACAGCCATTTACACACAAACAACCGACTTGGAACATGAAATTAATGGGCTGGTAACCTACGACCGAAAAGTGGAGAAAATGGACTTAAACCGGGTGAGAGATATTAACCAAAGCATTATACGGCAATCGGCAAAGCCATAGCTGCACACAGTAAATACAACAGTAAATTGGTCTTCACGACAAACTAAAAAGAGGATATATCAAAATAAAAATAGCCGTAATGGACATTTGGTAGGCAGAAAGAGAACAAAATAATCCTGAAATCCGAAGCAGATTCCAGGATTATTCTTATTCATAAAAAGCAAGACGTGAACTTACCTTACAGGGTAAGCAGGTCTTACATAACGGGCGGCACGAAGATAGCGTGCACTGCGCTTTACCCCCTCAAGAGGAGTAATAGAGCCATCGGTATCCTCAAGTTCCACCACATAATCTTGCAAGCCGATGAGCCTGGCCTTGCGGAAAATAGCCTCGAAATTAACCATCCCGCTCTCTCCTACTTCATATTTATCTTTGATATGCAGCATCTTAAAGCGGCCGGGGAATTTCTTGAACCATTCTACAGGGCTCTGCTGAGCCATGACGCACCAGTAAACGTCCATCTGCCAGAACATATTTTCCGGTGCCACGTGGCGCATCATGTAGTCAATCCATACCTGACCCTCAACCTTTTGGTACTCATGAGAGTGAGAATGATAGCCATAAGAGATGCCGGCCTCGCGACACTTCTTGCCCACCGCATTGTGATAATCACAGAGTGTCTGCGCTTCTTTCAGCGTCTTGGGCACGGGTCCGTATGGCGTAACGATATACTTCATGCCAGCGTCCTTATGTGCCTTGATGGCTTTATCCCACCATTTCATGGCCTTTGTAAAGTCATGGTTGGCCAGTTCCTCTTCGTTCAAGCCGTATGTGGCATGTGAGGAGAGAGCCGTAAGTCCGGCAGCCGAGACATCTTTCTTGAACTGCTGGGCCGAAACGCCATAGAACTTTCCGTCATTATAATTGGCAGCTTCTACCGAAGTATAGCCAAACGACTTGAGATCTTTGAACACCTGTTCGTGATTTTTGGCATATTTGTCAGCGTCGCCAATCATGTCGCGCAGAGAATAAAGCTGTAAGGCCATCTCTTTCTGTGGCATCGGAAGATGTCTGCGCTGCCCTCGGCGCTGGCCGGATGCTGTCAGCGAAACTGCCGTAAGCAGTATGGCCAAAGAAAAAAATATCCTGCGCATATTACTTCATCTCCTTAATCTTGATATTGCGATACCAAACATCATCGCCATGATCCTGGAAGCCGATGTATCCTTCGTGGTTCTCGCCGCCCATATTGTTCAACAATTTATAGGCAATGGGGAAGTCTCCGTCCTCTTTGAATTTGCTGTCTTGCAACATCTCCGTCCATTTCGGTGTCCACAGATGGTACTCCACAACGTTCTCTCCGTTCTGGCCGTGTACAACGGTACCCTTATACACCATGATTTTTGCCGTATTCCACTCGCCGTAAGGCTTGGCATTCTGTGGCTTGGCAGGTATCATGTCGTACAGTGAGGCGGACTGGCGGTTGCCGTCCACACCGAGTTTAGCGTCGGGATGGTTGGCATTGTCGAGCACCTGATATTCCGATGCCGACTGCCAGATAGGCAGATACTCCTCCTTACCGTTCTGAACGGCTGTAACCTCTTGTGCCAGATAGAACACTCCTGAGTTTCCGCCCTTAGAGATTTTATACTCAAAGGTGAGCTCAAAGTTCTTGAACTTATGCGCAAATATCAAGTCGCCGCCATTGTCTCCACCGCCTTCTCCGTTTCCGGAACCTTTTAAGTGGATAGCTCCATCCTCAACGTTCCAGTCACTTCCGGCCTCGTCTTTGCCATAGCAGCGCCAGCCTTTCAGGGTCTTCCCGTCAAACAGCGTGATATAGCCGTCCTTATCGGCAACATAGCCGCTTATATCAATATTGGTCTTATCGGCCACTTTGTAGTCGGTTGTGCCTGCAGCCGCAGTATTTTTGTTAACACAGCGCTGGCAGTTCTCGCAATTGCAATTACATTCGTTCTTGCTTGTGCTTTTGTTGCCACACGAGGTAAAAAGCAATGCCGCACACGCAACCATAAACAATATACGTTTCATACTAATATCCTATTTTATTCGTTTCTACTTTAAAACCTTAACTTTGATGTTGCGGAACCACACATCATTGCCGTGATCCTGCAATCCGATTAATCCCTCGCGGTTTTCACCGCCGCACTCGCTCAAGAGTTCGAAAGCGTGAGGCCATGCCTTCTCGCTGAACTTACTCTTCTGAAGCAAGTTTATCCATTCGGGAGTCCACAATTGGTACTGCAACACTTGCTTTCCATTCTGGATGTGTGTCACCTTTCCGTTGTAAACCCTTATCGTGATCTTATTCCACTCTCCGTAAGGCTTGGCATTCTGGGGCTTGGCCGGGATCATGTCATACAGTGATCCTGACTTGCGGTTTCCGTCTACACCCAGTTTGGCATCGGGATGATTCTCGTTGTCTAACACCTGACATTCGGGGCATGAGATGTAAATAGGCTCCAGCTCTCCCTTGTCATTCGTTGTCTCCTGCGCGAGATAGAAGATACCGGAGTTACCGCCTTTGGATATTTTCCACTCCATCGTAAGTTCAAAATTCTTGAATTTGTGAGCGAAAATAATGTCACCGCCTTCACCTTTGGCTTGGCTGTCAAACTTAATGCATCCGTCTTCAACTTTCCATTTTGAAGGCATGTTTGATTTGCCGTATCCACGCCAGCCTGCAAAAGACTTGCCGTCGAAGATGGTTATATATCCTTTTTTGTCAACGGGAAGCACCTGTTTGTCCCATTTCTCAGGTCCTTGAAAACCCTGTGAGCAGTATAGGGTTACAGTATTGTCGTTAACTCCCTTAGACGTTGTTGCGGACGACGAAACTGTCATCAGCAACATAGCAACTGTACATAATAAATATTTCATGATTGGTTAATAAATGTATTACAAAAAGGCAAGAGAGGTGAATCGCATCCTAACAAAGATTCCGTTGGTCTGTCAATGCTCTTTCATCCTCTCTTATCTTGTTCTTATGATTATTTTTAGAATGGCAACTCAGGCAGCTTCCATCCACTGCGGTAAACGGGCTTGATCAACCGGGCTGCGAACTCATTGGCATCAACGGGGTCGGAATACAAGCGGTCAAACGTTGGATGACCATTGTGGATTTGGAACCTATCCTCGATAATAGTACGTATCTGAGCGTTGGACGGGATGTTGGTGAACTTCATGTTCTTGCCATCCCACTTCAACCACTGGTTCAAGCTTTGCAGACGAACTGCGGCAACACCCATTACGATCATCTCATTCAACGGGCCGGCCTGGCTGAAGTCTGACTCCGACATTACGCGGCTCTCGGGACTTTCCTTACAAGCGCGTATCCAGTCTTGCTGGTGGTTATCGTCTTTCACTACGCGGCAAAGCTGAGGAACAACAGGATCGCGTCCTGATACCAGGAACGGATCATATCCGTAAGTACCTACAACGAGCGTGTCTTTAGTACCATAATATACAGTGACACCGTTATCGTCAAACTTCCTTCCGGCAGGCATATCGAAAGGCAGGTCAGGACGCAGGCCGCCATCATACCATGTAAGCGTGCACTCTGGCAATGCCAGCTTAGTCATGTTGTTACGAGCGGGGAAATGATAGGTTATCTTTTGTGCCGAAGGACATGAGTCGGTCATCAGCATCGTTGAGCTGCCGAGAACGGCATCAGGTGAGCCTAAGTTCAAGCCCTTGAAGGCCACTTGGAGAATATGATTAGCCATGTCGCCTAAAGCGCCGCTACCAAAATCCCACCAGCCACGGAAATTCCAAGGAGTATAGGCGGCATTGTAGTCACGATATTTGGCCGGGCCTATAAAAGAATCCCAGTTCATGGTTGACGGTATAGCCATTTTCTCTTTCGGGGCGGGGATACCCTGCGGCCATATTGGACGATTGGTGAACGAGTCGATGCGTCTCACCTCGCCAATCTCACCATTCCACAACCAGTTCAGGGCTTTTCGTGTCCCTGAGCTCGATGCGCCCTGGTTACCCATCTGGGTTGCTACCTTGTATTTCTTAGCCAACTGAGCGAGCAGCCTGCTCTCATACACGTAGAGCGTCATTGGTTTTTCCACGTACACATGCTTACCGGCCATGATAGCCTCCGCGGCAATGATTGCGTGAGTATGGTCGGCCGTGGCCACCATGACGGCATCGGCCGACTTCAGCATCTCATCATACATCTTTCTGTAATCATTGTAACGCTTTGCCTTGGGGTATTTTTCAAAAATGTGCTTAGCATAGTTCCAGTCCACATCACAAAGTCCAATAATGTTTTCTGTTTCCATTGCAGCCAGGTCTGCGGCACCACGTCCGCCGATTCCTACACCCAAAATGTTTAGTTTGTCACTTGGAGCTTTGTGGCCATGGCTCTTACCAAGTACCGATGCCGGCACAATAGTAGGCGCGATAATCATGCCTGCCAAAGCGGCGCTTCCTCTTTTAAGGAATTCCCTTCTTGAAATGTCTGCCATAATTTTACGGTTTAAAGATCAGGTTTATATAATAAAAAAAACATTTACAGCATACCTATGTCGGCTCTTTCACCGACACGGCCTTTATTCTCGGTTCAACGATGCCCGACAACACCTATTTATTATTAGTCGCCTTGCAGTTTTCCGTCATGTTCACTGGTCGCATGTTCGGCTTTTGCACCCACATGATTGTGCGGTAACAATCCGTAGCCATTTGTCATGTGGCTCCGGCGATATCTTATTTCGTCCAGTGTCGACAACTCACCTATGGGTGGCAATTCATGCGTATATGCGTCGTTCAAAAATTTCCAAGCATATTCAGAAGCGATTGTCGCGTCCTCAAAGGTTGGTAAATTGACGTTACTCTTTCCTTGCTCTATGGCGTCGGCCACGCGGTTTATCATCACGTCTATATTCTTGCCTCCGAAAGGTTTATCTAAAATATGAGTCTCATGCACGCCCCGCAGCTCCACATGGGCCGTATGGAAGTCGTGCGTCATGCGCACAATGCCCTTGGTCCCTATCAAATCAATATAAGAATTATGGGTCTGGTCCTTGGACAACTGCCCGTAAACAAAGCCTTGCGTTATATCATATACGATGCCATTCTCGAACGTGCCATGACATTGTATCCACCAGGGATCCTTGTAACTCCACATGCGTACGCCCTGGGAATGCCAGGTTTTATACTCACTCTCGGCATACCATCTGGCAATGTCAACATAGTGCATCCCGCAATCATGAAAGCAGGGGCCTTCCGACTGATGGCCTTCGCCAGGCGCAAGCCCCGGGGTCATGTGGCATACGCGCACGATGGCCAAATCGCCTATTTCACCCGATTCGATAAAGGTCTTCATCGCCGCATGATACCAGGAATTGCGAAGATATAGATTTACCGTGCACACGCCTGCATAGTCACGTGTTATATCCACCAACTCATGTTCTTCTTCCGGAGTGGCAGCTATAGGCTTTTCAGCTATGACGTGCTTGCCGGCCTTTACGGCCATTTCTATACGTGTCTTACGTCCGTCGGCAAAAGCACTCAACACCACCACTTGCACGCTGTCATCAGCAAATATCTCGTCATCTCGTTCCAAAACCTTGGAATCCGGTGACAACTTCCGCGCTATGTCTCGGCATGAAGCGTCTATATCACATATATATTTTACTTTATAACGATTGTTTTTTTGAAACTCCTTTAAATAAAAGCGGCCCATACGGCCGAATCCTATAATTCCTACGTTAATCATCATTTTTTAGGTTTGGGGTATACATGATCACCCACTTTCATTTTCATTGCAAATATAACGAAAAAACGACAAAATGCCATACTCACGCTTTTAATTTTCAATATATTTATCATTATTATC
>JBMNUU010000010.1:0-82316 GCA_050946435.1 Prevotella sp.
TGTGTCGTAGCACCAAGTTAAGTGAAAATCCTGACATATGCAAGTCTTTCCAAACAAATGTTTGTCAAGGACTTGCATTTATAACAAATAATTAAGCTGCGAATTTAAGGGTAAATAAAAAATACGAAGTTGTCGGCAGAAGTGAATGATATTGATGATCTAATGATATAAACTTTGTTGTATTTACATCGTACATCCATCCTCCAATGACTGTAGTGGTGGTTACGGTGTGGACAAGTTACCAATGTTTCATTTGTTGAGTATCGACACAGAATTTTATAATGTTTTTTGTTGTATTCTAAAATATTGTTATTACCTTTGCAATTGTAAAGCGGACTTTGCAATTTGACAAATGAATGACACCATCACACATTCCGGAATTATAGAGCGTATAGAGCCTAACCATATCGTAGTGCGCATCGCTCAAGCATCGGGATGTACCTCGTGTAAGATCGCAGGACAATGTCATGCTTCGGGAAGCAAGGAGAAGTTGATAGACGTGTATCATGTTGACACGTCGAAATATCAAGTTGGTGAGCATGTGGTGGTTTCGGCATCTCTGAAGACTGGCTACAAGGCTGTGGTATGGGGATTTGGAGTGCCGTTGGTGATATTGATGGCAACCCTATTCCTTGTCAAATTGTGGACGGGGAACGAGGCACAGGCAGCCCTGACGGGAGTCGCGGCCCTCGTACCGTATTATTTTCTGCTTTACCTGTTGCGTGAAAAACTGCGCGATAGCTTTCCTTTTGTCATAGAGTAGTGCCTGCTAATAGGTAACCCCTGGGAACTGACGACTAAAAATGTAAATCAAAAAACAAACAAATATAAAAGATTATGAACTTTATTTTTAATGCAGTCATTGTTCTTGGGGCAATCGCATTAATAGCAGCCGTTGTGCTATTTTTGGTTTCCAAGAAATTTGCTGTAGAGGAAGACCCACGCCTTGCACAGGTCCAGGAAACGCTTCCCGGAGCCAATTGCGGAGCATGCGGATTTCCCGGGTGCTCGGGGATGGCCGATGCCCTTGTGGAAGGTGCCGCCAAAGGCTCCATCGATGGACTGTTCTGCCCGGTAGGAGGCGCTGAGGTGATGGGGCGGGTTGCCGACCTGCTTGGTATGGCCGTTGCCAATGCGGACCCAATGGTTGCTGTGGTGCGGTGCAACGGCACTTGCGAACATCGGCCGCGCATAGCTCAATACGATGGTATGAAAACCTGTGCCGCCATACATATGACGAGTACGGGAGAAACGGCTTGCGGTTATGGATGTCTGGGCTGTGGTGACTGCGTGAAAGCTTGCGGTTTTGACGCTATACACATGAATCCTGAAACGGGACTGCCCGAGGTTGTTGAGGATAAATGTACTTCCTGTGGGGCTTGTGTCAAGACTTGTCCCCGCCACATCATCGAGTTGCGCAAGAAAGGTCCCAAGAGCCGTCGCATCTATGTCCAGTGTGTCAATAAGGACAAGGGAGCGGTAGCTCGCAAGGCCTGTCAGGTGGCTTGTATTGGCTGTGGCAAGTGTGAGAAAGCCTGCAAGTTTGATGCGATTAAAATTGAAAACAATCTGTCGTACATCGATTTCAATCAATGTCGGCTGTGTACGAAGTGCGTGGATGTGTGTCCGACGAATGCTATTATTAAGGTGAATTTCCCCATCAAGAAAGCTCGTCCGACCGATGCTGCCAAGCCGAAGGAAAACTCTGCTGCGGTGTCGGCTAATGCATCTAATACTAAAAACAATATGGAAGAAAAGAAGGAGGAGGTGAAGTCATGAAGCTATTTACTTTTTCCAGAGGAGGAGTGCATCCGGAGGAGAACAAGCTCTCTCATGAAATTGCTACTGTGCCCGCCGATTTGCCTAAGGTAGCGGTATTCCCTTTGGGACAACATATTGGGGCCCCGGCTAAGCCTTTGGTGAAAAGAGGTGACAAGGTTAAGGTCGGAACGCTCATCGGCGAGGCAGGCGGCTTTGTGTCGGCCCCCCTGTATTCTTCGGTCTCCGGAACGGTAGCCAAGATAGACACCATTATAGACGCTACGGGGTATCGCCAGCCCGCTATATTTATTAATGTGGAGGGTGACGAGTGGGAAGATACTATTGACCGCTCGGACAAGCTGGAAACAATGGAGATGCATTCCGAACTCACGTCGGAAGACATTATCGGCCGTATCAAAGCGGCTGGTGTTACAGGCATGGGTGGTGCCGGCTTCCCCACATTTATCAAACTCACCCCACCTCCCGGGACCAAAGCCGAGTGTGTGATTATTAACGCGGTGGAGTGTGAGCCGTATATTACGTCAGATTATCGGCTTATGATGGAACATGCCGATGAAATCATCGTAGGTATACAGTTGCTCATGAAGTCGGTCAATGTAAACAAGGCTTATATCGGTATTGAAGTGAATAAGCCCAAAGCTATACAACTGATGACGGAAAAAGCAGCCTCCGATTCGCGCATCGTGGTTGTTCCGCTGGCCCGGAAATATCCTCAGGGGGGAGAGAAACAACTTGTAGATGCCGTTATCAAACGTGAGGTGCCGGCTCCTCCTGCCCTCCCTGTTCATGTGGGAGCTGTGGTAGTTAATGTGGGTACCACATTCGCATCCTATCAGGCTGTGATGAAAAACAAACCGTTGTTTGAACGTTATACAACAGTGACGGGTAAGCAAATCAAACATCCCGGCAACTTTTTGGTACGTATGGGAACGCCATTTGGACAACTCATAGAAGCCTGCGGAGGGATGCCGGAGGGCGACAACAAGGTGATTGCCGGCGGTCCGATGATGGGAAAGGCTGTGATGTCCCTTGATGTTCCCGTGTGCAAGGGCACCAATTCCATCACAGTGCTCACGGGAGCAGACTCCCATCGCAAGGCTGTTCAGCCCTGCATTCGTTGCGGTAAGTGCGTAACGGTTTGTCCGATGGGTCTGGAGCCGTACTTGTTAGCGACGCTTTCAGCGTTTAAGAAGTATGATAAACTTGAAAAGGAAGATGTGACCAGCTGTATAGCTTGTGGGTCTTGCCAGTACACTTGTCCTGCCCATCGACCTATGTTGGACAATATAGCCCTGGGCAAGAAAGCCGTGATGGGCATGATCAAAGCCAGAAATCAGAAATAATTAGGATAGATTGGAAATACAATGAATAAATTAGTAGTTTCGTTATCACCCCACGCACATGGCAAAGACAGCGTGGAACGCAATATGAGAGGTGTGATTACCGCCCTCATTCCTGCGTTGCTCGTTTCTTTCTACTATTTCGGATTGGGCTCCGTTGTGGTGTGCCTTACCAGTGTGGCGGCTTGTATGTTTTTTGAATGGGCCATTACCAAATATATGATGAAGCAGCCCACGTCGCTCACCGACTGCTCAGCGATGCTCACCGGTCTGCTCTTAGGCATGAACTTGCCTAGCAATTTCCCTATATGGATGATTCTGATGGGAGCACTTGTAGCCATTGGTGTGGGCAAGATGAGCTTCGGCGGATTGGGGGCAAATATCTTCAATCCCGCATTGGTGGGACGTTGTTTCCTATTGGTGAGTTTCCCGGCAGAGATGACCACCTGGCCCGTGGCCGGACAATTAACCTCCTATGCTGATGCTGCAACGGGCGCTACGCCCTTGAGCCTGATGAAGGATGCCATCAAGAATGGCGATGCTGGTTTGCTCGACAAGCTGCCCAGTTCCATCGATATGCTCTTGGGCAACACCGCGAACGGTCTCGGAGCAGGCACCATTGGGGAAGTTTGTGCGCTGGCTTTGCTGCTTGGATTTGGCTATATGCTGTGGAAAAAGATCATCACTTGGCACATTCCCGTGAGTATCATTGTCACAGTGTTTGTGTTTAGTGGACTGCTGCACCTCGGCAATCCCATTTATGCGCATCCCATACAGGTGATATTGAGCGGCGGACTGATGTTGGGAGCCATCTTCATGGCAACGGATTATGTGACGTCGCCCATGACGCACAGAGGACAACTTATCTATGGTGTAGCCATCGGTTTCCTCACCGTGGTCATCCGCAATTGGGGAAGCTATCCGGAAGGACTTTCGTTTGCCATCCTCATCATGAATGCGTTTACACCGCTCATCAACGTCTATGTTAAACCAAAACGTTTCGGCGAGGTGCCGGCGAAGAAATAGGGAGGATACATCATGGCAAAAATAAAATCATCACTAACCAATATGGTGCTTGTGCTTGTGGGCTGCGCACTGATTATTGCGGCTTTGCTGGCATGGGTAAACCATATTACCGAAGGTCCGATTGCAGCCAAATCGGAAAAGGTATTGGCAAAAGGCATTAAGACGGTAATGGGCACGGAGAGTCTCACCGTGACAAGCAATGATACCGTAAAACAACTTGTAGACAATAAGGAAAGCACTTTTGTGATTCACCGTACTACAGATAAGAATGACAGGGAATTGGGAGCTGCCGTCGAGACAACTACCCTTGGGTTTGGCGGTAACCTCAAGGTGCTGGTAGGATTTAATCCAGAAGGAACTATCCTGGGCTACACCATATTGCAACATTCCGAAACTCCCGGACTCGGCGCCAAGGCTCAAACGTGGTTTCAGAAAGACGGTAAGGGCAGTGTGATAGGCTTGAACCCAGCACAAGGCGAACTCGTCGTGAGCAAAGATGGTGGCACTGTCGATGCCATTACAGCATCGACCATTACCAGCAGGGCATTCCTCAGTGCCGTGAATCAGGCCTATTCGGCCTATGCGCAGAAACAAGCTGGTAGCCGGACAACTGCCAATAACAAATAAAGAAAGGATGATGTTATGAACTATATCAAAATTATAACGAACGGAATAATCAAGGAAAACCCAACGTTTGTCCTCACATTGGGAATGTGTCCTACACTGGCTACAACAACCAGTGCTGTTAATGGTATGTCAATGGGACTGGCAACGATGGCGGTTCTGATATGTACCAATACCGTCATATCATGCATCAAGAATATCACCCCCGACAAGGTGCGTATACCGGTGTTTATTGCTGTGATTGCCGCTTTTGTGACCATTCTGCAGATGTTCATGTCGGCCTATGCGCCCGACAGCATCAATCAGTCGCTTGGTATATTTATTCCGCTGATTGTGGTGAACTGCATTGTCTTGGGACGAGCCGAGAGCTTCGCCTGCAAGCGGACACCAGTAGAGAGTCTTCTTGATGGGGTGGGTATCGGTTTGGGCTTTACGCTCGCCCTCACCGTGCTGGGCATCGTGCGTGAAATTCTCGGTGCAGGCAGCATATTCGGCATTACGCTTTTGCCCGAAACCACCAATATACTACTCTTTGTATTGCCTCCAGGTGCTTTCATCACATTGGGTTATCTTGTGGCCCTATTCGATAAGTATAAGCCTGAATAGCTTGACGACATACGGTTTTACTCATTAAATAAAAGTAAAAAATGGAATATCTATTAATATTCATCAGTGCAATATTTGTCAATAATATTATTCTGAGTCAGTTTCTGGGCATTTGTCCTTTCCTCGGCGTATCAAAAAAGATAGATACGGCGCTCGGTATGGGAATGGCTGTTGCTTTTGTGATGACACTGTCCACGGTGGTGACATGGCTCATACAGATATACGTGCTTAACCCATTCGGGCTGGAGTATTTGCAGACCTTGGCCTTTATCTTGGTGATTGCTGCTTTGGTGCAAATGGTAGAGATAATCTTGAAGAAGGTGAGCCCCACGCTATATCAGGCTTTGGGTATCTTTCTGCCGCTCATCACCACCAATTGTGCCGTGCTGGGTGTAGCCATTCTTGTGATTCAAAAAGATTTTGACCTTGTTCAGAGTGTCGTTTACGCCTTTTCCACGGCTGTGGGATTTGCCTTGGCTTTGACGGTCTTCGCGGGTATCAGAGAACAGCTCGAGTTAGCCCGAATTCCAAAGGGAATGCAGGGTATGGCCATCGTCATGGTGACGGCCGGTCTCCTTTCACTGGCATTTATGGGCTTCTCCGGCGTAGATGGAGGCCTTCGCATTTTGTTCGGACTCAATTAGCAGGAAGATAATCAATAGATTTTAGATTAATACAACTCAGAATCCACGCCCATCGACAAATAAACGGAGCGTGGATTTTTTTATATATATAAATTTAATTCCCATCAGATACGGATTGCTTGGTTGTTAGGTGCCGATTTTGGCAGGCAGCAATGGTATGCTTATATCCCTATATCTTAAATTCTGTTTTTTCTTTACAAACATCCCTTTATGCTTCGCGTATTCAAAATAGATTTTGCTTTCGTCCGAAATAAGCGAAATATGCGCTAAATTGTAGTGTGTTGATAATCAGTGTTTTGTAAAAATACGACCTTATACATCCTATTCTATCATCTTCGATTGAATATCTAACGGCAAGACGAAAGAGCCTCAACCGCAATGCGAAATGGGTCCTTTCGCATGCCCGTTAAGCCTTAACCGCATTGCGACAAGATTACAACCGCACCGGACTTTTCATTTTTATACTTTAAGAGCTGAAAATGAAGGCTGAGACATAGCCCTTTTTGCGCCAGATGCGCCAAAAATAATCACAAGAAAATGGTAATTCTGTTTTACATATTGTATAGTTTCGATGGGGTAGAATCATGCTGTTTGTATCATCTGTAGCTTCATGTTTTGTAAACATCGGGTGATGGTTTGGGAGATACACAATATCGGCCGGTTGTTGACGCTATGCCAGCTAAAAATTTGTAGGAGAATATGGGTTGAAATAAATAAAATACTGTCTTTCGAGCTCCTTCTTTTCTCATCTGTTTTCTTTTTCGTATTTTTGTTTTGCTCCTCCTTTCTTTTTATTATCTTTGTATCCAGTTTTAAGTAGAAATAATGACATATACTATTGAAAAAGTAGCCACCCTCATCGGTGCGCGTCGTTATGGCGACCAAGAAGCCCATATCGGTTTCTTGCTGACCGACAGCCGTTCGCTTTGTTTCCTGGAGGAAACTTTGTTTTTCGCTTTGAAATCAAATCGCAATGATGGACACAATTACATCCCGGACCTTTATCGTCGGGGCGTTAAAAACTTTGTGGTAACAGATGTTCCGCAAGATTATAAGACCAACTATGCCGATGCTAATTTTCTGAAGGTGGTCGATACTTTGGAGGCACTGCAGCGTTTGGCTGAGCGTCACAGGGACGAGTTCGACATTCCCATTGTGGGCATCACGGGATCGAATGGCAAGACAATGGTAAAGGAATGGCTTAGTCAATTGATGTCTCCTGATATGTATGTCACTCGCAGTCCGCGCAGCTACAATTCGCAGATAGGGGTGCCTCTGTCGGTGTGGTTGATGAATGAACAAACCAAACTGGGCATTTTTGAGGCTGGAATCAGCCAGAAAGGTGAGATGGCGGCCTTGCGCGATATTATTCAGCCCACCATTGCCGTACTGACCAATCTTGGTGCCGCCCATCAGGAAAATTTCGACTCGATGGAAGATAAATGCCGTGAAAAGGTGATATTGTTTCATGATGCGAAGACGGTGGTGTATAATGCTGACGATGAAATAGTGAGTAAGGCGGTGTCTGAACTCAACTATCAAGGCGAAAAGCTGTATTGGTCGATGCACGACCGTAAGGCTCCGATGTATATAAAGTCAGTGGAGAAAAAGACGACGGCTACGACCGTCACCTATATATATAAAGGTGGTGAGGAAAGATGGTATAGCATTCCCTTTATCGACGATGCCTCTATTACCAACTCTATTGTTTGTGCTGCTGTTGCCTTGCATCTTGGGCTTAGTGCCGATGTGCTCGATGAGCGTATGTTGCAGCTCGAACCGGTGGCCATGCGCTTGGAGGTGAAAGAGGGACGGCATGGTTGTACACTGATTAATGATTCTTACAACTCTGATATCAACTCGCTCGCCATTGCGCTCGACTTTATGAATCGTCGTCCCGACCATAAGGGCAGGCGTCGCACTTTGATTCTGAGCGATATTTTCCAGAGTGGTATGGAGCCTGCTCAGCTATATAGAAATGTGGACGAGTTGGCAGCGAAGCGAGGGGTTGAAAAGCTCATTGGCATAGGCCCGGCGATTTCGAGTCATGCCGATGGATTCCATACCAAAGAGACTTATTGCTTCACAACAGTTGATGGGTTTATCCATAGCAAAGTGTTTAGGGAACTTCACGATGAGGTGATTCTCCTGAAGGGAGCACGCCGGTTTGGCTTCGACCAGATAACAGAATTGCTGGTGCAGAAGGTGCATGAAACGGTGCTGGAGGTGAACTTGAATGCTCTCGTAGCCAATCTGAACTATTATCGCTCATTCTTGAAGCCCGAAACCAAATTGGTTTGTATGATCAAAGCTGATGCTTATGGTGCCGGCAGTGTGGAAATAGCCAAGACCTTGCAGGAACATCGAGTGGACTATTTGGCTGTGGCCGTGGCCGACGAAGGGGCAATGCTGCGTGGCAATGGCATTACGAGCAGCATCATGATTATGAATCCGGAACTTTCTGCCTTCAAGACGATGTTTGATTATGATCTTGAGCCGGAGGTGTATTCGTTCCGTCTGCTCGATGCCTTGATAAAGGCGGCAGAGAAAGAAGGCATCACGGGCTATCCTGTACACATCAAGTTGGACACGGGAATGCATCGTTTGGGATTCGATCCCGAGAAGGATATGGATAGGCTGATAGACAGGCTGAAACATCAGGATGCAGTGATACCGCGCTCGGTGTTCTCACATTTTGTGGGGGCGGACAGCGACGAGTTTGACAGCTTCTCGGCATTGCAGTTTGAACGATTCGAGAAGGGGAGTAGACGGCTGCAAGATGCCTTTGAACACAAGATATTGCGCCATATTGACAATTCGGCGGGGATAGAACATTTCCCCGAACGACAGATGGATATGTGCCGATTGGGACTGGGACTTTACGGAGTGAACAGTCGCAATAATGAGATCATAAACAATGTTTCCACGCTCAAATCCACCATTCTCCAACTGCGCCATGTGCCGGCAAACGAAACGGTGGGCTATAGTCGTAAGGGCGTATTGACACGCGACAGCGTTATTGCTGCCATTCCGATAGGCTACGCTGATGGCTTAGACCGCCATTTGGGAAACCGTAAGGGATATTGTTTGGTGAATGGGCAGAAAGCCGAATATGTCGGTAATATCTGTATGGATGTAGCTTTGGTGGATGTCACGGATATTGATTGTCAAGAGGGCGACACCGTAGAGATATTCGGAGACCACCTGCCCGTGACGGTTTTGAGTGATATCCTCGACACGATTCCATACGAAGTGCTTACAGGTGTGAGCCATCGTGTGAAACGAATCTATTTCCAAGACTGATGCAATGAGTTTTTCCATGATGTGCTGAACTTTATGATTGTCGTGCCGAAACGACATCATCATCGTTGCAGAAATACTGCTTCAGACAGCCATAAAGTTCAGGAAATAGAATGATTTGTTACTTTTATGGCGCTGATTTACAATATTATTTTGTAAATTTGTGCCACGAAGTAAAAAACAATCTATTAAAACAAAAATGGGAAATGCATTCAGTTATATCATCAGCTTGGGTGCAAGCGTGATGATGCCTATCATCTTTACCATCATTGGTCTATGTATAGGCATGAAATTTGGCAAGGCTCTGAAGTCGGGCCTGTATATAGGCGTAGGCTTTGTGGGGCTGGGTATTGTTACCGCGCTGCTCACAACGAATTTCAGTAACCCCTTGACCCTGATTTCAGAGATATATCATCTTCAACTCAATGTGTTTGATATGGGTTGGCCTGCGGCCGCCTCGGTAGCATACAACACGGCTGTTGGCGCATTGATTATCCCCATCTGCCTGGGTGTCAACTTCCTGATGCTCATCACAAAGACCACTCGTACCGTGAACATTGATCTTTGGAACTACTGGCATTTTGCGTTTATCGGAGCGGTGGTTTACTTTGTTTTTGACGAAAGTCTGGTCTGGGGCTATTTCGCCGCCATCATATGCTATATCATTACGCTTGTTATGGCCGATCTGACAGCAACCCGATTTCAGAAATATTATGAGGGACTGGACGGTATTTCCATTCCTCAGCCGTTCTGTCAGAGCTTTGTGCCTTTCACCCTTGGCATCAACTGGGTGCTGGATAGAATTCCCGGATTCAATAAATTGGATATTGACGCGGAAGGACTGAAAAAGAAATTTGGCGTGCTCGGCGAGCCACTGGTATTAGGAGTAATCGTTGGAGCTTTGATAGGTCTGGTGGCTCAGTTGGAGGTGAAGAAGGTCCTCTTTCTGGGTGTAACCATGGGCGCTGTCATGGAGCTGATTCCCCGCATCACCAGGCTCTTTATTGATGGTCTGATGCCTATATCGGATAGGACAAAGGAGATGGTGAGTAAGAAGTTCAATGGTAAGACGGTGTTTATCGGAATGAGTCCTGCGCTTGTCATCGGACACCCCACGTCATTGGTCTGCACCTTGTTGCTGATACCCACTTATCTCATCATTTCCGTTGTGTTGCCGGGCAATCAGTTCTTGCCTTTGGCATCGTTGGCCGGTTTGTTTTATTTGTTTCCCATCATGTTGCCATACACAAGGGGTAACGTTTTGAAAACATATATAGTGGGGCTTGTGGCTTTGCTCATCGGCTTATGGTTTGTAACAGACATGGCTCCCGACTTTACCAAGGCTGCTGCAGCGGTGTTTGCTATGACCGGTGACAAGGCGGCCGATGTGCCCGATGGCTTTTTAGCCGGTAGCATGGACTTTGCAAGTTCGCTCTTGGGCTATGTTATCTATGCGGCTGCAAAGTATGCCAAGCTGGTAGGAGCCACTATTCTAACGGCCGTTACATTGGGTATGATGCTCTGGAACCGCAAGCTCATTATCAAGAGCGAAAGAGCAGCAGAAATCGTATCAAAATAACATAACTAAATACAACTAATCATTAATTAAAAATCAAAATGAAAAAAACACTATTGACAATTGCGTTGTGCCTGGTTGCCGGATACGGCTTGGCACAAGACAGTTTCAAAGGGTATGAGGTTAAGGCGGAGAACGCCTATACCAATTATAATGTGCGTTGGGCTACAGGACCTGAGGACGCCAAGCATTACACCACCGATCGTCTTCGTAAGGAATACCTTGTAGAAAAGGTTTTTGCTCCGGGAGAGGTGAACTGGACCTACACGTTTTACGATCGATTCCTCATTGGTGGGGCCCAGCCAATGGCCACGCCATTGAAATTGACTTCTATCGAGCCCTTATATGTTGACAAAAGCAAGGGCACCAGTGGTCGAACGCTGCTTGATAATCGAGAGCTCGGAATCATTAACATCGGTGGCGAGGGCACGGTAACGGTTGATGGAAAGAGCTATACGCTGGGTTTCCAAGAGGCGTTATATATTGGTCGCGGAGCCAAAGATATTGTCGTGGCCAGCAAGAACGCAAGTGAGCCGGCTAAATTCTATATGAATTCGGCCACGGCACACAAGACCTATCCAACCAAGAAGGTTACGTTGAAAGAGGCCAATAACATTAAAGCCGGCAGCTCTAAGGAAAGCAACGACCGTGTAATCCATCAACTCATCATCGATGGGGTTGCCGGCGTGCGCACCTGCCAACTCCAAATGGGAGTGACGGAATTGAAAGAGGGGTCTGTGTGGAACACGATGCCTCCTCATACGCATACCCGCCGTATGGAGGCATACCTATACTATAGGGTGCCAAAAGGGCAAAAGATTCTTCACATGATGGGTGAGCCGCAGGAGACTCGACCCATGTGGATGCACAACGAGCAAGCCGTTATCTCTCCGCAATGGAGTATCCATTGTGCAGCAGGGACCAGTAACTACACCTTTATCTGGGGTATGTGTGGCGAAAACCTTGTTTATACTGATATGCAGGTTATCAGTATCCCGGACTTAGAATAAAAAATCAACTAATAACAACTTAATAATGAATGCTATTCAAACTAACAGAATGTCTAAATTCAGATGGGTTATCTGTGGGCTGCTCTTTTTAGCAACCACAATTAACTATTTGGACCGCCAGGTGTTATCCCTGACATGGAAGGACTTTATCGCCCCGGAGTTTCACTGGACAGATAACGACTACGGCACGATTACGGGCTGGTTTTCTATTTTCTATGCCATAGCCAATCTGTTTGCAGGTAAGTTTGTCGACTGGATGGGTACCAAGAAAGGATACCTTATTGCCATTGGCGTTTGGTCTACTGGTGCTGTGATGCACGCCGGATGTGGCTGGGTGGCCATGCAAATAGAAGGTTATGATTCAATCGCGGCATTGCGTATGGTCCAGGCAGGAAGCGATGCCGCTGTCGCCATAGCTACCGTCAGTGTGTGGTTGTTTCTTTCGTGTCGTCTTATTCTTGCAGTGGGCGAGGCTGGAAACTTCCCGGCTGCCATCAAGGTAACGGCAGAATACTTCCCAAAGAAAGACCGTGCCTTCTCGACTTCAATATTCAATAGTGGTGCTTCGATTGGGGCACTGGCTGCTCCTGCCACCATTCCTTTGATAGCCCGTGCTCTTGGATGGGAGATGGCGTTTATCATCATTGGCGGTCTGGGATACGTTTGGATGGCTCTTTGGCTATGGCTTTATGACAAACCCAGAAAGAACAAGCGTGTGAACCAGGCTGAGTTGCTCTATATTGAGCAGGACGATTCTGAGGACGAGACGAGCAAACCAGCCGACGAGGAGAAAGAAGAGAAGACCATAGGCTTCTTCAAATGTTTCTGTTTCCGGCAGACTTGGTCGTTCATCATGGGCAAATTCCTTACCGATGGTGTATGGTGGTTTTTCCTGTTCTGGGCTCCCGCCTATTTCTCAGACCAGTATGGCTACACCTCCGACTCAACAATGGCCATCATGCTGATATTCACACTATATGCCATCGTAACGATATTGAGTATCGGTGGAGGCTATCTGCCAACTTATTTTGTAGAAAAGCGGGGAATGAACCCATATATAGGACGTATGCGTGCCATGCTTATTTTTGCATGTTTCCCAATCCTTGGCCTGCTGGCCCAGCCGCTTGGCACCTATAGTGCGTGGTGGCCGGCTATCATCATAGGTTTGTTGGGTGCCGGCCATCAGGCCTGGTCGGCCAACCTGTATTCAACCATTGGAGATATGTTCCCCAAGTCCACCATTGCCACAATTACGGGTATCGGTGCTATGGCCGGCGGTATCGGGTCGTTTATGATCAACAAGGGCTCCGGTATGCTTTTCGACTATGCTTATGCTCAAGGCCCGGCCTTCCGGTTTATGGGCTTTGACGGCAAGCCTGCCGGATATATGATCGTGTTCAGTATCTGTTCTGTGGCCTATCTTTTAGGGTGGGTTGTGATGAAACTCCTTGTTCCGAAGTATAAGCCCATCGTTGTAGATTGATAGCGCCTGTGATACAAATTCGATAACGACATTATTTAAAAGAGCCATATCAAACCCGTTTTCCGGGTAATGATATGGCTCTTCTTATTGTTGACAAAGATGCGGACGTTAAATTAAAAATCCGTTTCTATTCGATCAGTCATGTGGATGGCCTTCTTATCAATAAGCCTGCGTGACAGACTCATTTATTCCATCCGTTTACCTTCCGAATCAATATAAAACTCCTCGTCACCCAGATTAACTTGTATCATTCCATTGCTGATAGGCCCCATGTCGTCATAAATGGGCTTAACTACTTCTTTTCCTTCTTTGTTTACAAGGCCTAGTTTGCCGTTAAGCCTAACCTGACACAAGCCGGGATAGTGTTCGCTGTAATTGGATTCGATAGCATCGTATTTCACTGGACATACGATGTTCCCCTTTACATCTACCACTCCGTATTTCTTTCCATCACTCACAATGGCATAACCACCGCGAAATTCTTGGACGCTCTTGAAGTTTGTCGTTCTGCGGAGCTTGTCGGCCTGCTTAACGTAGTCTATGTCTCCATCTTTATAATATACATCAGGCTCATTATTCGGGCGAAGAGCAAGGTAACCTCCGATTCCCGCCACAATAATGATGGCAGTTATGATTAGATTGCGGATGAGTCTTTGTCGTGACTGTTTTTCCAAAGCCTCATTTGCGGCTATCTCTGCTTCCATTTCTCTGCGACGTTCCTCTTGTGTTTTTTGTTCCATAATATGATGTGTTAAATTATTGGGTGCAAATTTATGAAAACAATCCTGATAAAACAAGAAAAAAGCAGAAATAGCTCAAAAGACAGTCGCTCTCACAGTTTTTATAACCCGCAGACTCCTTGCTTAAAGTGTTTTATAGGTGGCTTTTATTTAAAGGAGTTTCCTTTTTCATTCTGAAAAACTTTGATATTTTCAAGTATTAAAGATATCAAAATCATTCCGTCTTGTCTCGTGAAACATATAGCCATTTTCTGTATTTATGCTATCTCTATGGGGTGGGGATTTCAAGACTATAATCCTATAAAGCTTCTATTGTAGCAAAATATATCATGTTTCTTGATGCAAATACATACAACATCATGACAATGTTATGCTATTTTTCACATCATGTATCCTGATAATGGTTAGATTAGGATTGAATAACTATTGATTAGCACATCAAAGAAAAGATAGGAGCTTTTTTCGGGTAAACTTCCATTATCTTGTAACCACGACGAATAGTCCAGATTTTGCTCACACCGAGAATGCGGAGAGAGGAAACTTCCCGAGTCGCAAATGTTTATGTGGATACGCTCTATCATGAAATGATGTATATGTTGTGGTGCAAACAGCCCAGAGACCTTGCAATTGGTAAACCAATTTTTAAGGAAATCATTTCACAATTGTTTAAGGATAAATTTGTGATTTCTATCTTAATACATATAAAAAATGTGTTCTCTATGTCGGATATATCATAATAAGGGAATGATAATTTGTTAATAAAACTTCACTATAATCCTGCATTTATTATTTATCAATCTAGCGTATAATTGAGAGTTATTGTGTCGTTTTTTATCAATTATCAACTTTGAATTATGCGAATTTTATGTCGTTACAGCTCAATCACACTGCCGTTACTATCTTGACGCAGGCTGATTGAGCCGTATTGGCAATGCGGTTAAAGCCAAACGATATTGCCGTTAATGCCTAATGGCAAGACGGTTAGAAAACTTTTATTCATGTAATACTTGTGACTTGTATTTATCTTGTTGAATACGAGGATATTGTGTAAAACTCAAATTTTTGCGGAATTCAGAACAATCTCCTTTTTATTTTAAAATAATTAAATTTTAAAGCGATATTTGTCAATATATTTTGTTTATAATTAGAAAGTCATGGAGGGCCGTGGTGATATTGCTGTGTATATCAAACTGCTGTCGAGAAGGAGCACTCTCAAAAAAGCATATAGTCCATGCAGGAACTGACTTGTTTTCAATCCATCCTTTCTTTTTTACATGTTGATACATAAAGCTGATAGGCAACAAATAGCTGTGAAACGTAAAATTCTTAGTAAAAAAATATTAAAAATGTTGGCAAATAAATTTAACTTTATTATCTTTGCGATAAGTAATAATAATTGATTCAATATCTTGGTTATGGCAAAGTACAATATCACCAAAATTAAGGAGAAAGAGGCTTCTTACAGGTCGTTGGTCAGCCCGCAGATGATGGATGAACTCGAAGCTGGAATCAACGATATAATCATTATTCAAAAAAAATATCGAGACAAGAATTATTCAGCCAAGCGTCTTTCGGAGGATCTGGGTACCAACACGCGTTATATTTCAGCTGTGGTGAATGTCAGATTCCACATGAATTATACATCGTTGGTTAATTCTTATCGAATTCGTGAAGCGATGACTCTCCTTGTTGACAAACGCTACAAGGACCTTACGATGGAAGAGATTTCTGACATGGTAGGGTTTTCCAATAGGCAGTCGTTTTACGCCTCTTTTTACAAAATTAACGGCATGACTCCTCGTGAATACAAAATGCAGCAGTTGGAATACCATCCAATGCTCATGGAGAAGCCCAAAAAGCGGGGAAGAAAACCCGGCTCTAAAAACAAGTCAAAATAGGTTTTAGGTTTTCAAGTTTGTTGCCATCCTTGGTGTAAAAAGAATAATGGGGACAGTCTGTTGTTTATAAGATTCTTGCGTCGGCTGTGAAGCATGACGTCGGACGGACGTGTCATGTCATGCAGATTGTAGAAGGGAGTTGCGAAATCTTACAGTGAGATTCTTATAGTCATCGATGGTGATTCGTCCACCATAGGCCATGATGTTATATTGTATCCCTTTTACGGTTTGTCTAATTCCGTAGTCTTTGAATCCCATTCTTTTATAAAAGCCAAAGCGCCGTATTCGCTGTTGAGTATTTTCGGCGGGCTGTTCTGGGTCTTCAATGTCAATCATCAAACGACGATCGTCGTAGCTGTTGAGTAGTGAACTGAGTATTTTTGTTCCAATTTTTCGTCCGCGATATTCCGGTACGACAGCAAAATAGAACAGCCAACTTATTTTTTTAGAGTTTACGGTATAGGTTGCAGCCACCAGCTTTCCGTCCATGTAATAGGCCAGAAAGTCTACATCCTCTTGCGTTGCAAGTTGGAATAAGCTGTCCCATGCCATTCGTTCCTCTTTTGGAAAAGAGTCAACGTAAAGCTTTTTAAGTTCATCTATATCATCCGAATTTCTTGAAATCTTTTTATATTCCATATTCATTTTATTGTTTTGACTATTCTGTTGCCCTGAATATTTTAAGCATTGTCTTTTCTGTGCTCCTTGTGTGGAAGGCTCTGCTCCTGTCAACCTTTGCCTATATGGGTTGAGTAGAAATTTGCTGAGGAATTCTTGTTTATTGAATTCAAGCCTTTGCCGGAATTAAATGGTGTTGACAATGATAGTGGAGACACAATCCAAAATCAGACATGCGAGTCGTGCGTTTTTATGCGGCGCACGACGCTCTGCAATGCACCTCTATGTCTCGTTCATTATCGTACAAATCGCACTTACTTCGTGGGGATGTACGTCTTGTGCGTCCGATTTCATTTCCGTGTTCGTAATAATTTGAATGCCTGTTAATCAGGGGCGAATGCTCATTGAAATGCGAACGTATGAGTCATACGTCCCTACCGCAGCATCCTTACACTTTTTCCTACTGAGCCACGATAGCTCTATAGCCAATATACAAAATTTTGTCCATAATCTTGTTGTTTATCATTGGGTTTTAAATCTTTTTGTCGTTTGTTGGGCACAGATTATTAAAACCATTGATAATCATTGCTGCTAAATTTGGCCATAGAAAAACGCAAGCCATTGAGGCTTGCGTGCTTTGCTGTAGTCGGTAAGGGAATCGAACCCTTATGCCAAGAATGAGAATCTTGTATCCTAACCGTTAGATGAACCGACCAAGAATAGTTTAAATCCTTGCGGAAGCTGGGGGATTCGAACCCCCGGTACGCTAACGCGCACGGCAGTTTAGCAAACTGCTGGTTTCAGCCACTCACCCAAACTTCCTTACTGTTGTGGGATTGTAAACCTCAAGCATTCTTTTTGAAATGCGGTTGCAAAGGTAGTGGTTTTATTTTGTATCACCAAACCTTTTCCTATCTTTTTTTCTTAATTTTTAAAGTTGGCAAATTTTGTAGAGTCCAACAGCGGGTGTAAAATCGTTTCGATTTCAGCTGCGAGACCTTGACGAGTAGTCATGCGAAGATGACTTGTAGGATTGCTGCCCTTGAAACAGTTTGTATACCCGACTTTATTTTAAATAGGTGTAGTGATTTTTCAGACAACGAAAGAGACTGTTTTTTTCTTTATACCTTATTATCATAGGAACCCTTGAGTTTTGAGTGCATCCAATAATCCCCTTGACATGGACTCATTGTCTTTCTGGGTGTATCTGATGTCGGTGAAGATTTGTGCCAAAGTCTTTGTGTTGTTTATCTCTACAAATTTTTTGTTTTCGGGGAGCTCCTCCTTGGGTTTGTAGTATTCATTAATTTTGGCCGGTGTGTAATCTTCATAACATTCTTCGTGAACAATACTCCGGAGGGGCAAACGGTCGCTCATTGCCGGATTCTCTGCCGGCCATCCAAGCGTGATGGTTGCAACGGGAAAGACAAGTTTGGGAAGTTTCAGAATTTCGATGATTCGCTGTGGCATGTATACGGTCGTGCCAAGAAAGCAGGTGCCCAGCCCCTCTTCTTCGGCAAGATTGCAAAACGTTTGGCAATAGAGAAGCGTGTCGGTGGCGGCGTTTATGAAACTCAGGAAGTTGTCATATCCGGGATGAGCCTCTCTGGCCTTTGCCCATAGGGTGGTCCTGCGAAAGTCTGCGCAGAAAGTAAGCACTACGGGAGCCTCCGTCACCATGGGCTGATTGAAGTGAACGGGAGCAAGTTTGGCTTTCATTTGTGCATTTCGAGTTACCACAACGCTATAAAGTTGAAGATTGCCCATTGTGGGAGTGCGCTCGGCTTGCTCTAATAGACGGTTTAGCAAATCGTAGGAAATGTCTCTGTCTGAATATTTTCGGATGGTGCGACGTTGGTTTATACTTTTCATTTTTGGAAATTTTAGATGTTGCAAAGTTATGAAAAATTTCTAAAAAGGTAAATTTTGTGATTAAATATCTTAGAATTGTTGCCATAATTAAAAATTTCTTTTGTAGCTTTGCACAAGCTATGTTCTAAAAATTAGATTTACTATTTAACTGATGGAAAACCAAAATATTTACTCTTATGATGAGGCATTTGAGGCCTCATTGAAGTATTTTGGCGGTGACGAATTAGCCGCCAGAGTGTGGGTGAACAAGTATGCTATGAAAGATAGCTTTGGGCACATCTATGAGCTTTCACCCGAACAAATGCATTGGCGTATCGCCAATGAAGTAGCCCGCATAGAGAAGAAGTATAAAAATCCGCTTAGTGCACAAGAGATTTTTGACCTCTTGGACCATTTCCGCTATATTATCCCGGCAGGAAGTCCTATGACGGGTATCGGCAACAACTACCAGGTGGCTTCTTTGAGCAATTGCTTTGTGATAGGCCTTGATGGTGATGCCGACAGCTACGGAGCCATCATGAAAATAGATGAGGAACAAGTGCAGTTGATGAAACGCCGCGGTGGGGTAGGCCACGACTTGAGTCATATACGTCCCAAGGGCAGCCCTGTGAACAACTCTGCCTTAACCTCTACAGGGCTTGTGCCTTTTATGGAACGCTACAGCAATTCAACTCGTGAGGTGGCACAGGATGGTCGTCGTGGAGCATTGATGTTGTCGGTGAGCATCAAGCATCCGGACTCTGAGTCCTTTATCGATGCAAAGATGAGCGAGGGTAAAGTGACGGGAGCCAATGTGAGCGTAAAAATAGACGATGCTTTTATGAAAGCGGCCACAGAGGACAAACCTTATATACAGCAGTTCCCATTGGATGCAGAAAAGCCGCTGGTGAAAAAGGAAATCTCCGCGCGTGAGCTTTGGGAGAAAATCGTGCACAATGCGTGGAAGAGTGCAGAGCCGGGGGTACTGTTCTGGGATACGATTATTCGTGAGAGCATTCCCGATTGTTATGCTGATTTGGGCTTTAAGACGGTAAGTACCAATCCCTGCGGCGAGATACCTTTGTGCCCTTACGATAGTTGTCGCCTGTTAAGTTTGAATCTATACAGTTATGTAGACCATCCGTTTACGGATAAAGCTTCCTTCAATTTTGACAAGTTCAAGAAACACGTGCAGCTTGCCCAGCGTATCATGGACGACATCGTGGACTTGGAGATGGAAAAGATAGACATGATTCTCGCAAAGGTACACGTAGACCCGCAGAGCGAGGAGGTAAAGTCTGCCGAAGCTCATCTTTGGGAGAAAATAAAGCGCAAGAGTGGCATGGGACGCCGTACGGGGGTGGGCATCACCGCTGAGGGCGATATGGTGGCTGCTATGGGACTCCGCTATGGGACCCAGGAAGCGACTGATTTCTCGGTTGAAGTCCACAAGACCTTAGCTTTGAATGCCTATCGCTCTTCTGTAACAATGGCTGCCGAACGCGGTGCTTTTGAAATCTACGATGCCGAGCGCGAGAAGAATAATCCGTTTATAAATCGATTAAAGGAGGCCGATGCTCAGCTCTATGAGGATATGAAAAAGTATGGCCGCCGCAACATAGCGTGCCTTACCATAGCTCCAACGGGTACCACATCTCTGATGACGCAGACAACAAGTGGCATTGAACCCGTGTTTATGCCTGTTTATAAACGTCGTCGCAAGGTGAATCCAAACGATACTGACGTTCATGTGGACTTTGTTGACGAGGTGGGTGATTCATTCGAGGAATACATCGTATACCACAAGAAATTCCTGACATGGATGGAAGTAAATGGTATCGACACTACCAAGAAATATACGCAGGAGGAAATAGACAATCTCGTGGCTCGTTCACCTTATTATAAAGCTACGGCCAATGATGTGGACTGGTTGATGAAAGTGCGTATGCAGGGAGCCATTCAAAAATGGGTTGACCACAGCATTTCGGTAACGGTGAATCTCCCGAACAACGTAGACGAAGCCTTGGTTAATAAGCTCTATGTGGAGGCATGGCGTTCTGGTTGCAAGGGATGCACCATATATCGTGACGGCAGCCGCTCGGGTGTGATGATTTCCGTATCCAAGAAAGACAAGAAGAAGGAAGAACATCGTGAAGCTCCAGAGCCGATCACCGTTCCTGCCTTAAGCCAGCCGACTGTGCAGGAGGTACGTCCGAAAGTGCTTGATTGTGATGTCGTGCGTTTCCAGAATAACAAAGAGAAATGGGTGGCTTTTGTAGGACTTCTCGATGGGTATCCATACGAGATATTCACGGGTTTGCAAGATGATGATGAAGGAATCGTTTTGCCTAAATCTACGGTGAAGGGAAAGATTATTAAGCAGACCAATGAAGATGGCTCCCATCGCTATGACTTCCAGTTTGAAAACAAACGCGGCTATAAGACAACAGTAGAGGGATTGAGCGAGAAGTTCAACCCGGAGTATTGGAACTATGCCAAACTTATCTCCGGTGTGCTTCGTTATCGAATGCCTATCAATTATGTTATCAAGCTCGTGAGTTCTTTGCAATTGAAAGATGAGAGTATCAATACATGGAAAAATGGTGTGGAACGAGCCTTGAAGAAATATGTTGTGGATGGCACCAAAGCCACCGGACAGACATGTCCAGTGTGTGGGCAGGAGACATTGGTCTACCAGGAGGGATGCTTGATCTGTACCAACTGCGGTGCCAGCCGTTGCGGATAACTCGCCGAAATGTTGAAAGACAGCTATATCTATATACGACATCTGCGCTTTCATGCCTTTCATGGCGTGGAGGCGCAGGAGCGTTTGTTGGGTAATGACTATGCGCTGGATTTGAAGATACAAGTTGATGTGTCAAAGGCAATGGTCAGCGACAACGTGGTGGACACGGTAAATTATGCAGAGGTCTATAATCTTGCAAAACGGGAAATGGATGTTCCGTCTAATCTTGTTGAGCATGTGGCCCATCGTATTGGAATAGCGATTATGGAGCAATGGCCCAATGTGGACTCGATAACCGTCAGACTGACCAAGCTTAATCCGCCTATGGGGGCTGATTGCAATGGTGCCGGTGTCGAATTACATTTAATAAATGATAAAACTGGAAGCCTTTAGAAGGTTTCCAGATGTTTTTCATTAATTTTGCAAAATATTCTCCAGGTATGTATAAAAAGTTCTTTTCTTCTTTGTTCATGTTCCTGATGTTTGCACTTGTAATCCAAGGTGCCAACAAGCGCTTCACGCTTGTTATCGATGCAGGACATGGAGGAAGAGACCATGGAGCGTCGGGGGCGACATCCAACGAGAAGGACTTAACCTTGAAGTATGCATTATCACTGGGGAAGATGATAGAAAGAAACTGCCCGGACGTCAGGGTGCTGTACACAAGGAAGACGGATGTCTTCGTTACCTTGAAGAATCGGGCCGACTTTGCCAATAACAAACACGCGGACTTGTTTATTTCCGTTCATATCAATGCACTTCCCAGGCATCGTATAGGTCACGGTTTTCAGAGTTATACATTGGGTAGAGGACGAAATACGGGAGACAAGGGAATCAAGGAAAACCTCGATGTGGCGAAACGTGAGAACTCGGTGATTTATCTGGAGGAGGACTATAAGACCGTTTACAAAGGTTTTAATCCGAATTCGGTGGAGAGTGACATTATGTTTGAGTTTATCGCGGACAAGAACAGAGAGAGGAGCGTGGAACTGTCACGGCTTATGCAGCAAGAAGTGTGTAGGGCCACTGGACGTAAAAACGGAGGGTCGCACCAAAATAATCTCGCTGTTTTGAGACTCACCTCAATGCCGGCAATATTATTGGAATTAGGCTTTATCTCAACTCAGGAGGAGGAGCAGTTCTTGAATTCTAATGCGGGACTTGATCTTTATACAAAAGGAATGTATAATGCTTTTATACGTTATATGAACAAATATGATGATAACGTAAAGGTGCCTTACCGCAACAGCAAAGCTTATCGCACGAAAAAAATGATGCTGGTAGAACAACCCAAACCCGAGATGCCGAAAGAACAGGAAACCCTGCCAAAGGAAACATCTACCCCCGAAATGGCTGTGCAGACCTCGATGAAACCCGCTGAGAAGAGTGTGCAAGACAATAAGGTGACTCAGCCTAAGCGTGGACTGGATGAGAGTAAGCCGGTATTTAAGGTGCAAATCTTTGTGAGCAAGAACCTGTTGAAAGCCGACGACGGAAACTTTAAAGGCTTGAAGGGTTGCGAGTACTATGAGGAAAATAATTACAGAAAATATACTTACGGGGCGAGCACTAACTACAATGAAATCTATCGTTTGCGTAAACAAATCTTGGAGCAGTTTCCTGAATGTTTTATCATCGCATTCAAGAATGGCAAAAAGATAAACGTGAACGAAGGAATCAGGGAGTTTAAGGCTAACCGATAGAATTTTATAGACAGATAAATAATATGAAGTTTTTTACAAATGAGGTGAAAATAGCCATTGTTGCCATAGTTGGCATAGTGCTGTTGTTCTTTGGGATGAATTTCCTTAAGGGCATATCCGTGTTCTCCAATGACAGTACATACTATATCCAGTTTGATGATATTAGTGGGCTGTCGGCTTCCAATCCTATTTATGCCAATGGCTATCAGGTTGGCGTGGTTAAAAATATAGATTACGATTATTCCGGTAAGAAAGGTGTAATTGTAAAGTTTGACGTTGACAATAAATTGAAAATCTCCGAAGGTACGTCTGCTGAGATAGTGACAGATTTGATGGGAAATGTGAACATGAATCTCCTGTTGAATTCAAATTCAAACGTTTATTTGTCACCGGGTGATACGCTTTCCGGACACATCAACGAGGGAATGAAAGAAACCATTGCAAAGCTGATGCCCGTCATGGAGAAGATGTTGCCTAAGATAGATAGCATTGTTTCCAATCTCAACGCACTTATGGCCGATCCAGCACTTCCGCAGTCGTTGCATAATATGCAGACGCTAACTTCTGATCTGACAGTTACCACGGCCAATATAAACTCATTGGTGGCTCAACTTAACACCGACGTTCCCAGGATGTTGAACAAAACCGACTATGCGTTGGACAAGATAGGTGAGACCTTTGATAACACGTCAAAAGTGAGTTCGAATCTTGCTGCAATCGATGTATCTGGTACAATGTCAAAAGTGGACCAGACTTTGACCAATGTTCAGAACTTTACCAATCGATTGGAGAGAGCAGATGGTACGCTCGGACTGTTGATTAACGATCCTTCATTGTATTACAAACTGAATTCAGCTATCGTAAGCGCAGACTCGTTGATGACCAATCTCAAAGCTCATCCAAGACGTTATGTACATTTCTCATTGTTTGGAAGAAAATGTGAATAGAAGTCAAGACAACCGTTTAATTTAAAAACGGTATAAATAAGACAGCTGTATGTTTCACGGCTTCCGAAAACCTCGGAAGCCGTTTCTATTGATAGAGATACCGTAACACAAATGTAATGTTTCACATCAAGAGCACTGTTCATGTGTTAATGTTAATATCTTATTCATTTTCAGGATATTAGATAGTTGCAAGTTGTGTTTTTTTAACTATTTCAATAGAATCACCCTAATCAGCCGAGCATTAACGAGTTACACCCCATCAGTGTCTAAGGTGATGATTTGATGGATTTGCCAATAAGGGAAAACTTTGCTAAATTTGCAATTGCAATAAGACTAAGAATCGTCTATACCGGCCAAAAGCCATAATCACATTGCTAATGAATGTAAGTCCTGATGCTCGTTGGGACAGTGCGCTTGCGCTCATTCGCAAGAATGTCACCGAGCAAATATATACCACTTGGTTTAAGCCAATCGTCTTTGAGAACTTCGATGAAGTTCGCAAGATGATTCTTGTACAGGTACCCAGCCCTTTTGTGTATGAGTACTTGGAAGAGAATTTTGTGGATTTGTTGGGCAAAGTGCTGCATCATTGCTTTGGATCGGGAGTCGGATTATCCTATCGTGTTGTCACCGATAAGGAACACAATCTTTCGCAGGATATAGAGGGCGAGCCTGCCGGTGGATTAGAGAAGCCCAATGCACGTACCAGAGCGAACCAAAGTCCCACTATTCTTGATGCTGCCCAACCGCAGCAAATTGAGTCTCAGTTGAATCCTCACCTGACTTTTGCAAACTATATCGAGGGAGACAGTAATAAACTTCCGCGTTCTGTTGGAATGTCTATTGCTGAGCATCCTAACACGATGCAGTTCAACCCCATGTTCATTTATGGGCCTTCGGGATGTGGAAAGACTCATCTCATCAATGCTATTGGTGTCAAGGCTAAGCAGTTGTATCCGCAGAAACGGGTTCTTTATATCAGTGCACGCCTATTCCAGGTGCAGTATACCAATGCCGTGTTGCAAAACAAGCTGAATGATTTCATTGGCTTCTACCAAACGATTGATATGCTCATCGTTGACGATATTCAGGAGTGGGTGTCCGCTGTGAAGACTCAAGAGACTTTTTTCCATATTTTCAATCACTTGTTCCGCAACGGTAAACGCATCATCTTGGCATCAGATCGTCCACCAATTGATTTGAAAGGAATGCCCGACCGTCTGCTTACTCGTTTCTCTTGCGGCTTGATTGCAGAGTTGGAAAAGCCTAATACCCAGCTGTGTGTTGACATCCTTGAAAGCAAAATCCGTCGTGACGGACTGAAGATTCCATTTGATGTTGTGCAGTTTATTGCAGAGACCGCCAGTGGAAGTGTCAGAGATCTACAAGGAGTAATCAACTCCTTGATGGCTTATTCCATCGTTTACAATTGCGATATCGACATGCGCTTGGCCGAGCGAGTTATCAAACGTGCCGTCAAAGTTGATGATGAACCTTTGACTATTGACGATATTTTAGACAAGGTTTGTGTACATTTTAATGTCACACCGACTCAAGTCAATTCGAGAAGTCGCAAGCAGAATTATGTGAGAGCTCGTCAGGTTTCCATGTATCTGGCGCAGAAATACACCAAAATGCCGGCCAGCCGTATAGGCAAACTGGTGGGTAATAGAGACCACTCCACAGTGTTGCATAGCTGTTCTCAGGTAGAGAAACGCCTTCGGGTTGACAAGCAATTCAGTGCAGACGTCAGCAGTATAGAGAATTCCTTCAAACTTAAGAAACAATAATCGAGATACAAACAACAAGGTCTTGCTTAAGAAAGAGCAAGACCTTTTTTATTATATAACGGTTTTCTTCCGTTGTTGTTTAGAAGTTTAATTTAATATTTCCACCAGCCATAATCCATATACCCGGTTGTTTGACGGCCCCAAGGTCGTAATATCTGTGCCCGGTTATATTGTCCGCCTTCACATAAAGTTGCCATGTGGGCTCGTTCCATGTGAGCTTACCATCCAGCTTGGCATAAGGATGATAGCCGTTCATACGTTGCTGCCAACGCAAGGCCCACGAAGCGGTGAGCTTTGAGATGACAGGGTGGGAGAGTTCAGCCACGAATTTATGTCGCAAATATTCCAAAGCATAGAGCGATTTGTATATCTGATGCTCGGTCTCATGACTTTGATGGATATATGCGTACCCCATTTTCAGTATAACGAGTCTGTTGGCAGCATTGTGGATAAACAGACTCGTCAGATTGGTAGTGGTCTCGATGTTGAATCCCATATTATCCAACTTACCGATATTCAGAGCATGGTATTTGGTGTCCTCTTTTGTTTCGTACACCCAATCAATCATGTTTGTACCGTTGCTGTAGAATCCACTGACCAAGGCCTGGAAGCCACGCATGCGAAAGCGCGTTCCAATCTTGAAGGTGGAATTGCGTTCCGGTTTTAGATTGAGGTCACCCTGCTGAGCAGCGTTCGAAGTGTACAAATCTGTAAAAGTAGGCACACGCAAAGCCTTATTCCAGCTGGCATAGAATTTCCAGTGGTCGTCGGGTCGATAGCTCAGGTCGACGCCCGGATAGAATCTGAAATCTTCATCAAGTCCGGTGTTCTTGTTGGCCATGATCCCTGCAGACAGGGTGAATCCGCCAACAATGATGTTGTGCTCGGCAAACAGACTGGTGTTGGTGCGATTTCCCTCCCGAGTGTATACCCTGTCGGAATTGCGGATAGACTTCCATTCGTCCTCGGGCAGTATGTCTCCATAAGCGGTGGAGAGGATATGCTCTTTGCGAATATCGGCTCCAATGGCTGTTTTCCCGCCTATCCAATCCATGTTGATGTTGAGCGATGCGCCGTAAACATCCATGCGATGATAATTCTCCCCACTCTTGGCTCCGGTGGCTCCTTTGGTGAGTTGATAGTGGTCATAGTCACGATGCCCGTACATCATTGGCCTGATTTCCCATTGCGACAGATGTCGGTCGGTCATGGCATGAAACGGTCTGACAACGGCGCCTATGGATGCCAGATAGCGTCTGGTCTTTTCATACTGGTTGGGGAATTTAGCAGAATAGAAAGTGTTTGCACCATAATCTTGGGAGGTGATGCCCGCTTGCCAGTTGAGGTCAAGCGCAGATGTCTGCAGGTCTCCCTGATAGAATGTCCTGCGTTTCCGGAAGTCGGAATTGTCTGTTCCACCATCGCTCTGCAGGTATCCACCGGATATCTGATGATTACTCCTGAGCAACTTTCCCTTGTTTTTCAAGCCAGCCAAGGTTGCCGACACGGTGCCTCCCACAGTGCCAAAAGAGCCAGCTTCGCCCTCTATGCGCACGTTGCTCCCAGAATCGGGCTTGGTCACGATGTTGATGGCACCGCTGAACGCCGAGGCCCCAAAAATGCGGGCAGAAGCGCCTTCGAGCACTTCGATGCGTACAATGTCTGATAGCGAAACGGGGAAATCGGCTGCGTTGTGACCGGTCTGAGGACTCGTTAATGGAACGCCATTAAGGAGAATGGTAATTTGGTCGAACGTACCGCCGTTGATGGAAATATCCGTCTGTACACCAAATCCACCGCGCTGACGGACATCTACGCCTGTGGATAGTTTCAAAATGTCGTTGATGCTCTGTGCTTCGGCACGTTGAATGTCGTCGCGCGAGATAACCTCAACGATTTTGGCTGACTGCAATGCGGTCAGCGGCGCTCTGGAGCCCATGATTTGGACTTCATCAAGGCGCTGTTCTTCAAAGCTGACAGAGTCTGATTCAGCCAGCGGACGGACGGCAATGCCCTCTGCCCTGGCGTGTGAGAGTGTGTTGACACTCAGCACACCAATGAGCACCTCTTTGCCCAAAGCGGCAAAAAGGCTGTAGCTCTTGCGGTTGAATTGCTTGAAGACGAGCGCATAGCGCTTGTTGAATATTTGTTTTTTCATAAGCAATGCAAAGGTATGTATTTTATTTGACAAGTACCCCTTTTATAAAAACAATCCCTCGGTTTCATGCAAAGATTGATAAATCATGTATTTTCATGACATTCGCCGACGACCGCAGCTTCCGTCTGTGGCTCCCGTTGGAGCATACGGCTCTGAAATCTTTGTAAGAACAGACTCGTCCAGCACTTCATTTTGTCGTGAATTCACCTATGAGTCATTTCGTGAGTTGGTGGTCGACCGTGTTGTTCTGTTTTGATTTCCGGATGAACTATAATTAATGGTTTTATTTGTCCGCATTGGTGTTTTTTTTTATTATCTTTGTGGACAAATTCATTATACAACATTTAAGACTAAAGAATTTATGAAACAGACGATTCTGGTTACGGGTGGAACGGGCTTTATAGGGTCGCACACAACAGTAGAGTTGCAGCAGGCCGGCTATAAAGTGGTTATTGTTGACAATTTGTCCAACTCAAACAAAGACGTTCTCGACGGCATCGAGAAAATTACAGGCGTACGTCCTGATTTTGAAGAAGTAGACCTTAAAGACAGGGCTGCAACCGAGGCCGTGTTTCAGAAATATCCCGACATAGAGGGTATCATCCACTTTGCCGCCAGCAAGGCAGTGGGGGAGAGTGTGCAGAAGCCATTGCTCTATTACCGCAACAACATCGTTTCATTGGTCAACCTCTTGGAGTTGATGCCCAAATACAATGTGAAAGGAATCATCTTCTCATCGAGTTGCACCGTTTATGGCCAGCCTAAGCCAGAGAATCTACCGGTTACAGAGGATGCGCCCCATCAGAAAGCCACTTCGCCTTATGGCAACACGAAGGAAATCAACGAGCAGATTATCTACGACTATATCCACAGCGGAGCTAAGATTAAGAGTATCGTGCTGAGATATTTTAATCCTATCGGCGCACATCCCTCAGGTTTCATCGGTGAACTCCCCAACGGTGTTCCCGCTAATTTGATTCCTTTTGTTACCCAAACGGCAATGGGCATCCGCAAGGAACTCACCATTTTCGGCAACGACTATAATACTCCTGATGGCACTTGTATCCGTGATTACATCTACGTTGTAGACCTCGCCAAGGCACACGTAGCCGCCATGACGCGTGTGCTCGATACTGACAGTGATGCGCTGGAGTATTTCAATATCGGTACGGGAAAGGGCAATTCTACGCTCGAAATCGTCGAAACTTTCGAGAAAGCCACCGGTGTCAAGCTGAATTGGAAGTATGGTCCTCGTAGAGAAGGGGATATAGAAAAGATTTGGGGCGACTGTTCCAAGGCCAATAAAGTACTGGGCTGGAAGGCCGAAGCTCCTTTGGATGAGGTGCTCCGCTCAGCATGGACCTGGCAGAAGAAACTTCGCGAAGACGGAGTGATGTAACAGAATGATGCAGTTTAGGTTGCCATCAGCACGTTTTTTCGTGTAGACAACAGAATTATTCGGGGCAATCTGACTGATGCAAAATAAATATAGGCACATACGCCAAAGTCTTTTTTCATGGACTTGGGCGTATGTTTTTTTATCATCATGGGGATTTTCCGGTTACAGTTTTGGGGGATACGCCAAAGAATTGCTGTTAGATTTTGGGTTACTATGTCGGTTTTTGTTAATAAAAATATACCAAAATCTTGGATGTATTTTTGTTCATTATAGCAGAAGAAAGGGCTTGTGAAATATCGAAAACGGCCATAATGCCCATCTTGCAGGTATGGACCGTTTTGCCGTTGCTGCCCAACGACATTCCGGTTTGGGTCTTATGCCGATGCGGTTAAACTTTATCGGCCATGCGTCAAAGGCTCAACCGCAGTACCGTTGGGCTTTAACCGCACACCGATTTTGTGCTTCGGAAAATGTGAACTTGGGTTTTTGGACGTAATAAATTGATGATTAGGTAGTTAGATAATACGCCTGAATTTTTCGATATTTCTAACCAAGGCTTTTCTTTTTTCAAATAAGCAAAACTGGAGCGCCCTTTAGTCAAGTTATTTCCTTTCTATTTTGTTGATTTTATGGTGTGGTAATCTCGTTGGTGCTGTTGTGCGTTGCCTGCCGGAATGTTTCATGGCTTTGTTGCGCAGACAGCGTGTCTGTCTCAAGTCACGGTCAAAGACTTCGATGCATGGCATAAATTTCTGCGTGCCGGTAATGGGGCGTTATTCCTTATCCGCCTTTTCTTTGCTGATGTATTTTCCTTTCTTTTTCCTGAAATTGAACAGAGATTTCCAACTGTCGAAATCTCTTTTAAAAATAAATCCTACGCCCTGGGTATTGAGAGAGTTTCGCGTGAAATATCGGTCGTTGGCCTTATTGTATACATGGATGCTGATGTTTCCGTTGGGAGTGATGAGATACCGCAGATCGAAGTCGCCGATGAACGAGGTGGTTGCGTTTTTGTTGTCGCGATACCCGAACTGGCCGTCAAACAGTAATCGATTGTTTAGCATCCTGCCGCTCAACAACCCTTCGTATTGTGCATTGTTCCACCCCTCGTCGCCGGTGGAGATGTCGGCACCAAAGTTCCAATTGGAATTCTGGACCACAGAGCTGAGCACGGTATTCAGCTGCTGGGTAATTTGGCCGCTGAGGATGCTTTGCATGGCCAGACTTGTGCGATTGTCGGCACCGTTAGCGTCGGCATTGTTGCTTCCCTGAGCAAAGAAGCGTCCCACGGCAAGAAGATACAGCACTTGCTGATTCATCTCTTCCTCGCTGTTGATAAGACTATAGACCATTTGTTTGACATCTGTCCCAACGGTCGGCATATCCAGATCGAATTCCACTTTGGGGGCTGCGGGGGTGCCGGTGATGTTCATAATGCAGTTCACGCGGATATTATTGCTGGAGAAGCTGCGCCCAATCTGCAGGTCGGACAGACTGACGGAATTCAATGCATACACAGCCTTGAGATTCAGATTGGCGTCATAGGGTTCACCGCCGAAAACAATGCTGCTGCCCTGTGCAAAATGGAAATCCTTTTTGATGATATTCTGGATAGTGAGCTTGTATACGCCCTCGTCTATGGTGTAGTTGCCAAAGATGTCCAGATCGCCCTTGTTGTAATAGGAGGCTCGCAGGGAACCGGAGCCGTTGAGGCTGATGTAGTCGCCAGATTTTTTATCCATGATGACTTTCAGCGTAGCCTCCGGTGTCGTATTGATGAGGAAATTAATGTGTATGTCTGTCGGAATGTCGGCTATTTCCGGTTCTTCATCCGTGCTGTCGGCGACGGCAAAGGGTGATGGTGGAGCAGGTGCCGGTTTGTAGATGGAGTCTCTTGAGCTCCAATGGATAAACTCCTGTGTGTCGATGGCGCTGGGTGACGATACGTCGTAGACCACTTGTGAGCCTTTCTCCGGCGTCACATTCACGTCGATGTTCAGTTCTCCGGGCTCGCCTTTGATGCTTACTTCTCCCGTGCCGTAGACCGTCCCGTAGAATGTGCTGCCGTAGGTTGGTCCCCAGTCGTACGCCAGTAGATTATCGGCATTTACGTTGAGATTGTAGCGCAAATTGGTCAGATGGTCATGATAGAGGCTCCCCGTAACGATGCCAAGGTTTCCGTTACGGTCGTAAATGGTGCAATTCGGGAATTGAATTTCATTCACCAGAAGGCGTATGGTTTCGTCACGTAAAGTGTAGATGGTATTGAGCGGCTCGATGCCCAGTTTGCCGTTGGCTACCAGTTGGCCCGTGAGGTTGAGCTCTCCGAGGTCCCCCCACAGGCGGACTTTGCCGTTAAGGGTGAGGTCTGTATGATTCATGAAACTGGAACAGAACGTGCCGATGAATTCGCCGCGTGTATGGTCTGCATCAATGTCGAGGTCGATGTAGTTCCGTTTGGGCGAGACATATCCCTTGATGTTTGTTTGTCGTAGCTGCGGTGCGGATTGGGCTATCTGCATGGTATCTATGGCCTGTGCGTTGATGTCTATCTCCTCGAGCTCCCGATTCCAGTTTACCTTGGCGTGGAGCGTGCCCATACGTCCGTCCTGAAAACGGAAATCGCCGACCTGCAGATTCGCTTTGGCTTCGGGGTTTCCAAACACTTTCGACACGTATGCCCTGCCTGAGGCGTATCCGCTGAATTCCACGGTATGGAAATTGACGAGGTTGAGGATGTAACTCACGTTGACATTGTTCAAGTCTACCATCAGGGAATCGTTGGTTTGCTGGGTTGTTATCCCGTTCACTTTGATGTGCTGCCGTCCACTCGTAACGGCAAAGTTGTTGACTTCCAGGTAGTTCTTCCCATATACGATTGTTGAGGGATGAATGGTGAGGGTGCTGTCGCCGATGTTGATATGCGATTGAGCAATAGCCATGTGCGCTTCCGCCGTTCCTTTTTTGCCGCGTATGAATTGTACGGTCGACTTGAGACGTCCGGATAATCTTTCCTTGCGTGCATGGTTGTCTACGAATAAAACGGAGGCCAACTGGTCGTCGGCAGCCGAAGCTTCCAGTCTGTACTCCATGCCACTGCCATTGCTATTTATCTTGAAGGCGCTGATGTCGGTATTCAGTCTGTCGGTGGAGGAGGTCACGACAATGGATAAATTCTTGTAACGGCTGTTGTCGTAAATCATATCCGGTGCAAAGATATTGGTATTGATGTTTTGTGAGTCGCTGCTCATACTGCCGGAAAGGTGCATAGGGCCTCTCAGTTCCACGGGGATGGCAAACAATTCCCGAAGCCAGTCGCTGCGCCTGACGATGCCCTTTATCGTGAAATTATTGGCCTTAGTCTTCTTGAATTTAATGGGTGTAAGTTGTTGAATACTTGGTAGTTTGCTTGCGATGATATTCTTTATGCTTTGTATGAGAGTGGTGTAGTCAAAACGCCCTGTAACATCCGCCTCGCCGAAGTCGCTGCGCATGGTGATGTAGTGCCCGTGATTGTTGTTGCCGGCTTGCAGATATAGGGAGTCGAGTCTGTATTCGGAAGTTTCCGATTTCTTGGAAAAATTGGTGATGTATAGGTTTCCTTTAGCTGTGTTCAGACTGTTGCCGGTGAACGAAACCGTTGCGTTTACGCTATAGATAGCCTCCCTCAGTGTGTTTTCGAGCAGATGTACGGTGGTGGGATCGAAATGCTTGATGTTGGCGTTGAGGTTTGCTGATAAGTTTTTGGCATCTGTATTCAGGGTTCCTTCGAGGTCGGCAATGAGGTTGGGGTCGTCGACGTTCAGCTTCCCGTCGAGCACACCGTTGGTGTAGCTGCCGTCAACCTTCACGTTGTGGTAGCTATAGTTGTTGTAGTCTATCTGCTGGATGTTTCCCTGGGCGTTGTATTGCTTTTGCTTTACGTTGCCGTTTATATCAATGTTGGTAGACAGATAGCCAAACTTTTCACCATTAAGAATTTGTCCTAAGTTGAACCTCTTGGTGTCTATATGCCCGAAAAATTTGTCGCCCGTTATGCCTGCTGTAAGATTTGCGTTTCCCGCCCCGGAGTGGAGGATGCCTGTTGTGTGGAAATCCTTTCCTCGTCCACCGGCTTTTCCATGATAGTTGATGCTTTTCATCTTCCGAATAGCATCGGGAATTTGACCTGCCAAAAGTTCCAACCCTGTTTCGTCAATGGTCAAACGCCTGATGTCAGCAGACCATCGGGGCGTCTGGTCTAACGCATAAGCGTTGCCCGAAAGCGACAATCTAATATTGGAGGGGGAGTTAATTGTTGGATTATTTCCCTTTTTGGGGACAGCGATTTCAAGTTTTTCTACGCGCAGACTGGTATGAGTGCCTGTAAAGACAGATTGAAGAAAAACCGGACTCGACATTTGATGAAGATTGCTACTAAAAGCCTTTAAGTCTCTGGGTGTTATATATGATTCGTTAATCTGACCGTTATATTGAATGGTGGAGGGATCAAGGTTTTTGCCATTCCGACGATAAGTGGCTCGGATAGTACCTAAATGCAATTGTGATGACGGCAGTGAAAGTTCAAAATTATTCAGTATAGCATTCTTGTTGTTGGCCACCAGTTTGAAGGTGAGCGACTCTATGTTGACACCCGAAGCCTCCTCGAGGGAAAGTCGCTTGACATGAAGGTTTATGGAGTCGTCTTGCAATGTGTTCAGAATAAGGTGTGAACTTAGATTCTTAATATGAAGATGACGGGTGTCGAACGCGTGTTTGCGTGGTGCGTCGAGTTGGTTATAGCTGATGTCGCCGTGTCGGACGATCAAGCTTCTCAACTCCAAATGGAGTGGGGTGTGTGATGTCGTGTCTTTGGAAGCCAAGGAGTCAAGCGCAAATTGGAAGTTAGGCTTAGCATTGGCCGATGCCTTGTAGAATTTGGCTTTCATGCCAAACAGTTGCGCCGATGTGATGGAGATTCGGCCTTGAAACAGAGCCACATAGTCAATTTTGGCAGACACACGTGTGGCTTTCAACATATCCCGGTTTTGTTGGTCTTTGAAATCTACATCGTCCACAATGATACGATTGAAAAATCCCAAACCAACACGCCCCACACTCACACTTGTATTCAGCTTCTGGGATAGGGCAGAGGCTACCCGAGCTCCCAGATACGATTGTACGGCGGGTATGTTGATAAGCACGGCAATAGCCAGATATAGGCCTACTAAGGCCCATATCAGCGTGTTTATACTATGTTTTATTGTCTTCAATTGGCGTACAAAATTAAAAAATTTGGACTCAATTTGAAAATAAATGCAGAGTTTTTATCTCATTTAGGTTATTTTTGAGTAAATTTGCATCGGCACATGAAGAAGACTTCTCGAAGTTATTATACGAAATACTATTTTATCAATTTACAATTATGGATTTTCTATGGCAAATGTAATTAAGTTGCGAAAGGGCTTAGGAATTAATCTCAAAGGAAAAGCCAAAGAAAAGAAACTGTCGACACGAGGCTCTCAAGAATATGGTCTCGTCCCTGAATTTTTTGTTGGCGTTACTCCGAAGGTTGTTGTGAAAGTGGGAGACCACGTACTTGCAGGGGACCCTTTGTTTGTTAACAAGGCGTGTCCTGACGTGAAATTCTCTTCGCCTGTAAGTGGTACGGTTACTGAGGTGCTGCGCGGAAAGCGCCGAAGGGTGCTCTGTGTGAAAGTGAAAGCTGATGAGCAACAGGAATATCGGGATTTTGGTGTTCAGGATGTCGGTTCATTGGATGCGGCTAAAGTGAAGCAGGCTTTGCTCGAAGCAGGGCTCTTTGGTTATATCAATCAACTTCCTTATGCGGTTTCTACCACGCCGGACACTACTCCGAAAGGAATCTTTGTGTCGGCTTTGCGTGATATGCCACTGGCTGGAGATTTTGAATTTGAGCTTCAGGGTAACGAAGAAGCCTTCCAAACGGGTATCACAGCGCTGTCTAAGATAGCTCCGGTGAGCCTTGGTATAGGTGTTAACCAGAAATCTACGGCACTTACTACAATACGTGATGCAGAAATTAATATGTTCGACGGGCCGTGCCCCGCAGGCAATGTCGGCGTTCAGATAAACAACGTTTCACCGGTCAACAAGGGTGAGAAGGTCTGGACGGTGGACCCGACGACTGTTGTTTTCATGGGTCGTTTGTTCCTCACGGGCAAGGTAGATTTGCACCGTACAATAGCTGTGGCCGGTAGTCAAGTGTCTGACCCCGCCTATACAGACGTTCTCGTGGGAACTCCTTTGAAAGATATTCTCGAAGGACGACTTGCGAAAACTGAACATATTCGTGTCATTAACGGCAATCCGCTGACGGGTGTGGTGAGCTCTCTTGATGGTTATCTGGGCGCACACACATCGGAAGTTGTTGTCATTCCGGAAGGAGACGACAAAGATGAGGTGCTGGGCTGGATACTACCCCGTACAAACGAGTTCTCGGTTTCGCGCAGCTATCTTACATGGTTGCAAGGAAAGAAAAAAGAGTATGACCTCGACGCTCGTATCAAGGGTGGGGAACGGCATATGATTATGAGTGGAGAATACGACCGTGTGCTCCCTATGGACATTTATAGCGAGTTCCTTATTAAGTCGATTATCACAGGTGATATTGACAAACAAGAGCAGCTTGGTATTTATGAGGTGAGTCCGGAGGACTTCGCTTTGGCAGAGTTCGTGGATTCATCTAAGCTCCCTCTGCAAAAGATTGTGCGTGAGGGTCTTGATATTCTTCGTAAGGAAAACGAATAATAGTTCTTATTCTAAAGCATATAAATTATTAATTTGCAAATATGAATGCATTAAAGAAATATTTTGAAGGCATCAAACCTCACTTTGAAGAGGGTGGCAATCTCCATGCTTTTCGGAGTTTGTATGATGGATTCAGCACTTTCCTGTTCGTGCCCAACGAGACATCGAAATCGGGAGTGAGCATCCATGATGCCATCGATTCAAAACGTATCATGAGCTTTGTGGTTATTGCCGTGATACCCGCGCTGCTCTTTGGTATGTATAATGTGGGCTATCAGAACGCCCTGGGAGCAGGAAAACTGGCCGAGACTGGCTTCTTCGCCTTGTTTTTCTACGGCTTTTTAGCTGTGCTGCCAAAGATATTGGTTAGTTATATTGTAGGATTGGGCATTGAATTTGCCTGGGCACAATGGAAGAATGAGGAGATTCAGGAAGGTTATCTTGTGTCGGGTATTCTTATTCCCTTGATTATTCCGGTGAACACACCGTTGTGGATGCTTGCCATTGCGGTTGCATTCTCCGTTATTTTTGTCAAGGAAATCTTCGGCGGAACAGGTATGAACATCTTTAACGTGGCCATTGCCGCGCGTATGTTCTTATTCTTTTCTTATCCGAGCCAGATGACCGGAGAGAGAGCCTGGGTTGCACAGGATTCTATTTGGGGCTTGGGCTACGCGCTCCCAGATACGTTTACGGCTGCCACGCCTTTGGGCGAGATTGCTGTTAATCATGCTCCCACCGCATCATTAGCCGATATGTTCTTCGGCTTTATTCCCGGATCAATCGGTGAAACGTCGGTCATCGCCATTGCGTTAGGTGCCATTCTGCTGTTGTGGACGGGTATTGCAAGTTGGAAGACGATGCTCAGCGTGTTTGTCGGCGGTACGGCTATGGCACTCATCTTTACCGCAACCGGTTCGACACATATCGTATGGTATGAGCATCTCATGTTGGGCGGTTTCTGCTTTGGTGCTGTCTTCATGGCCACTGACCCTGTAACGTCAGCGCGTACGGAGACCGGCAAGTGGATTTACGGCCTTTTCATCGGTGCGCTGGCTATTATTGTGCGTGTCATGAACCCTGGTTATCCGGAAGGAATGATGCTTGCTATTTTCTTCGGCAATATGATTGCTCCGCTTATTGACCATTGTGTGGTTGAGTCAAACATTTCCAAACGTGCCAAGCGTGCAGCAAACAAATAAAGAGAACAGGTATGAAAACAAATTCAAATTCTTATACTATTATTTATTCTGTTGTCTTGGTGGTCATCGTCGCTCTTTTATTGGCGGTGGTGTTTCAGGCTCTCAAGCCTCGACAGGATGTCAATGTAGCACTTGACCAGCAAAAGCAGATACTCTATTCTTTGAACATTCGCGGTCTCGACGATCAGTCGGCGGCGGCTAAATATAAAGAAGTTGTTGTAGCAGACCAAATTCTCGACGAGAACGGTAATGTGGTAGATGAGGGTACCCAAGGTGGTACGTCTGCCGGATTTAAACTCAATTCTGCCGATTACAAAGCCGGAAGACTGGCGCTCTATATTTGTAAGGTTGACGGTCAGACTAAATATGTTATACCGGTTTATGGCATGGGATTGTGGGGACCTATCAATGCTTTCGTTGCATTGAATGAAGACAAGGCCACCGTTTTCGGCGCATACTTCAACCATGAAGGTGAAACGGCCGGACTGGGAGCTGAAATCAAGGACAACTTAAAATGGCAGCAGCAGTTCCAAGGCAAGAAACTCTTTAAGGAAGGCGATAACTCGAATATTGCATTATCTGTTGTCAAGAAGGTTGATGACCCAACAACGCAGGTGGACATTGTTACCGGTGCGACACTGACTTCCAATGGCGTTACCGATATGTTCAAGGAAGGTTTGGGTAAGTATATGAAATTCTTAAATGCAAAATAAAGACTATGGCACTATTTTCAAAACAAAATAAGGAGGTGCTGAGCAGTCCGCTCAACTTGAATAATCCTATTCTTGTCCAGGTGCTCGGCATCTGTTCGGCCCTGGCTGTCACATCACAGCTGAAGCCGGCCATTGTGATGGGACTTGCCGTAACGGTCATAACGGCATTCGCCAATGTGATTATTTCTCTCATCCGCAAGACCATCCCCATGCGCATCCGTATCATTGTACAGTTGGTGGTTGTTGCAACTTTGGTAACTATCGTGAGTCAAGTGCTCAAGGCCTTTGCTTATGACGTGAGCGTGCAGCTCTCGGTATATGTCGGTTTGATTATTACCAACTGTATCCTTATGGGACGCCTGGAGGCGTTTGCCATGATGAACAAGCCCTGGCCCAGTTTCCTCGACGGAATCGGCAACGGTCTGGGTTATGCTCTCATCTTGGTTATCGTAGGCTTCCTGCGCGAATTTTTGGGACGCGGCTCACTTTGGGGCGTTCAGATTCTCCCGCAGAGTTTCTATGATTTCGGTTATGACAACAATGGTATGATGACCATGCCAGCTATGGCTCTGATTCTCGTGGGCTGTGTTATTTGGGTACATCGTGGTTATTTTTATAAAGAAGAGGACAATAAATAATTATGGAACATCTCATTAGTTTATTCTTCAGGTCCATCTTTGTGGACAACATGATATTTGCATTCTTCTTGGGAATGTGTTCATTCCTTGCGGTATCAAAAAATGTGAAGACCTCATTCGGACTTGGAATGGCCGTAACATTCGTGTTGCTGGTCACTGTTCCCGTAGACTATATCCTTCAAACTAAGGTGCTCGAACCAATGGGGTTGTCTTATCTGAGTTTCATTCTCTTTATTGCCGTCATTGCCGGTATCGTGCAGATTGTAGAGATGGTGGTGGAGCGTTATTCGCCATCGCTCTATGCTTCGCTGGGTATTTTCTTGCCTTTGATTGCTGTAAACTGCGCCATCATGGGTGCATCGCTCTTTATGCAGCAGCGCATTAATATGGACCCCTCCAGCACACAGTACATCGGTTCGCTACTCGACGCCGTTGTATATGCACTGGGCTCAGGTTTGGGGTGGCTCTTGGCTATCGTCTTGATGGGTGCCATTCGCGAGAAAATGCAGTATAGTGACGTGCCCAAACCTCTACAAGGGCTTGGTATTACTTTCATCACAGTAGGGCTCATGGCTATGGCCATGATGTGCTTTTCCGGTCTCAAAATATAGTATTAGGACATGAACACGACTTTTATATTATCCAGCGTAGGAGTATTCCTGGTGGTGATTCTCCTACTTGTCATTGTTCTTCTGGTCGCTAAGAATTATCTAAGCCCCAGTGGAAATGTGAAAATCACCATCAACGATGATACTGTCTTGGATGTGCCACAGGGAGACAGTCTGATGTCCACCCTCAATGCAAACGGTATTTTCCTGCCTTCAGCGTGCGGTGGAAAGGCCAGTTGCGGACAGTGCAAGTGCCAGATTCTCGAAGGTGGAGGTGAGATTCTTGATTCGGAAAAGTCGCATTTCAGCCGTAAGCAAATCAAACAGCACTGGCGTTTGGGCTGTCAGGTCAAGGTGAAAGGCGACTTCAAGATAAAGATAGACGAGTCTATTCTCGGCGTGAAGGAATGGGAGTGTACGGTTATCTCAAACAAGAACGTCTCCTCCTTTATCAAAGAGTTCAAAGTGGCATTGCCTCCAGGCGAGCATTTGGACTTTGTGCCGGGCTCGTATGCGCAGATTAAGATTCCGGCATACGATTGCATCGACTATGATAAGGATTTCGACAAGGACGACATCGGTGAGGAATATATCGGCGCATGGAAGAAATTTAATATCTTATCGCTAAAGGCCCACAACCCTGAAGACACGGTACGTGCATACTCCATGGCCAACTATCCCGCCGAGGGAGATATTATCACACTTACTGTGCGCATTGCCTCTACACCTTTCCTGCCACGTCCGCAGGTTGGTTTCCAGGATGTGCCGACGGGTATAGGCTCTTCCTATATCTTCAGTTTGAAGCCGGGCGACAAGGTTATCATGAGTGGTCCCTTCGGAGACTTCCATCCTCATTTCGAATCCAAAAAAGAAATGATATGGATTGGCGGTGGTGCAGGTATGGCTCCGCTGCGGTCTCAGATTATGCATATGACCAAAACACTGCACACCACCGACCGTGAGATGCATTTCTTCTATGGTGCGCGTGCGTTGGGTGAGGCTTTCTTCTTGGAAGATTTCTGGGAATTGGAGAAGGAATTCCCCAACTTCCATTTCCATCTTTCGCTCGACCGTCAGGATCCACAGGCCGACAAGGCAGGCGTGAAGTATTATACGGGCTTTGCCGTAAACTGTATTCGCGATACCTATCTGAAAAATCACGAGACTCCGGAAGACTGTGAATACTACCTTTGTGGCCCTCCCATGCTGATAAAGACCGTTACGGAATATCTTGACTCGCTTGGCGTCGACAAGGAGAGTATCATGTTTGACGACTTTGGATAATGTTTGGTTACCCCGTAACATACATGGAAATATAGTACCAAAAGCCGCTGATTTTCAGCGGCTTTTGGCGTATTATATGTTAAACACTAATTGGTCGAGCGTTCACCAAAAGTGTTTCTGAAAATTCTTCCATAAGTTTTTTGTCAAAAAAGTATCACTATTTCTTTGCTCTAAAATTCAAAGCTTTTAGAAATTTTTGGGCTATGTTTTTCCCTTTTTCTTTGATTAGTCACAAAAATAATTCGTTAACAATTTGCCGTTACGGCTTTTTCGCGTTGCCACAAAGGCTTAGACGCATGGCGACAAGGCTTTAATGGTGTGACGGTAGAGGCTCAACCGCTGCCCGGTTAGGCCTTTGTCGCATGACTGTTATAAAACTTTTAATATGACATAATAATTTTGTCTTCATAACTTTCTGCAGCACTGTTGATTATGGAAAACTTGTTGTTTTCTCGTTTTTCAGATAAAATTATATACAGGTCTTAAATTCGGCAAATATAAATAGGTTCCTGTCTTGTTTTTTCAAAGTTTTTCAGTCTATTTTCATGCGGCACAATAGCTATCCTATTATTATAAGTGTTATTTTTGCCCAACTCCTCGGCGTGCTCACTCAGCTTTGAGCCGATGTAAAAAACACATCCTAAAAAATATTTGAAAAAATAATGCCAAAAATTTGTTCTTTCAGAAAATAGTTGTATCTTTGCAACCGCATTTAGAGAAATGTCTCTGTAAAGAGTTTTATGCGGCAATAGCTCAGTTGGTAGAGCACGACCTTGCCAAGGTCGGGGTCGCGAGTTCGAGTCTCGTTTGCCGCTCTACATTTTGAATAAATCCAAGGGGGAGTCGGGAACTTCCATTTGCCCAGGTGGCGGAATTGGTAGACGCGCACGTTTCAGGTGCGTGTGTTTTTAACGTGCAGGTTCGAGTCCTGTTCTGGGCACCATTTATTTTAAATGTTTATATGTTGGAGAGGTGGCGGAATTGGTAGACGCGCTACTTTGAGGGGGTAGTGTCAATTGCGACGTGGGAGTTCGAGTCTCCTCCTCTTCACTTATAATATTTTTTCCGTGCGGCAATAGCTCAGTTGGTAGAGCACGACCTTGCCAAGGTCGGGGTCGCGAGTTCGAGTCTCGTTTGCCGCTCTTTTATACAAGAGAAACATCACTACTCAATGAATTTATATTTAAGGTATTTTGATAATGAGACCCTTGTCTCCAATGTAGACGAGGCTATAGAATTTTTGCGTTCAATCCAAGATATAAATGTCACTCCGGAGATGGAGGCCGACATTCGTGAATATGCAGCAAGTGATGTTTTCTTCCCGAAGCGATATAAGATTAGGTCTCACGTATATTTTATTATTATCAAGACCGTAGCAGCAACCATGCTCGATTTCAAGCAGAAAAAAGGAGTGAGAACACCCTCTTCCTCCAACGGTTCAGACCGTCGGAGCCAAATGGATAATGTGATGATGCATCTTGCTGAGATACGCGAGGGCTGGTATGAGGGCGAACTGAATTTTAAGCGTGTGGTGATGATACCCTCAACGGGGAAGCACGAATACAGAGATACCAAGTTTGTGGTGCGCTGTAAGGCTACCTCCGGACAGGACTGCTACAATCGCATTGTTGACCATCTTCGTGGCCGTGTGGATAGACGCAGTCAGTTTCCCTCGGCTAAGGGAAAGAATTTCCATTTCAAATATTTAGGAATGTGGAAATAGCATAGCCAACAGAAAATTCACCCCCAAGAGATACAGTTATGAACAAAGTAATGCTTATTGGTAATGTCGGTAAGGAGCCTGATGTGCGATATTACGATGCAGACCAGGCCGTGGCAAAGGTGGCGCTGGCAACGTCGGAACGTGGCTATACGCTGAAGAATGGCACGCAGGTGCCCGATCGTACCGATTGGCATAACTTAGTGTTCTATCGCCAGTTGGCCAAGATTGTGGAACAATATGTTCATAAAGGCGACAAATTGTATATCGAGGGTCGTTTGCGCTATAACACTTATGATGACCAGCGGGGTAAGCGCCATTATATTACGGAAATTTTCGTAGATAACATGGAGATGCTCTCTCCCAAAACAAAACCTGCAGCAAACAGTGGTGCTGCAGATGCGCAGCGCGGCGAACAAAAGAAATCGCAAGCGGAAGAAGATCCGCTTCCGTTTTAAACATATAGGAATTGGATAGCTTAAGCATACAACAGTTAAGTGAATTGGTGGCCTTTTATCCAGTGACCATCGGAATTGTCATAGCAGCCGTGCTGGCTGCTATTCTGCTTTTCCTATCGGGATTTGCCAGCGGCTCCGAGATTGCTTTTTTCAGCTTATCACCCCAAGACGTTGCAGAATTGGATGGTGAGAAAAGCGAGGCGGATGCTCATATAGAAATGTTGCGCCAGGACTCTGAACGAACGCTTGCAACAATTCTGATTGCCAACAACTTCGTGAATGTCACGATAATCATGCTTTGTAATTACATCTTTGCATCCTTGGTTAGGTTTAAGGCTGAATGGGTGGAATTTCTATGCATCACAGTGTTGCTGACTTTTTTACTGCTTCTTTTCGGTGAGATTATGCCTAAGCTGTATATACGCCAGAATCCTTTGAAATTCTGTCGTAAGGCAGTGAGGGGAATCATTATTTTCAGAAAGATATTTTGGCCATTGGAAACGGTGCTGATAAAGAGCGGAGTGATAGCAGAGAAAGCTGTGCCCAAGGAGAATAGGCAGCTAAGCGTAGACGATTTGGAACAGGCGTTGGAACTGACAGACAAAAATGAAATAAAAGAAGAGCAGAGCATGCTTCGGGGCATTATCCGTTTTGGAGACGAGACAGCCAAGAAGATTATGACCAGCAGGCAGGATATTGTAGATGTCGATATACGCAGTTCTTATCAGGAGGTGCTCGACTGTATCGTTAAAAACAACTTCAGCCGTATTCCGGTTTATCAAGATAACGATGATAATATACGTGGAGTTTTGTATATCAAAGACTTACTGCCACATATCTCCAGATCGTCGGATTTCCGATGGCAGAGTTTGATTCGTCCTCCATATTTTGTTCCGGAAACCAAGAAAATCGATGACCTTATGCATGAGTTCCAAGATAATAAGGTGCATATCGCCATTGTAGTTGACGAGTTTGGTGGTACGAGTGGGCTGGTGACGCTGGAGGATATCTTGGAAGAGATAGTCGGGGAAATCAATGATGAGTATGATGATGATGACAGCGGGTATTCCAAACTGAATTACAACACCTATGTTTTTGAAGGTAAGACGTTGCTAAGTGATTTCTGCAAGATACTTCAGATTGACGCAGACGAATTTGCAACAGAGTATTCAGATGCCGACACGCTGGCCGGCTTGCTTTTGGAAATCAAAGGCGATTTCTTGAGTATCCATGAACGGATAGATTATAAGAACTTCAGGTTTGAGGTGATGAATGTTGAGGGCAGACGCATTAGTCGTGTCAAGGTGACCATATCTTAGTTTTTATTGAATGCCTGTAGTAAGAGACGAATTTTGCAGGGAAGATGTCCGGTTGTGTGTATGGCAAATAACCGAGACGGTGGATGAATTGCCTCATCCTCTGCATATAGATCTTTCAGACGTTCATTCCGTTGCGCGTAAACGGGAAATCCTTGCTGTGTATGCTCTGTTGGCTTATGTGACGGGCCGGAATGACCTCATTATTGAGCACGACGAGACGGGGAAGCCTCATGTACAAGGGTGGCAATTGAGCATCAGCCATACCAAAGGGTGGGCTGCTCTGATTCTTTCGAAACAACGGTGTGTGGCTGTCGACATTGAGTATATATCGGATAGGGTTGGTAGAGTGACACATCGTTTTATGCGTCCTGATGAGAGGGCAGACAACCTTTCGCAACAACTGATCAACTGGAGTGCAAAGGAGACGGTTTACAAATTGCTGAGTGCTGAAAACCTCCAATATTTTGAAATGCGCCTTAAACCCTTCAAACCTTTGTCGAAGGGTAGGCTTGAAGTTGAAGATTTGAAGGAAGCCAAATCCGTCATTGTGGATTTTGAACTGAACAAATACTACGTGCTGACCTATGCCTCATTGGACAATCGGGAGGATAAGGGCTGATTATTCTTTGCTGACAAGTATTGGATTGTCTTTTCTCTTCTTCCATGCTTTCAGGTAGTCCATCCATTCTTCTGCGGAGTGGAATCCGAAATTCTCGTTTGCACTTGTGTAGGCTAGACTGTAGTAGATGTGGTTGTCGATAGGTTTGATAACCGTGCAATAATTGTCTTTGTTTGCCGGCATTTCCTTGACACGGTATTTTCGGGGCACATAAATGCCCAATCCTACGGTTTCTCGTTTCCCGTTGATGGTGTCGGCGGAGGGCCAGTCGGTTCCCCAACAGCCTCTGAGACCTTTGCCATCACGCAATTCTATGGAATTTTTTACATTGATGACCCCTGTCGAGAATTCAACGGTGGACATATCCCTATTAAACGTCACATCAACGTCAAAGTCTCTATGCCCCGCATAGAGCGTATATCTGAGCGTCATGTTGACGGGTTCTATTCCTGGAGCAATAGTCCAGTCGGCATCCTCGACTTCGATGATAGTTCTAACGGGGCCTTGAGCCACTATTCTGTGGGTGCGGTGCTCCACATCATCGAGCATAGTCGGTGTTGTTCCGTTCCAACCTCGCAAGGCCCCTAAACCGAAAGTGTTGCCAACCCATAGTACATCGTCGCCATACCCCTGGGCTTTTTGAGCTTCCGATGTGTAGAATTGGGTCTCCTTCAGTTCAAGCCCTTTGTGAAACTTTCCATATAAGTCTATCGTCTGTCGCTTATCCATATAAATGCGCATGGCAATCATGTCGTTCTCAAAAGCAATGCCATGATGATGCAACACATTGTATGGGTTGGTGGTCTCTTTATCTATAGTGATGGATGATAGATAGATGTCCTGTTTGTTCTTCTCCTTTATTTTTGGATTTCTAAGTACTATTTCTGCATAGGTCTTGGTAGGATATTTACGCGGTTTGCCTTTATTATATAAGGTGATAGATGCTGTTTGTGTGGTCTTTTCGGCCATGTCGGTTATGAAACAGAGCTCATCCATTGTACCGTCTTTGTCCAAATCATCAAGTTGACATGGGATTTCTTTATTGTCTATCATCACAATGGCGGATTTAACAATACCATAATCACCCAACTGTAATACAACGGGAGCATTAGGCTGAGCAATGTTTGAAAAAAGATTAAGATGAATTGTCTTTTGTGCCATAGTTTCCATACAAGCCAAACATACGGCGATGATCAGGAGATTTCGTTTCATAAGTATTCTTTGTTTGTTTTAATTTAAGCAAAATTAGCAAATCTTTTTATGAAATGTCGATAGATAGGCGGATTCTTTAGCTCTTTTTTAAATAAAATAAAAATAAATAAATAATTTTTGTGATAATATTAACTTTTTTAGCTTATCATTTGTTTTTTATTAAGTTTTTTAGTATTTTTGCATACGTAATACGCATTTTTAGATTGTCACACAGGCTATTTTACATATTAGTTGCAGTAATCACGTTATTCAGTGCTTGTGAATTCAAGTTGAAGCCGAATGAAGATGATGACGATGCCGCCCATATCAAAGTAGAACGGTATGATCGGTTGCAAAGTCGTTATCTTATTACGGGCGATTTCTCAGCATTGCAGGAGATGAATACTGAATATCCAATCGAAACGCGTACATTGATTGAGAAAATGCTCCAGATAGGTGAAGTTGGGGAGCATGACATCAATGAGAAGTTCCTTCGCTTTTATCAAGATTCTACGTTGCAGTCCATCATCAGCGATGCCGGGGTGGAATATGCTAATATGGATGATATTAACAAGCAATTGGCTGACGTTTTCATCCAATTGAAGGAATGGCTCCCGAATATGCCGATTCCCAGAGTATATGCTCAGATTGGAGCACTCGACCAGAGTATTGTAGTCGGGGAGAAAATGATAGGAATATCTCTTGACAAGTATATGGGAGCTAAATATCCGATATATCAACGATATGATTATACGGCAGAACAATTGCGCACGATGGGGCGTAACTATATTGTGCCTGATTGTGTCAGTTTTTATTTGCTCAGCTTGTACCCCATGGAAAACTACGATAGCCGTACACAGTTGGAAAAAGACTTGCACATGGGGAAGGTGATGTGGGTGGTCAACAAGGCCATGGACAAGCAAACGTTTAATACGACATATGTAAATATCGTGGATAGATATATGCATAACCATCCTGATGTAACGGTCGCCGAATTATTGGAAAGCGACGATTACAGTAAGATGAAATAGTTTATTTCTGGGCTCTGTTTTGTTTACCCTCTTGTATTGTGACCCAGAGATAGGATGGAACGGCTTGTTTAATATTTGTGATCACTTGTTTATTCTTGCGTATTAGAGCCGAGTGACAGGTCGAAAATCTGGGAAGGGGTTTTACGTCTGAGTACATTCAGTCTGAAATCTGCACCAGCTTCATCTCCTGCAATGATGCCATGAGAACGCAAGACTTGTTTTACGCTCTTCTCTGCCAATGACGGATGATTGTTCTCGTTGCTGAGATGGCATAACCAAACGTGTTTGAGCTTTTGAGTTGCGTTCTCTGCCAGCGCCAGCCCACACTCCATATTGCTCATGTGTCCATAGGGACCGCGAATGCGATTCTTTAGATACTCCGGATAAGGGCCTTGTTCGAGCATCTCGGGTTCATAGTCGGCCTCTATAACTAAGTAGTCCGCCTTGCCAATATATGATTTTATTTCATCTGTGAGATGGCCGATATCGGTCATCAATACAAATGTAATGTCTTCGTATTGAATGCAGTAGCCTACATTATCAGAGCTGTCGTGAGGGACTTCAAAAGGGGTAATGCTGAAGTCGTCAAGTTGGAACGGGATGTTTTTCTCAATAATTTTTTTCCGTTCCGGCATAATTTTATTTCTCACGCACCAGTTTTTTTCTATCCCAGCGTGTACTTTATGGGTGGAATATACGGCAAGATTATAGTCATTACTCAAACTCCCTACCGACTTTACATGGTCTGCGTGGTCGTGGGTAACAATCAAGTTTTTAACGTTGGACATTTGCATTTCATAGTTCTTGAAATATTTCTTCAATGTCCTGATGCCTACCCCGGCATCTATGAGTAGTCCCGAATTTTCAGTAAACAGGTAACTGCAGTTGCCGCTGCTCCCACTACCGAAAGATATATAATGTAACATTGATGGTCTAATTTTTGCACAAAGGTATGTAAAACAAAGGAGAATGTCGATAGAGAAAGTGTAAAATATTATAATATACATATTGTCATCTTTCCGTGTGGCAGCTTCTGCGCTTTGCATAATTACATGCCTTATATGGGAAACTCTTGCAAAAATTAATGGCCGGCAATGGAATATTCTGTAAAAAAACACTTACATTTGCATGATACTAACAGTGTGTTTCATGATAATCAATACAAAATTCGTTCGAGTTTTCCTGTTGTCCCCGTTTTTGTTGGCAATGAGCTGCGTATTACTTTATTCATGCAGGCCCGATAACGAAAAACAACTTACAGAGACAGCACGTGCGTTCTCGGACTCCTATTTTAATTGGCAATATTTCAATTCAATAAACTATTGTACTTCCGATTCCAAGCTTTGGTTGAGTTATATGGCTTCTCAGGTTGATGAACAGGATGTTAATGCCTTACGCGCTCGAAAAGAAAATGCAAGTGTGGAGGTAGAGGACGTCGAACTTCTACGTGGAGATAGTACAGCAATGGTAAAGGTAAAAGTGCGCAACTATTTGAATATGGACACAATAGGTATAAAGGATAGAGTGGTGGATAAGGCTGTTTTTATTATCCCTATGAGGCGTGACGGCGATGCCTGGAAAGTGCATCTCACTGCCCCTTTGCGTGCTGCGAGAGATTAAGGAAGTAACCCAATTTATAAAGTTTGAAAACAAACAATGATGGAGAATCGCCGGTCAGGTTGTTTCTCCATATTTTTTTCATGACGCGATATAATCCTAAAAGCACGTTTTTAGGGATGACATTCAGATTCGTGGCTACCCGCAAGAGCGTGGAAAAACCCCTCAGCTCGTCTTGAAACCGATAGAGCGTTTGCAGTCCTTCTTCCGTCTTCGCTACGAAGTCGGCATTGGATTCATAGTCAAAGAAACCGATGGGAGAGTCTATGTGTAAAACGTCTATATTGTTTTTCTGCAGTTCCTTACCCAACATTACATCCTCATATCCATACTTCACAAAACGTTCGTCCAGGGGGTGTGCGAGCATTAGTTTGCGCTCGATAAGCAGATTGGATATGTTGAAACTTTTGAAAGGATTTTTTTTGCGTTTCTCCACTTGATGCCTTGGGGCTGAAGCTTTTTCGTATAGCCATCTTAAATTTGAAGCGGGACCGGGCATCATTCGGTATCCGCCATAACAAACCTTGGCTCGGGAACTGGCCTCTACGAATTGCGAGAGATAGTTGTCGCTGATTATTTTACCGTCTCCATCAATAAACAAAAGCCATTCTCCTTGTGCCTCCTGAGCAAGAAAGTTGCGGATGCGCGCGCGACCCACATTCTTCTTCCTCTGGATATATCTGCAATGCGGGATTTGATTGATCGCTTGATTTTCCCCGACGAGTTTAACGTTGGTAGACGCGTCGTCAGCGACAATCACTTCCCATTGCAAGCCATCTATCTTCAAGGCCTGTTCAGACAGTTTGACGACCAGGTCGAGACAGTAGTTGTTGTAGGATGGAATGACAATAGATATCATTTGAGCTTGTCTTTCAGGTATCTGCCGGTGATACTCTCTTTGCATGCGGCAACATCTTCGGGTGTTCCCGCACAAACAATGTTTCCTCCGGCATTGCCGCCTCCGGGCCCCAGGTCAATCACCCAATCGGCAGACTTGATGACATCTAAGTTGTGTTCAATGACAAGAATGCTGTGTCCTCTCTCGATCAGGGCATCGAAAGCCTTGAGCAATCGGGTGATGTCGTGAAAGTGCAAGCCGGTAGTGGGCTCGTCGAATATAAACATACTTGGTTCTTTCTTCTCCTGTCCGATGAAGTAAGCGAGTTTTACACGTTGGTTTTCACCGCCCGAAAGTGTAGATGAACTCTGCCCAAGTTTGATATATCCCAACCCAACGTCTTCCAGTGGCTGGAGACGATTGACAATATTTTTCTGCTTATGTTTGCCAAAGAATTCAAGTGCTTCCGAAACGGTCATATTTAGCACGTCATATATATTCTTGCCCTTAAATCTTACGTCGAGTACGTCTTGCTTGAAGCGCTTGCCATGACAGGATTCACATTCCAACACAAGGTCGGCCATGAACTGCATCTCTACGGTAATGGTCCCTGCTCCCTTACACTCCTCGCACCGGCCGCCTTCGGCATTGAATGAGAAATATTGCGCACTGAAACCGAGTTGCTTGGCCAACGGTTGGGCAGCAAACAACTGACGTATGGCATCGTATGCCTTCAGATAGGTGGCAGGATTGGAGCGTGTGCTCTTTCCTATGGGATTCTGGTCTACATATTCAATATGCTGTATTTGCGACCAGTCTCCATCGAGCGACAAAAATTCTCCCGGTGCATCACACACCTCGTCCAACCGCCGTTTTATGGCAGGATAGAGTATGCCTTTCACCAGACTGGACTTGCCCGAGCCCGACACTCCTGTTATGACGGTCATCACGTTGAGTGGAATTTCCGCATTGATGCCGTTCAGATTGTTTAATCGGCAGCCGTTCAGTTTGACAGATTGGTTCCACGATCGTCTCGAGGTGGGGACGGGAATCACTTCCGAGTGGGTGAGATATTTTATCGTGTAGCTTCGCGGATAAGTCTCCAACAGCGTTTTGTTTTCCGAAGACAATCCCTTTTTCAGTGCCTCGGGCACTTTTCCCTCATATACGATTTCACCACCATTGTTGCCGGCATCGGGCCCGATATCAATCAGCCAGTCGGCTTCTCTCATGATTTCTTCATCATGTTCTACCACGATGACAGTGTTGCCCAGCCCTTGAAGTTCACGCAGCACATGGATAAGACGGTCGGTGTCGCAGCTGTGCAGCCCAATACTTGGCTCATCGAGGATATACAGACTTCCCACCAGTGAGGAGCCCAGCGAAGTAGTGAGGTTGATGCGCTGGCTTTCGCCACCGGAGAGAGAGTTGCTCAATCGGTTTAGGGTGAGATAATCCAGTCCCACGTCGCAGAGAAACCGCAGTCTCGATTTGATTTCAGTGAGCAGCCGTTTGCTCACCTCTTGTTCATGTTCGGTAAGTTCAAGTTGATCGAACCATTGTGTCAGATTCAGCACAGGCATTTGCGTCAAGTCGGAGATGCTCCGCCCTCCAATTTTCACCCATTCGGTTTCCTTTTTCAGGCGCCTGCCCTTACAGTCGGGACAGATCGTCTTTCCCCGATATCGGCTCATCATGACACGATACTGAATTTTATACTGGTTTTCCTTCACCATCTGGAAAAACGAATCAATGCACACACTGTCAGCCCGCCGCTCGCCATTTTTCTTCTTTTCTGAAGGAAGCCCGTGCCACAGCATATCTTTTTCTTTGGCAGATAATTCGAGGTATGGTTTGAATATGGGGAAATCGTCTTTGGTGGCCCGACGGCAGAACTCGTCTTGCCATATCTTCATTTTGTCTCCATGCCAGCACTGCACACATCCGTCGTAGACCGACAGTGTGGAATTGGGAATGACGAGCTTCTCGTCTATGCCGATGACGCTACCGAAGCCTTCGCACGTGGGGCAGGCGCCAAGGGGAGAGTTGAACGAGAACATATTGTCGTTGGGCTCTTCAAATTTCATGCCGTCGGCTTCGAAGCGAGATGAGAAATCGTAGCAGATGTTGGAGGGCAGGAACAGCAGTCTGCAACTCCCGTCGCCCTCATACATAGCTGTTTCTACGGAGTCGATAAGGCGGGCCACAACATCTTTTTCGTGTGAAACGCTCAATCGGTCGATGATGAGAAAGAGAGATTCTGACCCTTTGTCCAGGTCTGTAAATGTCTGTGCGTCGAGCACATCCTCTATGCGCATAATCTCGTCGCCGAGCATGATGCGTGTGTAGCCTTCCTGAAGATACATTTCCAACTGCTTGTCAATGGTCCGCCCCTTTATAATATGGAAAGGAGAGAGAATCATGTATTTGGTCCCGTCAGAATATTGCATCACCTGCTTCAATATGTCTTCGGAGGAGTGCTTCTTCACTTCTTGTCCGGAAATAGGGGAGTAGGTGCGCCCTATACGGGCGTAAAGCAGCCGGAGATATTCGTATATTTCGGTAGAGGTGCCAACAGTGGACCGAGGATTACGAGCAATCACTTTCTGCTCGATGGCGATGGCCGGAGGCAATCCCTTGATGAAGTCACATTCCGGTTTTTTCATGCGTCCCAGAAACTGCCGGGCATAACTCGACAGACTCTCCACATACCGCCGTTGTCCTTCGGCATACAACGTGTCGAAGGCCAATGACGACTTTCCCGAGCCGGAGACTCCGGTTATGGCTACGAATTTGTTGCGTGGAATGCGTAGACTTATATTTTTCAGGTTGTTTACCCTTGCACCTTTTACCTCAATATATTTTTCTTCCATAGTCGAAACTCAATCAATGAATATTATACAAAAATACAAAGAATATTTCTAAAATGCTCTGATTTGCATTAATAAATATCCGTAATCCTACTGCTATGAAACTCGTTTCATCGATGAATTCCGACATAGAGCGCAACACCGTTTAAGATAAGCTCATTTTAAGTCTGGGCGCATGGTTTCAGTAGCACGCAGGGCATTAGCAGCACTGCAAACAGGACCGAACGATGCAAACGTGCTGTAGGTTGTCAATAAAACTTCACTAAAATCTTGTTCATATTTAGTGATGATCTGGAAATCAAAATGTTGTTTTCCAGTGGTTTTTTCCCCACGCAGATAGGACAAAAACAAAGTGATGTTGCGGTTAGGCTTTTGGCATGTCATGGTTTGGGCTCAACGCCGACACCGTTAGAGCCGGACGGCCGTGCGGTTGGGGTTTAGAGCGACAGCCGATGGGGCCTAACGGCAAGACTTATAACAACAATAATATCACGCATTTTAAAGAAAAGTGCGTAACGTCCTTATAATCAAATCATTACTATGTTCTTGTTTTTTTTGAGGAATTTTGATAATTTGTTTTTGTGTTTTCAAATTCAAGAATTCTGCGAACGCTTTTGTTGTGTTTTTTATACGTGTATTAAACTCAGTAAATAAAAAATGGATGTGTCAAAACTTTGGCTTTGACACATCCACTATAGTATATGTTGTTCGAATTGTCCTTAGAAGAACATATAACGGTTGTCTACTACTTTTGCCTTGATGTAGAGTTCGTTCATGAAGTTGCTGGCATATTGCATAGACTTCTGGCGCAGCTTCATCTCTTGCTGTTTAGCGTCGAACTTGGCTGCATTCTTAGTCTGTTTAACAACTTTGAACTGATAAACACCAGCTTGTCCCTTTACCGGGTGAGAGCAGAATGCGCCCTGCTTGGTGTTGGCAACAGCTCCGCTCAGTGCTGGCTCGCTGGCTCCGGTGGTCTGTACGAATACTGGAGCTGCGAAAGTCACTTGGTTCACGTCAGTTACCTGTGCGCCTTGGCTTTTGGCGGCAGCTATGCTTTTGGCCTTGTTGGCCTTGGCAAGCAGTTGCTCAGCCTTTTTGTCGCGCAAGACGTCTTGCTTGACGATTTCCATCACCTGTGGATCATCGAGCTCGCGATAGCCTACGGGATGAATCTTCTCACAGATTACAATCAGGAGGTTGTTGCCGTTGTCACCACATTCGTACATTTGGGAAACGTCTCCTTCATCGGCATCAAACAGCCATTTCATAGCGTCGCGAGTAGAGTGGATGCCGCCCAGATAGTGCTGTGCCGTTGTTACATCCTTAGACTCCTGAATTCTGTAGCCGCTTTTGGCTGCGTTCTTTGTGATAGCCTCTGGTGTCTGGTTGGCACTGGCAAAAGAGCTGAATTTGTTGAATATCTTGCCCCGAGTCTCCTTAGAATAGTCAATGGGTTTCTTGACAACGGCGACCGTGTATTTATTGATCATGTTCGTCTTGTCCAAAACCTGTACGATGAGGTTGCCTTGTGTCAGGGCAATATTCTTCATCTGGTTTTTGCCCATAGTCATCAGGGCGTAGAGATAGTTCTTGGTCTCTTTGTCCATAGACGGTGCATACTCGTACTGGCTTGTTGTCAGCCACTGTTCCTGACCGTCCTGACCATATTTCTTCGCAATAGCGGCAAAGTCGGCACCGGCATTAAGAGCGTTGTAGATGGAGTCTGCACGCTTATGAGCCTCCTCTGGTGTTGTGCCGGCAACCTGAATGGTGCGGAATTTCACAGAGTCGGGAAGTTGCTGTTTGGCCACCAACTTAACAATATTCAAGGTGTTATCCTGCACGTTCTCAACAGGTCCGAGGGTTTGACCTACAGACATGGAGTCGAGCTTCTGTGCGATGTCTCTTGGGAAAGCCTCTTTGCCTACGGGAATTCCCAGATAGGGTATTGAGGATGTGGACTTACGAACAACTTCTGCAGGGTCGGCTGCTGTGGCAAGTTCCTTGGCGTATCCATCGAATTCCTTGCGCATTGCGGCACGGTCGGCAGCAGAAGCGTTGATAGGCACGCTGATGTATTTGATATCGCGGCTTTCCACATACTGCTGGAAACGGCTCTTCATTTCCTTGTATTTCTTCTTGAGTTCTGATTTGCTAATCTGAACTTTGTCATCTGAAATACTGGAGTAGGGGTAGGATGCAAGCTGAATCTGTTTTTCCAGGCTCTCGTCCTCGAAGCTCTTCTTGGCTTCTATGGGATTGGACAATAAACTGTGAGCGAGCAAGCCATTGTATTTCTGGATGAGCAACTGTTGGCGAAGGGATTTCTCAACATAAGTCCAGTATTTGTAGATAGCCTGCATCTGTTCGGAAACCTGCGGATTGACCTTCTGTTGAGTCTTGTATTGAGCCAAGAACTGTTTGAGTTGGTTGGCGTCGAAACGACCGGTCTGCTGATTTACGAATGGCGTGGACATCAGCATTTGGTTGGTGCCTTCGTTGAGAACGTTTTGCATCTCAGCATCGGTAATAGTCAATCCCAGCTTGTCACATTCGTTCTTGATGATTTGGTATTGTACGTAGCCTTGCCAAACCTGGTCGCGGAGCTGGTTGAGCTGTTGGTCGTTGAGGTTTCCCTGTCCCATGAGCTTCATGGCTTCCTGAGCTTCGTCTACAAGTTTTGCAAACTCCTCGTAACTAATTTTTTCACCTAATACTTCACCGACTTGCTGGCGCTGGCTGTTCTGAGACGACTCACAAGAACGGAAGGCCTCTTCGGCGATGAAAGCAAACAGGCCAATACCGATAATAATTATCAGTGTGATGCCTCTGCTTCTGATTTTTCCTAATGCTGCCATTTGATTTTAAATGATTATTTTGTTGTTTTTTATTCTTTCTTGTTTAAGACACTTTTATATTACAAAAGGCGTACAAATTTACTAATTTATTACCAAACAAGGGAACTTTTCCTTAAGAAAATGTAATAATGATTAGGATTGCGAGCTGATATGCAGTCTTACAAGTTCAATTTTTGTCATCGTATTCTTGATGATCTTGAAATTGTATTTTCCTATGGTTACGACTTCATTGAGTTTGGGGAAACTTTGATAGTGATGCAAGATGAGTCCTCCGATAGTCATGTATTCATCACTTTCGGGCAAGTCGAAGCCAAACATATCGTTTACTTTGTCGATTTCCAGACGGGCCGACAGGATATAGTCGCCATCATCGGTTTGTTTGGCCACATAGGTATCGACGTCGTGTTCGTCTTCTATATCTCCAAAGATCTCTTCCACAATATCCTCGAGAGAGATGAGCCCGCTTGTCCCGCCAAACTCGTCGATTACGATACCGATACTTTTTTTCTGTTGCAGAAATATCTTCATCAGTTTCTGTACGGCCATGGTTTCCGGCACAAAGGGCAGGGTACGCACGGAATCTTGCCAATGTTCGGGTTTGCGAAACATCTCCTGTGTATGTATATAGCCGACGATGTGGTCTATATCTCTCTTGTAGACAATGATTTTAGACTTACCGCTTTCTACAAATTTCTGTTTCAGTTCTTCCAACGTATCTGTCTCCATGTCGACTGCCTGAATCTCCGTACGTGGAATCATGCAGTCGCGCACACGGATGTCGGGAAATTCCAATGCGTTCTGAAAGATTTTGACTTCGTCCTCAACAGATTTTTCGTCGTCGGCGCTGTCTATAGACGATTGTACCAGATAGTCCAGGTCGACTTTGGTGAACCCTTCTTCGTCCGTGTCTTTTGTGAGTCGTATTCCGATAATGGAGAGAAGTATCTTGGATAGAAACGTGGCGAATTTGCTGATTGGCCAGAGAACGATGTAGAACACGTAGGCTAATGGCGAGAAAAACGAAAGCAATGTGTTTGGATTGCTTTTAAAGAGCGTTTTTGGCAGGAATTCACCCGTGAAAAGCACGATGAGCGTCGAGAAAATTGTATCAAGCGTGACCTGAAGTCCGGGATCCAATTCTGCAAAAAGGGTATTGTCAAACAGACGGGCGAACAAAATGCCATATACCACCAAAACAATATTGTTGCCCACAAGCATAGTCGATACAAATCCGTTGGCGTGCTTGTAGAAAAAAGAAATGAGTCTCTGGGATGTGCTGTTCTTGTCTTTGCCCATTTCTGCAAGCATCCTGTTGCTGGAGACAAAGGCTATTTCCATGCCTGAGAAAAAGGCACTGAAAATCATGGTAATGAGTATCCCAATGATAAGAGATGGCGATATCTGTTCCACTATAACTGCTTTTTAGTTGCTTGAACTGCGTACGGGCGTTGCTTGTGGACGTTGCATTTTTTGAATACTGTCTTGAGCTGCGCGTGTCGAGTCCGGAGTGTTGGTTGACCCGTCTATGTCGCCGCGTTCGAAAGAGCCTTTGGAGTTGGATACGAAATATCGGGTCATCTTTTCATCGGAACGGAAGTAAGTTCCCTGCAAAGTTCGATCTGGTGTGATGAGCGTTGAATAGGCATAAGAATAGAGCTCATGCTTCATCTCGTCCCAGAAAAGCTGTTCGCTTCTGAACTTTAGTCCGTCCTTGGTAAGAATGCGCACACGTGAACGCAATTCCCATAAATGTTTCTGATCAAAATAGTAGGCGGTGTCGCATTGGATGTATGCGTGTATATGGAAGTTCTCGTCGAACTGAGTAAGAAACAGACCCTTGTCGAATATCCAACGTGATGGATTTCTGGCCTGATTGACTTCCCATCGTTCGGTCACAATGCGATATTTTATGACGCCGGAGTCGGAGATGAGGGTGTTTACTCCTAAGCTCGTCATGATGGCAACGGAGTCTCTCTCCCTGATGGCGCCGGCGGTATGTTCTACCTGTTCTTCACAAGATGATGCAAACAGGATAGCAAACACTCCCAATATATAATGTATAGCTTTCAAGCGGATGCTGATGACTAATTTACTTTCCACTTAGCAAACCAACGCTCGTTAAAGGTGAGTCCGATGTTGATTCGGAATGTGTTGTCGGTAATGAAGTTATTACTCGACTGTTGTACCCATTGGGCGCTGATATTCAAGATAGACCGATTGTTGTAATGATTGATAATTGGAATACCAAATCCTATGCTGGCACTATATTCCTTGGGGCCGTCTTGCCCATTGATATAATAATAAGGTGTGGCGTAGGATACACCTGCTCGGTAGTATACCCGTTTTGCAAAGTTGCGGCTGTTGCGTTGTGGACATATTTCGGTACCAACGGTAAATTTGTGACGGTCTTTGTAGACGCCTTTCTGCATGGTGTATGTAGGCTTGTCGTTTGCGGATGTGCCGTATGTGGGGCTTGATACGTCGGCCCATTTCTGCAAGCTGTAGTCAACTCCTATCTTAAACGTATTTTTGTGGTTGAACATCACTCCGGCACCCAGTGTCGTAGGAATCTCCAATTCCAGCTTGTTGCCGTCAGTGCTCTCATAGGTAGCAGTGTCTGCAACTTGGGTTTGGGCATTGGTAGAAATGAGCTCTAGCTTTGGCGAACCTCCAATTTTGTGCCCCATCCCATAGGTCAAGCCAAGGGTCATCTGATTGTTTTTAGATAAGTTGGCTGTGTACTGTAGGCCAAAGTCGATTTTATAACTTCTTACATCTGCTGTATATCGTTTTGTCAAGGAATTGGCAAATGCGTCACTGTAACTGTTTAATAGAGTTTTAGTATAGTTGCCATATAGGTAACTTCCATTGACTCCTATGGCCAGGCCGTGAAAAGGCTCCCATCCCACACCGAAATACACTTGGTGCAGTCCACCGGTGCCGTTATAGGTACAAGTGGAAAGCGTGTTGTTGACGTCGTTGACTTTTTCGGTTATGGAATATGAATAGCCTATATTGGTATAAGGAAGCAAGCCAAAGCTTATGCCTAAATGCTTGAAAGCACGTAATCCGGCAACAACATATTCAAAGCTTGAGTTTTTTGCATTCAGCTTGTTGTTTCCTTCTTTGAAATTGGAGATTTGCCCTGATATACCGGCATCGAAAATGAAAGAAAGGCTATCAATATTAGAATAAGAAGCGGGATTTAGATAATTTACCTGGTTGCCCTCATGGAAGCCTAAGCCAAGTCCGTTCATCCCTCTGTTGAAGCCGGAGGACTGCTCAGACAACACACCTAATCCGAATTGGCTGTAAGGTGAATTGGTGCTACTTTGGGCAACTGCTCCCTGAGTGGCCAGTGCCATCAAGAAAGCGCCTGCTATATATCTATTCATTTTGAGGATGTTTCGTTTAAATTACGTGTTCAACTCGCTTTTGTAAAGTCAACTGCAAAAGTATTGAAAAAAAATGAAACAAAAGCACGATAAGTGGAAATAATAAGGTATTTTTGCATCGTGAAACGTTTCAATTGTTTTTTAAGAACACTTAGCCTCGTTGTTTTTATCTTCTTAACAGCAGGAGTCTACGGCCAGGAAACCGTCTCTCGGCAGCAGGGTATGGATAGCGTTGAGATAAGCCTGCTGACCTGTTCTCCGGGGACGGAGGTGTGGAGCCTGTATGGGCATACGGCTATTCGAATTCAGGATTTGAAAAACAATGAAGATGTTGTCGTAAATTATGGACTCTTTGATTATCAGCAAGATAATTTTATATTACGTTTTGTCTTTGGCTTGACAGATTATCAAGTGGGAATATCGCCTTACCGACTGTTCCTGTTGGAATATGCACGGGAGGGCAGAAGCGTAGTGCAGCAAACGTTGCATCTCTCTGATGAGGAAAAAGTAGCCATCATCAATGCCCTGACAGATAATCTTCAGCCGATCAACCGCGTATATAGGTACAATTTTTTTTATGATAATTGCACTACCAGAGCCCGCGATATGATCACCGATCATTTACAGGGCAAGGTGGAATATGCGATGGATCTTGAGACTAGACGGTCGTATAGAGAGATGATACATCAATGGAACGCGAGCCATCGGTGGGCAAGTTTCGGATGCGATTTGTTGCTGGGATTGAAGGCCGATTTCAAAACAGATTTCGCACATCAGCAGTTTCTCCCTAATACGTTGCAAATCGATTTCGACCATGCTAATGTAGTGTTGCCCGAAGGCGAAAAGTATGCTTTGGTAGATTCCACAACAGAAGTGCTACGGGCGAATCCGGACAATGTTAAGACCTCAACCGGTATTTGGGATTACATCACCCCCACGATTTTGTTTTTTTCGTTGTCTATAATCGTACTGCTGATTACGATATATGAGTTTGTTCGCCGAAAGACTTTTTGGCTGCTTGACGTAATTTTGCTAACCCTTGACGGTTTGGCAGGCCTTGTTCTCTTTGTCATGATATTTTCTCAGCACCCAACGGTAAGTCTAAATTTACAAATACTTCTCCTTAATCCCTTATCCATCGTCTTTGTTTATCCTGTTGTAAACCAGGAGGTAAAGAGAGGTTATCATTGGTACTGGGATTTCCTCGGTATTTGTTTGCTACTCTTCCTTGTTGGCGGCTTTTTCCAGAGTTATGCTGAGGGAATGACACTTCTGGCATCCATTTTGCTCATAAGAGTTTTGGTAAATAGAATAATATATAAACTTCCGACAAAAAAGAAATGAGATACTTAGCGTTTATATTAGCAGCATTTACATCAGCGGAGATGCAGGCGTTTCAGCTTGCACCACGACTTGTTGTTAATATAACGATTGACCAACTCCGCACTGACTATATAGAAGCATTCACACCACTTTATACTTCCGGCGGTTTTCGTCGTATTATGCGCGATGGTTTGGTCTATGATGGAGCAGGTTATCCCTTTTCTCCCGTCGACCGGGCGTCTGCCACGGCTACGCTGTCTACCGGAACTACACCCTATTATAATGGTATAACAGCCAGTCGATGGCTTGATCGCAAGACACTGCAGCCTGTTTCCTGTGTAGATGATGGTAAAAATGGCGCTTCTCCTGTGCGACTCAAAACTTCGACTGTAGGTGATGAGTTGAAGATAAACACTGATGGAGCTGCGGTGGTTTATTCGTTTGCGGCCGACCGAGAATGTGCGATATTGGCTGCCGGCCATGCTGCTGACGGAGCTTTTTGGTTGGAAAAGAACAAAGGATGGAGAGGGTCATCCTACTATTCATCGACTCCCGAATGGCTGAAGGCTTATAACCGACTGCGCCCTACATCATATACTGGCAGCAATTCCAACAACGAGGTGGTAGAAGCGTCGTTGCAAGCGGTATCTGCTGCAGCTATGGGCAAGGACGATATTTCCGATATGCTTTACGTTTCTCTTTCGGCAACTAAAGCCGACGGCACGCCTGTAACTCACTGGCAGACCGAGATGGAGAGCGTGTATATGCAGCTTGACAACAGCCTGGAAAGACTTATCAGCGGAATAGAAAAGCAAGTGAGCCTCGACAAGGTGCTGTTTGTAGTAACATCAACGGGGTACACTGATGAAAGCACTATAGATTTAAGCAAATATCGAATACCTACAGGTACATTCTATATTAACCGGACGGCCAATCTACTCAACATGTATCTTGGTGCCATCTATGGTCAAGGACGATATGTAGAGCAGACTTACGGTAACCACATGTATTTCAATCATAATTTGATTGAGCAGAAGAGGGTTGCCATTTCTGAAGTTTTGAGCCGCAGCCGGGAGTTTCTGGTGCAGAATGCCGGTGTGGCCGATGTCTACACAAGCGATAGACTCCTGGACGGTAATGCAGACATATTGAAGATTCGCAATGGTTTCAACCCTACTATCAGTGGCGATATTATCATCGAGGTAGCCCCGGGATGGAAACTTCTTAACGAAGATACACAACAAACATATACAAGTCGTGCAGGCTTCATGCCGTTCCCAATTGTGTTTATGGGAGCAGGGGTTAAGCCTCAGCACGTATCCACCACAGTCACGGTTGATTGTATTGCTCCGACCATAGCCAAGTCTATTCGTATTCGGGCTCCGAATGCCTGCAATGCCAGTCCCTTGTTCTAATTTTTATTTGGAACAAGGATATTTTATCCAATTATTTTTGCAAAATTGTTGATTTAGCTTGTGATTATAAGCTAATAATATCAATTTTAGGTTAATATCACGGAATCTTTTCGTAATTTTGCATACATAGAGAAACAGAAACAAATAATAAATTATATATGAACTTCAACAAAATTCTTACTTCATTGTTCGGCAATAAGTCCAGCAGAGATATGAAACTGATTCAGCCGTTGGTTGAAAAGGTGAAGGAGGCTTATCCCGACATTGAGAAACTGAGCAACGACGAGTTGCGCGCCAAGAGTCAGGAAATCCGCAAATATGTACAGGATGCAGCCAAACCGTACCTGGAAAAGATAGACGAGCTGAAGAAACAGATTGAAAATACCCCCATTGATGAGCGTGAGCCGCTCTTCATCGAAATAGACAAGATAGACAAGGAAATGCTTGATGAGCAGGAAAAAGTGCTCGATGAAGTAGCTCCAGTGGTCTACAGTATTATGAAGGATACGGCTCGTCGTCTCACAGAGAACGATGAGGTTGTCGTCACGGCAACAGACTTCGACCGGGAACTGGCCGGTAATCCTGCCAATGACTTTATCACCATTGACGGCGACAAGGCCATTTATCACAATGAATGGACAGCCGGTGGTAACAAAATAAAGTGGGAGATGATACACTATGATGTGCAGATTTTCGGCGGTATCGCTCTCCATCAGGGCAAGATTGCGGAGATGGCCACCGGTGAAGGTAAAACGCTTGTTGCCACATTACCGGTGTTCCTCAATGCCCTCACTGGCAATGGTGTTCACATGGTAACCGTGAACGACTATCTTGCTAAGCGTGACTCTGAATGGATGGGACCCCTCTATGAGTTCCACGGACTATCGGTAGACTGTATCGACAAGCACCAACCCAACTCGGAGGAACGTCGTAAAGCTTACCAGGCAGATATTACTTTTGGTACCAATAATGAGTTTGGCTTCGACTATCTGCGTGATAACATGGCCCATTCTCCAAAAGATTTGGTGCAACGCCGTCACAATTTCGCTATTGTCGACGAGGTAGACTCCGTGCTCATTGACGATGCTCGTACACCGCTTATTATCTCTGGTCCGATTCCAAAGGGCGACGACCAAATGTATGAAGAGTATCAACCATTGGTGGAACGTCTGTATGAGGTGCAGCGCAAACAGGCCACCGAATTGCTTGCGGACGCGCGTCAAAAGATTAATGAAGGGCGCAAGAACAACGACCAGGAGAAAATCGATGAAGGTTTCCTAAGTCTTTTCCGTTCTTTCAAGGCTCTGCCTAAAAACAAGGCTCTTATTAAATATCTCTCCGAAGACGGCATCAAGTCGGGCTTGCAAAAGACCGAGGAAATCTATATGGAGAATAATAACCGACTGATGCCCAAGGCCATCCAACCTCTATACTTTGTCGTGGACGAGAAGCTCAACAGTGCAGACCTCACCGACAAAGGTACCGACTGGTTGGCAAAGCAGGTCAACGATAAAGACCTCTTTGTGCTTCCGGATATTGCAGGACAACTTTCTGCACTGGAGAATGAGACACAGCTCTCTGATCAGGAGCGTCTCGACAAAAAGGACGACTTGATGAATCGCTATGCAGTGCAGAGCGAACGTGTGCATACGCTCCAACAGTTGCTTAAAGCCTACACCATGTTCAACAAAGACGACGAATATGTTGTGATGAACGGTGAGGTGAAGATTGTAGACGAGCAAACCGGACGTATCATGGAAGGACGCCGATGGAGCGATGGCTTACACCAGGCTGTGGAGGCTAAGGAACACGTACACGTGGAGGCTGCCACCCAGACCTATGCTACCATCACGTTGCAGAACTACTTCCGTATGTATCATAAGCTTGCCGGTATGACGGGTACAGCCAGCACCGAGGCAGGCGAGTTCTGGGACATCTATAAGCTCGACGTTGTGGAGATTCCAACCAACAAACCTGTCATTCGCCACGACCTCGACGACCGTGTCTATAAAACCAATCGTGAAAAGTATCGTGCCGTTATAGAGGAAATCGAGGAAATGCGTAAGCAGGGCCGCCCGTGCTTGGTGGGTACCACTTCGGTGGAAATATCGGAATTGCTCTCCAAGATGCTCACTATGCGCAAGATAAACCACCAGGTGCTCAATGCTAAGTTGCACCAAAAGGAGGCTCAGATTGTTGCAGGAGCCGGACAGTCGACCAATGGTTTGGGAGCGGTGACCATCGCAACCAATATGGCCGGTCGTGGTACCGATATTAAACTGAGCCCCGAGGTGAAAGAGGCCGGAGGTTTGGCCATCATCGGTACAACACGTCACGAGAGCCGTCGTGTGGACCGACAGTTGCGTGGACGTGCCGGACGTCAGGGTGACCCCGGATCATCGGTATTCTATGTGTCGCTGGAAGACGATTTGATGCGCAAGTTTGGTAGCGAGCGCATTGCGAAGGTGATGGACCGCCTGGGCTTTGAAGACGGCGAGCGCATCGAGAGTTCCATGATTTCCAAGAGTATAGAGCGTGCCCAAAAGAAAGTGGAGGAAAACAACTTCGGTATTCGTAAGCATCTCTTGGAATATGACGACGTGATGAACAAGCAGCGTACGGTTATTTATGAAAAGCGCCGTCACGCATTAATGGGCGAGCGCATTGGCATGGACATCACCAATGTGATTTGGGACCGTGTGGTGAATATCATCGAATCCAACGACTATCAGGGTGTCAAAGATGAATTCTTTGGCGTGTTGTCCATGGAGGTGCCTTTCAATCAGGACGAATTTGAGAACGGCAACAGGCAGGAATTGGCAGAACGTGCATTCCAAAGTGCAATGGCTGCCTTCAAGCGCAAGACCGACCGTATTCAGAGCGACGCTTTCCCTGTCATCAAGGAAGTGTACGAAAACCAGGGCGATGTATATCAGTTCATCATCGTGCCCATCACTGATGGCCGTCATGTAGCACAGCTTCGAATCAACTTGAAAGAAGCCTATGACAGCGAGGGCAAGAACATTGTCAGGGAATTTGAGAAATTTGTGATGCTCAACATCATTGATGATAGTTGGAAGGAAAACCTCCGCCAACTCGACGAGTTGCGTCACAGTGTCCAGAATGCTTCATACGAGCAGAAAGACCCGTTGTTGATTTTCAAGCTCGAAAGTGCCAAACTGTGGGATAGCATGATTGACGACATGAACAATCGCATTGTGAGCTTCTTGATGCGCGGCCAGATTCCTATTCAGGCTCAAAACCAGCCTTTACAGCAGGCAGCTCCCGAAGAACGCCCGGCTCAGCGTTACAATGAGCAAAAGGCTGATTTCGATGAGATACAGGCAGCCCAGCGGGCAGCTGCTAACCATGATACGCGCGAGACGGCGCAGCGCCGCCGCGAGCCTATCGTGCGTGAAAAGATGCCACGCCCCAACGATCCGTGTCCATGCGGAAGTGGCAAGAAGTTTAAGAATTGTCATGGCAGGGGACTTCGCTAAGAATCTGCCCATACTTTATAAACGTTACACGGCGGTCCAATGACCGCCGTGTAACGTTTTCTTTATCATGGGTGTTTACAACAGAGGCAACGAAATTACTGGGGGTATTGCAGCAGGTAGGAATATACGGCTCGTATGTCCGCATTTCCATGAACATTCGACCATGATAAACAACTCTTTCGGTCGTTGCATACACTGCAATGAAATGCAGACGTACGACCCATATGTCTCTACCCACGCACAGGACTTATGCGTCGTAGAAAATAATTAAACACACGAAAATTTAATTTCGCTAATGGGTTAAGTTCTATGACAAAGTAGATTTCCCCACTATTTTTCTTCTGAGCCGAGACGACCCCCATTATAATTGGAAAAACATCGCCTGCGATAAGTAAGATTACGCTTTATGCCTGCTGCGAATTACCAAAGATGTCGTTGGCTTCTGTTATTTCGTCTTCGTCAAACCATTGGCTTAGCTTGGCATGAGCCTTAGCTTTCACTTCCTCCGATACATCTCCCCACACCTTGTGCAGCACATAGATGAGCACGGCCAGGTCGTCGCTCAACCCGGCAATAGGAATGGCATCGGGTATCACGTCGAGTGGGCTGATGAGATAGCCCAGGGCGCCAATGATGATCGCTTTGTCTTTCACCGACACTTTGTCGCTCTCCAATGTATAGAAAAGTATAAGAGCTGCATAAACGAATTTAGCTCCGGCACGCTTGGCTATTCTCGAAATTTTCTCCACAAATCCGTTTGAGGTGAATTTGTCTTTATATTTCATGAAATCAGGGAGTTCTAATTTAGCCATAATTATTGATATTTAGTCGAATTATTGATGTTGTTCAAAATTTAATACGGCCTTGATATATGCTGCTACCTTTGGATGCTCCGCTTTCTGACGCTTGATATTCTTTTTTTTCAGAAACATCTTGAAGCTCTTGATGGCAAGTGCAATCGCAATTCCAATTGCCACACCTGCCAACAGCGATACGGTTTCGCTATCCCAGGGCAGACTCTTCTGGGGAAAGGCACTGAGAACGATTACGGGTATCAATGCAATAATGCCATAGGTCGTCTGTTGCGAGCGCACCGACCCCTCACTGTCGAGTATGGCTTGATAGTCGAAAAGATAATCGTCCAGCTCTTCGCGCGTAATGCCATAAGCTCCCATGTCGGGAAAATTATCTTCATCCTGATGATGCTCGATAGCCAGGTTTACCCGATGTTCATAATCATCTAATATGGTGGGCTGCAAGTCTTTCATACGTTATTAATAACTCCAAAATGGTATATTTATTATATACTTCTTATATAAAAAGTAAGACAGTGCCCTGATAAGCCGGGTTCTGTATCCTTCACAAGAAAGGAGCTCTATCATTTATCTAATCAGCAAGTCACCTTGCAGCTCAAGCGTTCTACCCTCCGCCGTTGCCTAAGCATCGGGCGGGCAACCCTTATGACGGCGGTATACATGAACTTGCAGCCCCCAGACGACACGGCATGGCGGTCACCCGCCATCCGGTGGTCTCTTACACCACCTTCTCACCCTTGCCACTCACGAGGAGTGGCGGTTGTTTTCTTCTGTCTTTACCTACTGTCACCAATAGCTTCTATTTTCGGAAGTGGGGCACCCTATGCTGCCCGGACTTTCCTCTCGCATCTCGGTGGATGCCAGCGATAGAGCCGGGGCACTGTCTTACCGATTGCAAAAGTAAGCATTTTATCTGAAACGACTATCTGCAGAATTAAGTTTTTGTATGATTTTAAACGAAAGTAAAATAAATCTCCTTACTCATTAAGAGTAGTTAAGTGCTAAAATCAAAGTGTTAAAATCGAATAAAAAGATAAGACAAAATGGCACAATAACATAATTTGCGCCTATATTTGCATTCGATTATTACAGATGACTTAGATATCTGTCAATATGTCTGTTAGGCATATATGACGAATAAAAACGACATTTATTCAATACAATAATTAATATAAATATATGAGACTTATGAAAAAGTATTCCAGTTATCTGCTCGCAGGTATTTGCGCAGTAGCCCTGGCATTTTCTGCCGGCTCTTTGATTAAGGTTAATGCAACAACCAATGAGGTTGCACAGAGCGGGAGACCGGTCGACTTGACCTATGCGGCTGACAAGGCTTTACCTGCCGTTGTACATATCAAGTATGTGCAGAATTCTAAAACCAAAACCGTAGAGATGCAGAGCGACCCGTTCTCTGACTTCTTCTCTGACCCGTTCGGATTCTTTGGAAATCCGCAAGGCGGTACACAGAAGCGGCAGGTGCGTACGCCAAAACGCGTGGCAACCGGTTCGGGAGTGATTATCAGCTCTGATGGATACATTGTCACCAACAACCACGTGGTGAATGGTGCTGATGAACTTGTTGTCACACTTGAAGACAATCGCGAGTTCAACGCCCGTATCATTGGTACCGATGAAACCACCGACCTTGCACTTATCAAAATAGACGGAAACAATCTCCCGTCGCTGCCCATCGGTGATTCTGACAAAATAAGGGTAGGCGAGTGGGTTATTGCAGTGGGCAACCCGTTTGGACTTAACAACACCGTTACAGCCGGTATCATCAGTGCTAAAGCCCGTACATTGGGACAGAATGGTGTGGAGAGCTTCATCCAGACGGATGCTGCCATCAACCGCGGTAACTCGGGTGGTGCCCTGGTTAACACTAAGGGTGAGCTCATCGGCATCAATGCCATGCTCTATTCCGAGACAGGTTCTTATGCGGGTTATGGATTTGCCATTCCTACTACCATTATGAATAAGGTGGTGGCCGACCTCAAGAAATATGGAACAGTACAACGCGCTTATTTGGGTGTAAGAGGTAACGATGTCCTCAAATATCTTGACAATTTAAAGAGTCAGGACAAGGAAGTGCCTGATTTAGGTACAAACGAAGGCGTTTATGTGGCCGAAGTAGAACCCAATAGTGCCGCAGCCGAAGCCGGAATTGAAAAGGGTGATGTTGTCACTGGTATTGATGGCAAGAAGATTATGAAGATGGCAGAACTTCAGGAGGCTATCAACGGCAAACATCCCGGCGACAAGGCCACTATTACTTGGTTGCATAACAAGAAGAAGATGTCTAAGACTGTGACCATGAAGAATCAGCAGGGCAACACCAAGATTGTCAAGACGGCTGATTTGGACGTTCTCGGAGCTAAGGTGATCCCAGTAGACGACAACTTGAAAAAGCAACTTGGCATTAGCTATGGTCTCCAGGTGAAAGGCGTGAAGAGTGGTGCTTTCAAGGAAGGCGGCATCAGCAACGGCTTCATTATCCTCGAAGCCAACGACATACCAATGAAGTCTATCTCTGACTTACAGGATGCAGTGAAGTCGGCTTCTACAAGCAAGAATCCTGTACTGTTCATCACGGGTATCTGGCCTTCAGGAAAGACTGACTACAAGGCTATCAAGGTAGGTAATAATTAATGCAGATACCATTTATTTGGTCCAATGCGACTATCATCAATGCCTTAGCATGATGTTGTCGTAACACATAAAAATTATAATTTCGAAACCGTCTCAGCTCACATGAAAATGTAGCTGAGACGGTTTTTTGTGTTGAAGTGCCAACTTGTGTCTGTGTTTCTTCAGTATTTACAAATTGGAAATGTTATACTAAATATTGTGACAAACCTTATTCTAATTTTCGTCGATTTGCCAACTGCAAAATATTTGTCCCGAATTCGCCAAAAATAGCACGCTGACGCATCTGCCTGGTTGTAAGTGCTTTATGTGCGGCGGTTGTGAAAAATGAAGAATTTATTATTTTAGCTCTTTGCCGTTACTATTTAACGGCTATGCGGTTAGGCCTTATCGGTGAGACGGTTAGGCTTCTGTCATGTTGCGAAATCATAGTAGACGTAACTCGATTAAGCCCTAACGGCAATAGGAAATGAAAAGCAACAGAAAAAATATAGACGTAAACGACGGGAAAACAATATTTTTGACGCTAAAAGGAATAATTATTTTCCCGCTTTTATGATGAACTAAATTGACAATACAAACGACATCTAAGTAAAATAGGAGGAAAGCGAAACAATACTTTCCTCCTATTTGATAATGTCCTTCAGCGCTTTGCCGGATGGGCTGTTGGCCTGCTCTTTGTTCTCCATGTCCCCTCCGGTGGGGAGGGGACATGGGGAAGGGGCTTATAATATAGTTTTCACAGCCTCCAACATTCCTTTGTCCTGGATGAGGTCAAGATAAGTCTTTACGAGTGCGGTCAGGCCGGGCACCGTCTTGTTGAGATCTTCCTTCCAAACATAGTCGAAAGCAAGCACGCCCTCAGCCACTTTCTGCGTATCGCCGGTAGCCCAAAGTTCGGTCAACTTATCCATGATTTTCTGATCATCGTTTGGTGTGATGGGCGCACCGTCGGCACGTTTTCCTCCCTTGTAGTAAGTGATGATGGCAGCAAGTCCAAATACCAGTCCTTTAGGTAGTTCTCCCTTGCGCTGCAAGTAAATCTTTACTCCGGGAAGATCGCGTGTTTCATATTTAGGGAAGCTATTGAGCATGATGCTCGTCACCTGATGGTCTACAAATGGATTCTCAAAACGTTCAAGCACATCGGAAGCAAACTGCTGGAGTTCTTCCGTGGGCAGGTCGAGAGTTTGCATCAGTTCATCAAACTGTACTTTGTGGATATATTTACCAAGTACGGGATGTTCGCAGGCATCACGTACGATGTTCACACCACTGAGATATGTAACGGGTGAGAGCACTGTGTGGGGCCCGTTCAGCAGTGTAACTTTACGCTCGTGGTAGGGTTTTTCGTTGTCGGTAATCAGCACGTGGAGTCCGGCTTTATGGGCTGGGAATTCTGCTTTCATCTCGTCTACGGTCATGTTCTCGGCTTTTTCGATGACCCAAAGGTGGAAATTTTCAGCCTTTACCACGAGGTTGTCCTTGTAGCATATCTTCTCCTGGATTTCCTTGATGGTGTCGCGTGGGAAGCCCGGCACGATACGGTCTACAAGCGTGGCGCAGACATAGCAATATTTGGTGAACCATTCTTTGAAGCCCTCATAGTCGGCCCCCATGTCGTCTTTCCAAAGTTCTATATACTTATAGATACATTCTTTCAAGTGATGCCCGTTCAGGAAAATAAGTTCGCAAGGCATGATAATCATTCCCTTGGATGGGCATCCGTCAAAATACTGGTAGCGATGGAATAGCAGTTGGACCAGTTTGCCGGGATAGCTTGATGCGGGTGCATCAGTAAATTTGCAGCTGTCGTCAAAGGCGATGCCGGCCTCGGTGGTGTTTGAAATGATGAAACGCATTTCAGGCTGCTCGGCCAACGCCATGAAAGCTTGATTCTGGGTATAGGGGTTCAAGGCGCGGCTGATAACGTCGATACGTGTCAATGTGTTCACAGGTTGTCCGTTTTCCTTCCCCTGAAGGTTGACGTGGTATAGGCCGTCCTGTCCATTGAGCCAATCCACCATACCGTGCTCGATAGGTTGGACAACCACAACGGAGGAATTAAAGTCTGTTTTTTGATTCATGTTGTAGATAATCCAATCTACAAATGCACGGAGAAAATTTCCCTCGCCAAACTGAATAATTCTTTCAGGCATGTTGCTTTTGGGTGCCGTGCGCTTGTTGAGTGCTTTAAGTTTGTTCATGATTTGTTTGTTAATATTTTAGAGATTATGTTTTAATACCTACAAAGGTACTAAAATACATGATATCACAGTGTAAATGCCCGCGTTAAATATACGTAAACCTTTACGCAAATACCATTCTGATATGTTGCATTCATGATAAATACATGAAATTTTGTGACCGGACTGCTTGTATACGACTCTATTTTCAATTTGAAGACATTGCACGGTTTTTCATAAAAAATATTGTGTGAATTTAATTTAATCAATAAGTTATTAATATGAAAAATTTGATGTATCTTTGCAAGATAGATAGGCCATTGTTTGCAGCTGCAGCTCAACGTGCTCCTGCTGATAAAGCCCATTTCATCAAGATAAATAAAAAAACTCCTCATAATATGAAACAGACCAAGATAGTATGCTCCATCAGCGATTTGAAATGTGACGTCGATTTTCTTCGCAAATTGTTCTTTGCCGGAATGAATGTGGTCAGAATGAACACAGCTCATGCTACGCCGGACGGCATCCGTAATATTATCAAAAACGTGAGAGAAGTTTCGCCTCGCATTGGTATCCTCATCGATACCAAAGGCCCCGAAGTGCGCACCACAGCAGTAGAAAAGCCTATCATGTATAAGACGGGCGACGTGGTGAAGATTTTTGGTCGGCCGGAGATGGACAGCACGCACGACATTATCAACCTCTCTTTCCCCGATGTGGCCAATGATGTCAAAGTGGGTGACAATATCCTCTTCGATGATGGCGCGCTGAACATGGAGGTGACCGATATCGTAGGTCCAACTGTCTTTGCCCGTGTAACCAACGACGGTATTCTTGGCTCACATAAGAGCGTGAATGTACCGGGCGAACACATTAATCTTCCGGCACTTACAGATAAAGACAAGAAGAATATTCTTCTCGCTATCGAAGAAGATATAGACTTTATAGCCCACAGTTTCGTGCGTTCGGCAGCCGACGTCAAGGCTGTGCAGGATATTCTGGACGAACATCATTCCGATATTAAGATTATTTCGAAGATTGAAAACCAGGAGGGCGTAGACAATATCGATGAGATTATCGACGCCAGCTATGGCATTATGATAGCACGCGGTGACCTTGGCATTGAAGTGCCTCTCGAACAGATACCGGGAATACAACGTAATATTATTCGTAAGTGTGTGCAAAAGAAGAAGCCCGTCATTGTGGCAACCCAGATGCTCCATTCGATGATCAATAACCCCAGACCTACGCGTGCCGAGGTGACGGACATCGCCAATGCCATTTATTCCAACACCGATGCGCTGATGCTCAGCGGTGAGACGGCATCGGGAAAATATCCATTGGAATCTGTGCAGACCATGGCGGCCATTGCCGAACAAGCTGAGAAAGACCGTGCCCACTTTGATGTACAGAACGAAGTGCCGCTGAGTCCTCATTGCTCCAAAAAAGAATTTCTTGCCCATGCGGCTATTAGTTCCACCCGACAATTGGGTGTGGCAGGTATCATCACCGACTCTGAAACAGGTGAGACGGCACGCCATTTGGCAGCCTTTCGTGGTCCAAAGCCCATTCTTGCCATCTGCTACAAGGAGAAGACACAGCGTTGGCTCAACCTTTCATACGGCGTAATTCCTATCTATCAAAAAGAACACGCGAGTTCAGAATATTTGTTTTCTGCCGCCCTGCGTATGCTTCGACAGAAGAAGTATATCGGTTTAGACGACAAAATCGCCTATCTCTCCGGGTCGTTTGGTGAGAATGGCGGCACAACTTTTGTTGAAATCAATGATGTAAGGAATGTGTTTGACAAGCGTTATCAGTTCCACTTGCCTAACCTATGATAAATGATTTTCTTTTCCTTAATGTGGCGGGGAAGAGACTGTCTTATATTCGGGTTGACAAGTTTTAAGTATTCGCAATACAAATGTTATGGCAAAGAGCCTTGCACGTCCAACATTGATGTGCAAGGCTCTTTGCAATCCGAATGCGATGAGAAGAGAATAACCATGCTTCTCGTTTTCCCTTGATTCTCAATGACGTCTCATTAAGATTGGGAATGTTCCGTGTAGATTTTGCTTACAGGTTATTTCTTCATTTTTATATAGCCGTTGCTATATGTTCCGACCACACTGTCATTGGTGTCTAATATGTAGCCGTTGGCGTAACGTCCTATGACATCTCTTTGTTTGTCTAATATGTAGCCGTTGGCGTAATTTCCCACAACTTCTCTGTGCTCGTCGAGTATATATCCATTTGCGTAGGACTGGTAGGGCCGATAGGATTTATAGGAACAGCCCATGCAGGCTATCAATAGAACAGCCCAAAGGAAATTAATGTGTTTGTACTTCATATTTCTTGTTTTAAGAAGGCGAAAACGATAGGCCTTCAATTTATGTTATAATAAACACTCCTTCCCTTCCATTCTTTACAAGGAGACGGTAGTCAATCTTTACTCTATTTTTCCATAGCCTACTAACCTGTCTGTACGTTCTCCGTTTCCGCGAAAATACACGAGCATCTGATAGACGTTTTGGGTTTGATAAAAGTTGCCTTCAGAGGGAACCGGCACCATACGCCCATCCGTCTGCTTCAAGAGATATTGGTAGTTGTAATACCCTTGTTTCAGCCACACACTTGCCTCATAGAGTTTTTGTTCTTCGTTCCATTCCATCTTGTATTGTGGAAGAAATCGGTCGTTGGTCCATACTCCGTTAAGATACACCTCGCCGGGGAGGCGGGGTGAGGCAAGCCGGAAATGCACCATCGCATATTCTGAAAGCACGTTGTTGTCCCAGTTGTCCGAATTGCGTATGTAGAAGCCTCCATCGGCATCTTCATCATATACATAGCTTGGGCGAGGCTCGTCTGTCCACACGGCGGCATGATATATTTCGCCGTCCCAAGTCATGCTTTCCAATCCCATTGTGGTATGGGTCATGTCGAGCATTTCGAATTTCCGATATTCATTACCGCCATCGAATATCAAGTCCCGGTTATGATCCCACTTCAATCCGTTGTTGTTTACATATTGTGGTTTGGCATTTACCACCGCGTTATCCCACCGTCCGTTTTGCATCACTACAGTCTTTACCTGTGTTGACGGGTCGGTCACCCTCATGCTGCCATAGTCTACTTGTAACGAAAGCTGTTGATGTCGGCCGTTCAGGTCAACGTCGGTATTGGTGGTTAGTTCCATACCTACATGCATGCCAGGTTCCACCACCATGAAGCAAGCCGTAAACGCCACCGCATCCTCATCGTTCTCGTCGTATACGGTCACTTTATAGTTGCCTCCAATCTTTATCTTGCATTTGTTATTGGGTAGAGTAAATCGGTAATGCGTATAGAGCTGATTTGTGTTCAAGGATTGTTTAAAATCTTCTATGGTGTTTCCTTTGGCAAATCCCTCGCAATAATCACTTTCGAAAATTTCCTCAGACACGGTCCAGTCGGCCTCACAATGCTCCAACTTATAGGAATATCGATGATAATCATGCGTGAGATCGTCGAACGAAATTATCAATGGCGTTTGCTGTCCCAATGTGATTATTGGCAAATCCATCCAATTATCGCCAGCCACTACCTGCAGCGATGCGATGCGCTCGTTCACCACTTCGTGACGTTGGGCAAGCATCGAAAGTCCTATGCAGGTCAAGGATATCATCAATAAAAGCCTATTTTTCATTTCATATCTGCTATATGCTGCAAATATAAGCAAAAGAGGCGATACGGCAAATGAAAAGAACAAACTTTAAGGCATAATAAAAGCGTCTTCCCTTATCAGAAAGACGCTTAATCTATGTAAATCTTTTCTATTAGGTTATTATCTCTATCTTGGTGTGATGAGATATTATTTAACCAACCTAATTCATTGATCTCATAAAACTCATTAAAAGAATTAGCCCTTGATAGCAGCTACTCCGGGAAGAGTCTTGCCCTCGATAGCTTCAAGCATGGCACCACCACCGGTGGAAACATAGGACACCTTGTCGGCCAAGCCAAACTTGTTGACAGCTGCTACAGAGTCACCACCACCAACGAGTGAGAAAGCACCGTTCTTCTGGGTAGCTTCAGCAACATACTTGGCAATCTCGCCGGTACCATGAGCAAAGTTCTCAAATTCGAACACGCCTACCGGACCGTTCCAGAGAATGGTCTTAGAGTCGAGGATAATCTTCTTCCACTCTGCCAAACTCTCTTCGCTGGCATCCATACCTTCCCAGTCTTCAGGAATCTGGTCGATAGGGAATACCTTGCGCTCGGTGTCGTTGGAGAATTCCTTTCCGCAAAGCGTTGCAACGGAGAGTGAAAGGTTTACACCCTTCTCCTTGGCTGCAGCAATGACGTTAAGAGCTTCGGGCATCAACTCATCCTCATGCAGAGAATTGCCGATCTTGCCGCCCTGCGCCTTGATGAAGGTATAGCCCATACCGCCACCAATAATCAAGTTGTCCACCTTGTCGAGCAGATTCTTGATAACGCCGAGCTTAGAGCTGACCTTAGAGCCACCGATGATAGCGGTGAAAGGATGCTTAGCGTTCTTCAATACGTTGTCAATAGCGCTAACCTCTTTCTCCATCAAGAAGCCGAGCATCTTGGAATCAGCATCAAAGTAATCAGCAATAACAGCGGTGGAAGCGTGCTTACGGTGAGCCGTACCAAAAGCATCGTTTACGTAAACATCAGCATAAGAAGCCAGCTTCTTGGCAAATTTCTTCTGAGATTCTTTTATGGCCTCTTTGGCCTTGTCATATTCAGGAGTGCCCTTCTCAACACCGACTGGCTTGCCCTCTTCCTCTGGGTAGAAACGAAGATTCTCAAGCAACAGAGCCTCACCCATCTTCAGGCTGGAAGCCTCGGCCTCTGCGTTACCGCAATCTTTGGCAAACTTAACTTCAACACCAAGGGCTTTCGATACATTGGCTACAATCTGGCTCAGGCTCAACTTTTCATTAACCTTGCCTTTAGGCTTGCCCATGTGGCTCATCATGATAACAGCACCGCCATCGGCCAGCACTTTCTTCAGGGTAGGAAGTGCACCGCGAATACGGGTGTCGTCTGTTACATTGCCATTTTCGTCCAATGGCACATTGAAATCTACGCGAACGATAGCCTTCTTACCGGCAAAGTTAAATTGTTCGATTGTCATTTTATCTTTATTTTAAAGTTAGAAATTTATTAATCTGTGTATTGCAAAGTTACACATTTTATGGGACAACGTGGAAAGGCAGATATAGTTTTTTGGTTTTTTCACTCGTTTACTTTCCAATTGTCATATATATATTACAAATGGGCCATGCTTCAATCACAGAGACAAAGGAATAAATGAAATAACGGATTGATTCCGGGATGTAACTCCATGATGGTTTACAAACGTTTGTATGGATAGGGAATTAAAAACGCAGCTTTAGCTCTGAATATGCAGAGAGAGGCTTTTTGGGGGTGGCTATCCAAACAAACATCTCAATGCTCCTTCCACTTTCTTCACGGGATGAAGCTCTATATTGTATTTCTTGATATTGAGGCTTTTCATATTGTGTGACGGCAGGACAATATGTTCAAATCCGAGTTTTTCGGCTTCGGCAATGCGTTGCTCCACTCTGCTCACGGGGCGCACCTCGCCACTCAATCCCACTTCGCCACACATACACCATCCCGGTTCGATAGGTGTGTCTACATTACTTGAAAGTACAGCTGCTATCACGCTGAGATCCATAGCCATATCGGTCACGCGCAAGCCTCCCGCAATGTTGAGGAAGACGTCTTTTTGCATGAGTTTAAAGCCCACTCGCTTTTCCAATACGGCAAGCAGCATATTGAGTCGACGCTGGTCAAAGCCTGTGGCTGAGCGCTGAGGGGTGCCATAAGCCGCCGAGGATACAAGTGCCTGCGTTTCGACGAGGAACGGGCGTACACCCTCAATGGCCGAACTAATGGCCACGCCCGAGAGCCCGTCGTGGTCTTCCGTGAGTAAAAGCTCCGAAGGATTGGAGACTTGGCGCAATCCGTTTTGTCGCATCTCATATATGCCCAGTTCCGATGTGCTCCCAAAGCGATTCTTCATGCTACGCAGTATGCGATACATATAATGCTGGTCCCCTTCAAACTGGATGACCGTGTCGACGATATGTTCCAGTATCTTCGGTCCGGCCAACGTGCCCTCCTTATTTATATGTCCGATGAGAACGACCGGCACGCCGCTGGTTTTAGCAAAGCGGAGTAGGGCGGATGCGCACTCGCGCACCTGTGTGATGCTTCCGGGCGAAGAGTCCACCGTGTCAGTAGACATAGTCTGAATGGAGTCTATAATGAGCAATTCGGGCTTCACTTCCTGGATATGTCCGAAGATGTTTTCCAAAGAAGTCTCGCACAATACGAATATAGACTCCGGATTGACGCCTCCCAGACGCTCGGCCCGCATCTTGATTTGGTGTGCACTTTCCTCACCACTCACATAGAGGATGCGCCGCTCCGACATAGAGAGAATGGTTTGTAGGGTGAGGGTAGACTTTCCAATACCGGGCTCACCTCCTAAAAGAATGATACTCCCCGGCACGATTCCACCACCCAACACCCGGTTAAGTTCGGCATCGTGGGTGTCGATGCGCGGCTCGTCTTTGGCAGAGATGTCATGCAGACGCATGGGCTTGTTCTGGGAGCCGAGTTGAAGATGCGAATTCTTTTCGCCATGACGAATCGTCATAGCCGCGTTTTTTGCAGCACTTGTGCCCGACGTGTTGGCCACTTTTATTTCTCTGAACGATGACCATTCGCCACAAGAAGGACACCTGCCCAACCATTTGGACGAATCGTAGCCACAGTTGCTACAAACATACATCGTTTTGTCTTTAGCCATATTTTGTTAGAGAAGTTATGCAATTAGGGGGAATTGTCCCATGCAAAAGTAATCTTTTTTTCCATAATTGCAAAATATAATTATTAACTTTGCAATCGAATGAAAAGACTATTAATTTACATCATATTGCTTTTAACGCCCCTTGTTTTTGCAACTTGCGGGCAATCGTACGAGCAGAAGCAAGCGCTCTCACGAAAGCAGCATCGTGAAGCGGTGCGGAGAGACTCGGCCGCCCTAAAAATAGCCACCACCCCGACCATGGACTGTCTCCCAATATTCGTAGCCTTCGAGGACAGTCTTTTCCAAAGGGGAGGAGTAGAAGTGCATCTTCGTGCACGTACGTGCCAACTGGATGGTGATACCCTGATTGAGGGCGGGCATGTGGAGGGATTTGTAACCGACCTCATGCGTGCCGAGCGACTCAAAAAGCGTGGTACACCACTACGCTACGTGGCGACAACCAACAGCTATTGGCAGTTTATTTCCAACCGCCGGGCCCGTGTGAAAGAGCTCAGACAGATGTCTGACAAAATGGTCGCCATCACGAGATTCTCGGCTACTGATTACTTGGCCGACCTCGCCATTGATAGCGTCAAAACCAAGTTTGAAGTCTATCGGGTTCAGATAAACGATGTGAATATACGTCTGAAAATGCTTCTTAACAATGAAATGGATGCTGCATTACTCACTGAGCCACAAGCTACTACGGCCAGGTTGTTCAAGAATCCCGTACTAATGGATAGTCGTGACAAGGATATTCATTTGGGTGTGATAGCTTTCAGGGAAAATGCTTTGGTACAAAAGGAACGTAAGGCGCAGCTTGATGCCTTTGTTAAGGTATATAATAATGTGTGCGATTCCATCAACAAGCATGGAGTGGCACATTATCACCATATCATCAAAAAATATATGCATGTAGACGACAAGACCATAAATGCCTTGCCCAAGCTACATTACCAACGTGCCATTGCACCGCGCGAGAAAGACATTGCACGTGCAAGGCAGCGTTGGAACTAATTTTTATTATCTCTTTCTTCATTTCTTCTTATTCTTCAATATGGACAATTATCAGCAGTCATCCGACTGGACCAACCAGCTTCAACTTCTTCGTCGCATCCAACAAGGCATCATAGACTTCGGCTATTTAGGCGAGGCCATATCGAGCACACGTACATTCCTGACGGCCTTCCAATACGACTCATTGGGGGGGAGGCTGGAAGAAATCGAGAACGACTATCGGCTGATGTGCGATTTCCTGAAGAAAGGCTACCAGGACGACAAGCGACAGGCATTATATGACAAGCTGTTGGGTAAACTCTACGTATTATTACGCGACATCGAGGTGGATTTTCGCCGAGTGAAAGACCCATCGGTCATCAGCTATGCACTCGAAAAATCCATCACCGAGTTGAACGTAGAAGTCATTGGGCATAAGCTGGAGTCTTTTGTCTCCAACGTAGCTATGGCCTCCCTCGATACGGAAGAGGTGAGAGAGACTAAGGTAAAAAGTCTGTATGCTGACCATCATCAATACATCCAGTCGCTTTTCAACAGTCTGCTTTTCTCCCATCAGTGGTCGCACGACTTTGCCATCGGTATGGCCGAATTGCTGAATTCCCCCACAATAGATGTTAACGATGCTCAGTTGCTCATCAGCGCAACCATGTTGGGCGCAATGTTTACAGGCGATGCGGAGCGTGTTCTTGCACTGCTTCACATTTATGAACATGCCCAGGATGCGCGATGCCGACAGCGTGCTCTGGTGGGGTGGGTGTTTGCACTTCACGGCCTGAACTTGTCCATGTTTCCACAAGTGAGCGAACAAATCGAGACGCTCTTGAGTAAGGAAACTGTGAGGGAGGAACTTTTGGAGTTACAAATCCAAGTGGTGTATTGCCGAAATGCTAAACGCGACAACGAGAAGTTGCAAAAGGACATCATGCCTACCTTGCTGCGCAATCAGAACTTTGAGATCACCGATTTGGGAATCAAGGAGAAAGAGGATAATCCAATGGACGACATCCTAAATCCCGATGCTGCCGATCAGAAGATGGAAGAGTTGGAAAAGAGCATCCGCAAAATGATTGATTTGCGCGAGCAGGGCGTAGATATTTACTTCGGCGGCTTCTCTCAGATGAAACGCTTCTCGTTCTTCTACACGCTTTGCAACTGGTTTATGCCCTTTTTCGTGGATCATCCCCAATTGCAACACATAGCACAAAACTTCCTCCGCTCCAATATGATCAAAAGCATACTGGGGAGTGGTTTGTTCTGCGATTCAGACAAATATAGTTTTGTATTGGGCACCTCGAGTGTGTTCCATAAGCTTCCGGCCAACATCAAGGAAATGCTCAACTCTGGCAACGTGGCTATGATGGGTATGGGTGCTGAAAATATCGACACCCAAGACCCAAGCTATATCCGCAGGATGTATCTTCAGGACCTTTATCGTTTCTTCTCGCTTTGCGATGCCCACAAGATTTTTGAAAATCCGTTTGAGAGTTGGCAATTTCTGTTTATGGCTAACGATGTGTTCCGAAACCAGTTGGGCGGAGAGGCTCGCCATGTACAGAAGTTTATGTTGAAGAAAAAAATGTATTCCTCTCTGTCACAACTATTTTATGCGTATAAAGAGCCCGATAATACAGAAGATATGCACATGGAGGGCAACCTTAAGATCCGCAGTCGAAAATACATGGAAGCCCGCGCCATTTATGCCCGGCTTTACGAGTTGGTACCCGACGACGAGCGTGCCATGATGGGCTATGCTCAGGCTTGCTTCTATGTGGAGGATTATGAAGAGGCAGCCCAGCTCTACGAACAGCTTCACCAGCGTCACCCAGACCATCACAACCTGGCACTTAACCTTGCCATATCACAGATCAATTCTGACAATGCTGCCGAAGGCATGAAGCTGCTCTATCGGCTGGACTACGAGAACGAGGGAGACATCAACGTGAAGCGAGCCTTGGCTTGGGGACATCTCTGGCTGAATCATCTGGAACAGGCAGACGCCCTTTATCAGGAAATTCTAACTCACAAAGCGTGCAATGCTTCCGACTACCTTAATGCGGGCTATTGCAATTGGTTTGCGGGTAGGGTAGAACTGGGCATCACCTTAATGAAACAATCGGTTGCCGCCTCCGGAGGTTTGATGAAAAACACCGAAGACGTCATGCGGCAGTTTGAGAAAGACCGACCACTGATAGATAAATATGGTATAGGCGACATCGAGCAGAAAATGGTGGCTGAGTTGGTGATGGCGTAGGACGTGACGTTGAGGGCGACAGACGCTTATTGCACCATATCGTCACGGACCGTTCTCTATTCTGATACTACCTCTTTGCCAAAGGGAGCCAGCGCCAACCCTGCCAAACTGAATTGTTTCTTGCCAAAGGGGATGCCCACTATCGTCAGACAAAGCAATGCACCAATTAGGATATGCGTCAGACATATAGCCAGACCGCCGCACAATATCCATAAAATATTCATCATCATATTCAGACAACCATGGTCTGCACTCGACGGCTTGTCTACAATTTTCTGACCAAAAGGCCAAAGCACATATAGCCCAATGCGGAACGTGACAATGGCAAACGGAATACCGATGATGGTAATCATCAAAACAAAGCTTGTCGCCATGTATTCAATGGCGGTAACAAGGCCGCCAAAAATCATCCATAGGATGTTACATAATAATTTCATACTGTTTTGACCTTATGTTGTTTTATGTGTCAGACGTATTGCAGATGCATGAAATTTCATCTATTCCTTGCTGTTTGTTCATTATATAGAAATAACACGACAAAACATCTTCTATTTTTCGAGTATTTAAAAAACGGAACATATTGTCGCAGAATTCTTCAAAATGGCGAGTTTTCTCTAAGATGCTGAATATCAGAAGAGAGGCTTGCATAATGCCGTTTTGTCGTTTTTAAAGTTTTACAAAGGCTTTACCGTTGCTATCTAACGGCATGATGGTTAGGCTGTTATCGGCATGCCGTTGAGCCATTGTCGACTGACAGTTGAGCCCGAACCGCAGAGCGGATAGGCCTCAACGGCAAACAGACTGTTGCGAACTGACTGAAATATCGTGGTTTTCCTTGTCTTGAACGGCTATCTTCACGCTGGAACGTCGTATTAGAACAGATGATTTATAGTGAAGTTTTATTGACAATTCAAAGTGCTACAAGTCGATCACATCCTGCGGATGACTCAATAAAACCGTTGCGCCATGCGCTATGAGGAAGCTGCGGTCTCGAAACCCCCACAACACGCTGGCGCAGGGTAGGGAGCTGTTTTTTGCAGTAACAATATCCACGTCGCTGTCGCCTATATACAGTGTCTTGTCCGCCGTGCAGCTTAATTGGCGTATGGCCTCATATACCATATCGGGAGACGGTTTCTTCCTGATACTTTCAGATTCGCCAATGGCCACCGTAATGTCATCGCCAAAATATTGCTTCGTCAATGCCTTGGTGGCCGGATCAAATTTGTTGCTTACGACAGCAATGCCTTTGCCGCTTGATTTCAGTATTTTTAACAGTTCGGAAATGCCGTCATAAGGACGAGTGTACACTGCGTTATGGGCAAGATAATAGGTCCTAAACAAGCTATAGGCTTGCTCGAACTTAGGGTTGTTAACTCCTTGTGGCACGCATCGTTCCATTAATTTTCTAATGCCGTTACCAACAAAACTTTGGATTTCTGGGACAGTATGTTCCGGCATATCGCAATTGCGCAAAGCATAGTTGCAACTCGCTGCCAAATCTTCTATGGTATTCAGCAGTGTGCCATCCAAATCAAATATGTAGTTATCGTATTTCATACAGAATGTAAAATTACAATTAAATTTTCAATCCAAAGAGAAAATTAAAAAGAATCAAGAGTCAATAATTAGAATGATGTCTTTTTTACAAAGCTGACATCAAGACGTAAAAATAATGTTTTGGAATTGTCATTTTATCTACCACACTTTGTAGTGTTACTTATATTTATTTCATTCCGTAATAAGACTGTTATGTTTTTATTTAAGGAATGCGTTTTAAATTATAATAATAGTTATGATAAATAGGACAATACGGCAAATGGACGCACAAATGATATGAACCCTGAAAGTTGGACGTGAATTTAAATTTGATTATTCAATACTCTATAGTAGTGAGCTCGGTATTGTTCCGGGCTCATTCCTTTTAATCT
>JBMNUU010000011.1:0-82094 GCA_050946435.1 Prevotella sp.
ATGGGATTATTCATATCAATGAATTTAGTGTTCTCCATTGTTAAATTTAATATATCATTTAAAACACTGATAATAAGGTGATTAAAAAGAATAGTATACTTTATTATCTACTTATCACCTACTTATGCTTATAGGCTATCTATCTTTTACCGATATTTGAACGAAATCAGTGAAACAAACGCTAACAAAAAATGAAAAAATATAGCCACATCTTTATAGTTATACTTCTCTCGTTATGGAGTATATCATCACTGGCTCAATATACATGCACTGACACCACATATCCATACGTCAGGCCAACACATCTCTATGGCAGACTACTCAAAGAGGTGATGGATATTGACAGTCTCTTTGGGCAAAACAGATTGTTCACAGAGTCAAAGACCTTTGTCGACGTCATACCACGACGAAACGTCAACGACATTCTTGCCGACTGGTGTCGCTACTACGGCAATGACATGGAGGAGTTTCTGAAAACCAACTTTATCATACCGGAGTCGTACGAGAAGAAAGACATGGAGCGGCACAAGAACATTGATGCCTATATTAAAGATATGTGGAAATTCCTTACCCGTCCCGCCGACAGTGTAGAGCACAGCACACGCATTATCATGAAGCATCCTTATTTCGTACCGGGCGGGCGTTTCCGCGAGATGTATTATTGGGACAGCTACTTCTCTATCATAGGTATGCTGTGCGATAATGAGCACGAACTGGTCGTCGATATGCTCGATAACTTTGCTGACTGTATCCGCCAGTTAGGCTTCATACCTAATGGTATGCGTACCTATTACCTCGGGCGCTCACAGCCGCCATTCTTCGCTTATATGATTAGTGATGCGGCGCGCTATTACGGCGACAGCATCATTGTACGCTATTTGCCAGAACTTGTTAGCGAGCACCAATTCTGGATGTTGGGCTCCGACAGTCTCAATATCACTCGCAAATCATGCCAACACACCGTCATAATGCCGGACGGAGAAATCCTCAATCGTTATTATGATCGGTACGATACACCTCGGGAAGAGGCTTGGCGCAACGACTTGGACACTGAACGCAAACTAAAAGCTGTACATCCCAACATCAATGCCTCGCAACTTTTCCGTGATCTGCGTGCGGGAGCTGAAAGTGGCTTCGATTTCTGTTCAAGATGGATGGCTGACGGCCACAATCTCTACACCATACGCACCACTGATATTGTGCCTGTAGACCTCAATAGCTTGATGTATCATTTGGAAAGTACGATTGCAAAGGGCTATTCGCTGAAAGGAGAAAAGAGGGCTGCTGCACAATGGACTTTGAAAGCCAAGACAAGAGCAAAAGCCATCAGAAAATATTTCTGGTCGACCAAAGAAGGCTGGTATTGCGACTATGTGCTGTCCTCAAATACGCTATCACCTTATCTCTCCCTTGCGGGTATGTACCCACTCTATGCAGGCGTGGCTACCAAGGGACAAGCCAAGGCTACGGAGAAAACATTTGTAAAGACCTTCCTAAAAGCAGGTGGAGCCCTCACTACACCATACGAAACAGGAGAGCAGTGGGACGCTCCAAACGGCTGGGCACCCCTTGAATGGATTTCGTATAAAGGCCTGCTAAATTACGGCCTCAAGCCCACAGCTACAAAACTCCGCGACCGTTGGATGGCAACTTGCCAAAAGATGTTTGAGAAAACCGGTACGCTAAAAGAAAAATACAATGTCATGACTCAAGGCGACACTTCGGGCGGTGAATATGTCAACCAGATAGGATTTGGATGGACCAACGGTGTCTACAGGGCCATGGAGGAAACAATAAAATAAGTAAAAACTATAAAAGGTCTAAGAGAAAAAAACGGAATAAAGAATCTCATATAATCATAAATAAAATACCTCAATAACTATTAAACTAAAAATCATTCTTATGCAAAAAACATTCTTTACGAGGAGGTTATTGCTCTTTGTGAGCACCTTGCTCTGCCAACTGGCAATGTTTGCACAATCACAAGTCACGGGCACCGTGTCCGACGAGCATGGTGAGCCCATCATTGGTGCTAGCGTCTCTGTCAAAGGCGGTTCTACCGGAGCTGTCACTGATCTAGATGGAAAGTACTCTATACCCACTGTAGCCAGCAACGCAACACTTGTTTTTACGTATGTTGGCTTCGAGACTGTGGAAATTCCCGTCAATAACCAATCTGTCATCAACGCCACAATGAAAGAAGACAACAATGAGCTCAATGAAATTGTTGTGGTTGGTTATGGTACAATGAAAAAGAGTGACCTTACGGGGTCTGTGAGCGACCTACAAGCAAAGGACTTTAACAAAGGTCTCGTCACCTCACCATCCGATCTTCTTCAAGGTCGCACCGCAGGTATAAATATTACCAGCAACGGTGGAGAACCTGGTGGAGGCGTAACTGTACGTGTTCGTGGTAGCAACTCCATCCGCTCTGGACAGGATCCTCTTTACGTCATTGACGGAGTGCCCCTTGATGCTTCTACCGATCTGCAGGCAGGCGGTGGTGCCATCACAGGTGTGGGATCTTCAAGCTACACTAATCCATTGAACTATATCAATGCCGATGATATCGAAACAATCACTGTGCTCAAGGATGCTTCGGCATCAGCTATCTATGGTTCACGCGCAGCCAACGGCGTGGTGCTCATCACCACAAAGAAGAACACTCAGGGCAAGGCTCAGATCAACTACACCGGCTCTGTAAGCGTATCATATCTACCAAAGAAACTCGACCTGCTTAATGCTGATGAATATCGTGCATTCGCTCAGAAGAGAAATGTTAAGATCACAGATCTCGGCGCTGATACGAATTGGCAAGACGAGCTTTTCCGTACAGCTATATCACACAGCCACAATCTCTCTATTTCTGGTGGTAACGCTAAGGGTGGTTATCGCGCATCCGGCAACATTCTGGCCAATGACGGTATCATTAAAACCACGGATATGAAGAAATACACTACACGATTCTATGTTCACCAGTATATTCTCAACGATCGTGTACACCTCGAAGGGTCTGTTACAGACAGCCGTGTCGTACAAAACCGTGCACCACTCGGCGAGAGTGGCGGTTACGAGGGTGACCTCATGCTTTCTGCATTGAAGCTCAATCCTACATTCCCTATCTACAATAAAGATGGCTCTTATTATCAGAACTCATCTGCAGTGCGTAACCCTGTTGCAATGCTAAACCTCACCGACGACGAAACTCAAACCGACCGTCTGTTGGCAAATGTCGCTGCAACTGTAGACATTGTGAAAGGTCTAAAATACAAGTTTAGCTATGCCCTTGATCGCATGAAGACTTCTCGCCGTGTCACACAAAACCAAGAGCTCATTTATATGCCATCAGGTGGAGAGGCTTATATTAACAACGTGGAATCAAGAAACTACCTCATCGAGAACTATTTTACTTATGACTTCAAGGTAAATAAGATTCATTCGTTCAATCTTCTTGCTGGTCATTCTTATCAAAAGTATCACGACTATTGGTATAGTATGAGCGAGAATGGATTTAATGTAAAGGATGTCGACTATCTCCATGACTTTAAGTATGGCAACTATAACAATATCTCCGGAAACTCCGACTTATTGGAACATGAATTGCAGTCATTCTATGGGCGCATCAATTACAACCTCATGGAGAAATACCTTCTTACGGCTAACTTCCGTTGGGATGGTTCAACACGCTTCGGTGAAAACAATAAGTACGGATTCTTCCCATCTGTCGCACTGGCATGGCGTATGAGCGAGGAAGACTTTATCAAGAATCTTAATGTATTCGATAATTTGAAGTTCCGCGTCGGATACGGTGTCACCGGTAACCAGGAAATTCCCGACCGCATTTCGCAGTTGAAACTCGGTACCATTACCGGTGCATTCCTCGACGGTTCTAAGGTTCCTACCACAGGTATCACACTAACACGAACTCCTAACCCGGACCTTAAGTGGGAGAATACACGTCAGTTCAATATCGGCCTCGACTTCGGATTCTTTAACAACCGCCTCACCGGTAGCATTGACTGGTACAACAAAACAACTCGTAACGTATTGCTTCAAGTATACTCCATCGCCCCAGCCCCAACGACAACAATGTGGGATAATGTCGATGGTATGAGCATTGTGAATAAAGGTCTTGAAATAACCCTTAACGGCGACATCATACGCACCAAGGATTTCGACTGGAACGCAAGTCTCAACTTCTCTACCAACAGCAATGAGGTGAAAGGCCTGCCAATGTCATACATCTCTGTCGGTTATCCCAGCGGTCCTGGCTTCTCTGCCCCAATCCAGCGCATTATGAGCGGTCATGCACTCGGTACATTCTACGGCTATCACTTCCTCGGACTTGACGAAAATGGTCATAGTATGTATGAAACCGATGAAAACGGCAATCCTGTCAATAAAGTCATAGGCAATGCTCAACCTGACTTTACGCTAAACTTTAGTACCGCCCTGTCATGGAAACAATGGACACTCGGACTAAACTTCAACGGTACATTTGGACAAGATATCTACAACAACCTCGACAATGTCATTGGCGACGCAACAGTGTTCGACACCGGCTTTAACATCACGAAGAAAGCCACGGAAAACAATGAAGCTATGGACAATGCTCTCGACTACAGCGATCGCTACATCGAGGATGGCTCATTCTTACGTCTTGCCAGTGCCGTGCTGAGCTATGAGGTGCCTCTCAAACCAAACAATTGGCTCAAAGGACTGACATTAAGTCTCACCGGAAACAACCTCTTCTGTATCACAGGCTACTCTGGCTATGACCCAGAGGTAGATACATACCGTGTGACCGACGGCATACCAGCCATTGGTGTGGGATGGACTAACTATCCTAAAGCACGCAGTTTCACATTTGGCGCATCGTTCAACTTCTAAAACACACAGTAATGAAAAAGATATATTTAGCGGCTGCCCTTACTTTAGGGCTCGCCTTCACTTCCTGCTCCGATCTTGAGGAGAAAATAATGAACGAGCAGGATAATACGTCACTTATCAAAGACGACAAGAATGCAGCTATGCTTGCCGCACCTGCCTATGCCTCACTTCGCAACCTTATGGACGACAATGGGATGTGGATGATAACAGAGGTTTCCACCGACGAATGCTGCTACCCTACTCGTGGCTCTGACTGGAATGATGCCAATAACCGTGCAGTGTTTAAGCATACCTACGATGCTGACAACCTCAAAGTCAGAGGAGCTTGGGACGGACTGATGCAAGGTATTACCTATTGCAACGTAGCACTTAATTACCTTAGCGAACTAAATCAGACCGAGGATGTTAAGAACTATACCAATGAGGTAACTTTCATTCGCACATTGCACATGTTTTATCTCACTAATTACTTCGGACATTTCCCAATGCGTGAGAGCAACGAGACCGACTTCAAAACCAAGCCTCAGATTCTTGATCGCAATGCTGCTACAGAACGTATCATTAAAGAATTGACTGACCTTATCCCCAATCTAAAGGAGAAGGGTGAAGTGCCTTATGGTCGCATCACCAAAGCTGCAGCCCAGCAGCTTCTCGCCCACGTCTATCTCGACTACGGCATATTTACTGGTACGAAAGAAGGCAAGTGGGATGATGTTATTAACATCTGCAATGAAGTCATTAATTCCGGCAAATACAAGCTTGCCGATGACTACTGGAAGCTGTATCTCGCCGACAACAAGGATTATGCTGACCAGACAGAGGCCGTGCTGCCTATTCTTTATGACCAAAAGTCAGGTATAGGAGGGCGCTCCTGGCTCAATTTCACACTTCACTATAGTATGACGTTCAACAACTTCACGTCATTCTGGAACGGAGCCTGTACTACAGAGGATTTTCTCAACCGCTGGGACACCACCGATCCTCGTTATAAAGACAACCGTTTGAAATCACAAACTGGCTTCAACCTCGGCATCATAGAAGGTCAGCAATACACTATTGACGGCACACCAGAAAAAACTCGTAATGGTGATCCTCTGATATTTACACGCGACTTCAGCGTCGAGAACTCCAACGAGGCACAGGGTGTACGCATTGTGCGCTATGCTCCCGACCCCAACTACAACTACGGTGCAGGTTCAGACAACGATGTGATGTTCTTCCGCTACAGCGACTTCTATCTCATGCGTGGCGAAGCCAAGCTGCGTAAAGGTGATGCACAAGGTGCACTAGAAGATATCAACACTATTCGCGAAATACGTGGTGCACGCAAGTTGACAGCTTCAGAGTTAACGCTTAACAGCTTCTTCGCTGAGCGCGGGTTTGAATTCTATTGGGATGGGGCGTGGAGCCGTGACGATGCTGTACGCTTTGGTCATTACTGTGAGGCAAGGCAGAATGTCAAAGCATGTGATGAGACACGTATCATGATGCCTATACCAAATACGGCACTCGAGGCAAACGATGAACTCAAGCAGAATCCAGGATACCAAATATAGCACTGCGAAGGCAGCTCTAAAGGCTGCCTTCTCTAAAAGAAATACAATGAGAAAAGTCTTTACCGCTTTACTGCTTATTGCTTGTATGCCCTTATCGGCTGCATCTTTCTCCATGAAGGAAAGCCTTACAAATGAAAAGCATCTGGAAGGCAAATCGTCAAACGCTCACTATCTTTACGTCACCGCATCACCGCACCTGTATTCCATCGGCAGCCAGGACGGACAGTTTCCTGCTGCAGGTTGGCATATTGAAGGTGAGATGGGTGGTATATGGATGCATCCTGTGAAATTGTTTGATGGATTCTCATTCAGCATAAACGGCAAAGAACTGAACCAAGCTGACAGGTTTACAACCTATCCATACGCACAACAGTTCACTTACTCTGTCGATGACCTATCTGTGACCCGCACAGACTTCGCCGTCGATAACTGTGCTGCATTGGTATCAGAACTGTCTATCAACAACGTTTCCAGCAAAACGGTAAAGGCTTCTCTTCAAACTTTAATCCGCTCAAATCTTATGCCCACCTGGCTCAGTGACCGTATCGGCATCACCAATGACCGCGACACTCTCGTATCTTTCAACCGTGGTCTGTTATTGCTAAAGGACAAAAGCAATAATTGGTTTTCAGGAGCCTTGCTCAGCGGAGCAGGAAAAACAATGCTCGGTCATGTCAGCCAGCACGGGCTGAAAACACACTATTCACTACTCGCCGACTTAAAGATTCAACCGGGTAAAACCGTAACCATAAGGCTTATTATGGGAGGTTCTTTGAAATCGGCGGCAGACGTTGGTACTATACTAAACAACGCAAATGCAAACATCGCTATTCTCTTTGCTGAAAAACAAAACAAGTATAAAGCCATTGACGCTATGGCCAAGTTGTCCATTCCCGACCAGCGGCTTCAGCAAGCCTATGAATGGGGAAAATATTGTACCGACTGGCTTATTCGCGATGTACCGGGGTTGGGCAGAGGCATGAGTGCCGGACTGCCCGACTACCCCTGGTTTTTCAGCAACGACCAAAGCGAGACGTTCTGTGCCATCGTAGGCAGCCACGAGCCCAGCCTTATGAAAGAGAGCCTCTATATGCTGCTTGAACATTCTAAGAAATATGGCAACGACAACGGCAGTGTCATACACGAAATGTCTACCAACGCACAGGTTTATGCAGGAGACAGAAAGGATGAGCCGCAGGACTTTATACATGCCGTATGGACACTCTATAAATGGACTGGCGACCGCACCTTGCTTAAAGATATGTACGATCAAGCTCTCAAGACCGACTCTTTCCTTACAGCGCATGACACAAATCATAACCTCTTTCCCGAAGGCTATGGCGGTGTAGAGATAGAGGGGCTCAATGGCGAAATGTTCGATGTGGCTTGCCATACTGCCGAGTTCTATCGCGACATGGCAGCTATGTCACAGGAGCTTGGACGCGCAGATGCAGCAAGAAGCTACCAGGTCAAGGCCGACACCCTAACTGCACGTATCAATCAACTGTGGTGGGACGAAGAAAACAACCGTTACTACGACATTCTCACCAACACCGCACAAGCCATAAAGCTCATTGCAAGCGCAAAGAAAAACTTCACTAATCCATCACGCAATCATTGGGCTATCAGCTATCTCGACAATTTAGAGAAGCAGATAAGAAGCGGCAAACATGGCAACGGCTATTCCATCTTCTTCAATCCTTCATCACTGGCCCTCACCACTGATGTTGCCGACAGCAAGAAAGGGAAAGCCTATCTTGAAAGCGTGAAATGGTTTTGCAACAAATACGGCCTTTATATCTCCGGCATTTCACGCCCGGATAATATTCATAGTGAGGAAGGCTCTGTAGCCGAGCGGTTGCAGGGCGAAAGCTTCAATTATCGTCAGGCGGTCATGCCTGGCAGCACATCACAGCTAGCCATCGCGGCATGCAAATATGAGAATGCAGACTCCGCACTGTTTTTCATTGACCGCATTCTCAACAATGTAGGCTATGCCACACCTGGCACGACGTATGAAGTAAGTCCCGACTACGGACAGTTTGTGCAGGCCTGGAACGTGTGCGGCATAAACATCCCGCTCATACAGTATTTCTTCGGCATCAGTCCTATGGCGTCACATAAACGAGTTGTCATTAGTCCCAATATGCCGTCAGCATGGAGCCACGCCTCTATAGACAACGTCATCATTGGCGACAACAGTCTCAGTATGGACTATCATAAACAAGATAACAGCATAAGCTGCAAGATAACATCCACCCAACCCAACTGGACTATCGTCTATCGCTTGCCCAAGGACGCAAAATCTGTCATGGTCAACGGGAAGGTTACAACTGCAAGCAATGGCACTGTAATGCTCAGTGGGAAAACAAACAATTTGAAAATCAACAAATAATTGCAACTATACGATGGCAGACAACAGCAGTCTCCATAGACCGTTGCATCAACAAAAACCATAACTTTATGAGAAAAATACTTCTGCTCTTCGCTTTTCTATCGCTCATTTTCCCTTCCTTCGCTCAAAATCCGTGGAAGATTGATATTAACAAAGTCAACTCCGACGGCTATTATGGTGAGACTGTTGCCAACGGCATTCTCGGCATGGTGTCATCCTACGAGCCGTTACAGGTAAAGACCACGATACTTGCAGGAAGCTACGACAAGTTCGGACGCGGAGAGGTGAGCAATTTCTTGGAAGGTTTCAACTTTCTGAACACTCATCTGTATATCAATGGTATAAAGGTCAGTTACAATAATGTAATCAATTACAGTCAATCTCTTGATATGCGCAAAGCCGCTTTCACAGGATTGTTTGAACGCAAAGGCGAGGCGCGCGTCAGCTATAATCTTCGCTCGCTGCGACAGCTGCCATACAGTGCATTGATAGTTATAGACATAGAGCCACTGAAAGACATTACCATCAAAGCTGCCAACATCCTGCATCTGCCCAATGGATTTAACAATGGCAAGACGCGCTTTCAAACTATCAACGACCGCGGTACCATCATCCCCTTGATGTCTATGGAGGCAGACAGTCCCACCGGCAGACTGCACGTGGCTGCATGTTCAGATATACTTTTCCCGACAGACAACAACAAGCCCGAACTGAACATACATAAAGAAAACAATGAAATAAGCCAGGAGTTCACATTGCCGCTCAAAAAAGGTGAGCATTATCGTTTCGCTGTTGTTGGCTCAACCATATCCTCTGCCACCAATCCCGACCCAATCAATGAGGTAAAGCGTCTAACTACAATCTGCCAGCTCAACGGTCTCGACAATCTTATCGAAACGCACGAAGCACAGTGGGCTGACCTATGGAAGAGCAACATCATCATTGAGGGTGACAAGCAGTCGCAGCAAGATGTACATTCCATGATGTATCACCTCTACGCTTTCCTGCGTGAAGGCTCTCGCATGAGCATTTCGCCGATGGGATTATCCGGACTCGGCTACAACGGTCATGTGTTCTGGGATGCCGACACCTGGATGTTTCCGGCATTGCTGTTGCTGCATCCTGAAATGGCAAAATCAATGCTCGACTATCGCTACGACCGTCTTGAGGCTGCCCGCCACAATGCCGCATTACATGGTTTCCGCGGGGCAATGTATCCTTGGGAGAGTGCCGACACAGGGTTTGAGGAAACACCCGTCAGCGCGCTCACCGGCACCTACGAACACCACATCACAGGCTGCGTGGGCTTTGCCGCATGGCAATATTTCTGCGTAACCAAAGATGAACAATGGCTGCGTGAGGAGGGCTGGCCTATGTTGAGTGCCACCGCCGACTTCTGGCTCAGCCGTGTCACCAAAGGCAACGATGGTCTGTACCATATCAACAATGTCGTTGGCGCTGACGAATATGCTCAGAATATAGACGACAACGCATTCACCAACGGCGTAGCGCGAGCCAACCTGATGTGCGCGGCCAAAGCTGCACGACAGCTCGGCTTACAACCCAACCCCGGATGGGAAGACGTTGCCGCAAAGATAAAGTTCATCAACAAGGATGGCATCACCATAGAGCACGCCACATACCAAGGTGAAGAGGTTAAGCAGGCCGATCCAAATCTTTTGGCTTTCCCACTTAAACAAATCACCGACCGCAAACAAATTCTCGCCGACATTGAGTATTACAGCAAGCGTGTACCACTGAAAGACACGCCAGCCATGACGCAGGCTATGTTTGCACTGATGTATGCACGTCTTGGTATGGCCGACAAGGCATGGCACTATTTTCAGGATGCCTACAAACCGAATCTTCTGCCGCCGTTTGGTGTCATTGCCGAATGTAAGGGTGGTGACAATCCTTATTTCATCACTGGTGCCGGAGGTGTGCTGCAAAGCGTGTTGATGGGATTTGGCGGAATAGACATCAACTTGGATGCTACAGGCATCATGCAAACACAGAGCGTATTACCGAAACACTGGAAGAAGCTGACACTGACAAATATTGGGCCGGATAGAAAGACCTACACCGTATCACAATAAATCGATGCTTATGATACGGTATCTTCGTATGCTGGCGACCATCGTATTGTGTATATACACATTTGATATTGCTATCCGCTGAATGTTTTCCAATAATGGTTTTGCTGGTCTGCATATCGAGACGTACGGCCCGTGCGTCTCGATATAGTACGAAGGAGTTTCAGCCCCTATTAAATACTTTTGCTGTAATCAAAGAAGTATAGAAGGACTATCGTTTTCTTTTACAAAAGTCCTTCTATATTTTGCATATTCAGAAATTATCTTGCTTACGTCTGAAATACATCAAGCATACGAAATTTCATAATACAATGGCTATCAGCGCATTATGGAAATATGCCCTTGCAATCACTATTTTTCCACTTGTGGTTAAGTATGGAATGGCTGGACGAGAAAGCCTTAACCGCTCTGCGGATGGGGCTCTTTCGCACGGCCGCTAAGCCCTAACCACAACCCGACAAGAATTTAACCGCACCGTCGATGTAATTTTCGTGTCGCCCGGACTGATTATCATGGCTGAAACATAGCTCATTTTGCGCCAGATGCTTAGAAAATAAGTACCATAAAAATGGTAATTAGCTTTTACACATATCTACCCCATCTGGTTGTCACAGATGATGAAAAACAAATACAGAAAGAGAAACAAAAAGTGGTTTTAAATATGATTAGACATCATCTAAAATGACATAAATAATAACGACGATTTAACCCACGCTTCCCGACGATAGTGTTCTTCTTCCATACTCAAGGCCTCTGGTTGTTGGCCTTCATCAGATTTTCATCAATAAAGACACAGTTGAGAACGAATTTCATAAACGTCATACGTTTGTTAATTAAGATTAATACTGTTAAAATTATGAATTACAAAATAGGAACTGTGGCTTTTATTATCTACCTTTGCACTCGATTTCAAGAGTTATCAGCTCACGAATTCATTGAAAGATAAAGGGGAAGTGGTAGATAAAACGGTCTTGAGAATCACTGCACAGAGAGATATTGGGCCGTTTCTTGTTATAATTCCTGATCAAGTGATCGCTCTGATTATGATATTAGGACAGCATCATAGCCCCTTCATAAAGGTTCCGTAGCTCAGTTGGATTAGAGCAACAGCCTTCTAAGCTGTGGGTCTTGGGTTCGAATCCCAACGGAATCACTTTCTACTGTATATACAAACACGTGCAAAAGCAGTGCAAGTTATTAGAAAACAGCGACTTAAAAACTTTCATAAAACACGGTTTCGCTTTATGTAAAGCGAGAAGAATGGCATCTTTAAGTGCCACATATCATATAGTTAGGGGTAACACATGATATTACAATATATTATTACAGGCATCGTTATTCTCGTGTGTGTTGTCATAGCAGCTTATCGTATATATCGCACCGTGACCGACACCAGTTCGGCTTGTGATGGGTGTCAACTCAAAGAGCTGTGTACACGTCATGCACGCAAACAAAAACTTTATCCTGATGGATGCAGCCGCAAACACAAGTCCTAATACGACATCCTAATATACTCCCCATTCCGGTCCATCACAGAACCGACAGCCTATTTGTCGTGTTCATTAATAAGAACGAAAAAATGATAATCAAAGTCAAAATAAGCGATGGAGCCCATTGTATTATGAAGTTGTGAAAAGGAATGGACTATTGTTTTTTATCTTGTCTGTATTTTCCAGGCGAACACCCGTATTGCTGCATAAACTTCCGATAGAAAAAAGCTCTGTTTCGGAAACCGCTGTCGGCAATGACCTGTGATATGGTTTTATCAGAATAAATCAGCATCTTCTGTGCTTGCTTCATACGAAATTCTGTAATAAAGTCGTTAGGAGTCAACCCAATTATCTGTTTCATCTTTCGGTAGAGCTGTGTCCTGCTGATAGCCATATCCGATGCTAACATATCGGGATTATAGTTTTCATCATCAAAATGATGGTTTAAGGCATTGATGGCTGTTTTCAGAAAGTTCATCTCAGTTTCCGACATTTCTATATGATTAAAATGTGTGAGATAGGCTTCTGTAGACGAGGAAAATTCCATCATATTGTCGATAGTACTAATAAATCGGGCTACAACTGCCCTTAGGTAATCACTGTGGAACGGTTTTTCAATCACAGCATCGGCACCATTATATAGGCTGTTGATATGCTTTTGTTGATCTCCTTCGGTGGCAAGAACAATGATGGGTACATATTTCATGCGTTCGTCCTTTCTGAGCTCAAGGATGAAGTCCACGTTGTTATGGTTGGGGTCATAAAGTATTAAGTCTATATATGTTGCAGCAAGTTGTTTTTTGGCCTCATTTTCATCAGTCACGCACAATATGTGATAGTCGCTTGACAAAATTTGCTGAAGCAAGGCCGTCATGTCGTTGTCGTTTTCAATGAGCAGGATTTGTCTGCGTTCCTTTTGCATGATTTGCTCTATTGCAGAACCTTGACTGGCTTCGTTAGCATCGGTTTGTGTGGCAGGCAGCTCAAGCATCGGGACCGTTACGGACAACACTATAGTAGAGGATGCTGGTGTCTCCATGCGCAATTCTCCACCAATACGTTGTAGCAAGTCATTGCAAACAGTAAGTGAAATAGTTGAGTCGTTCTCGCCTCTCGATAGCTTGGATTCAAACTTCTCCAATGCTTTGTAGCGGTTAAAAACATTTTCGAAATCCTCTGGATTGAGTATGTCTCCTTGGTAGGCACAGTGCATAACAATGCTTTTGTCGGTCTTTTCAAAAATAATTTCGAGTGTACTTTGCCTATTTATACTGCTGGTGATGTAAGAAAACAATTGGTAGAGTGCATGTTGGATAACCCCTTTGTCGGAAATAATATTGAATTGTCCAGAGTGGTTTGGGATAAGAAGGTTGATTTTCTTAGTGTGAATCGTATCGGTGAAGTTGTCCAATATGTATTTGATGTTTTCAACCAAGTCTATTTTTTCCGTAACGATTTCCACGCTACTCTCCTCGGCACTCTGTATTTCTACAAGTTGTTTGATATGCCGATTCATTTTTTTAATGTTCTTCTCAATATTTTGGACATTCACCAGACAGTTGAGATCGGGTGACTGTCTGCGAATACGCTCGATGGCATCATAAATTTGTGTGATATTATTCGAAAACTTACCGGTAACATTTGAGAAGAAACGGAGTTTCGCCTGATGTATTTCTTCGAGGCTGTTACGACGCTGACGTTCAAGTTCGTCCTGATGACGAGCCAGAATCCTTGATTTTTTTGAAATATATAAAAGGCGAATCACAACTATTATAAGCAGAATATAAATCAATATGGCCCACCAACGTGCCCAAAGTGGGAACTTGACTTTGATAGGAACAACAAGAGGAGAGGTGGCCCATTGATGTAAGACATTGCTCTGTCGAACTATCAGTTGATAGTTTCCTGGTTGAAGCTTATTGAGGATAATAAATTTTCCACTACCTATGCTAATCCAGTCAGCCTTGTCATCATCACTTATAAATCCTTTTTTTACTAATTTATATTGCAATTCGCTCCGATCATTATCAATATAATTAAGTACCGAAAAATTAATTTGTATGGTCTGTGCATTCGGCTCAATGACAATTTTATGCCGATCGAAAGGAATCTCATAGTTATTGACCAACAACCTATTAATCATAAGCTTAGGTATAAAACGGTCCTTACGCATCATGTTAGGATTGATAGAATTTAGGCCATTAGTTCCTCCAAAATAGAGCAAAAGCCCTTTGTTGTATGCAAATCCGGCTCCATCAGAAAATTCATTCCCCTGCAATCCATCACGGTAGGTAAAGTTGATAATATTTGATGCTTCCAGGCTAATCCTCGACAATCCATTACTTGTGCTGACCCAAATATGATGGAAGCAATCTTCCTGAATGCTGTGTATATTCATGTTTGGCAATCCTTTTTCCTCATCAAAGCATTCAAAGGATATGTTTCCGTTCGATTTATGCATTAGATTTAAGCCCTGAGTCGTACCTATCCACAGTCTTCCCTGTGAATCTTTCAACATCGAAATAATATCGTTGCTACTCAATGACTCTGCATTGCCTTTTTCATGTTTGTAATGATGCAGTTGCCCGCTTAATTTATCAAGTTGACAAAGACCTCCACCACGTGTTCCTATCCACAGATATTGTCCGTCATCAATTAGTGCATAAACCACATTGCTGTTTAAACTGTTTGGCCGATTACTGACATTATAATGAGTCAGATGAGTAACTTTATTATCGGAGAATGTAAGTTTAATCAAACCACTGCCACTGCTTCCAAGATATAATATCGAATCGTCAGCCTGTATAATGGCATAAATTGAATAAACCTTTTTCTGACTTGCTGTATCCAAAAACTGCATTTGATGTATCGCCCCATTGGATAAATAGGATAAGCCATACCCATCTGTACCTATCCAAATGCGTCCGTCGAGTCCCTGAGCCAATGCAAAAACAGAATTATAGGATTTACCCTCCCCTACGTTGAATATAGCATTGAACTGAAGTTTCCCATTTTTTTGTACCTCGTAGCTGGTCAAGCCACCACCTTTGCTACCCACATATAAAGTAGAGCCTTGTCGTAAAACTGCACGAACGGGGAATGTTGGATTTACAATATCGAGGGTGTTGATAAACTGTGTTTTCTCAAAATACTGAAAGACACCTTGTCCGTCAGTTCCGATCCAAAGGATTTTTTGGCTCCCCCAAAATAATGCTGTTACGGAAATCCCCTTCAATAGATGAACGGCACGACCATTCTGTAAAATAAAACAGCCATTCTCTGTCCCGAAACAATATCCGATACGCGTGTTGCAAACACCAGTAACATCTTCCTGTGTTGACCATGGGAAAGCAGTCCATCTTCCATCTGAAGATAAAGAATAAAGTCTTTGAGAGCTCTGCATCCAAATTGTTCTCTCATTGTCACAGAAAATACGCTTCAAGTCTTTGGGAAGAAGAACCTTTTGATGAATTGTGATATTTCCGGATGTACTGATTGCTGTTTTTAGTAAATAGGAACGAAATGTCATCCATAAATACCCTTGATGATCAAATGTGATGAGAGATATGGGACCTGTATGTAGTTTAGGATTTAATAAAAAGTTGAATTTCTTAGTTCTACTGTCAAATATTTGTAAAATCCCGTGATCATAATTGGCTACTATTTGCCCCTTTGGACTGATAACACATTTAAAAAGTTTTTCCTTGAATTTCGCTTTTTTGTGATTTCCTAGAAAGTAGTGTGTTGATTGCTTGGTAATTTTATCAAATCTATTCAGTCCCCAGTCTGTAACAATCCATAAATGTCTATTGTCTTCCTCAACAATATCCCTAATGACCGGATGAGAAAGTGATAACTCGTTGTTATATTCAGCTGTATATTGATTGAAGATTCTGCCGTCATAACCATTAATTCCATCCCATGTTCCAAACCACATCACTCCATCACTATCTTGAAGGATTGTGTTAATAGAACTATTACTAAGACCATCGTTGTTGTTAAGACGAGTATACCCCCAACGATTTTGCTGCGACATTCCTGCTGTACACAGCAACGTTGCAGTAATAAGACATATATATCTGGGGACACTTTGCCATTTCATCAATGCAAAAATAATAAATTCTTATTTACATGATGTCATTCTTTACATAATTTTGTGTTAATTTGTATATCATTGTCCCAATACTGTATATACAGCGGCTAATTAGCGTTTTGTACGCCTATATACAATTTTGAATTTGCAATATACGTATCTTACACATATGTGTCCTATCTTTGCTTTCGTACTTAGTCCATCAGATTTGTTGGCATATCGTACTGTCCTTTGTATTAAACCTAATTATTAATTATTTTATAAAACCTGGAAATTGATATGGATATTGCTAAAAGAAATCAGCTCAATCCCATTTTGAAGCCGTCAGACTTTAAGCCTGCTATTGAAGGAATGGAGATAGCTTGTTTGTTGAATCCCGGTGTATTCCGATTAGATGGGCGGATCGGATTGATCATTCGTGTGGCAGAACGTCCAACCCAAAAAGATGGGAAGATTAGTTTCCCGATTTATACGCCTGAAGGATTCAAAGTATTGGAATTCGATAAGGATGATCCGGAATTAGATTTGTCCGACCCACGTGTCATCATGTATAAGGGGCAAAACTATCTGACCACACTTTCGTATCTTCGCTTAGCATTTAGCGAAGATGGTGTTCATTTCTCAGAAGATGAGAACTATCCTCCTATTTTTGGAAGTCGAGAACTGGAATCATTTGGCATTGAAGACTGTCGTGTATCCACTATGGACGATGCCTACTGCCTTACATTTACAGAGGTTTCACCTGTCGCAGTCGGTGTAGGACTGCAACTGACCAAAGACTTCAAGACATTTGAGCATAAGGGAATGATATTCCCACCTCATAACAAAGACTGTGCGTTGTTCGAAGAAAAAATTGGAGATTTGTATTATGCTTTCCATCGGCCAAGCAGTCCGGAATTAGGAGGCAACTATATTTGGTTGGCCGAAAGTCCCGACCGTATTCACTGGGGAAATCATCAATGTGTGGCTACCACTCGTGAAGGACATTTTGACAGTGCTCGCTTAGGTGCCGGAGCTGCCCCAATTAAGACCTCCGAAGGTTGGTTAGAGATTTATCATGGTGCCACAGCAGAAAACAGATATTGCCTTGGAGCTATGCTGTTGGATTTGGAAAATCCTGCAAAAGTATTGGCCAGGACAGAAGAACCCATCATGGAACCCATCGCTACGTATGAGCAAACAGGCTTTTTCGGAAACGTCGTGTTTACTAATGGGCAACTCATCGATGGGGATAAGATAACCATCTACTATGGCGCAAGTGATGAAGTGATTTGCATGGCGGAATTATCGATCAGCGAAATACTAAGTATTCTCAAAAATAACCGTCTCTCATGAATAAACTCCTTAAAGAATTTAGATTCTTTCAGAGCCAGGAACACAACATGAAAGTGATCCTGTTAACCAACATGCTCTATGCGTTGGTTTTGCCTGTTGTCGAGATCTTTGCAGGTGCATACGTTATGCGTAACACCAACGACCCGGCAATGGTAGCTTATTACCAGCTGGCCATGTACATAGGAGTGGTAACCACCTCCTTGGTTAACGGTTTCCTATTAAAAGTTTTCCAGATTAAGACGCTTTATGCAGCCGGAATATTGGTTAGTGGTGTGTCTCTTTCAAGTATGATGCTCATCAAAGGCCTTGGTTTCATAGAACTTGGTTTGGCCGGTTTCTTCTTAGGTGCTGCATCCGGTTTCTTCTGGACTAACCGATATTTACTGACTTTGTATAATACGAAAGATGAAAACCGCAATTATTTCTTTGGGTTGGAATCATTCTTTTTTTCCATTGCCAACATCACGGTACCATTGATTATCGGCGCATTTATCAGCGGAATGGACGGTGTGAGCCTGTTAGGTATTACATTTGATGCCAACGCAAGTTATAAAGTTGTGACCTCCGTTGTTTTCATTATTACAATTATCGCAGTTAGTGTATTGTGGAAAGGAGATTTCGATCGGCCACAAAGAATGGAATTCTTACATATCCACTTCCATGTCCTATGGCGCAAGATGCTTGGCTTGGCCAGCTTAAAAGGTATGGTTCAAGGGTTTTTGGTGACCGCTCCAGCCATTCTTGTCATGCGGTTTGTTGGACAAGAAGGAGCTTTAGGTCTTATTCAGGGCATCAGCGGTGCACTAACGGCTATTCTGGTTTATGTTTTGGGCCGCATTGCCCATCCAAAACACCGTAACATCATTCTCTTGGGCAGTGTCACCATCTTCTTTGTCGGTACCTTATTCAATGGAATATTGTTTTCCGCAGTGGGCGTCATCGTCTTTGTGCTTTGTAAGGTAATCTTCCAACCTACGTTCGACCTGGCCTACTATCCCGTTATGATGCGGACTATCGATGTAGTAGCCAAAATCGAGAAGCGCAACGAATACACTTATATCATGAGTCATGAATTCGGATTATTCATTGGACGAGCCTTCGGCCTACTCCTGTTTATCTTCTTGGTATATGATATCTCTGAAGACTTCGCTCTGAAATTTGCACTCATCATTGTAGGTGCACTACAAATGATAGTGTATCCCCTCTCTAAGAACATCTCTAAACAATCAGATAAACTATCAGAAACAAAATGAAAATGAAAAAGCAGATAAACTTATATCTCACCATGTTAGCTGGACTCATAGCCAGCACATCGTGTACAGATCCAAGAAACGAATCGTTAGGAAATCCCGTTCAGCAGACAGCTATCGACAAAGTGGAAATGATGCCAAATCTTCCAGAAACGTATCAAATGATAAACTGGAAACAGAAAGCTGTTGATTTTGATGGCTATGTGTTTGACTGGAATAATAAAGGCAAACTGGGTCCACTGATTTGGGAAGACAATGCACAGCGCAACTTAAAGCAGCCCACCTTCGGACTTTATACGGCTTTGGGCGATATCCGACAAGGACCCAATCACAACGGAGGTGAGTTTCATGAATCACTGAATTCGTTGGCTGCTATTCTCGGCGCAGGGCTTGTTGGAATAGACAAGACACACCAAGACGGCCGTAACTATGTAAAAATGGTCCAGAACTACTTTAACAGTGCCAACGGATGGAATATTGTTATGAACAACACCAATCCGCAGGTTGCCAATCTTGGCGGTGGATATGGACGTGACTGGTGGTACGACGTCTTGCCCAATGCCCTCTATTATGCCATGAGCGATGTGTTTCCAGGTGTCGACGGCGCTGATGACATCATGCGTTCGATTGCCGAACAGTTTACCAAGGCCGACTCTGTTCTCAATGGCAACTACGATTATTCTTATTTTGACTATGGCAAGATGCGCGGTGGACGAAGCAATCTCCCATACCAGCAAGACGCCGCAGGCGGTCATGCCTACGTCCTCCTTTGTGCATATCGTAAATTTGGCGACTCCCGCTATTTGCAGCACGCCAAAAGTGCAACTGAAGCTTTGGAAAACCAAAAGGAAAGCCGTTTCTACGAGGCCTTACTGCCGTTGGGGTGCTATACTGCAGCCTATCTCAATGCAACACAAAACACCCAATATGATGTTCACAAGTTATTAAATTGGGTCTTCGATGGCTGCAAAGCTAAAGATGGCCGCACAGGCTGGGGCATTATCGAAGGAAAATGGGGAGACTATGATGTGAGTGGTTTGCAAGGCAGTACAACCGATTTGGGAGGCTATGCTTTCTTGATGAACAGCATCAAACCGGCATGGCCGTTTGTGCCTTTGGTAAAATACGAGCCTCAGTTTGCCCGTGCCATCGGCAAATGGCTTCTCAACGACGCAAGTGCAGCTCGACTGTTCTTCCCCGGTTGTATTGACGCTAAACATCAATGGGCACCCGAACTTCGTGACTTAACCGATAACCATGTCGCCTACGAAGGTCTTCGCAAAACCGATGATTATGGAAAGCCGGAATTGAAGGGTGTCAGCCCTGTAGCCATAGGTGATGGCCCCAAATGGATAGAAGGCAACCCTACGACGAGTATGATGAGTGTATACAGCACTTCGCCAATAGGTATATTCGGCTCAATTATTGATACCACAGACGTAAAAGGTATTTTACGCTTGGATTGCAATGCGACAGATTTTTATGCAGAGCGTCCTTATCCTGTTTATCTCATCTATAATCCTTATAAAAAGGATATGACCATTACTTATCAGACAAAGCAAAAGGTTGACCTATTTGATATTGTTAGGAAGAGATACATTGCCAAAAATATAAACGGCAATGAGAAAATCGAACTTCCCGCCGACCAGGCTTGCGTAATCTACGAATTGCCTGCCGGAACGGAACTATCTCTGCAAGATAAGAAAATAGTAGACCAGAAGAATAATATTATATCTTACAAATAAAAATAAAAATCTATGTACAAGTATCTATTAACTATTTTGATGGCTCTATTCTGCTCAACTACAATGTTCGCGCAAGAGAGCAAGAATGTTAGTGGTTCTGTTTCGGATGCAACTTCCGGTGAGCCACTCATTGGAGCCACAGTCCAAGAGGCGGGTACAAGCAATGGCACGGTGACAGACATCGATGGCAATTACAATCTCCTCGTAAACGGTAATCAGCTCACCGTCTCTTATGTAGGCTATACCACGCAGACTGTGACCGTTAATAAAAGTGGAACTTACGACGTACAACTAACGTCAAACAACGACATCAACGAAATTGTTGTTGTTGGTTATGGTACACAGCGGAAAAGTGACTTGACGGGCTCGTTATCCTCCATCAATGAGAAGGATATCAAAAATTACGCGACGTCAAACGCATCTAATCTGTTAGCAGGAAAAGCAGCCGGTGTATTCGTCGGAACATCTTCCGGACAGCCCGGAGCTGACGCTGTCGTCCGCATCCGAGGCTTAGGTACTGTCAACGACAATAATCCTCTATATGTAGTCGACGGCCAGTTTATGGAAAAAATTCGCAACCTCAATCCGGCAGACATCGAACGCATCGAGGTATTGAAGGATGCATCCGCCTGTGCCATCTATGGCTCGAGGGGATCTAATGGCGTTATCCTAATTACGACCAAGGGCGGTTTGTCCGGTCGTACCGAGGTATCACTCGACGCTTCTATAGGAATGCGTAGCAGTTATCATGCTATGGACATGATGAACAGCGACCAATTCTACGATTACATTACTACGGCTTATGCCAATGATCCAGGATTTGATAAAACAAAGTTCACCAATCTCTACAAGAAGGGTTACAACACCGATTGGTGGGATGAGGTAACTCGCAATGCTTTCAACCAGAATTATAATTTGAGCGTCCGCACGGGCAGTGAAAAATCGCGTACAGCCCTCAGCTTGGGTTATGTGGATGAACAAGGTGCTATTATTGAAACCGGCTTCAAACGATTAAACCTCCGTTTGAACAGTGAGTATGATATCAACAAATACATCACGGTTGGTGCTAATATAAATCTGGCAAAGGTGAAGAAACGTGATACCGGTAGCATGCCTTCTTTCGATTTCATTCAGAAAGCAGACCCATTCACCCCAGTCATCAATCCTCTGGTTGCTCCGGGCTCGGAAAACTATGAGTACAACAAGTGGGCTCCCACAGCATATTCGTTTGACCCCAACCCCGTTTCGATCTTGAAATTGAACGATCGCTATAATGATATGTTCAATGCTTTTGGTAATATTTTCGCCAAAGTTAATCTGACCAAGGATCTGTCTTATCGCGTTCAATTTAGCTTTGAGCGCAATCACGACACGTTTTATGCATTCCGTCCTATCTATTCGGCTGTATTCCCCGATGATATGATGGGAAACCGAGAGAGCAAATACAACACGCAAACAGAAATGACCAACAACTCTGGTACTATCAACAACTATCTGGTGGAGCAACGTCTCAATTATAACAAAGAATTTGGCAAGCATCGCCTCGATGCCATGATAGCTATGACCTATGAGAAAAACGAGTTGCAGTCAATCAATGCTTTCAAGCGTGCGGCTTTGGGCAATGACGAAATCTACCATATTCTCGGTGCACAGACCACAGGTGATCAGACAGGCGGAGACAAAATAACTTCTTCTATGCTCTCCTACCTTGGACGTATAAACTATGCATACAATGACACCTACCTGGCAACAGTGAATTTCCGTACTGATGGCTCATCACGCTTTGCCAAGGGCAACAAGTGGGGCTATTTCCCCTCTCTGTCTCTGGGATGGAGAATCAGTAGCGAACCATTTTTCCAGAATTCAAGTGCATCAAAATGGATTGATAATTTGAAACTTCGTCTGGGCTGGGGACAGAACGGTAACCAGCGTATTGACGCTAATGCTCCTTTGACTCTGATTGGAACCAACAACGAGATGCAATGGTATTTCGGCACAGGCTATTCCCACGGTTACATTCCAATTTATCAAGGCAACAGCGACATTAAATGGGAGACCAGTCAGCAGACCAACATCGGTATTGATGCTACTTTCTTCCATAATGCGTTGGAAATTAGCATGGACTACTACATCAAAAAAACGAAAGATATGCTGTTGAACATGCCTATTCCATCTTTTGGGGCGTTCCCCAACAGCCCGTTCTTCAATGCCGGAGACTTGAAAAACAACGGCTTCGAGTTTGTTGCCAATTTCCGCAATCATGTTGGCGAATTCAATTACTTTGCCGGTCTCAACTTCTCAACCTATACGACTAAGGTCACCTCATTGACACAGGAATATCTCACCGGTGCAGTGAGCCGTACCTATGTTGACGGACCAATTGGCCGTTTCTGGGGATGGAAACAGATAGGAATTTTCCAGAATCAAGAAGAAATCGACTCATACGTAGCTGCAGACGGCTCAAAAATCCAGCCCAATGCGCATCCCGGAGACTTCAAGTTTGCCAAATTGACCGATTCAGGGGCATTGAACGATGCCGACCGTACGTTTATCGGAGATCCAAATCCGGACCTCATTTTCGGATTCAATTTAGGATTTGAGTATAAGGGCTTCGACATGACGGCGTCTTTCCAAGGCACCATCGGGAATGATATTTATAATCTCTCCAAAGGTACCCTGGGTGTTCCCGGATGGCAAAATGCTCTTGCCGACGCCTATACCAAGGCGTGGCGCCAAGAAGGCGACAACGCCACCTACCCCAGAATATCGGCCTCCAACGACAACAACAACTTCCGTACATCTTCTTTCTACGTAGAAGACGGTTCATACCTGCGTCTGCAAAACTTGCAGTTGGGTTATTCGTTGCCCCAAGGATTGATGTCAAAACTTAAATATATCAGCAGCTGCCGATTCTATCTGGCTGCACAAAATCTGTTCACAATCACCGGCTATTCGGGATTGGACCCGGATCTTGGCGTCAACAATCCGCTTAATATGGGGTATGACCTCACCCATTATCCATCATCACGTACATTTACATTCGGTGTTAATTTACAATTCTAACTTAAAGAAGGACATTCATTATGAAAAAGATATTTATAAATCTCATGTGCGCGGTCATGGTTGGGGCAGGATTGACAAGCTGCTCCATCGATGAGCCAAGCTATGGAAAAACAACGAATCAGAACTTCTACAAGACACAATCTGAGATAGAAAAGGCTCTGACCGGCGCTTATCTGCAACTGAGGACAACATGGAACGAATATGCCCTAAATTACTATTTCGTGGGAGATTGCTCTACAGACGATGCGCTCAAAGGCTCTTCTGAAGGAGACCGTGCAGAAGTCATGGAACTGCAAAACTTTATTGTGAGCACAACCAATGGGGAAGTTGGACGCCGTTGGGAAATTCTATATCGGTTAATCAACCGTTGCAACGAGGTAATAGCCCATGCGTCTTCTGCCCAAGGTGACCAAACTATCCTCAAACGGTATGAGAATGAAGCAAAGGCCTTGCGCGCGTTTGGTTATTATGAACTCGTGACGACCTTTGGAGGAGTTCCATTGCTTACTGTGCCTATGCAACCCACAGAGATTCTCACTATTCCCCGTGCCTCGGCCGAAGAAGTCTATAACCAGATTATCAAGGACTGTCAGGATGCGGCATCTCTGCCTGCCAAGAAACAATACAGCGAAGCCGAACAATATCACGTCACTCGTGGATTTGCCAAAACAATGCTTGCCAAGACATATATGTTTCTCAGAGATTTTGAGAATGCAGAAAAGGTTCTCAAAGAGATTGTAGAGGTTGACAACGACTATTCGCTTCTGCCCGATTATGGAATGAACTGGCGACCCGAATATGAAAACAGCACAGAGTCAATCTTTGAACTCCCCAACAAAGTCTACGACAAGAGCATCGCTACCGGGACCAATGTTCCGCATTTCTTTACCAGTCGTGATGTGCCAGGCTATCAAGGATACGGATTCCATGTGCCGACAACGGATTTGTACAATGCATACGACAAGGATGACCCTCGTCAGACTTACGTGTTTACTCGTACAGGCGACCGTTATAAAGGTGATGAACTTGCTCAAGATAATCACCAGTCAGCCTCTGGATTCCATGATTATAAGATGACAGTGCCGAGAATAGAGAAACAAGGTGTTGATGTGTGGATGATCAGCTATAACATCCGCTTGATTCGTTATGCTGATGTGCTGCTTCTATATGCTGAAGCCTTAAACGAAAATGGCAAAGCTACTCAGGCTCTGACCTATCTGAATATGGTACGGGAGCGTGCACGCAATACAAACCCCGTTGACCCTCGTAAAGATATGCAGGCTTATATTCCGAAGGTTACTGCCAACACTTTGCCTAACATCACAACCACCAATCAGGCCGAACTTCGACAGGCCATTTGGAAAGAGCGTCGTCTGGAACTGGCTATGGAGGGCTGGCGCCGCGATGACTTGATGCGTCAAAAACGTTTTGGCCAGGTCATGCGCGCATACGCCGCCAAATACAATGTACAGAAAGGTAAGAACTTTGATGACAACCGCGATTATCTGTTGCCTATCCCTCAAGGCGAAATAGACAAGAGCAACAATGTTCTGAAACAAAATCCAAACTATTAAGGATTGACAGTTGTTCTTATACACCTTAATCAAAACAAGTCGGGTGTATTCCACATAAACTGCAGTCCATAAGTTGGACTTTTATTTCATCATCTTCTGGCAAGAGTTCGGTAAGAATACTGAACTCTTGTTTTTTTATATCATTTTAATACTATTATTTGTAGTAGCAGATCCAGTAATATATTTATCCATAAATCGTAAAATATAATTACCGTTTTTTAATCATTTTTTTCGATACATCTGGGTAAAATAGGACTATCTTTTCTCGTCATAATCGGGCCGAAAATTCCTCAAAACTATATGAGGCCCGCGGTTGGTATCTTATCATAACATCACAACACTCCAACGGTCATGCGAGCGAGGCCTAATCACACTGTGGTTAAGGCCTTCTCAATATGCCGTTCGACACTCAATCACAGGCGAAAAATAGGAGAACAAAAGGCGGTTTTTCAAAAAGGACTGATTGTCAAGAGATTACAAACTATCGCATATTTTGCGTATTTCAAACTAAGGCTATTTTGTTTTTAAATAAGCGAAAATTTAAAGACCATTCGTTAATAAAATTGATGATTCCTAATCTTTCAAACGCTTATAATACAACAAAGAGTATAAGGTAAGGCTAAGAAAGAGGAGATTCAAATCGCTGACAGGTTTTTATGTTCTATTAATAACCGAAAATTGTTAAAAACAAGCATCAGAGAGTAAAAAATGAACATTTTATATATTTTTATCCAAATTATTATATTTGTAACAATATTTAAATGGGTGATAATTTGTTAAAAACAAAAAGTTTTTTATCATCCTTAAATCTATAATTAATTATGAATAGAAACGGGAACAGCCTAAAAATATTTTTTGCTATGTTGCTTATGCAATGTCTGGCAAATTCTGTTTGGGCTCAAAAAACCACACTGAGTGCAGAAATCTACGGTTACCAAAGAGACATGGTCTACTTTGATTGTGTGCAAACTCCATTTATCAGCGCGGAATTTCACACCAATCCAGGCGAAGAGCATCTCTATTCTTTTTCTACCAACGGGCCAACTTGTATGATTATCAATGGGCGGAACGATGTTTTGTTATTACCCGGTGACAGCATACACGTTGAGATCAGATATGATGGAAGAAACGTTCAAACCATGAAATTCACGGGAACGGAAAAAGCCGTTGTCGCTAACCGTGCCTTGCAAAAAGTGGAGAGCATCAAAAGACAAATGCGCTATAAAAATCAGCTTTTGACCTGTCTTGCTTTAGGTGTTAAGCCCGAGACTCGAATACGCGACTCGAAGATACTGCTTGCCAAAGTGGACAGTCTGTTGAATGGCATTTCGCAAAAAACAGACAAGTCTTTCTTAGACTATATCAGAGCTAAAACAGAGGCTGCGGCATACATTTCTTTTATGGAATATCCTGTAATGTATGCAGAGACCCACAAGCAACCCTCTGCAAAAAATGATGACTATTGGAAACTGATGGAAAACATCAAACTGCGGGAGTCAAAGGGAGCGCTGGCTTGCCCGGAATATTTAGGATTCTTGATGCGTTATAGTTTCTATCTAGACGAGAAGAAGGCCTTGGATAGTGGCAACAAATACAAAATGCCGAATACGTTTGAAGATATGTATGCAGCCATCGCAAAATGTTATAAAGGAGCACAAAGAGATGCTGCTTTATATATGCTCATCTGCAACTTCATCCGTAGCGGCAAAGAAGTAGAGAGAGCAATTCCTATTGTGAAAGATTATAAAGCCAACTATAATATCAATAAAGACTATACGGAGTTATTGGAAAAACTGCTGCAATGACGTTGATACTTTAGAACTTGGCAAAACTCAACGATAAATGAAAACTTGCAGTCTTTAGAAAACAAGATTTTCATTTATCGTTGAACATATAGGCGTCATGTGGTTTATCCATACCACCTATTTATAATAATCACATTGTGTTCATGAATAACCAAGCATTAATCAGCTTTAAATCATAACCTACATGAAACACCAACATTTCCAGAAAATTCACCTGAGAGGATTTCTGTGCATATTGTTTTTACTATTGCTGAATGGGACTAGTCTTTATGCACAAAGCAGTTGGGAGGAAGAACCTCTCTCTTTAAAAGTCAGTAACAAGCCCCTTGGACAAATATTGGAAGATTTGGCAAACAGAGTCGGAGCAACCATTCTTTACCAGGAGGCAACCCTCGCAGGTATTGACAAGCCAACGACAATTAATATCAAAGACAAGCCCTTTAAAGATATTATCGAAGAGCTTATCGGCGATCAGTATGTCAGCATTGAATATAGAGCTGATAAAAAAATCGTCATTGCTCCCCTACCAGCCGTTTCCGATGAAAATGGCAAGTACAGAGTCGAGGGATTTGTATACAGTGAAAACGAGAAAGAGCCACTGGCAGGCGCCACTATAATCGTTGACGGAGCTGCATTTGGTGACGAAGTTAGCGGCTGTGTAACTAATGTTTCCGGAAAATTCTCATTGCTTGTCAGGAAGAAAGCGGTTATGAAAATATCATATCTGGGCTATGTGACTAAGGAAATACAGATTACGCGACCCTATAAAAACATGAAGGTCTATCTGAAGTCAGACTATAATGAGGTTGGCGAAGTGGTTGTAACCGGACTCAGCAAGCGAAGCAAATCGAGCTTCACGGGAAATTACGTTTCGGTAAAGGGTGAACAACTTAGGAAATTGAATCCTAATAACTTCTTAAAGGGTCTGCAATTCTTTGATCCCAGTTTTAAAGTTGCCGAAAACAACAGCCGCGGATCAGATCCTAATGCCCAACCGGAATTCCAAATGCGAGGAGACCAAAGTCTGGGCGGACAGACTTCTATGAACAGCATGGATTTAATGCTTGACAATGTATCGAGCAGACCTAACACTCCACTGTTTGTTCTCGATGGCTTTATCGTCCCGCTTAGCCGAGTGTTGCAATTAGATCCCGAACGCGTTGAAAATGTCACTATCCTTAAAGATGCTGCAGCAACGGCTATCTATGGTTCGAGGGCATCAAACGGAGTAGTGGTGGTAGAGACCAGGGTAGCTCCCGACGGCGTGCTATCGGTGAACTATAACGGGAATTTAACGATACAAGCTCCGGATCTCACGGGCTACAACATGATGGATGCGTCAGAAAAACTGCAAATGGAATGGGATGCAGGGGTCTACTCACCAAACAGCGCTTCGGCGATGAACAGATATAATAAGTTCAAACGCAATGTGTTGGCCGGGGTGAATACCTACTGGCTTAGTCAGCCGCTTCGTACGGCATGGCAACAGAGGCACTCTGTTTCTGCTGCCGGCGGAACAGAATTGTTCAGATATAGTCTAGATCTCAATGCGACGCTGAGTCCCGGTGTGATGAAAGGTTCAGATCAAAATACGAAAAGCATTAACTTCAACATGACCTATCGCAAAGAGAATCTCTCTGTAGGTGCAAGTATCAATCTTTCAGAAACTGACGGTAAAAACTCTCCATACGGTCACTTCTCCAGTTATATAAGGATAAATCCCTACTACCGTCCGACAAATGAAGACGGTGAGTATCTGCAAGAACTGGATAGCTATGTAGGACTCACTAATACTATTATAGAGAATCCACTATATAATGCCCATGTAGGTATCAAGGATGAGACCCACAATACAAATATTACGGCAAGTTTAAACCTTGAATATCAATTGTTGAAGAACTTACGTCTTACCGAGCAAGTATCCTATTCGCGTGGCATTGCCCGGTCGGAAACATTCCTGCCGGCAAACCATACCAGTTTTCTGACCGTAGCGGATAAGACCTTGAAAGGTAGCTATGACAAGAACACCGGGGAGATGACATCATGGTCAAGCAACCTTGGTATCAACTGGAACTTGGTTTTACAGAAACACTTAATCAGTGTGTTTGGCAACTGGACCATCAGTAGTGACGAAAGCAACTATGTGATTTTGTCTGCGACAGGCTATCCCGATGTACACATGGATGATTTCATCTTTGGTAACAAGATGTCTACCAATCCGAGTGGCACGGAGTCTATCTCGAGGTCGATGGGGCTAATCGGACAGCTTTCCTACAGTTACGACAACAGGTATTCTGTAGACTTCAACCTCAGCAGTGAAGTGTCTTCTCGCTATGCGGACCGCAAATTAACTCCATTCTGGAGTACCGGTGTGAGATGGAACGCCTATAGGGAGAAATGGATGGATAAGCGCATCTCTAATTTGGTATTCAGAGCAACCTATGGTGTAACGGGAGAACAGAATTTCAGTCCATCGGATGCCATAGAATATTATACGTTCTCCAATACGATGAAGCCCTACACCTCATTCTCAATGCTTGGAGCTGTTTTGTCAAGACTCAATAACCCGGCACTAAAATGGGCTAAAACTCATAATAAGAGCTTCGGTATAGAGCTGGGTGTATGGCAAAACCGTATAAACATGGATTTCAACTATTATGACAATATTACGAAGCAGTTATTAACCAATTACGACCTTGCACCATCTACAGGATTTGACACACAAATCATTAATGCAGGTGAGCTTCAAAACAAGGGTTTCGATGCCACACTGAATGTTATTGCATGGCAGGACGTACGGAAACAACTCTATTGGACATTGTCTGCCGGTGTAAATCACAACAAGAATAAGATTCGCAAGATATCCGACTATCTAAGGAAGATAAATGAAGAGCAGCTGGCATCTTCAGACGCTCCCGTCCCAATTTATCAGGAGGGAGAGTCTACAACGACAATATATGCCGTACGCTCTCTGGGCATTGACCCCATGACAGGAAAGGAAGTTTTCTTGACCAAAAACGGGGAAAAGACCTTCACTTGGAATTCGGTGGACAAGGTGCCGGTAGGAGACACAGCTCCCAAAGCAAGCGGAACATTCAGTTCTGCCCTCAATTGGAAAGACTTCTCTTGCAATTTAGGTTTCACTTATACATTGGGAGGTGTGCTTTATAACCAAACGCTTGTAGACAAAATTGAAAACAGCAATATTGCCTATAACCTGGATCGTAGAGCCGCAGAAAACAGATGGAAGAAACCGGGAGATTTTGCAAAATATAAGAAAATAAATTTGGGCGGCTCAGAAACTCCGGCATCAGACCGATTCATTATGGATAATAACGAGCTGAGACTTGCAAGTGTGAATGTGGGATACAGATTTAGAAACGAGAAATTCAAGTTCTTGCAGAAATGCAATATCAATGTTCTCTCGCTCAATTTCACAACAAACGACTTGTTCCGCCTGTCAACCATCAAAATGGAGCGTGGACTAGAGTATCCGTTCTCTCGTTCCTTCACGTTTTCTATGTCTATTATTTTCAAATAGTATCATACTTAACAACAGAAAAAGATGAAAAAATCCTTATATAAAATCAGCATTCCACTTTTCGGTATACTCATACTATTCTGTTCATGCTCCGATTGGTTTGATGTCAGTCCTTCTACAGACGTAAAGGCCGACGAGTTGTTCGAAACAGAGGAAGGATTTGAGAGTGCGCTCACTGGTATATATCTCTCATTGGCCGAACGTCACACCTATGCCGGCGATATGTCTTTCGGACTTATAGACCAGTTGGCACAGGAATACGACTATGTGCCGGATGGTGCATCAGGTAAAGACGCAGTATATAACTATGAAACGGAAACCTCCTATGGCTTTCAAACCAAACAGAGGATAGCAGCCGCATGGCAAGCCGAATATAACATTATTGCAAACTGCAACAACCTCCTAAAATGGTTGGATGCCAATGGGAACGGAGTTATTAAGAATGAGTCCAATAGAAAAATGTTCAGGGGCGAGACTTTGGCCATCAGGGCATTCTGTCATTTTGATCTTTTAAGAGCCTGGGGGCCATGGAACTATAAAAATGACAACACTGCCAAGCAGAAAAAGAGCATACCCTATCGTATCGTGGCAGACAATTCCAAGCAACCGTTATTACCGGCAGAAGAAATTCTGACTAAAGTAATAGAAGATTTGACAGCAGCCAAGGAATTGTTAGCATACGAATCTGACCTCAACTTAAAAGAGAATGAGAGAAGATTTAGATTCAACTATCATGCTATCAATGCCCTCCTTGCACGGGTTTACACCTATAAGGGAGATTCAGAAAACGCAATAAAATGTGCAAAGGAAGTTATTGATCACTGTGGGTTGGAAATTCTGAGTTCCAATCAAGACGACCCTGCTATGTTCAGCGAGTCAATTTGTGCACTCAACTATTATAATATGATGGATAATTTAGCCTCTGTATGGGACTATGGTGACAAAATAACAACACAATACTTCATCAATGCAGAAAAGTTTAATTCGCTTTTTGAAGTAACCAGTTCTCGCAGAGATGATATGAGAGCTAAATCCACTGCATTCTATCAGCACGACGGTAGACAGATTCTCTTATCTAAGAAATACAGAGTAAACTCTAACGAAGTAATACCTTTGATCAGATTGCCGGAGATGTATTACATCCTTTGTGAAATGAATCCTGATTTAAAAGATGCTGAGCACTACATCAATCTTGTTAGAAACAAGCGGGGCTACTCAACATCTTTAAATGAGAAATTCACATCAGAAGATTCCCGTATAACTGCGCTTAATAAAGAATATCGCAAGGAATTCTACGCAGAGGGACAATACTGGTATTTCTTGAAATTACACGGGATCATCAATCTCCCCTATGATTCTGAAATCACACTTTCGAAAGAAAAATTTGAATTCCCATTGCCCGATGCCGAGAAACAATACGGATGGACAAGTGACAGTGATAGTGAAAGTGAAACGGAAACAAAATAGGCAATTCTTTAATCATTAGAACCGTTATGACGAGAATGAATTTATTATATAAGATAATGTTCCTCCTTTTCGCATGTGGCGTTTTCTCCGCATGCTCTCAAGAAGAGGTTGCGGTGTTTGACGACTCCGAGAATGGAGTATATTTCAACTATGATACTCAAGAGGAACTTGCAAAGACCATAAACTTTGCTGACTACATATTGAACAAACCAATGGAGATTCCGGTCAAACTCAATCTGAAAGCATTGGGCAGCTTCTCCTCTACCCCTCGAAAGGTTGTGCTAAGTACTAAAGCTTTAGATGGTTATGGTGAGGCAAAAGTCGTCTGCCCGGAAGTTGTATTCGAACCGGATTCAATTACCAAAAGCGTTACGGTGATGGTACAACGGCCCGAAGTTCGAGACACCATGTTGGCATCTGTCGTATATCTTAATACGGAGGATCCCGGCTCCGAGTTTCATGCAGGCATAAAAGGATATCAGGAATTTAAAATTTATGTAAACGAAACATACAGCATGCCTGATGAATGGGCTTATTTTGGAGGATATTATTTCGGAGAGTGGTCTGCAGAGAAGCAAATCTTTCTTGTGAATATGACACAAGACAATCGCTTTTATGTCTCCAATGACTATAACTCATTTGTGAAGTGGAATCTGGACGCAATTAACCAAGTGCGAAAAATGCAACAAGAAAATCCGCAAGCAGAGCAAGTCGTTGATATTCCATTTGTGAGTGATAATCAATATTCCTACCAAAAGCCTTGGTATTGGGGAACACTGCAAGACAAATATCTCGGAGAATATTCCAGTGGAGCGTTTGTAGGTATCTGCTCAGCCCTTGGAGTTAACTCTGCCAACGAATACAAGACTTTCGGCGGAAACGAAGAACAACTGACATCACTGAACAAACAGTGTGTGGGTATGATGATGGAACAATACAACATATTCTATATGGACGGTTGGAGGACTGGCGACTCTTACAAGGAGTCTTTCTATGTACCGATGTTTAAAGGTGTAGCATACGACCTCATTGAACCCCAACAATGGGCTGATGAGCAAGGTGGAAGCGATCTCATCCGGCAGTATTACGGCGAGTATTCTCCCGAGAAATACCAGTTCATGATAAACACATGGATGGATTACAAAGGAGATGACTTCGTCCTCAACCAGATGTTCCCGGTAATGAATGAATGGGGAGACGTACACTGGGACTCCACTTTAGGTGGTGAAGAAGCCATCAAGGCATGCAACAAGCTATTTAGAGAAAAAATGGCAGATGGCACTTATGGATTTTCATTCCCTATTGTTGAATAATATTTAAGGATTAGGAGATACCATTATGAAAGCAAGATATATCAAATATATATTTTCTGTCCTTGCAGCCACGACACTAATGACTGCCTGCTACGAGGATAAAGGGTCTTATGACTATAATTTTGAATCATTAAACACCATAGATTCCGTTTCTTTCACACCTAAAGCCGTTCAAAAGCTTATGGGGAAATTAATAGAATTTACACAACCTTTGGACGAATCGGAAACTCACAAGCGCATAGAAGTCAATCTGACACAATCAATAGGACAGAATTGGGACAACCTCGATTTCTATTGGATTCGCTATGCTCTCAATAAAAAAAGCAACCGCCAGGAAGTGGTCGACACGGTGACAACAAAAGGTTATTTGGATGTCAATATACCTGTCGGCAAAGATACAACGTTCCATGTCCTACTAAAGATTCTTGATCGCACTTCAGACCTGGCGCATTATACTGAGTTTAATGTAGCAACACGACCAATATTCAAAAACAGTCTGTTTGTTCTACACGGCGAACAAGGTAATGCCAAACTGGGAAATATAGAAGTTGTCGGTACAGAAACCAATGTGCGGACAGACGCGCATGCAACGATTCATAAAGAGGAGGAAAAAAATCCTTTTGCAAATGCATACAAAATGATGTTCCACAGTACGATGACTTTCGATAATAGAAATAACATCTATGAATCAAACAGCTTCATCGTATTCAATAACGACGGAATTACCAAGGCTTTTCATCCTTTCGGACTAAAGCCAAAATATACCAACTATCGAGACTATGTTCTTCCTGCAAGCGAACAGGGCGCATTCTTTGTTCAACAAATTGGTACGACTGGAGACCCCTCCAATCAGTCTGATTACTACTATGCAATTGGAAAAGATGGAAGATTCATATCTGCACGTGCGCTGCCAAGCTTCAAATATCCCTCGACTTCGGGCGAAAACGATTATCAGATTACGGCTGCAACAAGTACGGAAAACGACTTTGTGATGTGGGATGCCAAGAACAATAGATTCCTGCGAGTAAGCAAGGACGACGGATACGGCATTTGGACAGAAGACATGGCTTATTACGCCCAACTCAACAATCCGATAAAGGATGCACACGTTGACTTTTCTTCGCTGTCGGCAGCTATGAATCCAGTAGGTAAAAAAGCTATCTATGCCTACGTAAATTACAGAGAGAATTATGAAACCGCGCATCCATTCTTTATCTTCTATGACAGCAATGCAGAACAGTACTTTTTATATGAATTGACCCCTCTCACGGGTGGCAAGGATGATCAAGGAAATGGTGAAGGCTCGGAAGATGCAGCTGCATTTACAGTTAGCGCAAAACAGTTGGAAAACTTCAATCCTTCTGTTAAAAGCACCATTCTTTATAATGCGTGGTTCTCAACAAAGTATTTGTTCTATGCAGATGGAGCTAATCTCATTAGGTATGATGTTGACAATGGTGACCGGGTCATCCTCTATTCTGCACCGCAAGGATACAGTATCGCTTGCATGAAAATCCGTGAAGAAAACAAGAACATCTATTCCGGAGACTTAGGGCTTTATCTCAGCCTCGGGCTCAATAAAGGCAACGAAGGCGCCGTTACTGAATTAAAGCTGACAACAGCCTCCGATGTGGACACAACCTATCCCATTAATTTTTACGATGTGGCCAACGATGGCACCCACTTCGGGAAAATTATAGATATTCAATATGTCCATGAATACAATTATCAACTTCCAAATTATAAACAATGAGTTTCTGTAAAATTATAATTTCTTTATCCCTTCTTCTCGCGTCTCAAAACATAACAGCGCAAGATAATATCCATATTACCGGTAAGGTTGGCGGTATCCAATCGGGCAACTTGTGCCTCATTGTTAGAACGGGAGAAAACAAGGTTGACACTATAGCTAAAACCGGTTTTACACCAGCCGGATTCTCGATGGATGCCAGTATTTCAGAAGCCTCAGCAGCAATCTTAGCTGTAGAGGGCTATGGGGGAGGCTTTCCTGTCTTGCTCTCTCCCGGTTCTAAATATACAGCACTGCTCAAAGAAGGAGACGACTGGTATATTCGCGGAGGTGCATTGCAAGATTCGTTCCGAGAATATGAAAACCACACTAAAAGCATTTTCTTACAAATGGAGCAAATGCAGCAACGGTGTGACAGTCTGAAGCGTGCCTTGAAATATTCCAGTGCAAGCCGATGCAACGATAGCATCCAAGAGGTGCGTAATCAACTAAAAAAAGAACGGGCAGCGTTTCTCTCAAGTCATGATGACATCATTCCGGCTTACTTAGCATTGGCTGAAGCAGAGCAAAAAGATGCACCATACAATGAGAGTATGAAGATTTATTCTGCATTGGGTCCCAATGCAAAACAAAGCCTGAGTGGGAGGATTCTCAAGGAACGTGTCGACCGACTTGGACTGACTACCCAAGGTCGAAAGGCTCCCGATTTCACCCTTCCTACGTTGGAGGGCGGCTCCTTTACGCTCAGCAAGATGCCCGGCAAAATCAAGATTATAGACTTCTGGGCATCATGGTGCGGTCCATGTCGACTAAACAATCCGTCTTTGGTTAGGATTTATAATCAATTGCATCCTAAAGGATTGGAGATCGTAAGTGTATCACTTGATGAAAATAAGGAGAAATGGCGCAATGCCGTCGTCAAGGATGGACTTCCATGGATTCAAGTATCCTCTTTAAAGGGATGGAAAGACGAATTAACAAAGCTGTATAACGTCACAGGAGTTCCTGCCATTTTCGTCTTAGACGCACAAAACAATATTATTGCAACCAACATCAGAGGCGAGAAATTAAAAGCATTCTTGCTGGAAAAATTAAATTAACAACTATGATAAGAAAACGTAAAATCACGCTTGTGCTTTTCTCATTGGCCATAAGTGCTACGATGGGCTATGCGCAACAGTCCAGGCAGTTTACTATTAGTGGGACCATGACCAACGACTCATTGCGCTATACTCCCGCGAAAATTGAGAAGCTATATCTTTGCCATGAGGTAAATGGGCAGCAGATCAAACTCGATTCTACGATAGTAAAAAACAAATCGTTTAAATTCACGGCGACAGCTCCAGAATTTGTGGAAACCTATCACATTACGGGATTTGATAATGGCTCAATACAATTCTTTGCAGAACCCGGAGAAATAAAAGTCTTGCCCTTCAGTGCAAAGTTTCCTGTTGGAGCCGACGTTTCCGGTACTCCTGCCAATGATGTGCTACACGAATTCAACAAGTTGAATTCCAACGCTATGATACAGGCAAGAGAGCGCCTTAGCAATGCAAGGAAAACGCTTCCTGAAAACATCTTAAACGACGATAAAGCATTTATGCCCTATCATCGTTCTATCTATTTTACCAATAGCGTTGATCATAGAGCGCAAATGATGGAATTCGTGTGCAATCATCTCGATTCTCCCGTTTCACTCTATGTAATGCGTTACAGTTTGTTCCACCTTTTCGGCCCCAAGGCATTAGAAAGACAACTCTTGCGCGCTGTGCCTTATACGCTAAGATCACATCCTCTCTATAACGAAATGGTCAATATGATGCGTTCTGCTAATATGGTAGTAGGCTCTGTTGCTCCTGAACTTTCAGGGAAAACACCCGACGGAAAGACCGTCACGCTGGAAGATTTAAAGGGGAAATACGTATTCATAGACTTCTGGGCCTCCTGGTGCGCTCCCTGTCGCAGAGAATTCCCATTTATGAAACAGGCTATGAAAGAATCCGAGAATGCTTCAAACTTTGTTATTCTCAGTTTTTCGATTGACGATAAAGAAAAAGATTGGACCAATTGCATTGCGCGCAACGAACTTACTCACAAGAACTGGATACACATCTCCACATTGCAGGGATGGAATTCACCTGCCGTGAAGCTCTATAATGTATCCGCCGTTCCCCGCACGGTATTGATCAATCCAAAGGGGCAGATCATTGCATTCGATCTCAGGGGAGAAGAAATGCTGAAAAAAGTAACCAATATAATGAAGGGGGAAGAATCCTATGAATAATCATAAACTATCATTGGCACATATTGCCAAATACTTATGCTGTGTATTCTTACTAACAGCCTTTTCCACATCCTCATTTGCGCAAAGCAAATGTGTTATCAACGGTACGATGGATAAAGACCTACTTAGATACACAAAAAAGGAAATCACAAAGTTGTATCTGAATTATCTCGATGAATACGACAGACTGATTCCCATAGATTCCACGTCGGTAAGCAACAAGAGCTTCAAATTCGAACATACGCTAAAGGCCGACGACCCAGTCTTGATGTATTTCATTACGGGATTTGACAATGGCAGCATACCTGTATGGGTAGAGCCGGGCGAAGTGAAGATTCATGTAAGAGACGCCGCTTTCCCCACAGGTTCTCTTGCCACAGGCACTGTTACGAATGAGCTGTACAACCAATATCGTTCTTTTGAAAGAAAAGCTACGGAGGAACAGAATGTCGTTGTAAATGCCATGACCAAAGAACATGGAGAAGCTTATGTCGACTCCGAGGAGGGAATGAACCAGAGACTCCAAGTGGGCGCCGCAGCATTACTCCGGTGTAATGCCGCACGGATTCGTTTCTTGATAGAGCATAACGACTCACCGTTGGCCCCCCTCATGCTTGAGCGCGAACTCTCTTATCTTTATGAAAAAGAGTTTAACGAAAAACTTGTGGCCTCTATTTCTCCCGTTTTGCACAATCATCCTTATTATCGTTCTTTCAGCAATACTGTCAAAGCCATCGATATAAGTCAAGGAAGCGATATCCCCGATATCACAATCCCTCTTGTAGGAGGTGAAGTAAAGCATATCAGCGATTACCAGGGCAAATATGTCCTGCTCGATTTCTGGGCTTCATGGTGTGGACCGTGTCTGCGTGAGATGCCGAAAATCAAAGAAGTCTACGAAGCCGGTTTGGCACATCAGGACAAATTTGTGCTCATCAGCTTCTCGCTTGATAATAAAAAGCAGCTATGGCTCGACGCGCTGAAGAAACATGATATGCAGAAACCAGGATGGGTACATGGCTCCGATCTTTTTGCATGGGGCTCTCCTGCAGTGAAATATCTTGGTATCGATGCTATTCCCAAGACGGTTTTAATCGATCCGGAAGGAAAGATCATATCAATGTCTTTGCGCGGTGATGAGATGGTGAAGAGAGTCAAGCAAATTCTCTCCGGCGATTTGTATTATGACACGCAAACTCCTCCAAAGAAATAAAGACTTCGTCAACTCATTTATCCATAATTGGGGAGGTCGGTACAACTCAACCGCCCTCCCCTATTGATTTATAACCATCTGTCTGATTTGATTTAGATTTAAATTATGAAGCTAAGAAGCTTTTTCTCATTATTCCTTTTCAGTATAGTCGTCATCGCGCAAGCCCAACAGTCGACTCCAATCCCCATCGATAAGAATGTGCACATAGGCCAACTCGAAAACGGTTTGACCTATTATATCCGCTACAATGCATGGCCGCAGAAAAGGGCAAATTTTTATATCGTGCAAAAAGTAGGCTCTATACAAGAGGAAGAAAGTCAACGAGGATTGGCCCATTTCTTGGAGCATATGTGCTTTAACGGTACAAAGAATTTTCCCGGAAATCAAGTTATCAAATATTGCGAAAGTCTTGGCGTGCAGTTCGGACAAGACATCAATGCTTATACAGCCATTGATCAGACTGTGTACAATATTGACAATGTGCCCACCACTCGTCAAAGCGCCCTCGACTCCTGTCTTCTCATCTTGCACGATTGGGCAAATGAACTGACATTAGATCCCGTAGAAATCGATAAGGAAAGGGGCGTAATCCATGAAGAATGGCGACAGCGCACAAGTGCGAGCAACCGCATGCTGGAACGCAACCTTCCAAAGATTTATCCCGGTTCAAAATATGGTGTACGATATCCTATGGGACTGATGAGCGTCGTAGACAACTTTAAATATAAGGAGCTCAGAGACTACTACGAGAAATGGTATCACCCGTCTAACCAGGCCCTTATCGTTGTTGGCGATATTGATGTGGAACATACGGAAAAGATGATTAAGCAATTATTCGGTGACATCAAGAATCCTGAAAATCAAGCCCAAATCATTGACGAGTCCGTTCCCGACAACGACGATCCCATTGTCATTATTGATAAGGACTTCGAGATGCGCTCATGCAGTCTGGATTTGATGATCAAGCACGATGCCTATCCCGATTCCTTGAAAGGCGACATATCTTATTTGGTCTATCAGTATGTGCAGGGTGCCGTGCTGAGTATGCTGAACAAGAGATATGCAGAGGCAGCCCTCAAAACAGACTGTCCCTATGTGAGCGCAAGTGCTTCAGACGGTAACTTCATCTTTGCCAAAACAAAATCAGCTTTTTCACTCTCTGCTGCTCCAAAAGATGTTGGCAGAATAGAAGAGTGTCTCCAATCACTCTTCATGGAAGCGCGTCGTGCTGCAGAGCAGGGATTCACACCAACAGAATTCGAGCGCTACAAGGCCAGCACACTCGGCTATCTTGAAAAGGCATACACCAACAGGGACAATCTTTTCAATATGCAGCTCTGCAATACATATAAAAATCATTTCCTGACCAATGAGCCCATTATTTCCGTAGACGACTATTACGGCTTGATGAAGCAGATTGTGGCAAGCGTTCCATTACAATCCGTCAACGATATGATGAGAGAACTCCTGCCCAGTACAAACCGAAACATGGTTATCCTCAATTTCAACAACGCACGAGTCCGCATAAAATATCCCACAGAGGCGCAGCTTCTCAATGCCATACACGAAGCACGTCAGGCCACCCTGCCCGCGTATGTGGACCATGTCAAGACCGAACCCCTCATCACGGAACTCCCTAAACCGGGCAAAATCAAGAAAGAAATCCACAATGACAAGTTCGGCTATACAGAGTTGAAATTATCCAATGGTATTACCGTACTGTTGGAAAAAACTCTATTCAAGAAAGACCAGGTAGTACTTGTGGGCGAAGGGGGCAGTGGAGCTTCCCTTTACGGGCCGGAAGATTACACCAACACTAACGTCTTCAATGGTGTAATCGGTATCAGCGGATTAGGCAAATACACTTCTTCAGAACTGTCAAAGGCCTTGGCCGGAAAGATGGCCAAAGCAAGCCTCAGCATGGATGAAAGAAACATGATGGTAAGTGCAAATGCTACCCCTAATAATGTTGAGACCATGTTGCAGCTTGTACATCTCAAATTCACCGACATCCGCAAAGACGAAAAAGCTTTCAACGGCTTCATGAACCGCATTGAATTATCACTGAAAAACCGTAGTCTGACTGCCGAAACAGCTTTGAGCGACAGTATTACAGCAACATTATACGGGCACAATCCTCGCTTGAAGCCCATGAAACTCTACAATCTGAAAGAAATATCCTATGACCGTATTCTTGCTATGGCCAAAGAGCGCACGGCAAATGCCAATGGATGGGTATTCATGATCATGGGAAACTTTGATGAACAAACCATTCGTCCATTGATTTGCAAATACCTCGGTTCCCTACCCTCCAAAGGCAAAAACCCCAAGAGCAAACGGGTGTCTATCGTTAGAAAGGGTGATGCTCACAACACATTCACGAGGAGTATGCAAACGCCCAAAGCCATTTCATACATGTTTTGGCGAAACGAAAAGATGCCATATACCCTGGAAAACAGCATTAAGATAGACATTGCAGGCCAAATATTGAGTATGGTGTATATTGATAAAATTCGTGAAGAAGCAGGCGCAGCCTATTCCTGTGGCGCACAGGGAAGCTCCGCTATCGACGATGACGAGCATCACATGACACTCCTGGCCTATTGCCCGATGAAGCCGGAGATGAAAGACGAGGCCATGCACATCATGAAAGAGGAAGTGAAAAACCTCACGCACACTTGTGATGCTTCGATGCTCGCCAATGTGAAGGAGCTTATGCTGAAGCAGGCCAAGAGTGCTGTCAGAAACAACAAATACTGGATGACAGTTATCGAGGCGGCTTATAAACACGGACTTGACCTGCATACCGATTATCAGAAGATAGTCAGCGAGCAAACTCCGGAAAGCATTTGCGAATTTATGAAAGAATTTCTGAAAGGCACCAGCTACATCACAATTACAATGCTGCCGGAAGAATAACGACAAAAGAGACGTGGCGGGCGCTGATAAAAATGATAATAAGATAAGTAAACCATAGAAGATTATTCATATCTTAGCCTATATAACAATAGGAAGTCATTAGAAGATGGCAGAACTCAACTTGATGTCAAGCTGGAAAGAAAGACCATATGGCTAAATCGACAGCAACTTGCAAAATTGTTTGACGGTAATATTTCGTGGTTAACTTAATCAACAAAAGTAATTAAGTGTAACTAAAAGGTATAAAATGTATTTTCTTATCTGTAGGTGTCATGTCAATATTATGCTGCATAATATAAGCCATATAACGATAAGAATCAGATAAAGAACGAAGTTATTAAAAAGAACAAGGGGCGTAGATTGTTAATCTACACCCCTTTTCTTATTAAATTTTATCAGGTATCTGGTCTTACTTCACTTCCTCAAAGTCGGCATCCTGGATGTCGTCCTTAGAATCCTGAGACTGAGAGGACTGTGCACCGGCACCACCCTGATAGCCCTGGTATGCGCTACCCTGATCGGCACCCGGCTGAGGTCCAGCCTGTCCGCCCTGATACATCTGAGCACTGGCAGCCTGCACAGCCTGGTTCAGAGCTGCAGTGGCAGTATCGATGGCGGCTACATCGCCCGACTTGTGGGCATCTTTAAGCTGTTGGAGAGCCGTTTCGATAGCAGGCTTCTGGTCTGCCGGAATCTTGTCAGCATTATCCTTTAAGAAGTTCTCCGTGGTGAAAATCATTGAGTCGGCCTGATTCATCTTATCCACCTTCTCACGTTCCTTCTTATCAGCTTCCTCGTTGGCCTTAGCCTCATTGCGCATACGCTCAATTTCCTCATCGCTCAGACCAGACGATGCCTCGATACGAATCTTCTGCTCTTTACCCGTAGCTTTATCCTTGGCACTTACGTTCAAAATACCGTTAGCGTCAATATCGAATGTTACCTCAATCTGTGGAACACCACGACGAGCAGGAGCTATACCCTCGAGGTTGAACTGTCCGATGCTCTTGTTCTGAGCAGCCATTGGACGCTCACCCTGCAACACATGGATGGTCACGGCCGTCTGGTTATCTACGGCAGTAGAGAACGTCTCGCTCTTCTTGCAAGGAATGGTTGAGTTGGCATCAATCAATTTGGTCATCACGCCACCCATTGTCTCAATTCCAAGAGTCAATGGTGTTACGTCCAAGAGAACAATGTCACCAGTTCCACCCTCTTTGTTCAAGATGGCACCCTGGATAGAAGCACCCACGGCTACCACCTCGTCAGGATTCACACCCTTAGAAGGCTCCTTGCCAAAGTAGTTCTTCACCAGTGTCTGCACAGCAGGGATACGGCTTGAACCACCCACGAGAATCACTTCGTTGATTTCCGAAGGTTGCAGACCGGCGTCGCGCATAGCATTCTGACAAGGAATAAGACACTTCTGAATCAGCTCATGAGCCAACTGCTCGAACTGAGCACGAGTCAACGTCTTCACCAAGTGCTTGGGCACGCCGCCTTCAGCAGAAATGTATGGCAAGTTGATTTCGGTTGAGGTTGTAGACGACAACTCGATCTTTGCTTTCTCAGCAGCTTCCTTCAAACGCTGCATAGCCATCGGGTCTTTGCGCAGGTCGATACCTTCATCGCTCTGGAAGCCATTGGCCAACCAGTCGATAATCACCTGGTCGAAATCGTCACCGCCAAGGTGGGTATCACCATTCGTGGAGAGCACCTCGAACACACCGCCGCCAAACTCAAGGATGGAAATATCAAACGTACCACCACCAAGGTCGAACACAGCAATCTTCATGTCTTTATTGGCCTTGTCCACACCATAGGCCAAGGCAGCTGCAGTAGGCTCATTCACAATACGCTGCACATTGAGGCCTGCAATCTGACCAGCTTCCTTTGTAGCCTGACGCTGTGAATCAGAGAAATAAGCAGGGACCGTAATCACCGCATCGGTCACTTCCTGACCGAGGTAATCCTCTGCCGTCTTTTTCATCTTCTGCAACACCATCGCAGAAATCTCCTGTGGGGTGTAAGGATGGGCCGCACCCTCAACGTCTACCTTTGGATAACCATTATCGTTGATTACTTTATAAGGTACACGTTCTGCCTCCTTGCGGCTTTGCTCATAGGTTTCACCCATGAAACGCTTAATAGAATAAATGGTGTTGGTAGGGTTGGTTACAGCCTGACGCTTTGCAGGGTCGCCCACCTTGCGCTCACCATCTTTCACAAAACCAATCACAGAAGGAGTTGTACGCTTACCTTCCGAATTGGTGATTACTACAGGCTCATTGCCTTCGAATACGGCAACGCAACTATTTGTAGTTCCTAAATCAATTCCAATAATCTTTCCCATAATTATATCTTTATTTTTATTTGTTATTTATCAATGCAAGTCTGGACGTTACTATCCGCTCATTATTTTACAAACGGTATGCCATTAGAGCGCAACTGACAAAGTGGCACAACAAAAATGATAAGCAAAGAGGAAAAACTGACAAATAAAAGGACGAAAAACACTATAAGAGCTCACCAACACTTAACAAGAGCTCTGCCAAACACAAATTCAATTGGAGTGTCCTAAATAGTTGTTGTTTGATATCATTTTAATATATAGTATGTTCGTATTTTTATTTACAAGCGACCATTTATGCTGCTCATTTTCAAAACCGAACTTGCCTCCATCCAAAATATGCGAAAAATACAAAATATTACAACACATTGATAATCAGACATTTTCAGAAACGCACTCTTGTAACTCTAACTTTGTCACCCGCCGTTGGATATCGAATGGCATGACAAAAGAGGTTCAACCGCAATGTGAAAGGGGCTCTTCCGCGTCGCCGTTAAGGCCAAACCATAGTATGGCGAGATAATAACCGCACCATCGTTGCTTTTGGGTAGTTCTCCCAAATCGGTTGCGACAAAGAAAAAATAGCCCTTTTTGCTCCAGATGTTATAAAAATAATCACCGAAAAAAGGTAATCCAATTTTACAAACGGAAAATTAGGACAATCTTGGGACATAGTGAAAAGACGTCATGACAGCAACAACAAATGCCGACCCCGTTTCCGGAAATCGGCATCTATTTCTTAGGTTTTCACTATCGATAATCTTCCGACGTGCTAAACCTGTGACCGCATAGAGTCTTTAACTTCGATAGTTTTTTCGGTTGGTCTTTTCCCAACAGAACTACCAAATATGTGCGCGCTGTTTCTTAGGCAGATACATCTTGTCACTCTTTTTGATTTTGAATGCATCATACCATGCGTCGATATGTGGCAAAGCAGCATTCACACGGGCCATATTCGGGGAATGTACATCCACCGTGAGAAGATACTTCACATATTCGGGTGAAGCATTCGATGCCCACACACGGGCCCAGGCCAAGAAGAAACGCTGTTCCGGGGTAAAACCGTCTATCTTGCCAAGATTCTTCTTTTTCATTTCGTTTTGCAATGCGCGGAAGGCGATGTTCAGCCCGCCGTTGTCTCCAATGTTCTCTCCCAGCGTTTGTTTTCCGTTTACTTTTGCACCCGGCAAAACCTCGAATTTGGAGAAACTCTCTTCCAGTACTTTTGTGCGTGCTCTGTAATTCTTCTTATCAGATTCTGTCCACCAATTGCGTTGATTACCAGTCTTGTCGAACTGTGAGCCCTGGTCGTCAAAACCGTGACTCATCTCGTGACCAATCACACCGCCGATAGCCCCATAGTTCACCGCATCGTCGGCCTCGGGGTCAAAGAACGGCGGCTGAAGGATGGCTGCAGGGAAGCAAATTTCATTGGTAGTTGGATTGTAATAGGCATTCACCGTCTGTGGCGTCATACCCCAACGGCTCTTGTCCACCTTTTTGTTTACACGTTCGGCAATATACTTATCGGTAGCCCAACGGCTGATATTTTGCAGGTTCTCATACAGCGAGAGACGCTCGTCGACCCGCAAACCGCTATAGTCTTTCCATTTGTCAGGGTAACCTATCTTAATAATAAAGTTATCCAATTTGTCTACGGCCTGTGCCTTGGTTTCCGCTCCCATCCATGTTGCTTCGTTTATACGCTGTGCCAAAGCCGTCTGCAAGTTGTGCACCAAGTCGAGCATTTGCTTTTTGGAACTTTCCGGGAAGTATTTCTCCACGTAGAGCTTGCCTATGGCTTCGCCCAATGTGCTGCTCACCAGCGAAACCGCACGTTTCCATCGAGGCCTGTCCTGTTTCACGCCACTAATCGCCGAGCTCAACTTGAAAGCTTCGGCACGGAAATCATCGCTCAACTGGCTCGAAGCCCCGGCAATGACACGTACCTCAGCATAGGCCTTGAGGTCATCGAGCGAAGCCTCCGCCAATATTTTTTCAACCTCATGGATTGGCTCAGGCTGCCCCACATCTACATGGTCGAATGCCGGGAAACCACTGGCCAGGAACACATTGCCCCAATCTATGCCCGGGAAATCGTTGATGAGCTGCACGTAGGTCATTTTATGGTAGTTGGCATCCACATCGCGCAGTTTAACCTTGTCATAGCTCACCTTGGCAATGCGCGTTTCTATGGCAAGTACGGCTTCCATCTTTTGCTGTGCTGTAGCCTCGTCGTTGCCGGCCAACACAAGAATGTTTTTCAGATAGTCTTTGTAGGCATTCAGCACACGCTTGTTTTGCTCGTCCTCTGAAACGTAATAGTCGCGCGAGCCAAGGCCGAGCCCACCTTGCCCTATGCTCACCAAGTTCCAGTCGGCATTGCGCATATCAGCGCCGCATCCCATGCCAAACATCATGGTGCTTTCACCGTTGCGATCGAGTTGCGCCGTTACCAGCTGGTATTCTTTGCGGTTATTGATGTTGGCAATTTTGTCCAGCGTAGCTTTCAGTGGAGCACTTCCCTCTTTGTTAAGCCGCACGCTGTCCATCATCAGATTGTATAGAGAACCGATTTTCTGGCCTAATGAGCCCTGCTCCTGCGGGCTGTTGGCATATTGCAATATCAGTTCCTGAATGCGTGTCTGATTCTGCTCATAGAGATCGGTAAACGCTCCGTTGTCCGGGTGCTCGGCATCCAGAGGATGCATTTTCAACCATCCGCCAGCTGCATAGTGGTAAAAATCATCACCGGGACGCACACTGCGGTCAAGGTTGTTCACGTCTATGCCTGACGAAATTGTCTGAGCAAACGCACCGACGGCAACAAACGCTAAACTTAAAAGAAATGTTTTCTTTTTCATGATTTGTTATTTTTTAATAAGAATATTCGAGTATACATGGTATAAATTCGTTTCACATTGGATGTCAAGAATATCAACTCAATTACAAAATTAGTGATATTTTCTACTATTAAGGCTTGTTTAGTCATTAATTCTTAATAATTTATGCTATTGTTACCCTTTTCTGGGTTGTAATAAATTGTCTTCTACCAGATATCCTCAGCGTTTTACCCAAAGTACGTTGCCATAAAAACAGAAAACGTTAGATTACCTCCTCATATAGGTTTCCATATTATCTATAGGGAAAACCTACCCGGAGTTTAGGTATTTACCCTCACTATGCTCCTTATTATATTATATCTTTGTGATATACAACAAGAAGTGATAACTCGATGTAGAACGATATAAACTCAACGACTATGAAGAAGTTAATGATGATTTTGGCTATGATGGTCGCGATAGCGACATCTGCCAGCGCAATGTCATATAAAGAAGCAAGGAGAGAAGCACTGTTTCTTACCGATAAAATGGCATACGAACTCAACCTTACCGATGACCAATACGAGGCTGCCTACGAGATAAACCTTGATTATCTGATGTCAGTCAACCACCGTCGGCATTTGTATGGCTCATATTGGTCACGTCGTAACACGCTATTCCGCATCATACTTGCTCCCTGGCAGTACAGTGTATATATCAGGGCCAATTATTTCTATCGACCGGTCTACTGGGCCAACAACCGATGGAGCTGGCGTATCTACAACCGATATGGACACCATCACTACTATCGCGCGCGGCCCCGTGCCTATGTGCACTATTGTGGCGGACGCCCCATACACTATTATAAGAACCATAAATGGAACAAACCGTCCCGTCCACATGATGACGTTTATATGAGACGAAACGGCTCTCATTCACATTTCGACAAGTATATGAAACAGAATGACCGTAAATTTGGAAAAAGCCGAGGCCATAACAATATATATAAAAAGAATATGAAAGGCCGGAAGTTCGGTAACAACGGTCATAATCGAGGAAATCACAATGGCCATCGCAAATGATGACGCATACAGGAAGGTAATTTAATCGCAAGAATCCCTCATTTTTCCCAGTCGCGAAAAATGAGGGATTCGTATGATAAAGTACTAATCTACAGTTATTTATATTGTCTTAAAGCGCTGAGCAGTTCGGTATTCTCGCCTTTTGTCCCTATTGTAATGCGTAAGCAGTTTTGGCACAATTGGATGTGTGTTCGGTTACGCACGATAATTCCTTTCTCAACCAAATAATCATAGACTGCCTGTGCATCGGTCATTCTTGCTAAAAAGAAATTGGCATCGGAAGAATAAACCTGCTCACAGATGGGAAGATCTGCAAACGCCTTCATCAGATGTCTGCGTTCCTGTAAAAGCAAGGTAGCCCATTTTTCAACGTCTTCGCGGTGCTTCAGCGAATTGAGCGCCTGTTGCTGTGAAAGTAAATTGACATTGTATGGATATTTCACCTTGTTGAACAATTCGATGATTTCTTTGCTTGCGAACGCCATACCCAGTCGGATTGCAGCACATCCCCACGCCTTGCTCATCGTGTTAAGTACTATCATATTGGGGAACTTATCGAGCTTGTTACGGAACAGCTCTGCCGTCGAGAAATCGCTATAGGCCTCATCAATCACCACAATGCCGCTAAACTCGTTCAGCAACTTCTCTATCTCCTCTTGCTGCAGGTTATTTCCGGAAGGATTGTTTGGCGTACAAAGCCAAATCACCTTCGTATTGGCATCGCAAGCGGCAAGCATATTGTCGGCATTAAGCTGATAGTTGTTGTCCAACAACACGGGACGATATTCGATATCGTTGATGTCCGCGCAAACCTTATACATGCCATAGGTGGGCTCTATTGCCACAACATTATCGTGCTGAGGGCGGCAGAATACGCGATATACTAGGTCGATAGCTTCATCCGAGCCATTGCCCAGGAATATATTTTCTAAAGCGACTTGCTTTACTTTGGAAAGCTCTTTTTTCAACTCCCATTGGAGCGGGTCGGGATAACGGTTGAAAGGTTTGTTATAAGGATTCTCGTTGGCATCAAGGAATACATGTGCGTCATGTCCGGAATATTCATTCCGGGCAGAACTGTAGGGTGCTAATTTCCATATATTATCACGAACTAATGCTTGTAAATCCTTCATCTTTCTTTCCTTCCTTGATTCAGACTCCTATCTCTATTTCTTTGCCTTAATAGTATTCATCCTCAGCCTCATGGCATTGGCATGGGCTTCTAGTTGTTCATTTTCCGCCATATTTATCACGGCATCGCCAATGCTTCTCACCCCTTCTTCCGACAGATGTTGGAACGTAATCTTACGGCAATAGCTGTCCAGATTGACTCCACTGTATGCAGTAGCATATTGATGAGTGGGCAAAGTATGATTCGTCCCGCTGGCATAATCGCCCGCGCTTTCACAAGACCATTGCCCCATGAACACACTGCCTGCATTAATGACCTTTTCCGCCAGTTCCTCAAAATTCCTGGTAGACAAGATGAGGTGCTCTGGGGCATAGGCGTTACTCAACTCCATGGCCTCGTCAGCATCATGCACTAAAACAAGTTTCGAGTTTTCCAGCGTCTTGGCAGCCAATTCCTTGCGAGGGAGCTTTTCGAGTTGAATCTTTATTTGCTCCTCTACCTTATGAAGCATCGACTCAGATGTGGATATCATAATAACTTGAGAATCGACGCCATGCTCTGCTTGCGACAGCAAATCAGCGGCAACAAACTCGGCGTTGCTGCTGTCATCAGCAATAACACACACCTCGCTCGGTCCGGCCGGCATATCTATAGCTACGTCGTGAAGACTGACTTGCTGTTTGGCAGCCATCACATACGGATTTCCCGGGCCAAATATTTTATACACCTTGGGCACTGATTGTGTGCCATAAGCCATTGCTGCAATTGCTTGTGCACCACCGATTTTGAAGATCTTGCTTACTCCTGCAATATGCGCTGCTGTCAAGATGGCAGGATGAACCTTACCTTCCCGGTTTGGAGGTGTGCATAATACGATTTCCTTGCACCCCGCTATTTTGGCCGGTGTAGCCAACATCAAAACAGTGGAAAAAAGCGGAGCAGTGCCTCCGGGTATGTACAATCCAACTTTCTGGATGGCTACACTCTTCTGCCAACATACCACACCGTCAGCGGTTTTTATCTTATCGCCTTTGAATGCCTGGGCTGCATGGAACTTGTAGATATTGTGATGCGCCAACTCGAGCGAGGACTTTAGCTCATCAGAAACCTGTTGCATGGCTTCCTCTATCTCCTCCTGGCTCACTATCAACGTTTCGAGTTGCACATGATCAAACTTGGCTTCATACTGCTTTACAGCTTCATCGCCACGTTCTTGAATATCTTTGAGAACACCACCCACCGTCTCATTCAATTGCGATACATCCAGTTGTGGACGTTCAACAATAGAACTCCATTTGCTTTTAGGTGGGTATTTTGTAATATACATAATGTCTTGGTTATAATATCATTTTCTCAATAGGCGTAACAAGTATCCCCTGTGCACCGAGATCTTTCAACTTTCCTATGATTTCCCAGAACCGTTTTTCGTCAAGTACGGTATGAATGGCACACCATTCCGGGTCAGATAGAGGAATAATAGTTGGGCTCTTTATGCCGGGCAACACTCCTGTGATTTCCTTAATCTTATCCTTCGGCGCGTTCATCATGACATATTTCTTTGCTTTTGCAGCCCTTACAGCTCCGAAACGGAAGAGCATTTCGTTTAATACAGCGTGTTTCTCATCGTCCATTTTCCAGTTACCGATGAGCAAAGCCTCACTTTGCATCACCACTTCAACCTCTTTTAGGTTATTGTGTACAAGCGTAGACCCCGAACTGACAATATCGAAAATTGCGTCGGCAAGTCCTATCCCCGGACTTATTTCGACAGAGCCTGTGATCACATGAATGTCGGCTTTAAGTCCGTTCTTGTTAAGATAACGCTGTAAAATGCCTGGGTATGATGTGGCTATCTTACGTCCTTCAAACCATTGCAGACCCGGATATTTTATCGCTTTGGGGACCGCTAACGACAGTCGACACTTGGAAAAGCCGAGTCGAGAAATAATCTGGGCTTCCTCCTGACGTTCTTCAAACTCGTTCTCCCCTACCACGCCAATGTCCGCTACACCGCTTGCCACACTCTGTGGAATATCATCGTCACGAAGAAACAATACTTCAAGTGGAAAGTTAGAACTCTGCACCAATAAGGAGCGCTTGCTCGGATACACATTAATATCCGCTTCTTGAAGCAAATTCATGGTGTCATCGTAAAGACGACCCTTAGATTGTACGGCAATTCTTAACATATAACTTGACTTGTTTGGTTTCTATTAATTATCTTAAAATTATATGCAAATGTACTGTTTTTTAAGTATATGTGCAATAAAAGTTGTACTTTTGTGACCAAATCAAGTTATTATGCGACATTTATACCTCGTGGCACCTATAGTGGCTTCCTTGCTTGTTGTTTCGTGTGCGGAGCAACAACGTCCAGAAGTTACGCCATGGGGAAGTGAACTTGGTGAGGAGCCCATCCCTACAAGCAATGCTTTTAGACTCGATGATATTGTCAGCAATGGCGAAATCATCATGCTCACCCTTTCCGGACCAGATACCTATTACGATTATCATGGTCGGGGAATGGGATTACAATACATGCTGTGTGAGAGATTTGCCCATACACTGGGTGTCTCGTTGCGTGTCGAATTATGCAAAGATACGACAGAACTGGTTTCACGTCTCAAGAAAGGCGATGCCGATATTGTTGCGGTCCAATTACCCAAAAACATCAAGGGAGTAAAGTTTGCAGGCGCAAAAGTAGATTCGTTGCAAACAGCATGGGCAGTGCAAAGTGATAACAAGGAATTGGCAGACACCTTGAATGGATGGTTCAAACCGGAAATGATTAACGAGGTTTATCAGCGCGAACGTTTCTTGTTATCCACTCGCAGTGTGACGCGCAGAGTGTATTCTCCAATGCTCAATCGCTCAGAAGGGATTATTTCACATTACGACAGATATTTCCAACAATACGCTCCAATAGCTCGATGGGACTGGAGACTCATGGCAGCACAGTGTTACCAGGAATCCACTTTCGACCCTCAGGCTCGTTCGTGGGCAGGGGCTTGTGGACTGATGCAAATTATGCCAGCCACTGCTACACATCTTGGATTAGACCACAATCGCATCTACAACCCTGAAGACAATATTGCAGCGGCGGCCAAGTATATCAGAGAACTAAACGAACTCTTTGCAGATGTGCCTGCATCCGAACGGATATCCTATGTGCTGGCAAGCTACAATGGCGGGCATTTCCATATCAGGGATGCCATGGCACTGACTCGCAAATATGGACGAAACCCCTATCGATGGAGAGAGGTGCAAGAGTTTGTGCAAAAACTCAGCAGCCCCACCTATTATAATGATGCCGTTGTGAAACACGGCTATATGCGAGGCGCAGAAACTGTAGACTATGTTGCAAAGATACGTTCTCGGTGGATGCAATATCGCGGCGTGGCACGAGGTGGTAGCAGTTCGTTTACGGCTCCTTCGACACCCCAACGCGCCAAGCGCGGCAACAGATGGCACATATAGATCCTTGACCAATAGATGGTTATGTCCAAATACACAATAATAAATAAAGTCATGCCAAAAACGTTGGCATGACTTTATTTATTATATACTGTTTACGTATGTCTTAATGGCTTTCGTGACTTACATACATACTATTGATAAGTTGTGGAGTGCCTTTGTAAGAACTCTTGGCCCCAATAACCGTAAGCACATCGCCCACTTTCAGGCCGACAGCGTCCACAAGACCCTTGCGGTCGTCACCTTGGGCGTTGATAGTTGGGTAGCAACCATAGAGATAAATCTCTGAATCGCCGTCCTTGATATTCAGATTACCATAGCTGGCATTGGCTATTTTCGTCACCTCACCCTTCACCATATAATAGGTATTAGGGTCGTCGTCTTTGGCAAGTACGTCAGCTACCGAAGCCGGAGTCACCACTACGTGATTTTCTGCAACGGCTCCAATCATCTGAGGCGAACCTTTGTATTCTCCGCGCTTACCTACCAAGGTAACTATATCGCCCTCTTTATAGCCTTTGGCTGTAAAGTCGGCTAATCCGTAGACGTAAACACTACCGGAATAATCCCTAAGATTGAAATTACCGTATTTGGTGTTTTTAATATTCTCTATTACACCAGTCACACGATACTGCGTGTCACCCACTTCTGCAGCAAGGAACTCACCTACCGTTGCCGGTACGATAGCACCAAGCTGGCTCACAGTGGTCTCGGATGTATAATCCTTGCTACCATCCGTGGTATGGAACACAATTTTGACCTTACGATCTCCACCAACATTGGCAGCAGCCTTAAACTTCACCACCGTATTGGTTCCAGAAGATTGGATTGAAGAGATGGACAGCCACGACTTAGCCTCTTCAGGAATTTCCACCGAAACGCCCTGGCCCTTGCAAATGAGATAACTGATGAACTCGCCACCCTCAACAGGAAGCTCGGCATTCTCTACAGAGTCCACCTTGATGAGCGACTTGTTGATTTTCAACACAGTAACGTCAACCAACTCAACAGTTGTGCCGTAGGTCTTCTTGGGTCCCTGTACAGTTACCTCGTCACCTACTTCCAATCCCCAGCTGAGGAAGTTCTGCGTATTGCTCTTTGCATCAAGCGTACCATAAATATAAATAGAGCCGGTGCCATCCTCCAGATACCAGTTACCATATTTGGTATTGGTAATCGCCGTACATATACCGGTTACCATATAGGTCTTGCTGTCCGGACCGTCAATCACTTCCTGACAAGTTGCCGGAGAGACTGTTGGCAATCCTTGTATCACATTGATGTGCTGAGCATTGCCGCCACAGCTAAGCAGCAGGTCTGCCGAACGACCGTCAAGCGTGGCAGGAGCCGTGAACGACACCTTTACAGAGTCGCCAGCTTCTCCCTTAATAGGTGAAACTGTCAACCATTGTGAAACACCGGTCGTGTCAATTGCCCAAGTGTCTGACACATTCATGGTAATGTTGCTCGTACCACCAGCCATAGGAATGGAAACGTACGAGGAAGACAGCTCTACGTTATTCAAGTGGTAACCGTAATCAGCATCCGAGCAGCTTGCCAACATGGCTATTGCTGCAACAAACGTTGGAAGAATATATCTTAATTTCATTGTTTCTTGACTTTATTAATTAGTTGAAAATATATCTAACTCCAATAGATGCATACCAGCACTGGCCAATAGAGTGGTTGGGAACCCATGTCTTTATATTGCCGTTGATAGAAGCGGGGGTAGAGAATGTGGCATAACCATCAGCATCTACACCTTCGTATTTCAACACACGCGGGTCGCTACCAATCTCCGGATTCAGATATTTGGCCACACCCCAGCTGGAGCTAAAGAAGTTCAACACATTCTTCATATTGAAGATCAATTGCAAAGTATGTTTGGTCTGTCCCACGTTCAACTTGAAGTCGTGTTTGTAGCTAAAGTCGATGCGGTGTACCCATGGTGAGTAAACACTGTAAGCCTCAGCATATTCACCCTGATGATCTTTCAGATAATCGTTGTTGTGAACATAGTCCATGAAACGCGTCTTATCATCTTCTGACACGAAGCGGAATTCACCGTCTTCCACCTGCTTATCGGTAGGAATATAAATAGCATCAAAGTTGTATCCGTCGCCATTCATATCGTTGGTCGTCATGTAAGAGTAGTTGTAATTGCCCCGACGACCCTCATAGATAAAGCTATAGTGGTTACCCGACTTGTCGTTAGCGGTCAAAGAAGCTACCAAACGATCCGGAGTAACGTTCTGCGCATTGTGGAGCTGTACGAAGTTAGGTCCTTCTACAGTAGACATATAGTTCAACACAGAAGCAGCATTCGAACCGGGCAGACTGGTCAACTCCTTGGAAACCGTGTGCGTGTAGGCAGCCATCAAGTTAAGCCACTCAAACGGCTGGGCATGTACACTGGCATTGAAGATGAATCCATGTCCCTTACGGCTGTTTTCCAACATATAAGCAGGAGTATTGGTTGCATAGCCGTCAGGATAGATAGAGCGATTGTCGGCACCATTAAAGCGAGAGAAACCTCCTACATAAGGTACGCTCCAATCCTTCAACACCGTGGTATAGACATTCTTGTTGAAAATTCCTTCAAGCGTCACACTCAACGGGAAACTTACCGGCAAGGCATAGTCTACAGCCAATGAGGTTTTCCAAATCTGCGGCATCTTGAAATCAGGATCGACAGCAGAAATAGTCGAAGGAACTGCTCCTTCCTCTGGCGTAATCGTCATGGGATAGCCCAGCGATTCCAACTTGCTTTGCAATGCGGCAATTGTGGCTTTGCCATCGGCATCGGTCACAAGTCCGCCGGCAAACTCTTTCATCGAGAAGCCCTTATCCTTAGCGTTCTTGGCGTTGACCATGGCCTGATACTGCACCATACCGCTGTTGGTAGGCATATTGGTGAAGAACACCAAAGGCAGACGACCCAAGAACAAACCCGAACCTCCACGCAACTTCAGACTGTTGTCACCCAGCACATCATAGACAAAACCTACACGGGGAGACACGGTGATGCTGTTGTCGGGCCATTTACCGGTATCGATGTGACGACCGTCATAATCGAGTTCGTAAATAGCCTTGTTGGTCATCAAATCACCATTGTCGAAGAACATTCCATCGAGACGAAGACCATAGGTCAACTTAAACTTATTGGTTGCCTGCCATTCGTCCTGAATATAAAGACCCAACTTGTTGTAGTTGACGCGGGCAGCCGGAGAACTTTCACCGTTGTAACCATAAGTAAGGTTTACAATCTCAGGAACACCCCCCGACAGGAAATCATCAAGTGAACTGTAACGATAATAACCTGTTCCGCTACGCATATACTGGTTGTCGGCCATCTGATGCTCATAGTTGATGCCACCCATGATCTTGTGGTTACCTGAGTAATAGGTCAAGTCATCCTTCACATTCCATACGTTGTTGTGTACGGCATTGTTCCATGTAAACAACTCGTAGCCCAATGCTATGTAGTTATCGCCATTGCCGTCCATAATATCGATGAAGGGGAATTCTGGGGAATCAGAATAGCGCACGTTGTCGAGCTTGGAATATGTAGCCAAGAACTGATTGGAAAGATTATTGCTGAAACGGCTGTTCAAGTCCAATGAGAACGAGTGAACGATACCGTCCATGGCATACATCGAATTGGCGTATGACATAGCATATTGAGAGGTACGCGCGTGCGGTGCACGTGTTCCGCCGTCCATAGACGAAGCGTTAGGACCATTCCACGCACGATCCTTGGTATAGTTGTAACGGAAGGACATGTGGTGTTTCGTGTTGATGTTCCAGTCCAAACGAGCCAATATCTTATAGTTGGACTCATCACCGGGGAAACTTCTGAAAGACCCCGTGTCATATCCATATTTATCCTTTACATATTTAGATACAGCCTCCAAATCAGCAACAGTGGTACGAGAGATATAGTTGTCAGGATCCATCACACCATCTTCAGAAGCTCTCCATCGATTGGCTATGGTAGGAGTCTTCTTCATTTCACCATTCACGAAGAAGAACAACTTATCTTTCAAAATCGGACCGCCCAAGGTGAAGCCATAAGTCGTGCTGCGGTCTTTCTCGCGAGCACCGGCAATCTGCTCTTTATCAACAGCATCACCACGCATCTGCTCATTGCGGTGATAGGCATAAGCAGAACCTTTAAACGTGTTGGTACCCGACTTGGTAATGGCATTCACACCACCACCGATAAAGTTGGTCTGGCGCACGTCAAATGGAGAAACTACAACCTGCATCTCTTCGATGGCATCGATAGAGATCGGGCTGCCACCACCGGGAAGCCCACTCGACAAACCGAAGTTGTTGTTGAAGTCGGCACCATCTACCGTGAAGTTGGCCGTACGACCATCAGCACCGCCAAAGCTCATACCTTTGCCACCATACGGAGACAGACGAGTGAAGTCTGTGATGCTGCGGCTCACCGTCGGCATGTTGCGCATCATCGTATTGGAAATGTTAGTAGAAGCACCGGTCTTCTCCGTCGTAAACTTTGTGGCCTTGGCAGAAACCACAATTTCACCCAACTCCTGAGCATTCTCCGACAGAGAAACGTTCAGGTTATAGGTTTCAGCCAAGCTAAGGGTTATATCGTTCATCACCTTGGTTTCATAGCCGATGTATGAAACCTTCACCTCATAAGGACCACCGACACGCATACCATTAATAGTATACATACCCTTAGCATTGGTAACGGCCATGTAGCGAGTACCGGAAGGAGTATGAACAGCCTCTATGGTTGCACCTATAACATCCTCTCCGTCTGCAGTAACCCTACCATTGATACCGGAAGTTGTGATCTGCGCCATGATTGATGTCGTACACATCAATACCATCGCAATCAGAAAATACAATCTTTTCTGCATAAGATTTATAAAATTTAAATTAATTTAGATGGGGCAAACCCCATTTTATACCTAACAAGTGCAAAATTAAGTAAAAAAAACGAGGAAAATGTTATTAAACATATTAAAAAGCTATTTCAATAGGAGAAACCAACCCTTATAATGCAATATTTCTTTGGGAAACCTTGCTTTTATGAAAAAACCGTGGCGGAAACTTCAATCTTTATAGAGGCATCATAAAAACAAACGGATAGACAGAACTATGAAATTATGCACTTATTTCTAATATTTATACATTTACGCCTTGATTAAATCTCCATATAATTGCTCTAAAACCACCGTCCGAAACAAGTCCTCCGTCCAAAACAATTGCAGTCTAATCAAAATAGAAAGGATTTCATACAGCCATTTATCTTTACAAATGCCTTATCATGCTTCATCTATTCAAAAATTATCTTACTTCCGTTTGAAATTCGAGAAAATAGCGAAAGTTTGCAGTTGGCTGATAATCAACGTGTTTGGTATTAGTGCATTTGGGACGCCATTTTTGCCACTCGCGATTGGATATCAAACGGCAGGATGAGAACGCCTCAACCGCTATGCGAAAGGGGCTCATCCGCTCGGCCGTTAAATCCCAACCGCACTGCGGCAAAGCACTAACGGCAGCGCCCCTGCTATTTTCCTGCTGTAAAAACTAAAAATGAAGACTGAAGCATAGTGCTTTTTGCTCCAGATGGTCCGAAAAGTAAATGCCGAAAAATGGTCATCAATTTTTACATCTTAGGAAATTGCAGGAGACAGCGTTAGACCTGAAACGCACGTTCACCCCACTCTCGTCATCAACTTGCAAAATAGCTTTGAAACTGACAAGAGTGAAGATTCAAAATCGAAGTACATATTTTATATAGGGCTGCTCCCCATAATTCAAGATTAATCACTAACTTTGCAGCCAAATTTAAATATTATGAGCAGAAAACGAAAAGTTCTCCCATTACTCGAGAAGGTTACTATAGAAGCTGTCGCCGCAGAAGGAAAAAGCCTGTTTCATCATGACGGCAAAGTGGTGTTTGTGCCATTTTGCGTGCCCGGTGACGTTGTCGACGTGCAAATTGTGAAGAAAAGACACAGCTACTGCGAAGGGCGGGTTGAGCGCTTTATAGAATTGAGTAAGGTGCGCTCGAAACCCATGTGCGAGCACTTTGGCATTTGCGGGGGATGCAAGTGGCAAAATCTGCCCTATGAAGAACAGCTGAAAGCCAAGCAACAACAAGTGTTCGATATGCTTTCACGCATTGGCAAAGTGGAGCTGCCCGAATTCAGCCCTATCATGGGCTCAGTAAAAATAGCCGAATATCGCAACAAACTGGAGTTTGGGTGCTGCAACAAACGATGGTTTACCAAAGAGGAACTGGACAACAAGCAACTGGATTTGAACAGTCAGGACAACTCTGCCATAGGTTTCCACATCACCGGAGCATTCGACAAAATCTATCCCATACGGGAATGTCGACTCATGGATAATCTCCATAACGAGATTCGCAACGAAGTTGAACGCTATGCCAAACACATAGGCATGACCTTCTACGACATTCGCGCCCAGCACGGCATGCTGCGCAGTCTGATGTTTCGCACATCCAGCACAGGGGAATGGATGCTGCTCGTCCAATTCCATTACGACACGCCCGAAGACGAGGTCCTGGCCCAAAAACTGCTCCGGCACATCGCCGACGAATTTCCACAGATAACCTCGCTGCTCTATGTGGACAATCAGAAGGGCAACGACACGTTCGGCGACCTGGAACTCACTACTTTCAAAGGCACCGACTTCATCTATGAAGTGATGGGCGATTTGAAGTTTAAAGTGGGGCCCAAGAGCTTTTACCAGACCAACACCGAACAGGCCTACCATCTTTATAATGTGGTGAAGTCATACTGTTTTGACGCAGACTCCCATGCAGACACTCCTCGTGAGCTCCCACTCGTCTACGACCTCTATACCGGCACAGGCACCATTGCCAATTTTGTTGCCGGGCAGGCCCGCAAAGTGATTGGCATAGAATATGTACCAGAAGCTATTGAAGATGCAAAAACAAATAGCAAAATCAACAACATCGGAAATACGGAATTTCTGGCAGGAGATATGAAAGACATACTCACAGCCGACTTCGTACAAGAACACGGGCGGCCGGATATCATCATTACTGATCCTCCCCGTGCGGGGATGCACCCAGATGTGGTCAATGTGATACTGGCTGCAGCCCCCCGACGTATTGTCTACGTGAGCTGCAACCCTGCCACCCAAGCCCGCGACCTGGCTCTGCTTGATAGGGATTACAAGGTGGAGGCCGTACAACCCGTTGATATGTTTCCACACACGCCACATGTTGAAAATGTGGTTAAGCTCGTGAAAAGGACGCTGTAAAAACATAAAAAAGCTTATTAAACACCCTATTTCGTTAAAAACATATTAAAAATCGTACAAATTACAATTATTTTTTGTACCTTTGCATTCCATTTTGCCAAGTAAAATGGAATATTCAGGAATATAGGTATTAGTCAAAGTACTGTAATTAGGAAAGGTAAATATGCGTCAGCTAAAAATTCAGAAAAGTATTACGAATCGTTCCAGCGAAGCCCTGGACAGATATTTGGTAGAAATCGGGCGTGTTCCGATGATTACCGTCGATGAAGAAATTGAACTGGCCCAGACCATACGTAAAGGTGGGCGAGCAGGCGAACGCGCCAAAGAGAAATTGGTAAAGGCCAATCTCCGCTTTGTCGTGTCCGTAGCCAAGCAATATCAACACCAGGGTTTGAGCCTCACCGACCTCATCGATGAGGGTAACATTGGACTCGTGAAGGCTGCCGAAAAATTTGACGAAACACGTGGTTTCAAATTTATATCATACGCCGTATGGTGGATTCGACAAAGCATTCTTCAGGCCATTGCCGAGCAAAGCCGAATTGTCAGACTGCCACTGAATCAGGTTGGGGCACTCTCTAAAATCAATTCTGAGATTTCTAAGTTTGAACAGGAAAACCAAAGAAGGCCCTCTGTTCAGGAGCTTTCCAAACTTACGAATATTGAGGAATCCAAGATAGACCAGACCATCAAGGCTGACAACCACCACATGAGCATTGACGCTCCCTTCCAAGAAGATGACGACAACAGTATGGCTGACGTGCTTTCATCGGGAGACGACAGTCGTGCCGACAAGCAGGTGGACTATGAGAGTATGGCTAAAGAACTCGACGCAGTGCTCCGCAACGTTTTGAAGGAAAGAGAAATGACCATTGTGCGCGAATGTTTCGGCATAGGTTGTCACGAGAAGGGACTTGAAGAGATTGGCGACCAACTGGGATTGACACGTGAGCGTGTACGCCAAATTCGCGAGAAGAGCATCGTAAAGCTGCGCGAAAGTGGCTATGCCAAGTTGCTCATCAAGTATTTGGGATAGAATGAGTGAGGGGTCATGCGATTGGGAACAATGAAAATCATCCCTCCTCTGTAACATTCCGACACATCCCAAAGCATAAACGCAAGAGCCCAGCGAACTTAGATTCGCTGGGCTCTTGCGTTTATAGGCTTAATGGCAAACTCGATTTAGCTATGCTTACGCGAAAAAATACTGATATTGTCAGAAGCCTTAAACACTACCTTGTCGCGTGCCTCGATAGTGATTCTCTCACCGGTGGCAGGATTCACACCCTGTCGTTCGGCCACGTGCTTGACAGAGAAACGGCCAAAATCGGGAATGGCCAATTCATGGTCACCCTCACAAAGATTGTCGGCAATGATGCCGAGCATAGTATTTACGTATTTAGCCGCTTGCGCTTTGGAGATGTCTGTTTTCTTTGCCAAGGCATTGATAAGTTGAGTTCTGTTCATAGTAATGTTTCTTTTATGTTTATAGAATTTGACGGAGCGGAGAATATCACACAGCAAACATTATCCTTTCCTCCTGCAAAGGTAACACATTTAGTCCAAAACATAAAGTCCTGCAAAACGAAAAAAAGTTGAACCTCCCATATTTTTCGTCCTTGCAGTTGGATAATTCTTATCCTTTCTGACTTTAGGTTTTAAGAAAACACGTCGACCAAAGATTTTTATCGCAACAGCCGACCTATTACATCTTCAACTGTGCCGGCTGCAAATCCACCGCCCGAGCTCTGAGCTTCACTTCTGCCCCAGCCTTTGGCACAACCACAATCATACACTTACCAAAGAAAGCCTTGCGATGATTTGCCTTGAATCGTTCTTGCGAGAATTGACAACCATTGTCTACTCCTGCTATTTCTCCGCCCTCAACATCAAAAAATATTTGGTTTTCGGCATTCGGACAGAGGTTGCCGTCTCGGTCCACAACTTCCGCATTGACAAATACCAAGTCCCTGATGCCATCAGCAATAGCGCCGTCTGTTCGAGTGCCCTTATACTGTCGTCCATCGTAATCGACCGTAAGGCGAATGTGGTGGGGTGCCCCTGCCGTGCGGATAACCTTACTACCAACCGTGCGGCCGTCTCTCCGGGCAACCACTTTAACTTCTCCCGGTTCAAACTTCACGCGCCATGCCACATGGAATTCTGTGGCCTCGCTACTTAGTTTCAGAGGCAGCGTGTATCGCTCCGAGACCGGTGCCGGAGGTGTTTTCCGCCGAACGCCCTGGCTTTTACCATTGACAAATAGTTCCACTTCGTCGGCATTGTTATAATAGCACCACATATCTACGGTTTGTCCAGGAAGCCAGTTCCAATGCGGGAAAAGGTGAAGCACATCCCGCTGCGTCCATTCGCTCTGATACATATAATATACGTCCTTGGGGAAACCCGCCAAATCTATGATACCGAAATATGAACTTCGTGCCGGGAAACTATAAGGTGTCGGCTCACCAATATAGTCGAAGCCCGTCCAAATAAACTGTCCGAAACAATAAGGCGTATGCTTCACGGCATTCCAAGTTTGCTCGTGGGTAGACCCCCAGGGCACGTGTTGATTGTCGTAAGCCGAGCACATCATGGTGGGATCGGTGTATGGCTTATCCCATCGCGCAGGCATCATGAGAATGGTATCCCCCTGTTGAGGATAGAATCCTCGAGTCTGCAAGGCAGAAACACTCTCTGACATATAGAAAGGCTTATCGGGAAAGTTCTGCGGTACGTCTTTTATCCACTGATGATGATAATTGAAGCCCACAAGATCAATGGCTCCGCTTTTGAGCAAATGGTTGTCGGGGGAAGGCTCATTACATCCCGCCGTGATGGGACGGGTTGCGTCATAGCGTCTGACTATATCAGCCAGATGCTGCGTAAGAATTGCATTGGGATGCACACTATCGCTTGCTTCTACTTTGTGCCCGGCATTGAGCAAAAGATTGGCCTGCTCCAAAGTCAGTTCATCAGCCTCTGCACTCGACCACTGCTCAAGCACTTCGTTCCCGATACTCCATGCCAAGACCGAAGGATGATTGCGATCACGCTTCACCAAGTCAGCGAGGTCGCGCTCGTGCCACTCGTCAAAGAAACGAGCATAATCGTTGCGGGTCTTCTTGCGGCGCCACATATCGAAACTCTCATCGATCACGACTATGCCCATCGTGTCGCACATATCAAGCACCTCCGGAGCCGGTGGATTATGGGTACAGCGTAGGGCATTCACGCCCATTTCCTTGAGTTTAAGTAGTTTGCGGTGCATTGCGTCTTCATAAAAAGCAGCGCCCAGGCACCCCAAATCATGATGTTCGCATACGCCGTTGAGTTTAATGTTCCGCCCATTCAGCCAGAAACCGGTAGAAGTATCAAAACGAAAGTCTCGGAATCCGGTTGTTGTCGTCACCTCGTCGATGGTTTCTCCGTTGAGCAAAAGCTCCGATTTCACCGTGTAGACGTATGGATTATCCATACTCCAAAGCTGTGGACGTTTGAGTTTCATACGCTGCTTGGTCACACTACTCATTGATTTGGCAACCACCTTTCCATGCTTATCGTAGACCGTATGACGGATGGCAGGGCGCGCCCCACGCTGCATTTCGTCGACATACCGTGCATTTACAGTCACCTCGCCCTTGGGGGTGGTGATTACTTGTATGCCCCACTGTTCAAAATGGAGTGCATTTGTCGTCGTGAGCCACACGTGACGATAAATGCCGCAACCGCTATACCAACGTGAATTAGGCTGATCGCCATTATTCACCCTTACGGCAATTACATTGTTTCCCGGCTTCAGAAACTTTGTAATATCATATCCAAAGCTACTGTAACCATACGGGCGGTGCCCAATCTCCTGTCCGTTGACATAGACTGTAGAGTTCATATACACTCCATCGAAAGCAAGAAACATACGACGATGAGGCGCTACGGATGCAACATTAAAGTGCTTTCGATACCACCCGACACCACCGGGCAAGGCTCCCCCACCCGCCCCACTGGGGTTGTTTACCGAGAAATCGCCCTCGATTGCCCAATCGTGAGGCAGGTTTAACTTGCGCCATCCACTGTCATCGTAGGCTTGCTGCGCCATCTCCGCACTATCGCCCAAGCAGAAAAGCCAATCTGCGTCAAACAGCTGCCGCGTCCGGGCTGGAGCTTTCACACTGCAAAGGCACAATAACGACAATACAACCCAATATGGGAGACTGCCTAACGGAAATATCTTTCGGGAAGTTTTCTTATTCATAGCGTTGTGAATCAATCAGTCATCAAAGGAAGATCAGGCTGCGTTGCCTATTTTTCTCCAGTTATAAAAGTTTGACAGAGACTGCCTTACCAGAGTAGTTCACCTGTCGTCCATCAGCTTTGTCCGGGTCAAGAGCGTCTACTTTTGCCCCCGGATGACGATAAACGACCGTGAATTTACGATTTTCAAGCATCCCCGGATAAGCTCCCTGACGATCACCTATGGTCAGCGTTTTCTTTGCATCATCATAAGTAAACCGGATGGTCGTGTACTTACCCTTCTCATAATCATAGTTTGTCCCTTCATCTTCATAGAGCGTAAATTCTCCATCATGGCCGGCATAGACATAAAGTTTGATGTTGTCGGCCGGCTTTTGATCCGTCCATTCTATCTCCGGACCAAAGGGAAGTATCGATCCTTCAGGCACATAGACAGGTATACGCTCATAGGGAGCGTTGGCCGTTATGGTTTGTCCACCCTTGTAATAAGCATTGGTATACAGGTCGTACCAACCGCGCTGTTTTGGCAAATAGACCTCACGACTGCGCGCCTTGTACGTGCCCACGGGGCATGCCATCAATGCTGGTCCAAACATCCATTGGTTTTTGATGTCATACACCTTCTCATCGCCATTGAAATCCATCACCAACGCCCGCATCATTGTGTAGTCGTTGAAGTGCACTGCACCCGCCATACTGTAAAGGTAAGGCATCAATCGATAGCGCAGCCTGTCGTAATAGAGTATGCTCTGATAGGCGGGATGACTTTCGGGAGCGATGTTCCATACCTCCCGCGTGGGCCACTGACCATGCGTGCGATATAGGGGGACAAACATTCCAAACTGATTCCAACGGGTCTGCAGCTCGCGCCACTCCTTCAAATCCTCGTTTTCCACCTTGGTCCGGTCGTATTCTTGCTGTGCCTTGACATATCGGTTTTCCACACAGAAGCCTCCAATGTCCATGCCCCAGAATGGTATTCCCGACATCGAGAAGTTCATACCGGCAGTCATTTGAGCCCGCATATCTTCCCAACGGGTGCCAATATCACCACTCCATGAAGCCGTACTGTAACGCTGTTCGCCTGCAAAACCGCTTCGGGTAAGCTGGAATACACGTTGATTGGGGTTTACGGAGCGTTGTCCGTTGTATATGGCATGAGCATTCACGATGGAGTAAGCGTTGAAGTATTCGGTAGAAGAACCGAGGGCCGTTGGGCCGCAAAGCGCCTTGCGATACCACATCGGCGTACAATCACGAACATTGGGCTCCGATGCGTCCATCCACCAGGCGTCAATACCAAACTTGTATTTGGAATAAAGATTTTCATCCATCTGTCGCCAAAACATTTTGCGAGCCCCTTCGGAATAAGCATCATAGAAAGACCCCACATAGCCCGGTCCTACCCAGTCATGAATATCATCCTTCACCGCCTGATGATACATCCAACCGTTGGCGTCCAGTTCTTTATAGTTCTTGGTAGTGACATAAAGTTTCGGCCAGACTGAAATCATGAAGCGTCCGTGCATCGCGTGAACACTATCGAGCATGGCCTGCGGATTCGGATAGCGTGCAGCTTCAAACTCATGGCTTCCCCACGCATCGTCCGCCCAATAGTTCCAATCCTGCACAATATTGTCTACGGGAATATGATGCTTGCGGAAGTATTCCAACGTTGATTCTATATCCTCTGAGCTCTTATACCGTTCTCGACTCTGCCAGAAGCCCAAGGCCCACTTCGGCATTACCTGAGCTTTTCCCGTCAAAGTGCGATAGCCCGATATCACTTGGTCCATATCAGCTCCGGCAATGAAGTAATAATCCATATCTTGAGCCATTTCGCTCCATATATTCAGTTGAGCCTGCTCCTCCTCTGAACGGGGAGCCGAAGCCCGAAGTCCGCAATAGCTCACCCCTCCGTCAGGATACCAGTCAATGAGAAGTTTATGCTTCACACCCTTATTCATCGGATAGTTAAACTTGTATGAATTCGGATTCCATGCCGTGCGCCATCGTTCGGGAACAATCTCCTTGTCATCGATAAACACTTTCACATAACCTGCATAATAAAGTATGAATCTATACAAATTCTCTTCAGGTGCCTGGATATAGCCTTCATAAGTAACATGGGAGCCGTTGAGACTGAAATCCTTCGGCAAGTTGACTATCGTCTCCGAGTTTTCATAATAGACACTGTCCTCCTGACGAACGACAACCTTTCCATCTTCCGCCGTATAAGTACCCGTAAGCGCACCTTTCTTTCCCTCCTTATCATATAAGGTAAAGGCCCGATGCAATTGCAAGTAATCTTCGGGATTGCCAAAACGACAATACGAATAGCTGTCCCACAACAGTCCATAATTCTTGTTGGAAAGCACAAACGGAACACTAATCTTCGTATTGTATTGGAATAGGTCTTCGTTCTTGCCTTTCATGTTCAGCTCCTCACTCTGATGCTGTCCCAATCCATAGAAAGCCTCGTCACTGGGCGATTGGAAAGTGGCATTCCACGTCCATCCCAATCGCTGTTCCTCCGTAAGATGACCGTCGACGCCTATCTCTCTATCGGGGACCCGAAAACGCTTAAAAGTCTTTCCCTTGTGGGCCGCCTCTGCCAAATATTGCTTTCTGCCCATAGCATCGAAGAATTCCACCCGGCCATCGCGCGAATTGACATAAGCACGAACAGACGGCGTTGTCACCATTACACGATCACCGTCCTGTCGAACTTTGAAATCGGAATACGATTGTTGTGGCACTATAATGAGACTCTGTTTTGTGGGGAATACGGTCTCGGGCGTGGATTGCACGCGAATAATATTTCCCTTGACAATCTGTAAACGCACCGTCTTAGGTCCCATCACTTCGGGTGCCTTCACAGGGATAGTAACATAGTTAGCCTCTACCGTATAGTCGGCCGCGGAAAGTGTCAACGTCAGGAACAAGCCTGCAATAGCCAACAAACTCTTTAATGTTTTCATATTATTAATCTTTAGTAGTTATGCAAAGATAGGCATTACAAGCGAATACCCGCTTGATACGACTTGTAAATAGAGTCACCAAATGTTGCTAACCGATACTCAAAATGTTAAGCTGCATGACTATTCCTCGTCCTCCGACTGTTTTTTATACTGCGAAGGATTCATTCCATACATTTCTTTGAAATATTTAGAGAAATAGCGGGGAATATTGAATCCCACTTTATAGGCCACTTCGCTCACCGTGAATTGGCTCGAACGCAGTAGTTGTTCTGCCCGGCGCATCCGTATTTGGCGCATAAATTCCGATGGTGTACTTCCTGTAATCGACAACATTTTCTTATAGAGATGCACCCGGCTCATTCCCAAATGCTGTGCCATCGTCTCAACGGTAATCGTGCTGTCCGAGATGTTTTCATCGACATAGGCCGTCGCCTTCTTCACCAACTGTTCATCGAGCGACGTTATGACCACCGGCTTCAGTTCCGGCTGCACCTTCCCTGTCTTTTCATCGGGAGACATCCGATGCCATTTGATAAGATTCTCCATGCGCAAATAGAGCAAGTCCAGATTAAACGGTTTAGTGACGTAATCATCGGCACCATTCTCCATTCCTTCCATCCGATGCTCCTGAGCCAAGCGTGCGGTGAGCATCACAAATGGAATATTGCACGTTTCCCTATTTCCTTTCACCCGGCGGCACAACTCATTGCCATCCATTTCGGGCATCATGACATCACTCAATATAATATCAGGCTTGTGCTCACTGATACGATCCAGCGCCTCCTTGCCATTCGTCGCCACTCTCACTTTGAATTTCGTGCTGAGTTCTTCTGTCATGAATGCTAAGAAATCCTGGCTGTCGTCTACAATCAACACTTCGTAAAGAGGCAAATCCTGAGACTCCATGTCGGAATCCGTCACATCCGTACGGGTCTGGTCCTCAGCAATCGGCGAGCCATAATCCGACTCCATCTGTTGAGCCGTAGATATATGCTGCAACGACGTGTCATGACATACGGGCAACGTAATCGTAAACACCGTCCCTCCACCGGGATTGTCGGCCACCGTTACATCACCACCATGCAGCTTAGCCAGGCCGTGAACGAGATGCAGCCCTACACCGGTTCCTCCATACGAGCTGCCCTTAGCATTGCCAGCCTGATAGAAGCGCTCAAAGATATGCGCCTTATCCTCATCGCTGATACCGATACCTGTATCTGCAATTCTAATTTGGATTGTGTCATCATCTTCGTCCTTGCCATTCCCGGCACAACGTAGCAATGACACGTCGACCCTCCCACCCTCGGGCGTAAACTTCAATGCGTTGGACAAGATGTTATCCACCATCTTGCGCACTTTATCGGCATCAAAGCTCATCAGCAAACTATCGCATGGGGAATAGAAATTCACATCCACCTTCTTTCCGTTGAGAGAACTCACTGTATCGACAATAGTCCTCACATAATCTACGATATCTCCCGTAGATAAGTTCAAGGTTTCCTTATTCTTTTCCATCTTACGGAAATCGAGTATCTGTGTCACCATATCGAGCAAACGCACAGCATTGCGGTGTATCAGGGCCAAACTCCGCTTCTTGTCAGGATCGGTTTCCTTGTTCATCATTGTGGTTAGGGGCGAAATAATGAGCGTAAGCGGTGTCCTCAGTTCGTGGCTCACATTGGTGAAGAATGTGAGTTTCATCTCGTTCAACTCCCGTGTGCGTTCAGCCTCCAGCTGCATCTGTTGCATCTCAAACTTCGTTTGCTGACGGCGTATGACCAGTCGACGGGCATACCATATACCGACCGCTAAAATAATGATATAGAGCAGGATGGCCCAGAAAGACAGATAAAAAGGAGGAGCAATGGTAATCTCCAGCCGACTCACCTCGTCACTGATTACCCCATAGCGCGTCACCACACGAGCCTCGAGCGTATAATGTCCGGGCGGCATACCCGTATAAGTCACGTTACTTTGTCCTTCAGTGGTAAAATACCATTTGTCCGAAAAACCTTTTAAGCGATACATGAATCGCGTCTTTTCAGGAATGCTCACCTCGCTTGAGGCCAGCTGTATTGTGAAAGCACTTTCATTGTATTTCAGATGGAGTTTGCGATTTTCTTCCAAGCTCTGCTTCAACACCGTGTGCCCGTCATACTCTTCTCCCACTCTCAAGGGATGATCGAAAAGCACAAGCCCCGAAAATATTACGCGCGCTTTGCTTTGGCTGTAAGTTATTTTCTGGGGCGGAATGATATTCAGCCCGTCCTGACCACCAATCACCACCGAGCCGTTGCTCGCCAATAGGATGGAGCGATAGTTGAACTGCCGGTCCTGCAATCCGTCAAGACTGTTGAAACTCGTCGTAAAGAATTCCCATTGCCCGTTGTTCTTCTTTACAACCACTCTCGCCACACCATGATCGCTCACCAGCCACATATTATGGTCTCGGTCTTCCACTACCGAGCAAGCCACCGTTCCTGTCATACCCACCTGCCAGTCGAGCGTGGCCAACTGGTCACTCTTGGCATCGTATGCATTGACGCCCGACGCCGTGGCCATCCAGATAATGCCTCTGGAATCCTCAAAAATCTGATTGACCTGAGTGCTGAGAAACGGAACTCCCGCCCTATTGCTCGAAAAATTCTCCACCTTTCCGCTTTTGAGGTCGAGTATCGAATAATTTACCGTATGTCCCAAAATCAGTCTGCCATCATGTCCCACTACTATCGAATTGATGAAGTCGGAGCCCAGCTGGTTTTTCTCAGCCGTATAGTTTGTGAAAGCTCCCGTTTTGGGGTCCAGCACCTGCAGTCCGGCTCCCAGCGTCCCGACGGCTACACGCCCATCGGGCAGTTCACAGAGACTCCACACGTTGTCACTGAGCAGCCCGCTCTCATCATCGGCACGAAAAACCTGCCAATGTCCTTCACGATAATGTACCAGTCCGCCGTTAAACGCGCCGAACCACAAACTACCATCGCGAGCCGTCAGCGAGCTCACTACCACGTTGGACCCCAGACGGGTTACGCCCATATCGTATGTTTGTCGACTACCTGTCTTGGGATTGTAGACTACAATGCCCTTGTCGTTGGTGCCACACCAAAGAAGTCCAGCATCATCTTCAGCTATCGTGCATACGTCTCCAATGAGAAGCGTCTTAAACTTAGACTGTGAAGGCGAATAATAGGAAATCCCATTCTTATAGCATCCAACCCAAAGCGCTCCGGTATCGTCTACAAGCAAACTCTGGATAGTATTGTTGGCCACCGAGGTGGGAACGTCACGGCTATAGGTGTATTGATTCATCTGTTTGGTTGCATAGTTGAGATGCAACAGTCCCAGATGGTCGGTAGCCAACCATAACCCTTGCTCACGATCGTCTGCCATATCCTTCAACAACAACGTACTATGGAATGGAAGCGCATAACCACGTTGCGTTAAAAAATCGTTGGCAGAGTGATACCATTTATCCTCCGACGAACAATAAACGCTGGTCAGTCCGTTGGCCGCTACCCAATAGTTGTCAAATTTGTCTATAAAAACCGTAAGTCCTTCGCTTGTGTATTGATGATGACCGGCCAGATAGTCGTTTTGCCAGAGCAACCGCCGGGTGGCGACATCAACGGCTACCATGTGCCCGTTGTTGAAGTTGGCTACCATCCGTCCGTTTCGGCACGTCATGCTCGTCACAAGCTGACGCCTCAAAGGCTTACTGAATTCCAACAGCCTGGACGACTTTTGTTTGACGTCTACAAAATAGATGCCCACCTCCGGCACGGCCACCCACAGATTTTTGTTACTGTCTATCAACACCCTGTCTGGCTCACCCTTAATGCCGAAATTGCCAAAATAGTGCTCTATGTCGGCATCAAATCTTTCCGTCAACGGGTCGTAGATGCAATAGCCCAGCGAGGTGTGCACCCACAACTTTCCCTCGCCGTCTTCTTGTATACCGTCCACACAGTTGTTGGGGAGCGAATATTGGTTTAAATTGTCGAAATAGAACACCTTGAAACGAAAGCCATCATATCGGCTAAGTCCGGACTGTGTGCCAAACCAAATATATCCACGCGTATCACGATAAATATCATTAACCTGACCATTGGACAAGCCGTCAGCCGTGCGCAAACTGTGGAAATCTATATTTGTGGGGAGACCGAATGTGAGAATCGGCCAAATTTGCAGTAGTAATGTCAATAAGAAGTAAGGTAGATTATGTTTCATGGACAAAGCCTGACAATTTTTGTAGTGTTGATAAAATAACATACAAATATAGCGATAAGCAACAGAACAGCCAAAATTTTAAATCTAATTTTTAGGTCCTATCATTAATTAGCAATGGTATTTCGCTGTAGTGGCGCACGCCTCAGGTGTCTGTCAATCGTCCAACCTGTCAGACCAATCCGATTTCTTCGACCAGTCTGAATTCTCCGACAAGTCCGACCAGTCCGACCAGTCTGACTTGTCCGACCTTTGATTAAACAAAACTTCATTGGAAATTTGTATTGGACAGCAATCATTGTGTTCTTTGAAACTTCTTGACAATAGTCTCTCTATACTGCGCGTATTTGAAAATACATAAAGATTTGTTCTGAATACGCAAAAATTTTGCAGTTTTATCTATATGTCTGAACGACAACGTGTTGCAAACTCAAAATCTTAATTTCTCAAAAATCAGATTCCTGTCATAGTGCGGTTAGGGTCCTTTCGCCGAGCGGTTGAAGTTCAACCGCAATGTGGGTCGGGCTTTTTCGCCATGCGGCTATGGCTTAAACACACAGCCGTTAATATCTAATCGCAAGATAGCAATAACTTGCCCATAGAGAAAAGAGGATGATTTTGCCAAATAAGAACATTTCTTTTTCTATAATTATAGAAAAAGAAAGTTAGAATGCTCCTATAGGAACATCGTTTTACAGTGAAGAAAAACTTACATAAACACAATGAGAAACGGAAACGAGGCAGTTGGCAAAGTGCTACAAAACCACTGATAAGCCCTTGTCCTTCTGCCTCGTTTCCGTATTAGTATGCTCTATATAAAATTACCTTACTACAAATTTTCTTCCCTTACACAAGTACACTCCCTTACCCAGTGAAACTTCACGGAAGCTCGTCACATTAGAAGCAACCAATCGGCCGCACACGTCGTAGACGGTAACGGGTGCTTTGCCCTTATGCTCGACCTTCGCAACACCACTGGTAGTCGAGGGTTCAGGATAAATCTTGTTGTATGCCGTTTGCCCAGCTTCGACACCCTCAAAGATGCCTTCATGCACGATTGCGTCATTGATGGAAACAGCAGAGCGGTTGAATACCGTCATGTTGGGGCGACCCAAATTGTTAGTATCCCATGCGTATGGGATAAGCCCAGCCTCATAGGCATACTGCGTTGAGAACGTGTACCAATATTTCACGCTCTCGTCATGCTTGATCTGGGTACCCTCGGTGGGGGCTATGGCCCTGTGGTTACAGCCATACTCTCCCAAGATAATAGGATATCCCTTGTCCACGAAGTTAGCTTTCAGGTTTTTCATTTCGGTCTGAATGGCTGTCCGCTGGTTGTCCGGAACGATACGGTTCTTGGCAGCACGCTTGGGGGCGTGACCAGCCCAATAATACCAAACCGAGCCCCAATCGGCATCCTCGCTCATGCCACAAAACTGGTATGGGTCGTAATGGTGAACTTCAAGCATCAAGCGTTGATTGGCACTGTCTTTCAACTTGGTCATGTCGAAATACTTGTTAGTTCTCGCAAAGTTGGTCGAAGGCCCCTGAACAACCAGCACTCTGTTGGCGTTGTTGCCGCCCGTGGCACGCACGGCGTCGATAAACACCTGTTCGTATTCCTGTAAACGCGAAACGAAACCTACGAGTTTGTCGTTTTCTGCATACTGGTCGAACATCAGATTCCCCGACGCTTCAGGACTAGCGCCACCGACACCGGGCTCGTTGAAACCGGCGAAGAGCAGGCGCTGGTCGTAGTCTTTAAAAGCGTTGGCAATGTTGGTCCAGAGCTTACGCAGCTGTTCTTTCTTGGTAGCCACATCTGCTCCGGTGGTAAATCCGTCGTGTTCCAACCATCCGCCATCCCAATGGTCGTTGAGTACCACGTAGAGATTGGCCTCGATGCAATAGTCCACGATTTCCTTTACTCGAGCCAACCATGCCTCATCTATCGTCATGGCCGACCTGTCGGTGATGTGCCCCATCACCCAGGAAACAGGCAGACGCACGCTGTTGAAACCACTTTTTTTGATAAAATTGATGAATTCGCGCGTGGTCCGAGTGCTTTGCCAGGCAGTCTCCGACTCCACTCCACCGTTGTTTGTGAAAATATGGGCATTGTTCCCGGCTTCGAGGGTATTGCCCAAGTTCCAGCCCGGTGCCATATAATGGGCAAGCTCACTGGCCGTGAGGTCCATCGCTGTGATTCGGGGATTGTCCTGACCATGCGAGGAAAGCAAAGCGGAAGCCAGAAGCATGGTAAAAAATATTCTCTTCATAATCTGCGTTTTAATGACAAAAGGAACATACGGGGCTCCCAAGAGTCCCGTATCGATTGGCAGTCTACTTTATATCGGCATCAAGTTTGATACCTACCAGTTCCACCTTCACCTTGGAAGGATCTACAAGGTCGGCAGCCAAATTGTTGATGTCAACACAGAACACAACTGCTCCCTCGGCTGCTGCCCCACCGGTCTCCATCCATACGGTGTAAGTACCATCACCGGTTACATTGGTGTCATACTTGTCGCCTTCCAGCGAAGACCAATGAGAGGGATCCCATGAAGCGGCCGCATATTCCAGTCCGGCAATGTTGCTCTTGGGCGCGCCTTCCTTATAGTTGCCGTTCAAGCCTGATATTTTGAACGTAACGACCATGTTCTGGCTGAACTTCACTGCTGTCGGGTCGATAACAGAATTACCATTGGTGGTCCCGTACTCGTTGTAAATCTCGATACGAATACGGCCGTTTCCTTCCAAGTCGCCAACATCAAGTTTCCCAGTCTCGTTGGGTTTCAATTCTGCGTATGGGCGCACAGTTCTCAAGGCTATGCCATAGCTGCGCAACGAGTTGCCATTTTTTACGACACCCTCGGCATCAAACGTCAGAGTGTTGGCATAGTCGGCATTCACGGGACTCACAGTACCAGTCCAGTAAGAAGCCATTCCGTCATCGATAATTTCCGTGCCATTGCGATGGCCCGTGTAGGGCAAGAAGATGGAATTGCCATTGGCAGCCGTGAAACGCATGCCCTGCACACCATTGAGAGTTTCCTTCTTCTTGGTGGTCTTGGCAATGAGCTCCTTCACTTGTTCGAGAGTAGGCATAGCGCTCAACATGGGCGAAGAGCCGTCTATTTCCACACCATTGGTGATATCAAACTCCGTGTCTGCAATGTCCTGTGAGGGATAATCGCTGAGATTCTTGGAATATTGCATACCCGTACGGTCACCATAGCCAAAGAGCGTACCTACTTCTTGCTCCTGCTCTGCACCAAGGTTATACTTGGCCCACAGCACACTCAGCCCGAGGTCAACATATTCCATCTCCTGCTGCTTGGTGGTAAAATCTTTCACTTCGCCCAAGACGTAGCCGTTGCCCACCTTTACGAAAGGCATATAATAATAGGTCGTTCCGGGCAACAAACCGCTTACCGTGCCCACTTGATAGTCGGGACCCTCCATGAGCTTGTCGGTATCAGCGGTCAATCCTACCTTGAGGCCCTTCTCTACAGAAGGCACTCCGTTAAGCCCGGAGAAGTCGGCCGCAAGCGTTGCCTTGGTATAGCTCACGTCGGAAGCTGCACCGGTGGTTGCTGTGGCACTGGTTGTAGTGAACTGCTTCACGTCACCATATTTATAAACCCGCTCCTGCAAACAAACGTATGTGGCATAATTGTAGGTGACACCCGTTGTGAGGCCTGTAATCGTAGTACTTACCGTGTCGTTCCGGTAACTACCCACCACCCTTGTTCCACTTTGCGTGGGGTCTGCTGTCGTGCTATACACCACACCAACCTCGTAAGAACTGGAACTGGCGGTGCTCAAATCCTTTACAATGCCGTCTGCAATGGCTGCACTGACAGCTGTGACAACGGCATCGCCGGTATTGACTTCGGTGACAATCGGCATTGTAGCTGCAGAATAATCGTCATCGTCATCGGAACAGGCGGTAAACATGACGCCTGTCGCCAGCAACATGATACCTGATAAATATTTTAGTTTCATAGTTTCTATTCTTTTAGTGTTGATTTTAGCAATCAGTTTGACGGCCCGGCACTGCCGGGTCCGTCACTCGTCCTACTTTCTTGCTTTGATTGTCTTATGAGCCTTAGCATCGGCAGTGATAAACGGCGTTCCATTGTCCATAATTACCTTGACAGTGACCGCAATCGTAGACGTGAACGCATATTTCGAAGCATCGCCGGCTGTTGCTCCCCAAGGATTGAGGATGTAGCGGCGAGCCGCATTGGGACCGTCATCTCCGAGTCCTCTGTCAATTAGTGCGTCGTCGAAAGCCACGGAGGTGCCGTCCACCTTAATGTCCTTGATAACTACGTCACAATTGGGATGGGTCTCGAGTATCTTCACTACATCGACATACATCCCATAGGGCGAAGCGCTCGGCGTGGTAAGCGTGAAGGTATAGTCGCCATCGGTACCATCGGCTATGAAGACAGGCTCACTTTCCTGCGTATTCCAGTCCGTATCAAAGAAATGAAGTGTGCCTTTGAACGTTTTTTTCGCACCGGCGCGCACAACTTCAAACTTGTAACCCATATACTGATAGAACTTGCCCTGATCGTCGAACTCCTTGCTGCCCCATACGATAGAACTTAATGCTCCTGTCTGCGCATCGCAATTGTCGGCTTCAGAGAAACTCATGATGCGCATGGTACCGTCTTCGTTGCCCTTGAACACGGCTCGTCCATCGGCCGAGAGTTTAAGCTCGGGCAGTGCAGGTGTAAAGGTATAGATACCGTCTGCGCTCAGTGTGTAGCTGCCCTCGTGCGTATTCGAGTTGAAATCCGTGAGGGTGTAGGTATTGTTGCCACTGTTGAGCGTGATTGTCATATCCTCCAAATTGTTGTTGGGAGCCACATTTGTAACACCCTTTGCGGAGCCATCCTTATTATACCAGTCAAAACCCGTGAGCTTATAGGTTATCATTTTGTCGTTCTTGGGAGAGACAAAGTCCATCCAGCCCTCTTCCAACGTAGGATAAACCTCTACCTCGGGAGCTTCGTAATTATCGGCATACTCTTTGGAAACAAAATTAAAACACAACCACCACTCGCCTTCTCCCGAAGTCTTGGGATTACGAAGCACACACAAGCGGAGCTGATTCTCTGTCAGTGTGATGATACGAATATTGGTCTTCCAACCCGCATCGTCTTCCATATTGTTCCAATTCGGAGAGTGGAGCAGTTGGCAATCAGTCAGATTGAGACGCGCATTGTTAGTGTCGATGAGATAGGTTCCGGAAGCCTCGACAGAAGTCCCATCAGGGCTTACGGTCGTGGTTTTGATATGAGCCCCATCTTTCAGGTCGAAAGTCATGCTACTCTTACTGAAGTTTCCGGTGTCGTCCTGGAAATTTCCTTCAGGTTCCCAGTTGGGCGTAAAGTTGTTGAATTCGGCGGGTGTCGACGGGTCGCCATAGGCTATATCCCCGGCAGCCAGTCCGTATTCGCCCGTATCGGGAATCCAGGTCTTCGACTGGCCCACGCCACCCGTGAGCAACGTATAGAGTTCATTGTCTACAAATCCGGCATAGAAATCATCCACTTTGAAAGTCACAGGCTCGCTATACACTACGCCACCACGTGTTTCCACGCCAAATTTCACCTCATAAGTACCGGGGAACGGTATATCCAGTTCCACCTCTTGCACGTTTGACCGACCTTGCGGATGCACCCAAGTCACCTGATATTTGTCTGCCATCAGGCTCTTCAGATACACGATGTTGGGATTGTTGCTATCGTGAGTGATGGTGAAAGCTGTGCCTTCAACCAAATCGGCCGACGTGACGTTCTTCTCTCCCAAATCGTAATCATCGGGCGAGCAAGCCGACATGCCCAACAGCACCAATGCCGTGGCGGCCAAACTATATAAATATTTCTTGATTTTCATAATATTGTTATTTTATCTTGTTTGCCCATCATTACCAGCCTGGGTTTTGTTTCAATACATTATTAGAAAGGGTAATCTGGTTGTGTGGTATCTGGCACAGTCCGTTTTTGGCCTTGATGTTGGCAGCCTTGACGGTTACCGTTGCATCCAATCCGCCATTGGTAACTGCTGTTGTGCCCGCAATGGCATCAGCAGCAACATCGATTCCCTGACGCAACAAGTCATAATAGCGAATGCCTTCAAAGGCAAATTCCAGACGGCGCTCCTTCATTATATTCTGCTTGTTGGCCGCAACCTGCTTGTAATTGCTATTTATCTTGCCATCTTTGTCGGTATAGGCCCTTTGTCGTACCATATCCATATACTTCTGTGCATTACTGCTGCCTAACTCCGCAGCCATCAGCAATACATCGGCATAGCGCAGAATGATGACATCCTGCCATTGTGCAGTCATGGCGTCACCGGGGGCTCCCCACAACACCGGAAGAGGTGTGCAGTCGGTAGTACCCATTGGCGTGTATTTCTTAACATAGTAACCGGTGTATTCGCGTTGGTCAGCGATACACTTTTCTTTAAAGTTTTCTTTCTGACCTATGCCCTCTTTGTTAATATCTATGATAGAAGCCTCCAGCCGCTGGTCACCCTTTCCGTAAGCCGCTACCAGGGCAGGATTCACGGTGCAAATGCCCCAGCCATAACCATAGGGTGAACAGTCGATAGCCTGAACACCACGAATACCAATATTAATAATCCATCGGTTACCATCGTTGTTGCCGTTATAATCTTGCGTATAATTACACTTCATAGAAAGAATGAACTCGCTGTTGCCGATACCGGCATAAGTAGAGTTGGCGAGCCACTCCTCATAGGTACCGTTGGCAGCCGCATCGAGCGCACTGCTGGCTGATGCTGGCCACAAATTCTTGAACTGAGGTATCAACGCAAATTCGTTGCTGGCTATAATATCTTCACAGGCTTTCAACGCCTCTGCCTTCGTACAACCTTTCGGTTCCTTGCCAAAGCGGCCACTATAATATAGATATGCCCGCGCAAGAATACCCTTAGCACCGTATGCCGTGACGTGACCGTCGTTGCTGGCAGCGTTGGCCTTGGGGTAAGCATCGGCCGGAATGTTGTCAGCCGCATATTTCAAATCTGAGAAAATCAAATCATACACCTCGTCGGGGGCTGCCTGAGGAACATTCTCTGCACTCGGCTCGGTGAGCAAGGGAACATTCTCAAACATACGTACCAAGTCGAAATAGCACAATGCACGAAGCGCGCGCGCCTCACCAATGTACTGTTGTTTCAGCGTAGAATCTTTCCATGCAATGTTATCCTGACGCGTAATCAGCTCGTTGCAACGGTCGATGGCTACATAATAGGTCTTCCAATCGTTTTCCCAAAGATTGGTATAAGATGGAGCCTTGCTCTGGTCAAACTGATCGACAACAGAATAGTTGTGGGCATCATTCTGTCCAGCGCCAGCAAGACACTCATCAGACTGCATGATGGAAGACATCACAAGTGGGATACTTCCGTTAGAAGTGGTCTCACGCCAACCGGCATAACAGCCAATCAATGCGCGCCACGCATCACCTTCTGTCTTGTAGAAGGTCTCGGTGTTCGCCTCCGTTTTGCTTTCTACATCGAGGAAACTGTCAGAGCAAGAGGTCATCAACCCACCAGTTGCCATCAGTATTCCTGCTATCATTATATTTAAATTCTTCATTTTCATAAACTTAATGATTTCTTCATACGATAATTACGATTAGAACTTCAGATTCACTCCTACGAGGAATGTGCGTGGACGAGGATAGTAACCAACGTCAACTCCTGATACCCAGGCATCTGTTCCGTATCCTATTTCAGGGTCCATTCCGTTATACTTGGTAAAGGTAAATGCATTCTGAACTTGGAAATACAAGCGGGCTTGAGACACAAAACTTAGATTCATGAGTTTGGCGAAGTCGTAGCCTAAAGTGATATTGGAGATGCGAAGATAGTCTCCATCGTGAATATAAAGGTCTGAGAACATCCAGTTAACATTGGTTTCTGTTACGCGAGGCATAAAGTTTGAGGTGCCATCACCTGTCCAACGGTCGAGAATAGCGGTGGTATAGTTAGCCTTTGTGTTGGCATGGTTGCGATAACTCTGTACAATCTGATGACCGGCAGCACCATTCGCCGTTACGGCAAAGTCGAAATCCTTGTAGAAAAGAGCTACATTGAAACCAAACGTTACGTCCGGAATACCGTTGCCAAGGTCTACCTTGTCAGCCTCTCCAATCTGTCCGTCGTGATTGATATCATAAAATTTCACGTCGCCAGGCACTACGCTCGCACCCTGAATCACACCGTTTCCGGCAGCTATCCAGTCGTCTATCTCCTGCTGGTTTTGGAAGATGCCAGCCGTTTTGTATCCCCAGAAGTAACCTATGGGGTGTCCGTTTTCGGCGCGATAGAATTCTTCGCTATTGTCGTAAAGCATATTGAGTGCACCATGAATGATGCCATCCTCGGTAGGAATGTTGCCCACCTCGTTATGATTGTATGCCATATTTGCTCCGATCTGATAGCGGAAGTCCTTACCTATGTTATTATTCCATGTGAGATTCAACTCAAAACCGTAGTTCTTTACGTCGCCACCATTGATAAACGGAGCCCCTGTTCCGGCCGTATCAGGGATTGGAGCCATGATAAGCCAGTCCTTGGTCGTTTTCCAATACCAATCGAAATTGATGCCCAAATGGCCGCGAAGCAGCAACGCATCAATACCTAAGTTGGTCTGTTCTGAAGTTTCCCAGGTAAGGTCGGGATTGGAAAGTCGGCTGGGATAGGCTCCCCAATTGGCATTTTGAGCGCCTGCACCCAGTCCCGTACCAAAGTTATAATGGGTATTTGTCGATGTAATGGGTGACAGATACTGATAGTTATCAATATTCTGGTTACCCACCTGACCCCAGCTGACACGTAGTTTCAAGAAGTCGAGCCACGATACCGTAGGCTTCATGAAGTTCTCGTTGCTGATGGTCCAACCTGCACTAATTGAGGGGAAATAACCGAAACGATGGCCTTTAGCAAATCTGGAGCTGCCATCTGCACGCAGTGTGGTATTCACCATATAAGTTTCTTTCCAGTCCCATCCTATACGACCAAAGTAAGAAACGGTACGACTCTCATCGTGGGGAGCACCGGAGATAGATATTCCGTCGTCCGTACTGCTGCCTGTAGCGTTGCTCAAGTAAGCATGTTCCCAATCATCATAGCCTTCCTTCAGATAGCCATTGGCAGCATAGAGAGACGTTCCCTCGTACCTGGTGCTTTCCATACCCAGCAAAGCATTGAACGCATGGTCATCTATGCTCCAGTTATAGCTCAACGTATTTGTCCATGTCATGGCAAAGCCATGTCCCATCGACTGGCTCACACTGGTTTTTGTTTCTTGAAAATCGTAAGGCGAAAACTTATACATCGGTGAGAAACTACGATACTCGCTCGTGCTGTATACAGTTCCCAACTGTGTGCGGAACTTTAGTTTTTGAATGGGTTCCAACTCTGCGTAAATGTTTCCAGTGAAGTTTATCGAGCGATTTTCATTTTGATTATTCACCATCATGCTGCCATAAGGGTTGCCCTGCTCCTGCCAATAGTCGTTATCGGATGTATCATAATAAGGTACATCGTATGCATTATGGCCATAAACGGGAAGAAGAGGTACCGAGGCAAAGGCTCCACGGAGGGTGTTATGGTATTGGTCACCCACGCTTACGCCATGCGTTTTCTTATAGACCATGCCAATCTGCTCACCGATTTTCAAGAAACTTGCCAGTTCTTGGTCGCTGTTCAGACGTACATTATAACGCTCATAATTGCTGACATCTTTTCCTCCTACAACACCTTCTTGACTCATATAACCCAGACTTAAAGCGTATGTAGCCGTTTTTCCACCACCGTTGGCACTGAAATTATAGCTCTGAGTTTTAGCATTATCCTTGAACATAGCGTCCATCCAGTTGGTATCATAATAGTTACCGGCTTCGTCTGTAATAGATTTGAACTTGCTCCAATCTATGGCACCGTTGCCACTGTTCACACTCTGCTCGTTCATTATCTCCATATATTGGTGCGCATTCAGCATTTCAGCCTTTCGTGCCACGTTCTGCCAGCCCATATAACCATCAAATGATATTTGCGGTTTGCCTTCGTGCCCATGCTTTGTAGTAACCAGCACCACACCGTTGGCAGCCTGCGCACCGTAGATGGCCGCCGAAGCCGCATCCTTCAAAACATCGATGCTTTCTATGTCGGCAGGGTTGATGGTTGAAATGTCTCCACTTACTCCATCTATCAAATAGAGCGGGCCGGAGTTGCCAATAGTACCCAAGCCACGGATGATTACTTTCATACCAGAACCCGGCTGTCCCGACTCCGACTGGATATTCACACCCGGTGTCTGACCCTGCATGGCCTGCAATGGGCTCGTAGTGTTCAGCTTGGCAATATCGTCACCCTTCATCTGGGTCGTCGCTCCAGTGACAAGCTTCTTCTTTTGAACACCATAGCCGATAACAACCACATCTTCCAAACTCTGGTTGTCTTCGCTGAGTGCCACATTAATAATATTCTGGGCCCCAACTTTGATTTGCTGTGTCACAAACCCAATATACCTCAAATTCGCAGCGAATCCGTTTGCTCGAACCAATTTAATTGTTACGCGTGCGTGAGGCATCAGATTGAGGCCAATGATGCCTTAGTAATGCCATTATAGACAGAATTGCCCATATACG
>JBMNUU010000012.1:0-81887 GCA_050946435.1 Prevotella sp.
TGAGGCGAAGCACGATGGTGGTGTCTCTCCAGCTTGTCATCAGCTGTTGTTCGTCCAAAATTTGCCGGGTAGAGGGGTCGCCGGTGGCTTTGAAATGGTTGGAATCGTCGTTTTCGCAAGCCATCAAAAGCACTGCAAAGAGGCAGATGACCCAAAGGTTAGCGTGGAATAAATTTTTCATGTGAGCAATATAAATTAATGAGACTTGTATAGTATCATCGCAAATATACGTCTTTACCCTTTATGACTGGTATGTGATGTGGTTAATTTAAGAATAATTAAATACACATGACTTCGCAACGATGCTGCAAATCAATGTCAAGGATTGTGCAGAGCAATTCTCCATAAACGTAATTGGAGAAAAAGCAATGGTTTTCGCCGCACAAGGATTAGTCTTATGAAATATCCCGACAAATGCCTTCGCATGCTTGGCGAATTTGAAAACAGAAAATATTTGGCCCGAAATACGCCAAAAATTCGCTTGTTTTGTAATTCATTGATGATAAGACGGTTGCATAAATTTACGCCCAATATTTGTCGGTTTAAAATTCTGAGGGCCTGCGGTTAGGGTGTAACGGCAATGCGACAAAGGCTTAGCGGCAACATGGCGAAGCCTTATCCGCACTGCGTTTCGGGTTGAAACGTGTGGCCGTTTGACCTTAACCGCAAAAAGAAGTCTTATTTTCGGATGAGCCGATGATTTTATTTTAACAAATCAGCGAGAATTCTTTTCCGGATGCCTCCAAGGAGAAGGTCTGGATTTTGTGATAAAAATTTGATAAAAATAGGTTGATGCTACAGTTTCGCCCGGTCGGCCACCCATGCCCAAAGGTAGTAGAAAGCAAAGCCGAAGACGATTCCCGCAAACACGTCGATGACGTAGTGGGCGCGGATATACACCGTAGCGAAGCAGATGAGCGCGGCAAAAGGCAGAAGCCAGAAAAAGAGCTTGCGGCTCCTTGAGCGCCAGGCCAGTATCAGACAGATTAACGAAATGCCCACGTGAGAACTGGGGAAGGCGGCGGTGGGGTGTTCGCCCGTGTCGTGGGCTGCCGTGACGAGGGAATAGAAAATGCCGTTCTTGTAGCCCGGCGACTCCATCATCTCGTTATGGGTGCAGAAATAATCGCCTATGCTTGGAAATATGCCTTGGGTGATTTGGTCCAAGCCGACAGCCTTGTAATAATACATCGGGCCGGTGACGGGCAGCACATCGTAGATGACGTAGAAAGCGAAGAAAGAAGCCAGAATGATGAATCCTGCGCGCTCAAACTCTTTATAACGTTTAAAAAAATAATAGAGTACTACTGTGGCAATGATGGGAAAGTAGCTGGCGTAGGCCATGTCCATGAGCTCGCTGAAGAATATCTGCGGCATACGGTCGGCAAAGACAAGGGCCGGCTGGAAGCCAAACAGAGCTTGTTCGGCACGGGCAAAGATATGGTCGAGATTGGGGAAAAGACAGTTTAGCAGGTAGGTGTCGGCATACCACCAACTCAGCAGCGACAGCTGCAAGACGATGCGAAGCATACGGGTCAGCCGGCAAGGGATGAGTCTGTAGACCACCCACATGCCAATGGTGACGGCTCCCATGCGCACCCGACCCCAAATCATGGCATCGGGATTGCTGAGTTTGGTCATGCCAAACAGCACGATGATGAGCGTAAAAGCCATATAGGCAAGAACGACCCATTCCAGCGGCATGAGGCTACGAGAGGGCCTCTTCTCCAATTCGATGTATTGCTTGATATTCATTCTTGGGAAAGGCTGTTATAGCCAGTTGTTTTCTTTATACCATGCCACAGTCTTTTTCACACCTTCTTGCAGGCTATAGTGTGGATGGTAGCCGAGTTCATCGCACGTTGGCTCAATATTGCAACGCCAGTTTCGCTGTTTCAGAATATTGTATTTGTCGTTGTTTAGGGGTGAGAGCTTGCCGGTGATGTGGCTGACGCGTTCTCCACAGAAGGTGACGAGTCGCAGGAGCCATATCGGCGCCTTGATTCTGATCCACCAAGGGTTGCCGAGCTCCTTGTGGATATAGTCGCTGAATGTGCTGCTCTGATACACGTTGCCATCGGAGATGAAGTATTTGCGTCCCGACATTCCACGGTCAAGGGCCAGGAACACGACCTGTACCAGGTCTTTGACATACACGAAGGTGATGTCCTGCCGCTTGAATCCGACGCTGAAATCGATGTGGCTCTTGATGGTCTTGGCCATGAGAAAGTAGTCTTTTTCGCGCGGTCCGTAGACGCCTGTGGGTCGCAGCACGATGTAGTTGAAATCGTTTCCAATGGAGTCGAGAAAGCGTTCGGCCTTGAGTTTGCTCTTGCCGTAGGCGGTGTTGGGGTGGGGAATGTCTCTCTCCTCAATCTCCTGGTAGGGCCGTTGCTCGTGAATGGCGCCGTAGACGCTGAGTGTACTGATATAGATAAATCGCTTCAGAGGCATCTGAAGCTTGAGAATGGCATGCACAAAATTCACCGTTCCTTCATAGTTGGTCTTGAAGAAATCCTCGGCATGGAGGCATTTGGTAGCCCCTGCGGCATGCACTATATAGTCGAACTCATGGCCGGCAAGCTGCTTCATAAGCGTCTCTTCCGACGAAAAGTCGAGTTCTATGAAATGAATTCGGTCGTCCTGCAGATATCGGCGAGAACTGGTATGGCGTATACCAGCCCACGTTTCAAAGCCCTGACGCAGGGCTTCTTCTACGATAAAACTGCCAATGAATCCGCTGGCACCGGTTACTAAAATCTTCATAATTATCGGGTTACAAAGTTAATACAAATCCAATGATTTGCAAAATAATCAAAATGAAATTAGGAAAGTTCAATTCTTTTTCGTTAATTTGCATATATATTATGAGAGGATTGGAGTGTATTTGGATGACCAATGAAAGATACGGAGCCTCTGTGTTTTCCGCAAGCATCCGTATGTTTTAGGCCATCGGTCTTTCTCTGTGAGGTTTTGCCCTCTGCGTGAGCAGAAGCCTATGGGTATATATCCTTGAGCAGAGGTGTAGCAGACCTCCAATCTCCAAACACTTTAAACCGAAAAATCATGGCAAAAAGAAAAAAAGGCGGCAAGCGAATGTCTAAGAAGCAGCTCTCTGTGAAACTTGAGGGATTGTTCTCCACACAGCCGGAAAAGACACTGTCGTTCAAGGAAATTTTCCGAACACTCCATCTCAACACGCACCCATTGAAGATGTTGGCTATCGATATTATGGAGGAAATGGCATGGGACGATTTCATCACCAAGGTGAACGACCATTCCTACGCGCTCAACACCAAGGGGCAGGTACAAGAGGGGAAATTCATTCGCAAGTCGAACGGTAAAAACTCTTTTATCCCCGACGATGGCGACAAGCCAATCTTCGTGGCCGAGCGCAACTCAATGTCGGCACTGACAGGAGACCGTGTGCGTGTTTCGTTCAACGCCCGACGCCAGAAACATATCAAGGAAGCGCAGGTTATCGAAATTCTCGAGCGTGCCAAAGACGTGTTTGTGGGTCGCCTGCACGTGGACAAAGATGTGGCCTTCCTCACTCCGCAGAACGGCACCTTTGTACACGATATTCTCATTCCCAAGAAAAATCTCAAGGGCGGGAAGACCGGCGACAAAGCCTTGGTGCAGATTACCGAATGGCCCGATGAGGAGCAACGCAACATCGTGGGTAAGGTTACTGACGTTTTGGGCAAGGCAGGAGACAACGATGTGGAGATGAACACGATATTGGCTCAGTATGGTCTGCCCTACAAATATCCCAAGAGGGTGGAGAATGCGGCCAACAAAATCTCCGGTAAGATTACACCTCAGGACTTTGCCGAGCGTGAGGATTTCCGTGAGACGTGGACCTGTACCATCGACCCGGCCGATGCCAAGGACTTCGACGATGCCCTCTCCATTAAAAAATTGGACAATGGATTGTTAGAGGTGGGCGTTCATATTGCCGACGTTTCGCACTATGTTGCGGAGGGAAGTATCATCGACAAGGAAGCCGTGAAACGAGCAACATCAGTCTATCTCGTCGACCGAACGATTCCGATGTTGCCCGAAAGGCTCTGCAACTTTGTCTGTTCGCTCCGTCCCGATGAGGATAAACTGGCCTACAGTGTTGTGTTCGACCTCGATGAGGACGCTATGATACGTCGGTCCCGACTGGTACACACCATCATCCGCTCCAACCGTCGCTATGCCTACGAGGAAGCACAGCAGATACTGGAAGACAACGGGGTGGTGGATGGAACGGGCCAACCGGCGCCCGACCCCAAGGGGCGTGGCTACAAAGGTGATTTCGGATGGGAGATTTGTATGCTCGACCGCCTGGCCAAGAAGCTGCGCGAACAGCGTTTCAAGCGTGGCTCGGTGAAGTTTGATTCGGAGGAATTGAAATTTGAAATCGATGAGAAGGGGCATCCCACGCGTGCCTATTTCAAGCGGTCGAAAGATGCCAACAAGCTCATCGAGGAATTTATGTTGCTGGCCAACAAAACCGTAGCAGAGAGCTTCGGTAAGAAAACCAGGGGCAAGAATCCCAAGGTTATTCCTTATCGTGTCCACGACAATCCGGACCCACAGAAGATGGAAGTGCTGCGCAAGTTTATCGTGAAGTTCGGTTACAAGGTGAAAACCGATGGCACGCGGTCGGCTATGGCCAAGAGCATCAACAATCTGATGGATAAATGCGAGGGCAAGGGCGAGCAGAAGTTGATTCAGAGCGTAGCGCTGCGTGCGATGATGAAGGCAAAATACAGTGTCCACAACATCGGGCACTTTGGTCTGGCCTTCGACTATTATACGCATTTCACCTCGCCAATCCGCCGCTACCCTGACCTGATGCTCCATCGCCTGCTCACAAGGTATCAGGGCGGAGGCCGTTCTGCCAGCGAGAAAAAGTATGAATCGCTGTGCGAGCATTGCTCGAATATGGAGCAAATTGCCCAGAATGCTGAGCGAGACTCCATAAAATACAAGATGGTGGAGTTTATGGGCGACAAGATCGGCGAAAGTTACGATGCCCACATCAGTGGCATCACGAGTTATGGTATCTATGCCGAGATAGACGAAAACCACTGCGAGGGTATGGTGCCCATGCGTGACCTCGACGACGATTACTATGACTTTGACGAGAATAACTTCCTTCTTCGTGGTCGTCGTCACCACCACAAGTACCAGCTTGGCGATCCCATCCGCATCCAGGTGGCTAAGGCAAACTTAGAGAAGAGGCAGCTGGACTTCACGATTGCGAAATAGAGACCGCTTCCAATCTTGTTCCCAAGGAAGAATTATGTTGTTTTTTTGAGGTCCCGGAAAATAGTGGGAGGGTGTGTCCATCGTGACACACCCTCCCTTGTTAATACCTATTGAAGTCAAAAATTATTTTTGTTTAAAGTGAAATTAACATGTTATCCTGTCTTCCTTTTTTCTGTTTCTTTGCTCGTTGGATTTGTGTCTAACCATTTTTGTTATGCCATAGGCTTCCGGTGATAGTGGAGCTTGTCTTGCCCGTCCGTTCAAAATGGCGAACAAGACTCATGGCGGCAAATAGGGCGGCTATTGACTATGAACATCCATTTATTTTATTTTGCGGAGCTGAATGGCAAAACCACCGCTCGGAGCGAGATGCAACTTCAGTTTGTCTGAGGCCTTCAGCTTTTGCTGCGTAACGGTCAGGGGATAAGGGTTGCTACGGTAATCGGCTCCGGGGCCATCCTGATAAAACATGGCTTTGTAAACACCGTCTCGGTCGAGGAAGCCCATGTCGAGTATCATGTCGCGTGCGTTTTCGTCGGTAACACCGCCAATATACCAATCGTCGGTCCCTCTTTCTTTTCTTGCCGTAGTGATATACTTCCCTATCTCCGCATTGAGAACCAGTGTTTTCTGCCAGTTGGTGGGAACACTCTTGATAAATGCCAGTGCCGGATGGTTTTCGTAGTTCTCTATCATGTCTGCAGCCATCTGCCATGGAGAATAAATAACAATGTATTCGGCCAATTGCTTGGCCAATGTTGTTTGTGGATGGGTCTTGGGTACGGCCTTGTTTACAAAGTTGAAAATACCGGGTGTGAAGTCTATCGGACCGGCCAGTTGGCGGGTGAAGGGCAATATGCAGATGTGATAGGGTGGATTTCCGCCATCCTGTGACCAGGCATTGTATTCCTGCCCCCTAACGCCCTCGCCTGAAATGAGGTTCGGATAGGTGCGTTGCAGTCCCGTAGGCATGGCCGGCTCATGGTTGACAACCATGAGCTGGTATTTTGCGGCCGTCTCGATGACTTTTCTGTAATGACGGACTCCATATTGACTGTGCTGCAATTCTTTCTTATCCATCAGGGGATTCACATAACCCGTTTTGACGGCTTTGATGCCCAGCGAATGGTACAGCGCAAAGGCTTCTTCCAGTTGATTTTCATAATTCTTGGCGGCTCCACCGGTTTCGTTGTGTGCGATGAGTCTCACCCCTTTGCTCAGCGCATATTGCTGCAAGCCCTGCAGGTCGTAGTCGGGATAAGCTTTGGTGAAGCTGAAGCGGTCACCGTTTTGGGTCCAGTCTCCATCCCAACCTTCATTCCATCCTTCTACGAGCACGCCCTTGAATCCATTTTGCGCTGCAAAGTCGATGTATCGCTTTGTATTGGCGGTTGTCGCACCATGCTTCTCACCCTGATTCCAAGTGTAATCTGTCATGTGCATGCCCCACCAGATACCAACATACTTACCGGTTTCCAGCCAACTGGTATCTCCTATCTTACAAGGGTCGTTGAGATTGAGCATCAAGCGCGAGGCAATGAGGTCGGCCGGTTTGCTTCCAACGATGACTGTTCGCCAGGGACTCTTGAACGGAGCTGATGCAAAGACCAGTTCTCCGGTGGACCAGGGCGTCAGCTCCGACTTTAGTTTCACGCCGCCTTTGCCGTCTGCAGAGGGCTTGTAGTTCAGTGTAGCGTAGTCGGTGAGATTAGCTTCATGGAAGACTAGATAGAGATCATTTTTTACCTCCATGGTTATCGGCGTGTAAACACGTGGCTTTGTACTCATCTTTGCCTTGGTCCACAGTGCTTCTAAGTATTCCGTTCCTTCTACAGGGATGGTCCAGGCTTCATTGTCTGTGGGCAGAGCCATCTCCGTCATTTCGTCCATGATGACAAAATCTTTGAGATGAGGCTGTTTGGGAAAGACATAGCGGAAGCCCATGCCGTCGTTGAATACTCTGAAAACGAGCGTCAGCAACCGTTTCTTGCCACGCTTTTCCTGCAAATTTACGGTAAGTTCGTTGTAGTGATTCCTCACTTCGGTTTCTTCGCCCCAAGGTTGTTGCCAGGTCTCGTCTTTCTTGTCGCGTTTGAGAGAGAGCACTTTGAAATTCTGATAGAAGTCACCCGACTTGAGTCTCATACCTAGTTGGGACTTGTCTAATATCATTTCCGCACCTCGGTGCAATGTGAAATAGGGTCTCCCTGCTTTTGATAGGTTTACCGTAACGGTGAGTTTTCCGTCAGGAGAAGTCACTTTGTTTGTTGTTTTTGCATGAAGAGGCATCATAAATATCCCCATACAAATTGTGATAATGGTTCTTAATACCTTGTTTGTCATTATTTTACACCTAAAGTTATCCATGCGATATTATTCCAAACCTTTGATTATTGAAGCGGCTTTATCTGGTTGCAGCTTCACGAGATAGTTGTAGGCCTCCTTCACCCTGTCGTCATTGGGTTTCGCCACACGCACCTTATACCATCTGTAGATAAGTTCAAGGTCGCTTTGCGAATAGCTTACTCCAGTGAATTTTTGCAAGGCCGTGAGATATTTGTAGCCGTATTCCTCGGTAGGCTCAATCGTGGTGCCTTCTCCATAGTCGTTCCATGTGCTGATTTGCAGCCACTCAAGATTTGCAGCCTTTGCCGCATCGAGCTGACGTTGGAAAAGTGCACCGTCTTCGTGTGGATATGTGGGATAACCTTCGCCCACGCCCCCTTCCTTGTAATAATCATGGAAACCGGGCATGGCACCAGCGATATACATTTCGTATCTGTCGGCCAAGGCGTAGTTGGGCTTGTCGTTCACCCATACGAATTCACCCTGTGACATCTGGTAGTCTGCATTGTTGGCCCCGGCACTGTGACCGTTCAGGCTGATGAACATGGGCTGGGTGTACAGAATACTGAATGTGCGATACCAATCCTTGGGTGATTTCATCTGTTGTGGTCCGAAAGCGAGGAGCAAGGGTCGATTGTCTTTCACTTTGGCGTAATTATCCATCTTGAAGAATGTCTGTGCCAAGTATTTCATATCTAACCGCGCCTGCGTTACCATATCGCTTGCATTGGAGAGCGTGGCATCTTCATAGACGATAGAGAATTTCAGTCCGGCCCGCGTCAGAGCCTTTACGATGGCTTCGGTGTTGCGCTTGTTTGCGGGATAATCGTTTACGTTCTGCGTGCCATACCAGTCTATCATCAGCCCGTCTGCACCGGCATATTTCATGAGCAGACATTGATAGTCGAGTATCGCCTCATCGGTAGAAGCGTAGGGGCCGGTAATAGGATAATAGTGAGAAGCAATTTGTCGGCGACCGTTTTCATCGACGATATTGGGGTCGCAGTTGGCCATTGTCCAGTGAGAGCCCCATTTTCCACCATTGGTTTCCGGAGTTTCAAACCAAGGCATGTAGTGGATATAGACGTTCATCTTGTTGGTCTTCGTGGGCTGGACGGCCTCGATCACCTCCTCTTCTGTGCCGGTTGTCTTGTCGTCATCGTCACTGCATCCGGTTGTAAAGAAGGCCATGACGAGCATCAAACTGTAAATCATGTATTTATTCATTGGTAAATCTCTTTAGATGTTTGAGATGATGGAGCAGCATCGATGTGCTGCTCCATAGCTGTTATTTGTTGTATCCCGGATTCTGAACCAAGTTTGGATTCTTGTCCATTTCCTCTTTGGGAATGGGATAGATGCCGGTGTGCTTGTCAGGATTGTCGGCCGGTTTGCTCCACCATGCATCAAAGAATGTTCCGAAACGTATGTTGGTGGTACGGCGCAGACCCTCAAATACGAATTCGTGCTTCCATTCATTGTCCAGGTCTTCCAATGTCAGCGAGGTAAGGTCTTCGAGCCCTGCACGCTCCCTTACCTGGTTGATGTAAGTGAGTGCAGGCTGCTCGTAGCCCAAACGGAAATTTGCTTCGGCTTGCATCATGAGAATTTCTGCATAGCGCATCAGCACCCAGTCGTTGTCGCGTTCCCACATATCAGTCGCGTTCCATTCATATTTATCCAGTCGTGCCCCTTCGTTCTGCAAGGCATTGGTGAAATCATTGATTTCTTCGGTGTAGTTGAGAGGTTCGCCGTTATCCATCAAGACGGGAGAGCCGTCCTTGGCACTGTACTGCTGGCCCACCATGACGACATTTCTGCGGACGTCGTTCTCATCAAATGAGGAGTAGAGTCCCGGCTGTGCGCAGATTCCATTGCCCGACCACTGCCAACTGCCGTCGACGGAGAAGGCATAGCGTTGGTTGTAATGATAGGTCATGGAAGCCAGATAGTTGCCTACGGTGCCTTGCTTGTGGTCGTAGGGAATGGCGAAGATGATTTCCGAAGAGGACTCGTTTGCAATCTTGAAGCTCTCTTTATAGTTGGCTGTAAGACTGTAGCCCTTAATCTTGTCGCACACGTCGAGACAGTCTTGCCAACGAGCTTTGCCAGTATAGACTTCGGCATTGAGATAAAGACGTGCCAGAAGGGCATAAGCCACGTTCTGGGTGAATCGGCCATACTGAATTCCCGTTGGCAGAAGGGGGAGTGTCTCTTTGATTTCTTTCTCCACAAAGTCAAATACTTGCTGACGGGAAGAATTCTTTGGCAGCTCCGACTCCGTGAAGTCTGTCGTAATGGGCACATTGCCAAAATTATCCAAGAGATTGTAATAATAGTATGCGCGCAATCCCCGGAGTTCCGCTTTCACCACTTCCTTAGAGTCTTCCGAAAGTTCTGATTGGTCCACTTGATAAATAATGGCATTTATCTTGGATATACCGACAAAGTTGTATCGCCACAATGACAGTACACCCGTATTAGATGCATCCCATGTATGGAATTGCAGTTGTTGGTATCTGCCCCCGTCGTACCAGTCGGTACCACGTGTCGGGATGCACGCTTCGTCACTGCTACATTCGGTAGTGAAGAATACATATTCGCAGGTAGGATAGCAGTTCACACCGTTTCCCTCAGGTGTGGCAGCGCCATAGCCGCGCAGGGTGGCATAGGCACCTCCCACGATGGTTTGCACTTCGGTAGCGTTCTTGCCGTAATCATCCATCGACACTCTGTCATACAGTGCCTCGTCAAGGTCTGTACATGATGATAAGCCTATCATCCCCAGCATAATTGCTGCTATTATATTTTTGTTCATGATATGATATGCGTTTTGGAAGTTAGTTAAAATGAAATATTAACACCCAGGGAGTATGTGCGTGGGCGAGGGTATGCGTTGAATTTTTCGATACCCGGTGAGTCGAGTACATTGTCGGGAACCGATACTTCCGGGTCCAATCCCTTATAAGATGTAATACAGAAGAGATTTTCCGCCGTGATATAGAAGCGCACGCGGCTCAGGCCCAGAATTTCTGGTTTGGGCAGTGTATAGCCCAATGTGGCAGACTGTAGACGGAAGAAGCTGCCGTTCTCTATAAAGTAATCGGAGAAGGTAGGGTTATCCGTGATGCCACTTGTCATGAAATCGTCAGGAACGTTCTGAGCGGGGAAGCGGGTCGGATCATACATTGCCATGCGAGTGGCATTGAGAACTTTCTGGCCGAACATACCGTAGCCGGCTATTGCCAAGTCAAAGTCTTTGTAAGTGGCATTGAGCGACAGACCCAGGTTGAATTTGGGCTGTGCGGATCCCAAATACTCATTAATGACATTTCCCTCATCGTCTTTATTCAGGATATACTTGCCGTCCTCGTCGATACCAAGGCACTTGGGACCCCAGAAAGCACCGGCGGGATAACCTTCCTTGATGACCTGTGCATACATATTGGACATACCACGAAGGTCATGAAGCGAGCCGGCTTGCAAACCGACGGCTTGATACTGGTCGTTGGAAAGCTTTGTAATCTCCTGATGGTTATAAGAGAAACTCAGGTTAGCGTCGAATGTCCAATCATTCGTTCGCACGATATTGGCACCCAAAGTAAATTCTACACCCTTGTTTTCCAAGTCACCAACGTTGGCAAGCATAGTACCAACGAGATAAGGGGGTTGCGGAACGGGATAAGTCCAGAGCAGGTCGCTGGTCTTCTTGTAATAAAGCTCCACCGTACCATTGATTCTGTTAATGACGGAGAAGTCGATTCCAATGTTGAACTGCTTGGTAGATTCCCATTTTAGTTCAGGGTTGGGATTCTGGCTCTGTGTATATGCGTTCTTCCATGTTCCCGTTACGCCGTCGTAATAGGCAGCTCCTGAAGGAGTGAGGATAGGCAGTGACTTGTATTCACCAATACCGTTCTGGTTACCGGTGACACCATAGCCTATGCGCAGCTTCAAGTTGTCCAGCCAGTCTTGGGTGCTTTCCATGAAAGACTCATTGCTGACTCTCCATGCCAAAGAAATAGACGGGAAAGTTCCCCATTTGTGGTTTTCGCCAAAGCGTGAACTACCGTCGTATCTCAACGTTGCGGTTGCCATATAGCGGTCCAGTAGATTATAGTTGACACGCCCGAAGAAGGAGATGAGTTTTGCTTGTCCTTTGTAGGAATAAACATCACCCTGTCGATAGTCAGTACCAGCTGCGAGGTTGTTGTATCCAAAGGCGTTGGTGTCAAATCCACTACGTGTAGCTCCGAAGCCCTCATAGGTGTTGTCCAGGTATGAGTAGCCCGCCATTGCATTGAGCTGATGTCCTTCAGCTACTTGCTTGTCATAGGTGAGATAAGTTTCTAGTTGCATATTCACATAGTCTCCGTATGTGCGCTGTCCCCAGCCTTTTTCACTCATGCCTTCCATTTTGGCGTAGGTAGGTTTGTAAAGCCCTCCCTTTGCTGAGTTGTATTCGTAGGAAGTATTTACCGTAGCTTTCAAACCATCGACAATGTCAAGTTCAGCCTTGAGATAGCCCAGGAATCTGTGACGCTTACGGTCTTCCGTACGGTTGTTGTTGAGTTCTACCGGATTTTCCGTGTTCGTACCGCTTAACTGTGCATAGCTTCCATCTTGATTGTATATGGGGTACGTTGGGTTGATGTTGGTGGCACGTTCAAATATACGTGTGTCAATAGGATGCCAGCTGTCGAAGTTGGCATTGATGCCTTCGTCCAGACGCAATCTGCCTTTCCATGCAGTCTGATAGGCTGTCAGGCTTCCTGACAGTCTGTTCATGTTGTTGCGTTTGATAACGCCCTGGTTGTTCTGATAGGTCACCGAAGCACGGTAGCCGTGTTCTTTCTTACTGCTGCTGAAAAGAATGTTATGCGAATGAGAGATAGCTGTTCTTTCCAACTCTTCCTGCCAGTTAGTGTCAGCTCCGAAGTCCAGCGCACTGACTATGTTTCTTTCCCTTACATAGCCACGCCACTGGTTGGCAGAGAGCAGATCCATGTTTTTGGCGACACTGGCAAGTGCCACATAGCCATTATATTGAACGTTGTTCTGCTCGGTGTCTGTACCTTGCCTGTTGGTTGTTACAATGATGACACCGTTGGCACCGCGCGAGCCGTAGATGGCTGCGGCGGAAGCATCTTTCAGAATATCCATGCTGACAATCTCTGTGGGCTGAACAGAGTTGATGTCTACGCCGGGGATACCGTCCACCACTACAAGCGGACCATTGCTGGCAGAGAGAGATGTGCCACCGCGCAAACGCAGGCTTGCCCCTGCTTCGGGTGCTCCCGAACTCTGCATGACGGAGAGTCCGGCAACTTTGCCCTGCAGGAGTTGCTCCGTGCTGGTGATGACACCTTTCTTCATATCCTTTGCGCTGACAGATGCTATCGCACCCGTAAGGTCCGACTTGCGCATAGTTCCATATCCCACGCCGACAACAACAGTTTCGTCGAGTGTCTTGGCATCTTCCTGCAAGATGACCTTCAGCCCTGTGCCGGCCTTCACCTGTTGGGCTATAAAACCAATGTATGAAATCTCCAATGTCGCATCTGGCGAACAGGCTACGGTAAAGTTTCCGTCAAGATCCGTGACGGTGCCTTCACTGCCACCAGCAACCATGACAGTTGCACCTACAAGTGGCTCCTGATAGCTGTCTACAACAGTTCCTGTAGCTTTGAAATTCTGTGCAAACAGATTCTGACTCATCATAACCATCATAACCATGATGACCAATGAGCAAAGTTTGTTTATATTTATCTTTCTCATAATGTATCCATTGATTAAATGTTATTGTGCATCAGGAGTTACCAAAGGTATCGTGGTCTCAACTACGGGCTGTCCGTTCTCCTTGGACACCACAATCGTAATTTGGTCAACGCTCATTCCTTCGAGTTCCTTGTTGAGGTTTACCGTAGCTTGTCGTTTGTCTCTCACGCCGGGCATTGTGCCTGTGATGACCTTCGAGTCGGCAGTAATCTTATAGCTGAGTTCTCCCGCAGTGCGTTCATTATACTGTCTGGTTAGTGTAATGATATCCTTAGATGAGAATCGCGTTGGGAAAACTGTAAATACCGGGTCCGGATAAGGTGTTGCCGTTCCTGCCTTGGTAGACATATCCGGGCTTGTCCCGCCCCAGTCGTTGTTGATGATACCTACAACGAGCCATGCCAGGTTTTCTATCTCGGTATCGGTCTCCAAGCCTGTGCCTTTAAGGTTTCCGCCATCGTCATATACGGTACCGTAATATTGATAAGGCGACTCCATGCTGATGGAGTAATAGCCGTTGGCGAGTTTATGGATGTCGACCTTCTTCATCACGGCGTCAATCCATACTTTCACTCCTTCTTGGTAGGTCCAGTCGTTGAGGCCGGAGTGGAGCTTAAATCCTCCGAAGCCGGGCTTTTTGGCAAATTCCGTCATCGATATTCCATTCACCTTAAACAGGTCGGGGTTAAACACTATAGTCAATGGTTCGTTGAGCGTGAACTTGTCGGTATAACCGGTAGACTTCTTGCCTGAAAATATTTGGTACTCGTTACCCGATTTCTCGAAGGCCTCCCATTCTGCTCGATTGTCGGGAGCAGCAAAGGCACCACTCCAGTATTCGCCGTTTTTGGTCTTCAGCTTCTGCCAAAAGCCGGGCCAGTTGGCATCTTCAAAAGCCTCCACGCCCGTGTGGAAATATTCTGTGGGCACCATTGTTTTCTTGTAGATGTTCTCACCCATATATTCAAGTTTGGCAAAATCGGAGGAATTGCCGCCATTGCCGGCATCCGGCTCGGTGGGTTGCCATGCCCATAGGTAAAGGTCTACCCCGGGTGCGAAGCCCACATCGGTTACATCATAATAGAAAGTCACTTCTTCGTCTGCTGCGAAAACAGCCGGCACAGTCCATACCTTGGGGGTTCCGGGAAGTTCCGTATCTGCCTTTGCTGTGCTCGAAACCATGATTGTTGCTGCGAGCAACATCATGTATGCAAATATTTTTCTCATGTTTGATCCTCCTTGTTATTTAACAGCCGACATTAGATTATAGGTATAAGAAACAAATGGCTGCCCGTTTACCGTTCTTGTAAATTTGTATTCCAGAATTCCGTCAGAGCCAGGAACTCCTGTAACGGTGAGCCTGGTTACGCCTGCATCAGACTTTAGAAGAATCTGACTTGCTGTTGCATCAGACTTCGTGTAGTCATAATCCATTGTCCAGGTGCCCTTCAGAGGCAGAAGCACGGGAGCGTTGCCCTCTACGGAAAAAGTAGTTGGCGCGTCGTTTTCATCCGTGTCGAGATTGATGACAAACGTATCAAAATCCAGCAAATTGGTTAGTGGCATGGTTTGGGCATTGCTTTCGTCTGTTTGGACAATAGAGTTGAGTACCCATTTCCCACCGATTTTCTCATTTAGCGTTATCGGTCTCACATAGTCTCCGTCGTCTACGGTGCTGCACGATGTTGCCAATAGGGCAGTCACCATAAAGCAAAATAAGACAGACGTCTTCATGATAGGTTTAAATTTACTCATGATATAATAGTGTTAAGTTAATAGTGTTTAGATAGGAATCTATACTACAAAGTTATTAAAAATAAAGATTTAAAGGTCAAAATAGAAAAAAGTATAATCAACAATTATTAATATTATTATATAATTGCTGATAATCAAATAGTTATGAAATAAGGAGCAGGATTTTGTATAATCGTCAAATGGGTGTTTTAAGCCTTCTACAGACCTATATTTTCATGATATGCTGCTCAAACAAGTCGTTGTCTATCCTCGATTTGTTCTTAACACGGGTCTTATAAGTATTGATGGTATGGACTGAATAATTGAGGAAGTTGGCAATGCGCTCACTGTCGCTGATACCGAGACGAATCAAGGCAAAGATGCGCATTTCTGTGGTCAAGGCATTTTCCGTTTCGGGCTCTTTCCGCATTTCGGGCTCGAAGAGCTTGTTGTACTCCTCCACAAATTGAGGGAAGAGTTTTAGGAAAGTCTCGTCAAAGTCGGAGAACATATTCTTGCGCTCCATATTGATCCTCGATTCTTGGACGGAAGATTTCAGGTCGTCAAACTGGCGTGTGGTAATCTTCCTGTCAATGGTCTTGTAGAGTTTTTCCACCATTGAGATATATTCAGAGTTGAGATAGAACGACTTGCCGATATATTCTTCCTTGATTTCGTTGGCCTCCTGCAGCTTTTCATTGGATTCTTGCAAGCTGTTATTGCGAGCCTCAATTGTCTTTTGGGCAATAGTCAAGCGTTTCAGCTGTTTTCTGATGATAAATCCGCCAATGAGCAAGGCAAGGATGAGCAACACGGCTATCCCCACAGCTATAGCCATCGTGTTGCGTTGAGATTGCACAATGTCAAAACGGTCTTTCTCGATGATGGGCAATATGTTCCCAATTTCAATCTTGCGTTGGCGTGCATCATAGAAATTGGCATCATCCAGTGAGAGCCTAACATATTGTATGGCTCGTTTCACATCTCCTTTCTCATAGAGATTGCTGCCCAATCCACGCAGTGCTGTCGTTTCCCGAGTGGCTGATATGTTGTCAATAATCGCGGCCTGTGCCAGGTAATAAATGGCTAATTCGTCATTGTCCAGCAGCCTGTTTATCCAGCCCATTGAAGAAGTGACAATGGCTTTGGTGTGTGCGTCTATGTCTTTCAGCTTCAACAGCTTTTCAAAAGAATCAATGCTTTCTTTATATTTTCTGTTCTTCATCTGTCGCATCCCCACGGCATAGAGCCAGTCTTGTGTACCGGGCTTCAGATAGGTCAGCAGAGTGTCTGTAAACAGATTGCCTCTCCGGATATCCTCCTCTTGGTAGGGTTGGGAATGATTATAGTCTGCATTGTCATAGTTGAGACGCACTTGAGTGGTATAATATATTTTTTTGTATTTGTCAGACACCCCTGCAAGACTAACGTTTTCTATTTCCTCGAAAGCCTCTTTAAACAAACCGGCCGACAACAAACAAAATACTTTGGCACAATAGGCTTCTACAAGAAAGTCGGGATTTTTCATCTGTCGGGCAAGCACAATACTCTTCTGAGCATATACATTGGCAGAATCGTATTTGTATGATTTGTATTCATCATACAGTTTGATGTAATTCTTGAATAGTTGCTCATTATCCTTAATGGTGGGGAACTTCTGGTATATGGTTTTCAGTCGGCCTTGCTTGGCCTGCTCATACTGTTTCCTATTGGCCAGACTACGGTCCAGTTCCGTGATAATGCTATCGGTATCCACATCATGAGCACTCACGGGCACAATGGATACAAGCCATAACAAAAGAAGAACTATTCGTTGCATTACACGATAAAATTAGCAGGTAATGCTACAAAAATAGAATAAATCCACCAATAATCCAAAAGTTTTAGGGAAAATGCTCGTATCACTTTCTTCGGCAGGTATTATCGGAAATATCCATTTCGGGAAGAAACAAATGTAGATTGGCTTTTTGGCAATCGACAGTTTGACTAATATTGAGGAGAAAGGGATGAAAATGACAAATCCCCACCTCTCCTTAACGGAGATGGGGATTTGTGCTAACCTAAAAACTAATCTTTAATTTACCTAATTAACTAACAACCTAATGAAAAACCTAAAAAACTAATCTTAAACCTAAAAACTAAAAACCTATATGAAACAATCTACTAACCTTAAACCTATTGAATGTTTGTCATTGGAAATCTTCTCGCGAAGACCTTGTTTCCTTTTGACATTGCAAAGATAGGGCGAAATTCGTCGTCGTCCAACTATTTTCATCGGATAAAGGTAAAAAACGGCCTTTTCTTGACCTAAATCAACGAATTGTGTCCGCACACAGGTTTAAAACAGTCCTTTTCTGTCGTCTATTGGCAAACGAGTGACAAGCCGTTGGCTGGTCTATAATTGTTCATGGCCCATTTGCTCTTTATGAATGTGGAGATCGGGGGCCGGTAGAGAGCGATTCAAGCGATGAGAAACTCCGATGGAATGTGTAAGTTCGCCCTATATATAATAAGATGTATATCGAAGGGGCTTTTCGGTGTGACGGTTGATATCTCAGATAATGATGGCTACGGCTTGGCGAAAGTGTATTGCGAATAAGCTGTATTTCCAACCTAATCATGATGTGGTTGATGCGAGCCGCCACCGTGTTATCCTTACGAAAGACTGGTAGGCAAGTTTTTAGATCAGCTGTATGGAATGCTGCTAAAATCCTTGACAAATACCGCCAAATGCTTCGTAAATTTAAAAATAATTTAACTTCCGTTTGAAATTCGTGAATATCGTGGAATTTGTAGTCTGTTGATAATCAGCACTTTCCGAAAAATGCCTTTTTGTCCTTCATATAGCCACGTGCGGTTGTATATGTAATGGTAGTGCGGATGAGCCCTAACCGCAATGCGGATAGGCTGTTTTCGCAGTGCGGTTGGGGCTTAACCATACCGCCGTTAAGCCCCCGCCATGATATGGCGGAAAACAAAAGCTGACAAAGGGGAGTTTTTTACGTTGTGTGGGCCGAGACTAAGGGGCAGAACATAGTCCTTTTTTCTCTGGATGCACAGAAAATAATCGTTCGAAAACGGTTATGAAACTTTACAAAAGATGTGGTTGCAGGGTACCCTCACCACGACTTGCCTGCTGCCATTTTAGGGTGGTCTTTTCGGTGGCTTTTGACGGGTGTATGAAGGGTTGATGACAGATGATAAATGCGGTGTGGCTACTTGGAAGATATGATGAAGATAATATGGCTTTATAATATGGTAGCACTAATATTGTATGTGCTACCTATTGTTAATGTAATCTTTTGATTATAAATGGTTTACGATTATATACAAGAATACGTATTCACGTTAAATAACCTATCATAAAACGACGCCCGATGCTACTGTAGCATCGGGCGTCGTCAGTTTGGGGAATATACGGACGGTGGAAAGGTCAGCGGTTGAGTTTCCAGGTCACCCCGTCTTTGGTGTCTTTCACTTCGAAACCGGCATCGGCAAGCGCGTCGCGAATCTGGTCGCTGGTTGCCCAATCTTTGGCTTCCTTGGCCTGCTGGCGCAGTTTCAGCACCATATCCACCACCTTGCCGTATGATTCCTCGCGAGCCTCGTTGCTCTGCCCTTTCTCGTCTTTCAGTCCGAGGAGGTCGAAGGTGAAGATGTGCATGGTGTCGGCAAGCTCCTTGAGGTCATCCTCAGAGATTTTGGTCTTGTGGTCGAGCAGCAGGTTGATGAGATGACAGGCTTCAAACAAGCCACTGATGACGAGCGGGGTTTGCAGGTCGTCGTTCATGGCGTCGTACAAGCGCTGTCGCAAAGCCTTGACAAACTTTGCCGTGTCGGGTTGCGACCCTTTGGAGGTTTGTATGCGGTCGAGGTCGGCAATGCCCGTCATAAGTTTCTCCAATCCTTTCTTGGCGGCTTTCAAGGCATCGTTGGAGAAGTCCACCGTGCCACGATAGTGGGCCGAGAGAATGAAGAAACGGATGGTCATTGGCGAGTAAGCCTCTTCCAACGACTCGTGCTCGCCCGTGAAAAACTGTTCCAAGGTGATAAAGTTGCCCAGCGATTTCCCCATCTTCTGTCCGTTGATGGTAATCATGTTGTTATGCATCCAGTAGTGCACCATCTGGTCGCCTTGACTTGCTACAGCCTGAGCTATCTCACATTCGTGGTGTGGGAACACCAGGTCCATGCCTCCGCCGTGAATGTCGAAGTGATCGCCCAGGTACTTGCGGCCCATTGCCGTACATTCGCAGTGCCATCCGGGGAAACCGTCACTCCAGGGGCTTGGCCAGCGCATGATGTGCTCGGGCTGAGCCTTCTTCCAGAGAGCGAAGTCGGCTTGGTTGCGTTTTTCGCCCGTACCGGCGAGTTCTCGGCTTTTGTTGATGATGTCGGTGAGGTTACGGCCGGACAGAATACCATATTTGTGGTCGCGGTCATATTTCTGCACGTCGAAGTATATTGAACCGTTACTCTCATAAGCATAGCCGTTGGCGAGAATCTGCTTCACCAGTTCCTCCTGCTCGATGATGTGCCCTGTGGCGTGCGGCTCGATACTTGGGGGCAGCACATTGAGCTTTTCCATCGCGGCGTGATAGCGATTGGTGTAGTGCTGGGCAATCTCCATAGGTTCCAGTTGCTCCAGACGCGCCTTCTTTTCTATCTTGTCATCGCCCTCGTCGGCATCGTGTTCGAGATGCCCCACATCGGTAATGTTGCGCACATAGCGCACTTTGTAGCCTAAGTGGCGGAGGTAGCGAAAGAGCACGTCGAAGGTGATGGCTGGCCGGGCGTGGCCCAGGTGTGGGTCGCCATACACGGTCGGGCCGCATACATACATACCCACATTGGGGGCATGCAGCGGTTTGAACAGTTCCTTGCTGCGCGTGAGGGTATTGTATATCAATAAATTCTGTTTCATAATCATCGTGATTTTATAATTGCAAAGGTAAGGATTTATATTGAAAAAGACAGCAGTAAGACAGGGATTTGTAGAAAATTATGGCAGAAAGGAAGTGGAGCGGAGATTCCGTCCGACACGCGGTGGAAACATACAACATTGGGCTGCCGAGACGCGAGAAACAAGGAAGATCGGGGCACATTGTGGGATAATTAGAGCATAGCTATTCATCGGTTGCAAAACCATGTGTTTTTTCTTCTATTTTCTTTTGGTGCTTGTATTTATTTTGTACTTTTGTAACAATGGATGGACTATTATCAAATCTATATAAAATAACTTTGCTATGAAGGTACATGAATATCAGGCGAAAGCCTTCTTTGCCAACTATGGGGTGCCGGTAGACCGCAGCGTGGTCTGTCACACGCCCGATGAGGCTGTGGAAGCCTATGAGAAGTTGGGCGTGGAGAAGGCTGTGGTAAAGGCACAGGTGCACACGGGTGGTCGCGGAAAGGCCGGAGGCGTGAAACTTGGCGCGTCGGCTGCCGAAATCCGAAGCCATGCCGAGGCCATTCTCGGCATGGATATCAAGGGTTTTACCGTAGACCGAGTGTTGGTGGGCGAGGCTGTAGACATCGCTTCGGAATATTATGTGAGCATCCTTGTTGACCGGAAGTCGAAGTGCCCGCTGATGATGTTGAGTCGCGAGGGAGGTATGGACATCGAACAAGTGGCTCGTGAAACCCCTGAGAAGATTGTGAAAATAGTCATCGACCCACTGGTGGGCATGACCGATTTTCTGGCTCGCGAGGCTGCGTTCAAATTGTTTGACGACATGGCGCAGGTGAAGCAGGCCGTACCGTTGTTCAAGAACCTGTATCGCCTTTTTATCGAGAAAGACGCCTCGTTAGCCGAAATCAATCCGCTGGTGATGCTCAAAGACGGCACGCTGAAAGCCATCGACGCCAAGATGACGTTCGACGACAATGCGCTGTTCCGTCATCCTGATGTGGCTGCCCTGTTTGAGCCCACTGTCGAGGAGCGCAAGGAGCGCGAAGCCAAGGACAAAGGCTTCAGCTATGTAAATCTGGGCGGCAATATCGGCTGTATGGTTAACGGGGCCGGACTGGCAATGGCAACAATGGACATGATTAAACTCTATGGCGGTGAGCCGGCCAATTTCCTGGATATCGGCGGTAGTTCCAATCCCGAGAAAATTGTGGATGCGATGAAGCTTTTGCTGTCCGACAAACATGTAAACACGGTGCTCATCAATATCTTTGGGGGTATCACGCGATGCGATGATGTGGCCAAAGGCCTGATAGAGGCATTCAAAGTGATAGAGACCGATATTCCAATCGTGATTCGCCTCACGGGAACGAATGAGGCAGAAGGCCGCAGGCTGCTTAAGGGCACGCAATTCAATGTGGGTACAAGCATGGCCGACGCGGGACAGCAAGCTGTGAAACTGAGTTTGAGCCAAAAATAGAATTAAGAACGAAGAGTTAAGAATTATGCCGAGTTTGTGAGCTTGCTGCTAATTGTAAATTATGAATTATGAAATAAAAAAATATGAGCATTCTAATCAATAAAGATACAAAACTCATCGTTCAGGGTATCACCGGACGAGACGGAAGTTTCCACGCTTCCAAAATGAAAGAGTATGGAACTCATGTTGTGGGTGGAACATCGCCAGGGAAGGCTGGTCAAGAAGTGGATGGCATTCCCGTGTTCAACACCGTGAAAGATGCGGTGGCTGCGACGGGGGCCAACACGTCCATCATCTTTGTGCCGGCACCGTTTGCCAAAGATGCTATGTTGGAGGCCATAGACGGTGGCATCAAGTTGCTGGTGTGCATCACCGAAGGTGTGCCGACGCTCGATGCCGTGGCTGTACAACGCTACGCTCGTATAAAGGGTGTGCAGGTCATCGGTCCCAACTGCCCCGGTCTGATTTCTCCGGAAAAGAGTATGGTAGGCATCATGCCGGCCAATGTATTCAAGAAAGGGCACACGGGCGTGATTAGTCGAAGCGGCACGCTGACCTACGAGGTGGTGTACAACCTGACGCAGGCAGGCATGGGAGTGTCTACGGCGGTAGGGGTTGGCGGCGACCCTGTGGTGGGCCTGTATTTCGAAGACCTTTTGCAGATGTTCCAAGATGATGACGATACCGATTCCATTGTCTTGGTTGGTGAGATTGGTGGCGATGCCGAGGAGCGTGCCGCACAGTTCATCAAGGCACACGTTACGAAACCCGTGGCAGCCTTCATCTCCGGTCGGCAAGCGCCTCCGGGTAAGCAGATGGGCCATGCCGGGGCTATCATCTCGGGCGGGTCAGGGTCGGCAGAAGGAAAAGTGGCAGCTTTTGAGGCTGTCGGAGTGCCTGTAGCCAAAGAGACCAGACAAATTCCAGAGTTGCTGAAGAAGCAAATGGGAAAATAGGTCGTGAGCTATGCAAAGAAAGAAGGGCGATTTTAGTCTTTCTTTCTTTTGTTTTTCAAGGGGATGGGAAGCGAACTTCAAAGACGAGAATATGGAAACAAAAGAGATTTATGTCAGTGTTTGGAGAGGCCTGTTGAAGGGGTTGTTCGCCATAGGCATCGGTTTATGGATCATACTGTCCGCCGATGGGAGCGAAGCCGGATTCTTCGAATTGTATTTCCTACCCTTCATGGCAGTGGTTTGTCTGTTGGTAGGCTTTTGGGTATTGGGCCGTCCTGTGGTCCTACACCTAACCCACCACCCCTATCTGCGCCTGACCGAAGAAGCCCTTGAGGTGTTGACGGGACTTGGGAATAATTATGAACACTATCCTTGGAAGCAGATAGACAAAGTGTACGAGGGAATGATGGGGGGCAGAGATTATCTGGTGATTCACATGAAAGAGGGTTTTGTACCTCGTTATGTGAATCCTTCAAGCCACAAGAGCCGGAGACGCGTCAAAAGATTAGGTAGTCCTTACGCTTTTTTCAGTGCGGTGACACCCTATTCATCTTTCGAACTGTTAACCTGGTTGAACGATTATTGGCACAACGCTAAAAGCAACGAAGCCTGACCTAAAAGTGTCAGGCTTCTGCTGTATATAGGTAGTGACGTGTGTTCTCCGCGCTTATCCATGCTGTATCTGCATCTTGGCAAACTCCCAGATGACGATACCTGCGGTGACACTCACGTTTAAAGAGTGTTTGGTACCAAATTGCGGAATTTCCAAGCAGCCGTCGCTCATGTCGACCACACTCTGCTTCACGCCCTTCACCTCGTTGCCAAAAATGACGGCATGTGGTGGAATAGATGCCGGATTCTGAGTGTCAAGAGTAGGAACTGACGCGCCAGCCAATTGTGAATTTTGAATTTTGAATTTTGAATTGCAAAGCTCTTGCAGCTTGGTAGATCCTTCCACTTGTTCGATGCTGTATACGAAGTAGCCCTTGTCGTGCAGTTCTCGTACCGCGTCCTCGGTATTCTCAAAATACCGCCAGTCCACGGAATCTTCACCACCAAGTGCCGTCTTGTGAATCTCCACATTGGGAGGCGTGGCCGTGATGCCACACAGATACACCGCCTCTACACGGAAAGCATCGCACGTGCGAAATACGGAGCCAACGTTGTAAAGGCTCCGCACGTTGTCCAAAATAACGATGAGCGGCAGCTTTGGGGCTTCCTTGAATTCCTCTACGGAGAGGCGTTGCATCTCGATGGTCTTGAGTTTGCGCACGGTTAGAATGGTTTTAGATGGATTTATTGAATGTTGAAAGTCATGTTGATGTTGTCTATTTCCACGCGTTTACATTGTCGGAAGAAGTCGAGTCCGAGCCTGCCATAGCCCGCATGAATCACATTCTTCTCGCTCGACATGGCTGTAACGGCTATCTTGGGCATCGTCATGCTCTTCCCTCCAATCTCAAAAGTGATGGAAGGCATCACGAAGACGCTGTTGTAAACGATGCCGCCGTAGCCCGAGCCACCCCTGATGTCCCATTTTCCGGTGCGTGTAATCTCTGCCGTGAAAGTTTTGTAGTAGTCCGGTCCCATAGAACTTGTGGTGGCTCCGGTGTCGAGCACCATGGGAAACCTGTGCCCATCCTTGCCAACTTTGACCTGAGTGATATCGCTTCCCGTCAGCACGAGGTTGCTCTCCACGTCTTGTCGCGTCACATTTCGTGTGAAGACGATTTGCTGTCGGTCAAAGTCGATGGTGTATTTGCCGAATAATCTCAGGAAAGGCTGACCGATAATGAGTTGCAGCGGTGCCGTCATGCCCTTGATAAACTCATTTCCTTGTGTCACGTCCAACACGAGGAAAGGCACATTTTCGAGTTTGATGCCGCCAAGAACAAGCTGCTTAGCGATGGCCATCTGCCCTTGAATGGTGCGTGTGCCTTCTGTTTTGATGCTTCCTTCGAGGAATTCCAGCCCATACATTTGAGCCAATTCGGGGGTGATGACATTGTAACCGGCACCGGTATCGAAGATAAAATCATTGGTTTTGCCATTGATTTTGCCTTTCATAAACATGAGCATTTGCGCAGAATCGCCTACTTCTTTCAGTCGGAAGTCAACGGGATAGTTGTCGCCTTGTGTCGTCAGATGATTGATATTATAGCGTGCCAACGCCTCGTAGCGTTCAGCTTGGGCAACCAATGGCGCCGTCACCTTTTCGTCGACCTTGCCCTGCAATTGGGTCAGAAATTTGCGAAGCAATTGCCCGGCCTCTTTATATTGTCCTAAATGACTATGGTTTCTTGCCATCAAAGTCATCATCGACAACACGTTGCCAAAACCTATTTCTTCCTGATAGTCGTTCAGCAGACGGCGTATGGCGATGTTGGCTTCTTCGGGTTGATTGAAAAAACAAGTTAGCATGGCCTTGGAAAAGCAACGGATGAAAGGTGACATCCGGATGCTGTCCGACCGATAAAGTGTCTGCAAGCCAAACCAGTCGCTCTCGTTCAAGTATTTGCCGGCAAGGCTGTCTGCGTCTTGTGCAAAGACGGCCATGCTGACTATGACTGAAAAGAAGAAGAGAACGACACGTTTCATAGGCTCTTACGATCTTACGATTCTTTCACGCTGAAAGCCAAAGCGTAGGCCTTGACTTGCTTCACCATCGCCAATAGACCGTTGCTGCGTGTGGGTGAGAGATGCTCGTGAAGTCCAATTTTGTCGATAAAATAGAGGTCGGCATCGAGGATTTCCTGTGGCGTGTGACCGCTGACAACCTGCAACAGCAGGGCGATGATGCCCTTCACGATGAGTGCATCGCTGTCGGCCTTGAACTGTAGAAGACCGTCCACGTAGTCGCATTGCAGCCAAACGCGGCTCTGACAACCGTCAATAAGGTTTTGCTCGGTCTTGTATTTGTTGTCCAAAACCTCCATCTCGTTACCCAAATCAATGAGCATTTGGTATTTGTCCATCCAGTCGTCGAAGTCGGCAAACTGCTCAACGACTTCGTCTTGTATTTCGTTGATTGTTTTCATCTTTATGCTATGAATTTACTGTGACCAACTTGAAGAATTTATCGTTCGGACGCACCTTGTCGGGCACGGGAATCGAAACGCGTGTGCCTTGCTCAGCCTTTTCTACAGGCTTCAAGTCGTAGCGAATCTCCGTGGCATCGAGATACATCGCCCCCGTGGCGTTGCCGGTGATGAGAAGTTTGTCTCCAAGTTTGAAGTCAGAGGCTTCGACGGCAATTTCCGCCACCTTGAGTTTTGAGAAATACTTGACCACCTTGCCCACCTGAACTTTCTTTTGGGTAGCCATGGAGCCGTAGCCCTTGTTCCATTCGCCCAGGGTCTGCCCCAGATAGTAGCCGTCCCAGAAGCCCCGGTTGAACACTGTGGCGAGCCGTTTGTCCCAATCGGCCTTCTTCTCCTCAGTGAATGTGCCGTCCAAGACGGCCTGAATGGCTTCTTTATAGCACCTTACGACGGTGTAGACATACTCCGGACCACGTGCGCGCCCTTCTATTTTGAAGACTCTTACGCCAGACTCCATCATGCGGTCGATGAAACGCACGGTCTTGAGGTCTTTCGGACTCATGATGTATTTGTTGTCAACTTCCAACTGATTGCCCGTCTCGTTGTCTGTCACCGTATATGAGCGACGACATATCTGTACACACTGTCCTCGGTTGGCGGAGCGGTTTTGGGCATGCAGACTCATGTAGCACTTGCCCGAAATGGCCATGCACAAAGCACCGTGACAGAACATCTCGATACGCACAGGCTTGCCCATAGGACCGCAGATGTTTTGTTCCACAATCTGTTCGTGAATCTTTTTCACCTGGTCCATGTTGAGTTCGCGTGCCAAAACACTGACATCGGCAAACTGACTATAGAATTTCAGGGCTTCAATATTGGAAATATTGAGCTGGGTGGATAGGTGGACTTCCATACCCACTTCGCGGCAATAGACCATCACGGCCACGTCGGAGGCAATGATGGCCGACACACCGGCGGCCTTGGCAGCATCGATAATTTGATGCATAGCCTCCATGTCGTTGTCGTAGATCACAGTGTTCACCGTGAGATAGCTCTTGATGCCGTGCTTGTCGCAGGTTTCGGCTATCTCGTGCAAGTCGTTGATATCGAAGTGGTTGGCGCTATGCGAGCGCATATTAAGCTGTCCGATGCCAAAATAAACGGCATCGGCCTCGGCTTGTATGGCGGCCGCCAATGACTCCCGTGAGCCCACTGGGGCCATAATCTCGAAATCCTTTAACGCTAAATTCATGCTGCAAAGTTACGAAAAAGTAAAGATGTAATCGCTTTAAAAGCATGAATAAATGTAAAAGAGAGCCACGGGCACTGAGAGAATGTGCAAATGCGATGATTCCTCCCTGCTCCATGGCAGAACTCGTGAAGACTCCGAAAAATCAAGACAAAAGTGTGCGTGTAATTCGCGTGTTTGAAAACGGAGGGCAGCTTGCCGCAAATACACGAAAAATGCGGGTTTTCTTATAACGCTCTATCATCCAATAGTGTATGCAGATTTTGATCAGAAAGCCGTTTCAAAGTTTTCTTGAGTTCTTGCGGTTAAGCCCTTGTCGCAGTATGGTTAGGCTCTACTCATGCTATCTTTAAGCCTTAGCCGCATTGCGGTTAGACTTTAACGGCCGTACGCATAGGCCTTTTTCGCGAAGAAGTGCCATTTTCAACCTCGAAAGAAGATGGTTTCAACATCCAAAAACTGCATTTTCTTTTCTATTTCATCAGTTTCGGATGACACGAAAACAGTAAAGTTAATTTGACAAATCAATACGTATCTCTGAAAACTTATAACTGCCGAAAAACCTCAGGAAAGATTGCTGTTTGGTTGTTGATGCCTTTATTTTGTATTTCTTTTTTCACGTCATACGACGTTGTCTTGCCGGATAGCCCATGAAAAAACAATCCTAAAAAAAGAAAAATCTTTGGGACCTCGGCTGTAAAGCTCTGGTCCCAAAGATTTAGTTGTTATTGCTTAACCACCGTCAGTGTGGCGGGAGCCATTCCTGCGGAGCAGTCGATGGTGAAGACGTAGGTCTCTCCATCTGCGATGGTAGCATCGTCGGCAATGACGATATTGCCGTCTTTGTCGTTCACCTTGAAGTAGGGATTGTCGGTGACGAGGTAATGGTCTGCCCCTGGCTTACCGAATTCCACACCCCAGTTGGCTTGTCCGAAGAATTTGAAATTGACATCGTCGGCGTTCAATTGCTTCCCGATGGTGAGGGTGACTTGATATTTCTTGTCACCGATGGGTGCCATCGCCACATCACTGTCCACACCGGTCCACCAGCCGTGATTGATGGCTTGCCAGGTGGGCTTGTTCATACCCTCGCTTCCGATGAGCCATATACAGCCGCTACCGTCGGCTTGTAATGAGGCGGGGTCGCCATTCTCTGCCAATGGATGTATGCGGAAATACTTCTTTTCAAAGTCGGCTGTGAATGAATAGCTGCCCGTGATGGCTTTAAACGTGAAGGTGCCATCGTCGTTTCGCTTCAGGAAATCCGGGTCGTAATACCATTCGTCGGTATTCATTTCCGGTGCTCCCTCAAACTGATAGAGTTTGTCTTGCGACATATTCAGTGCTTGTGTCTCACCGGTAGCGGCAAACTGGATCAATGTAATCTTGGGTTCGTAAGTCGGGCCGTAGTCGAAATACCGAATGTCGAAACTTATCTCCACATCCCCTGCGTTCTCAGAGGTGAACGTAATGTCACTTTCATTTCCCAAGGCCACCTCTTTGCCATTCCACCCAAAGGTCAGAGGCTCCTGTGTGCTTCCTATGGCCGGAGCCACAAAATGGCCTTTAGAGACTGTTGAAGGAGCATTGATGGTGGTCGTGAATAGATAGGGATTGTCGGCTGTTGGAGTCATAGCGTAGGTTTGTCCATCGGCGCAAACGAAATTGATGGATTTGAATTTCGGGCGCTGGATGTCAACCTCAAGGTTTTTCTCCGTCGTTGCCAAGCTAATGTCTTGAAGCGTAAAACGCAGCTCGGCCGTGCCGTTGGGAATGGAGCGATAAAAAGGAGCTTCGATGCGTCCTGTATATTCTCCTTCCGTTTTTGTTCTAATGGTTTGCGTGGCCACGACTTCCCCACCATAGCACAGTTCTGCTTTCAGGGTGGAGAGGGGAATGCCCGCACTGTTGGAACAGTTCACACTATAATCTATACTGTCGCCCATAGTGGCGGCAAGCCTTTCTGTCGAAACCGTGATGACGGGACTGCCAGTCGTGGTTTCGTCGTCACTGCAGGCCGCAAGTAGTGGCACTGCAATGATCAAGGCTGTGATATGTTTGAGATATCTTTTCATTTTCAATCTTTTTGAGATGTTATAGAAGGATTCCATGCACACGATATGACACCTTCGGCGGGCACTTTCACCTGGAAATTGTAAGCTCCGTTGCTGACGGTTACCAGTTGGTCGAAGCCGCCACTGTTGGCAAATATGATGCCGTAGGAGGAGTCGGGATTGCGGAATGCAACATAGTCTATATCCTTAATGTTGGCACTATGAGCGGAAGCCTCTATCTTGACGGCTCCGGGACGCACCACGCTGGATATATGGGTGATGATGTAGTAGTGGGAGTTGCGGCGCAGTGTCTTGTAATCTGAGGCGATGTCCACGGCTCCATAGCAGGTCTGGCAACCACCGTCAAGGTTGGGTCCCATCTTCTCGTCGAGCATCAGATTCCATACCAATACGGCTTTGCAGTGTCTGTTCAATGTTCCCAAGATGATATTTTTCATATCGGCCAATAGGCGTGCGGAAAGATTGCGGCCATCGTTCCATGTGCCGATGGAACTTTCGGAGAAGATGAGTTCCTTGTCGGGAGCCTGGGCATAGATATCGTCCAGCTCGCTATTGTTGCCTCCATAGTCGTGGTATGCCGCTCCAACGATATACTCAGAGCCCTCGAAATCGTTGCCCAGGGCATTGTATATCTTGACAGGATAGTCTTCCTGATCGGCAATGTTGTCGTAGTTGTAGTTGTGGTCGAAGAGATAGATTTTGGTCTTCAATGCATTCTTCTTGAAAGCTTTGGCCAGTTCTTTCACAAATTCGGCTTGCTCTTGCCAAGGCATATAGGTGGATGCACAGTTGGCCTTGTTGAGCGGTTCGTTCTGTGGACTGACGGCATAGATGTCGATGCCTTCTGCTTTCATGGCCTGCACGAACTTCACGAAGTAATTGGCATAATCGGTATAGTAGTCCGGATTGAGATGTCCGTCGGTCCATGAGTCGAACGGAGCCTTCGAGGCAAGGTCTTTCACCTTCATCCATTTCGGACAAGTCCAGGGCGCAGCCACAATCTTAACATGGGGATTGATGGCCAGAATTTCTTTGAGAACGGGAATCACGTAGTCGGTTTCGTCTTTGTAGAGACGGAAATTCTCCAGTCCTTTCTCATCGCATAAGGTGTATTCCGTGCTCGAAAAGTCGTTGCATCCGATAGAGATTCTCGCGTAACTCACTCCGTATCCCTCGGTTTCCGAATAGGTGCGCTTTAGGAAGTCGGCCCTATCTGCAGCACTCATGTGAAGGAGGTTGTAACAGGTGCTGTAGGTGATGGCAAAGCCGAATCCGTCTACCTGTTGTCCCTCTTTGGTATCATCGATGAGGATGGTCGACGGAGCTAAGGACTCTCCAGCTTTGAGGGAGGTGGAATTCTGCTGTAACTGTATGAAACCGTTGGCTGTTGTGGTGAACGTCCTCACTTCGCCCGGCTGGGGCGTTGGCGAGGGAACGGTATTGTCGGGTTGAACTTCGGGCTGAATGTCGAGCCCGCTGTCCACTGTGCAGGCAGATGACAAGCACAGGCAGGCACTGAAAAGCAGTGATGTGATATACATATTATTCTTTTTCATAAGTTTGTACTGATTGATGGATAGAAATTAGTAGCCGGGATTTTGAAGCAGGTTTGCGTTCTCATCAAGAGCCGACTGAGGTATCGGGAGCAAATAAGAGTTCTCGTCGAATGGCTTTGCCAGCGGGAGGCGTCCTGCGTCTCTGTTGTTGATACCGTTCATAACGCTTTCCACTTTGTCGTTGCGACACAAGTCATACCATCGCTCGCCTTCCAAAGCCAGCTCCAACCGGCGCTCATGCAACACGGCCTCTTGCATCTTTTCTTTCGAAGACGTATATTGGGCGTCCAAGTCGGGCAGTTTGGCCCTTTGTCTGATGACGTTCACGAGTTTGGCGGCCTCGGCTACATTGCCTTTGCTCGCATAAGCCTCGGCTTCGAGCAGAATGATGTCGGCCAACCGAACGATGTATTCGTTGTTGTAGCCCGAACGCAACTTATACATGAAAGCATAGTGTGAAGACGGATAATAATTGCTCCATGTGCAATCGTAGTAGACGATGGTCTGATTCATTCTTAAAGTATCGTTCTCGTCTTCAAAGGCTTTGATGAGGTCGCGTGAGGGCGTCACCCATTTGGCCCAAGTAAAGCTGTTGTCATAGTCTTCCAGGCATCGGCCGTACATCCACGACTCCCAGTTGCCGGCTCCGGGGAACCACTGTACTTCGAGAATACCCTCGGTGGTGTTGCGCTTCATGCAGTCTTTGGTTTTGTCGTTCCATCCCCACAGTGTGGCAAAGTCTTTCTCCAATGCCACGCCGGGTGTGGTTTTTACCTTTTCCGCATAGGCGATTACTTTATCATAGTCGCGCACGGCTTTCTCGGCATATACTTTGCAGAGCAATGCCTGTGCCACGGTCTTCGACATCAGCGTGCGGTCGCTCGACGAGATGTCGGGTGCGTTCTGTTCGGCATATTCCAAATCGGCAATAATCTGCTGGTAACATTCCTCTGTGGTGGAACGTGGAGGGAAGTAGGTGGGATACACCTCTTCGATGTTGTCGGAAGTAATGGTCTGTGCCACTTTCGTGATGACGGGCAGTGAGCCCCACATACGTACCATGCGGAACATCATCAGGGCACGAAATATCTGTCCTTCCGCACGCCACTGCCGATACTCTGCATCGTTAATTTCTCCCTTCTTTTGCAGTTCTTCTACACCATTAATGAGCACATTGACTTTGGCAATGTCTTCCAAATATCGGCTCCAGTCGCGACTCAGCGTTCCGGTAGCTGCATCCAGGGCATTGGTCTCCGTGGGAATGGTTTCCTGCCCGGTCGTTCCGCCGTAGGCATTGTCGGCATGGGCATCCCCCATCAACACATAGTCCAAGTGCATGTGCTCCTGTCTGTTTTTAAATAGCTTGTATATAGCCGTGCGTTGGCTTAGGGCAGCTTCTCTGTCCTTCAGCACGGCAGTTACGGTGTCGGTCTGTGAGCCTTCGGTCAATTCCGAGGCTTGGGATATCGGCTCTGTGTCCAGAGAACAGGCCGTCATGGCTGAGAGAGTTATTCCCGCCAGTATGGTTTTGATATATATATTTGTCGTCATGATGATAGTTGTTGTTAAAGGTTAGAATTCTACTTTAAGTCCCATGACAAACGAGCGATTCAAGGGGTAGGTTCCCCAGTCGATTCCCTGTACTCCGCCGTTGTTTCCATATTGGTTAACCTCCGGGTCACGACCGCTGTAGTTGGTCCATGTCAGGAGATTGGAAAACGATACGTAGGGCATGAGCCGGGTGAGGTGAAGTTTGTCGATAACGTTCTTGGGAACATCGTAGGACAATGATATATCCTTGACGCGCAGGTAACTGCCGTCTTCGAGATAATAGGTAGAGTTTTGCTGGTTGAAGCCCACTCTCGGGACCGATGTGATTTGTCCGGGCACTCTCCAGCGGTCCAGCACTCCTTTGCTTTGGTTTTTCCCGTTAAACATTCCCTCGCTTTCCATACGAGACACATTATATATATCGTTGCCCACGCTACCTTGAATGAGGATGCTCAGGTTGAGACCTTTCCAAGAGAAGGTATTAGTCAGTCCGAAAGTGAAGTCGGGATTGGGGTCGCCGATATACGTGCGGTCGCTGGCCGAGACAATGCCGTCCTCGTTGACGTCACGATAGATCATGTCTCCGGTTTCCGAGTCCACGCCATCGGCTATATAGCCCCAGAATGCTCCCAGTGGATGTCCTACGGCGTTGCGCACCACGCTTTGGCCCACATTGTCGTTGGTGACGGCACCCCAGTACACGGGCACCAGTTCCAAGCGGGTCAGTTTGTTGCGGTTAAACGAGATATTGAAATTGGTATCCCATTTGAAATTGCCTGTGAAGTTCTTGGTGTCTATGGAGAATTCCACGCCCTTGTTCTCGATTTCCCCTCCGTTGTAGGTCAGGTTTCTGGCAGCTGCGCTTCCGGCTGGCAATGTGATGTGCATCAGCATATCACTGGTTTTCTTATAATACCAGTCGAAATAGAAGGTCAGTCTGTTGCGCAGCATGGTCAGGTCGAATCCGACATCCACCTGGGATGTTGTTTCCCAAGTCAGTTCCGGATTGCTCAGCGAGCTTTGTGTGCGGGTTGGAACGGCGTGTTCGTTGCCCGTCTCCCACCATTGGATGCGTCCGAAATCATAGAGAGCCAGGTATCCGTAGTCTCCCAGTCCGCTCTGGTTACCGGTCTGTCCCCAGCCGCCTCGTATCTTCATGTCGTCAATCCATGAGATGTCTTTCATGAATTCTTCGTTGGAGATGCGCCATGCGCCGGAGAAAGAGGGGAATATGCCCCATCGGTGTCCGGGAGCCAGTCTTGAGCTTCCGTCGGCGCGGAGGTTGGCGGTCAACATATAGGTGCTGTTCCAGTTGTATTGCAGTCGTCCGAAAAATGAGAATATCTTCCAATCCGATGCCGAGGAGCCCGTGCCGTTCCAGCTGATTTTATTGGCAGCGTTGAGTGTGCGGATGAGGTCATCGGCATAGTCAGATGCGTTGATATAGTTCTGACTCCAGTCGCTCTGCGTCCACGATGAGCCAATCATGGCATCCAGTCCGTGCTTGGAGAACTCTTTCTTCCAATCGAGCACATTGTCTATGGTCCATACTGTCCCTGAGGAACGGCTGTCGTATCCCGTACCGTTATGGTTACGTCCTTCGCGGGTGAGTTTCGGATCCAAGAAATTAGTGATAATAGACGATGAGCGGTCAAACGATATGGTGCTCGTCAATACGAGTTCCGGCATGAAAGTAATGATAAACTTCCCTGTTGCCAACAGTTTGTTGTATTGGCTCTTGTTATCTTTGGTGCGGGCCACGTTTTCCAATGGTCCGTCCACGTTCACACCGTAGAAGTCGGTGTAGTATTGTCCGGGATGCTCCGGGTCCCATATCGGAGCATACGTCGGTGTGCTCAGAATGGCCGGAATCACACCTCCTCGGTCACTTCCCGTTCCCGAGATGATGCCCGTTCCTTTATAAGTATAGTCGGAATAAGACAGAGTGGCATTGAACGTGAGCCACTTGCTGATTTCGTTTTCCAGCGTTCCGCGCATATTGTAACGCTTGAAGTTGGAGCTGACAATCACACCGTTCTCTCCGGTGAAACCTCCTGAGAGATAGTAGCGCAGCTTGTCGTTTCCGTTGGTGACGGCCAATTGGTAGTTTTGCACGTTACCCGTTCTGTACACTTCCTTTTTCCAGTCGGTACGGTCTTTCAGGCCTTCGGGCAATTTCAGGCTCAGCACGCCTTTCTCGTTCATGTCTTTGATGAGGTCAGCGTATTCGCTTGCATTGAGTGGATCCTGGTTGTCGCGCACGGTGTTGAAAGCATAGTGGGCGTTGAGGCTGACTTTAGCCACGCCGGCCTTCCCCTGCTTGGTACCGATGATAACTACACCGTTGGCTGCCCTCGATCCGTATATGGCTGCGGATGAAGCATCCTTGAGAATCTGGATGTTGTCGATGTCGTTGGCCGAGAGATAGTCGATGTTGTCTACAGGCACTCCGTCTACCACATACAGCGGGTTGTTGCTTCCGTTGAGCGAAGTCGTTCCTCGCACGCGTATTGTCGGCGCAGAGCCGGGCTGTCCGTTGGCCTGACTGATCTGCAGTCCGGCTGCTTTTCCCTGCATACCCTGCACGGCGCTCACGATGGGCCGTGTTTCCAAGTCTTCGGTGTTGACGCTCGACACGGCAGTGGTCACGTCTTTACGCTTTACTGAGCCGTAGCCAATGGCCACGACCTCCGAGAGGATGTTGGCTTCCTCTTCCATAACGATGTGCATACTGGCCTGTACGGGTTGTTCCAATGTTTTGTAACCTACATAAGATATGCTCACGCGCGAAGACGAAGCAGCCTCAAGACTGAATTTTCCGTCTATATCGGTTACAGTTCCGTTGTTGGTCCCGATCACCTTAATTGTGGCTCCTATGACGGGTTCCTGATGAGTATCCACCACAACACCGCTGACTTTTATTTTTTGTGCAGCTGCTGTCATAGCAAGAAACAGGAACAACACAGAGAGCATGATGGCTTTAGACCATGATTTCAGATTGTTACTCATTCTAAATGTTTTTAGTTATTGACAGATGTTTAAGTTCTCTTTTGCAAATATAAGTAATAGTTTGTTGCATTGTTTGTGTACAAAGGTAATGATGTGGATAAAAAACAAACGTTAATATATATATAGCGCTGATAAACAATATGTTATATGTGTTACAATGAAAGTTTTAATATAGAAAATATAAAGCCCTTTACAAATACAAAATCAGTATAAAGAGGAAATAATCTTTGTTTGGACTGAAAAAAATGGTAACTTTGCATATCCATATATCCTAATTTGCCATATGAAAATAAGATTGCTTTTTCTATTTTTTGTCATCTACTTTTCTATAGACTCATGCGTGGCACGCTCCGATCTTGCCGAGACAAAACTGCCTCTTTCAGAACTTTATTCAGTTTTGGACCGCTCTATAGAGGAGTCTGAGCAATATATCAAGATGAAGGAGCGACGCCTTTCCGTCTTGCGTAAGCAATATGCAGATATGGATAACCTTCAGGCACGTTATGAGCTGGCCGATGGGTTATATCGTGAATATTTTTCCTATAGCAACGACTCTGCACTTTTGTGGCTCGGTCGTGGACTTGAACTGGCCGGAAAGTTGAAACGCAACGACCTCGTGAACGATCGCCGTCTGCTGTTAGCCAATCAGTATGGCATTTCCGGTTTCTACAATGAGGCTATATTCCATTTTAAGCAAGTGCCCCTTACGCAACTTAACCGAAAGCAACGCATAAACTATTATTTTGTCGGCAGTCATTTTTATGGCGATTTGGCTTTCTTTTCAAAGGATACGCAGGTCGAGCAACAATACTATCATATTGTAGATAGATACAATGACTCCCTTTTTGCCGTCGCGCCCAAGAATTCTGTTCCCTATCTGTGGCGTCGGACTGAAAAACTCAATAACGACAATCATTGCCAAGAGGCATTGAAAACCTCATACCAATGGGAGCAGCAGGTCAGCTACGGCACCCATGACTACGCCATCATGGCTTTTTTCCGTTCCGAAGTCTATCGGAAGCTGGGCAATCGTGATGAACAGAAGCGTTGGTTAACCATATCTGCACTGTGCGACATCCGCTGTGCCGTCATGGACCAGAGCTCCCTTTGGAATCTTGCCAATCTGCTCAGTGAGGATGGTGACAACGATAGGGCCTATCGGTACATGGACTTCTCGTGGTCGAGTATTTCTCATTTCAGTACTCATATGCGAGGTTGGCTCGTCTCGCCCATCCTTACACTCATCAACAACAATTATCGAGATAGCCTGCGCAATGCCAACCGCCATCTTGTACTGCTTATTGTTGTCGTCAGCCTTCTTTCTATATTTCTGCTTGGTATCATTATTTACGTGCAGCGTAAACGATCACAACTTGCCAAGGCCAGAAACGAACTAAAAGTTATCAACAATCGTTTGGAAATTCTCAACGATAAGCTTTCCAATGCCAATACGCTGCTTTTATCCACCAATCGTCAGCTCTCCGATGCGAACAAAATGAAAGACGAGTATATCGGCAAGTTCCTCTCCACGTGTTCTGAATATGTAGACAAGCTCGACAACTACCGTATCAAGGTCAATAGGAAACTGAAAGCTAAACAATATAACGACTTATTGAATATGACAGAGTCTGAGGAACTCAAATCTAATGAATTGGCCGAGCTGTTCCAGAACTTCGACACGGTATTCCTGCATCTTTTTCCCAATTTTGTCAACGATTTTAATGCGCTGCTCCGACCCGAATACCGTATCCAGATTCCTCGTGGCGGACAACTGACGACAGACCTGCGCATCTTTGCACTCATCCGGTTGGGCATCGAAGAGAGTTCTCGTATTGCTGAATTCCTGAACTATTCGCCCAATTCCATCTACAACTATCGCGCTCGCATCAAGAATAAAGCACTTTGCGACCGCGACGAATTTGAGAAACGTGTCAAGGAAATATCAATGTAGAATAAATAGCAATCCTTATGAGTACCATGTCAATCCATAGACACAGGCGAGGTGAAACCATTTTGGTTTTGCTCATCACCGTTTATATCTTTTTTGTCTGTGGCTGTTCGAGTTCCGATAGCTCCGCAAGAGATGAAATTGAATTTACAGACGAGGTGGTAATCAAGACCACTCCTGTAAAAGATCAAGGGCGCAGTCCGCTTTGCTGGGCCTATGCCATGCTGGCTACCATAGAATCAGAAAGGCTGATGATGGGCGACTCGGTGGAACTTTCGGTCGACTATTGTGCCCGGATGCTGCTCAAGGATAAGACGTTTCGCTATTTCTTCTCGCGCAGACAGAGCGACCTCTCCATGCGTGGCATGTCGTCGATGCTGCTTAATCTGATCGACGCCTATGGTGCGGAGCCCTATACCGGTTATTATAATGAGAAGCCCGTAAACTACAATGTGCTGGCCCGAAAGGCCCAACGGGTGGCTGCTATTGCACCTTCGTTCGTTAAAATGAAGCAGAGCGTAGAGCGCCTGTTCGATGATAACATCGGATTCTTACCCAACTCCGTGTTTATGCTGGGCATGAGATATACACCTGAGCAGTTTGCTGAGAGCGTTTGCCAGCCCGACGAATACTTGTCGCTTACGAGCTTCACCCACCATCCTTTCGGCGAACGCTTCGTTCTCGAAGTGGCTGATAACCAGATGCGCGACAGCTTTATGAACGTTCCCATCGACACGCTGATGTTTCGGGTGGAGCGTGCTATCAGAAACGGTCATCCCGTGTGTTGGGAGGGCGATATTTCCGAGCCGGGATTCAACTTCCAAGAGGGATGGGCCATCGTGATGCCCAAGTCGTCCACATTTCTAAACAAGAAGAAAGAAATAACCCAGGCCAACCGTCAGCGTGCCTTTGAGCGGCGGGAAACCACCGACGATCACTGCATGGAACTCTGCGGATTGGCTCGCGACCGCAAGGGTCGCAAATACTTTAGGGCCAAGAACTCATGGGGAAAGACTGGGCGGTATCGAGGTTTCATATATCTCAGTTATGATTACGTGAAGCTGAAAACCATAGCTTTCTATATGTCGAAAACTGCATGGAACGGCTAATTGTTCATCAATTTCCCTCAATCGCTCTTTAGAAATAAATGTATCATTCCGCAATGAGAGCCTTCTTTAATAAGATGACATTTGACACATAAAATCCACGTTTTTTGCTCATTAATCAACCATTATCATGCTTTTTTAGACTAAAAGGCGTACCTTTGTAGGAAAATAAGCAAAACTATAGTTATGGGAAAGATTATATTGACCGGTGACCGTCCCACCGGAAAGCTCCATTTGGGACATTATGTAGGAAGTCTGCGCCGTCGCGTGCAGCTGCAGAATGAGGGCGATTACGACCGTATGTTCGTGTTTATGGCTGACGTGCAGGCCTTGACCGACAATGCCAGCAACCCTGAAAAGATACGTCAAAACATGATGGAAGTGGCGCTCGACTACCTGTCGGCAGGTCTCGACCCAGAGAAATGCACGCTCTATATCCAGAGTCGTATTCCTGAACTGGCCGAACTTACTGTTTATCTGATGAACATCGTCAGTGTGAGTCGCGTACAGCGTAACCCCACAGTGAAGACCGAGGTGAAGATGCGTGGATTTGAAAACAATTCCATTCCTCTCGGATTCTTCTGCTATCCCGTGTCACAGGCTGCTGATATTGCTGCCTTCAAGGCTACAACCGTGCCTGCCGGGGAGGATCAGGAGCCTATGCTTGAGCTTACCCGCGAACTCGTCAACCGCTTCAACCAGACCTATGCTCCCGTACTCGTGGAGCCGAGCATCATGCTGCCCGAGAACGCTACGGCCCGTCGTCTGCCTGGCACCGACGGTAAGGAGAAAATGAGCAAGAGCCTCGGCAACTGTATCTACCTCTCCGATGATGCTGACACGGTATGGTCGAAGGTGAAGAGTATGTACACCGACCCCACACACCTCAACGTCTCCGACCCCGGACACGTGGAAGGAAACGCCGTGTTTACCTATCTCGACGCTTTCTCTACCGACCAAGACTTTGCCGACTTTTGGCCTGAATTTGCCAATCTCGATGAGTTGAAGGCAGCCTATACCGCCGGCGGAATCGGTGATATGAAATGCAAGAAGCTGCTCAACAAGGTCATCAACCGTATGCTCGACCCCATACGTGCTCGTCGCCATGAGTTTGAGCAGGACATTCCCGAAATCTTCAACATCCTGAAGCGTGGCTCCGACGCTGCTCGTGAGGTGGCTGCCCAGACGATGGATGAGGTGCGTGCCGCCATGCGCATCGACTATTTCGAGGACACCGCTCTCATTCAAGAGCAGGCAAAGAAGTTCAGCGGTAAATAATTGGGGATAGCCATAAAGTAAACCCCTTTGTTTGCCGATGACTGGCAAATGCCCGTCATATCCGTTGTGGCGGGCATTTCTCGCAGAATATTCCTATTTATAGGTTTCTTGTATCTTTCTATTTGTAAACCATAACATCCCTGTTTGGCCTGATTTGTAAGGCTGAATAGGGATGTTTCGTTTTTTTATGCTCAACCTTGCTCCCTCTTAGTAATATTTTATTATATTTGTTCATGGAAACCCCATGATAACTGATAACCAAAAACTAAATAGCCTCATGAAAAAGTTTTTTATTTTACTGCTTTTAGGACTCAATATGATATTGGGTATGCCAGCCTGGGCATTGACGGTGAGCAATCTTCGTGTTCAAACGGTGAGCAATCCGGAAGGCATTGACCATGCACCTGAGTTTAGTTGGAAACTCCAGTCTGACCTGCGCGGCGTTTTGCAGACGGCCTACAGGATCGTGTTGACATTTGATGCGGCGGGACGCGAAGTCGTGTATGATTCCGGTTATATTGATTCCGACCAGAGCGTGGGCGTGACGCTTAAAGATGCCGATCTGTTGCCCTCAATGCGATATTACTGGACGGTGACGGTAAGGGACAATAAAGGGCATGAGGCTGTTTCTCGGGAACGGGCCTACTTCGACACCGGTCTGATGTCGACAGGATGGGGCGATGCGGTTTGGATTAGAGCTACCGATGCGCCTTATGGGCAGACCGTTTTCAAATCGGGAGACGTTGATGATCGGTCGAAAACAACGGATAGCGGGGCAGACCGTCTTCGTTACACGATAGACTATGATATGCATTTGGTCAAAGCTTCGGCAGCCATTGTCTTCGGTCAGACGTCGGGAAACACCTATTATATGTGGCAAATCAACTGTAACGACCTGGCCACGCCATCGGTCCGTCATCATGTATATACCAATGGGAATATGGTGTGGGACGATGCCCCGTTTACCCAGTTTACCAAAGCACAGCTTGTCGGTAGTAAGCACCATTACAAGATAGAAGTCGACGGCAAGCTCATCAAGACGTATGTGGACGGAATACTCGTAGATACCTACACCGACAAGCATGGGGGTGCACCGCTTGGCGATATGGGTATGCGTATTGATCCTACCCACACGGGCGAGGAGGCGTATTTCGACAATATAAAGCAAGTGGTTTATGATGAAGCCGGAAAAGTGCAGACGGTATTGCATGAAGATTTTGAGACCGAATCAGATTATTTCATTGGGGCAAAAAGGGAGAGCAAAGACGGCTCGATGATGTGCCATCTGCAGTCGGTGAATGGCGAGAAGAAACTGATGCAGCTGCCCGGTGACGGTGTACCGATGTTCAGAAAGACGTTCAAGCTCAACCACAAAGTGCAAAGTGCGAAACTTTATACGTCAGCCCTTGGTGTATATGATGTCTATATCAACGGCAAACGTGTAGGCCATGTGCTCCCGAATGGAGGTACAGTCTACGAAGAAATGAAACCGGGCTTTACCGATTTCCGCAGTCGTCAGTTCTACAGTTCGCATGATGTCACTACCTTGTTGCGGAAGGGCACGAATGCGATCGGGGCCATTGTCACGTCAGGATGGTATTCCGGTGGAATTGCTCACAGAATAGCCGGCTCAGATAAAGATCTGGGCATCATTGCCAAATTGGTGGTGGTGTTTAAAGACGGTACACGGCAGACGATTGTTAGCGATGACACCTGGACAAGCTGCAAAAAGGGCGCCTTGATGTATAGTGATATTTATAACGGGGAAATCTATGATGCCCGCAAATATCAGAACTTTTCCGCTCCTGATTATGACGCTTCCGATTGGAACGCAGTAGCCGAAAACCATGCTTTTGAAGGAAAGCTCGAAGCCTTCAGGGGGCCTTATGTCCAGGTGTTGGGTGACCATATCCAAACCGTGAAGACAGCGACTCTCTATGAGGGAACAAAAGACACGGGGACGGACTATGGCATGGTGAACGTCGTAACAACCCAAAATGGCGCAAGACCTGTGACTTTGAAAAAGGGACAAACCGTTTGTTTCGATATGGGTCAGAACATTGTGGGCTGGCCAGCGTTCACCGTCAAGGGAAAAGCTGGAACTCGTATGCATTTTGTCGTAACCGAGATGTTGAATGATACGGGGGCGAAGAGTCGTGGCAACGATGGAGCGGGGGGAACACCCTATCTGGCTAATCTTCGTAGTGCAAAGGCTGAGGTATATTATACCCTGAACGGCAACGCAAAGGGCGAAAGCTGGCATCCGTCCACTACTTTCTATGGTTTCCGTTACTGCACGGTTACGGCTACAGAGGATGTGGAGATAGAGAAAATGGAAGCATGGCCGATATCCTCATCACATGAAGACACGGGAGACATTACCACCAACAGCAATATTCTGAATCAGCTCGTAAGCAATGTTCGCTGGGGGCAACGCGGAAACCTGCTGAGCATCCCGACGGATTGTCCGCAGCGTGACGAGCGACAAGGATGGACGGCCGACACCCATGTGTTTGCTCAGACGGGAATGTATAACGCCAATGTGGAATCTTTTTACAACAAATGGTTGACGGATATGGAAGATGGGCAGAAGCCCGACGGAGTCTATCCTGACATTGCGCCTCAAACGGGCTATGCACCTTACGGCGGGGCAGCCTGGGCGGATGCAGGCATCATAGTTCCTTGGAAAAATTATCTGATGTATGGTCATAAAAACACCATCAGAAACCACTATGCATCCATGGAGAAGTATATGGACTGGGTTGCTGCGCAGAAGGGCGACGGCGATTATCAGGGAGCTTCGACCACGTATGGCGACTGGGTGGCCTATGTGGAGACAGATAAGCGATATATAAGTATGGTGTATTATGCGCACGATGCTGAGCTTATGGCCAAGATGAGCCGTGTGCTAAGTAGTACGGACGACGACACCTACGCCCGTAAGGCCAGGAAATATGAAGAACTTTGTGAAAACATCAAACATGCTATTCAGAAGCGTTATTTCAACACCGACGGCTCGCCGAAGCTCACGACCCAGTGTTCGCTGGTTTTGGCTTTGAATTTCAATATTTACAAGGACGAACAGCAGCGACAAATGCTGATTACCCGCCTCGACCGCTCTCTGCGCAGTACGAAAGATGTGCTGAACACGGGCTTCTTGGGGACCTCTGTGCTGAATCAGACTTTGTCAGGATGCGGACTGAATGACCATGCGTATAACCTGCTCTTGCAGCGTAAGAATCCTTCCTGGCTTTATCCGATTGACCAGGGGGCAACAACGATGTGGGAACGCTGGAACTCCTATACCAAGGACAAAGGATTCCAAGACCCTGGGATGAACTCCTTTAATCATTATGCCTATGGCGCAATTGGCGAATGGATGTATCGTTACATGATTGGTATTGAGAGTGATGCGGAAAATCCAGGATTCAAACATATCATTTTGCAGCCTACACCGGACAGACGTTCTGTAATTCCCCAAAACGAGGAGCGGATAACGCATGCTGACGGGTATTATGACAGTCGTTATGGCCGCATAGCATCCGAGTGGAGAAGCGCAGACGGCACGAGTATGGATTATACGTGTGAGGTTCCGGCCAACACAACAGCCACGCTTTATCTTCCGGCCGATGCTACCTATGCAAAGACTTTCAAAAACGGTCATGCGTCGGTAGACATGACAGGTATCGACTATATAGGCTATGAAGGCGGGTGCGTAATCTTGAATCTCGGGTCAGGAAAATATACATTTTCAAATGTGCGCATGGCTGACTCCGCTCGGCAATAACCTTTGATGTGTAAAACAGATTAACCAAATTTCTGTCGTTTTTTCCGAAGCATCCAGCGCAAAAAGAGCTATGTTTTTGCCCTCACCCTCAGCTCATACAACGTAAAAATCGCCTGTTTGTTAGGTTTTGTACTCCGCCATACTCTGGCGGAGGCTTAACGGCAGTATGGTTGAGCCTTAACGGCCCAGCAAAAGAGGCCCTTCCGCATTGCGGTTGGGCCTTTCTCGTATTGCCGTTTGATATTAAATCGCGAATGAAAAAATAGGAGGTATCAAGGCGTGGTTTGGGAACTACTTGATTATTAACAAACTACGAATTTCGCTAATTTTACGAATTTCGGACGGAAACAAGATTGTTTTTTGAATAAACGAAATATACAGAGACTTTTGTCAGGAAAAATACCAACAAGCCGCACTTCAAAAAAGGACAGATGGTAATAGTTGACGGCACAACAAAGCTCTGAAAGTCTGTGCTCGTCTTCCTAATTTCGGGTAAATTCTTGGTATTCAAAGAAAAAACATTTATCTTTGCACCATCAAATTCACTTATAGGCTCTGATAGTTCAATGGATAGAACGGAGGTTTCCTAAACCTTTGATCCGGGTTCGATTCCCGGTCGGAGTACTCCATGGATTCGGGATGTTGGGAATATTTCCCTTTTTATTACTAACTCCGAACTTTCCACCTCCTTATTTATATTATTTTGCTTCCGCCATACGTCCATGTTTCAATGCTGGATGCGGTTGCAAGGCATCCCAATTTGTAAGCTCAATAGGAAAAAATGGGATATACAGCGATAGGGGATATACGGCTCATACGTCCCTACCGCTGCATGCCCTCCAGTAAATTTCTACCGAGCCGATTTATTCCGGTTTGTTGTATTTCTCGCGAATCTTCTTCACTTGAATCAGCATATTGTCATAGTGTAGGGCATTGATGCTTCCTGCACTGCTGACGGCCTTTTGCTGTTTGCAGAAGCTCTCGATGGTGTCCAGGTGTTGGAGTACATAGAGCAGAGCATCGGAGCGTTGGGCATCGGAGGCATAGCCCGTGAGTTGTTTCTGCGTAGGATTGACGATGATATTGAGGGCCTCCAAATAGGTGCGTTCAAGCCGACGGCGATAGGTGTTCCAACGCATATCGGTGGTGGACATGGGCTTCCACACGGTTTTAAATACGTCGTTGAGATATTCGTCTACAGGATAGGGGCTAGGGGCTGTGAGCCTGTTTTTGGCTTGGCCGAACAGTACACCGGGTGAAAGGAGGAAGGACAGCGTGCGACTGCTGCGGTTGATCATTTCGTCTTCGGCGTTGATGCCTGTCTTTGCCACGATTTTGTCAGGATAGAGCCACAGCGGAGTCTCAAACACGTTTTTCCCTATCCAGTTGATAGCTTCCTGCTGACGTTCCTTGGGCACGGGCTCATACCTTCTTTCGCTGGGGAAATTATTGTTGTAGCGACCGTTGATGTTGCGCTGCACATGACCGAGATAGCGCTGGAACTGCGAGCAAACGCTCTTGTGCAGCTCCTCGAGGCGGTCGGTCTGCCCATCGCTTTGAGCCGTCCACTTCTCAATGTTGTTCATCACCCGTTTGAGATTCAGAATGCCGTAGTCGCTTGCCTTCATGGAGTTGTCTCCGAGATCTTCGGTTTGCGAGCGTGGGTCCTGACCTCTCCCCTCATCACCGATATAGCGCAGGCGAGTGTTGTTTTGCAGCACTCGGGTTACTTCCTTGCGCAAAGCCTTCTTCTCAGCGTGTGGTGTATCAAATTCCGGGCGATACTGATACCCCCATTTGATGGCCCAAAGGTCGTAATCGTTGATACGGGGGAAGAGCCCCTTAGGCGAGACGTGATCTTCAGGCTGGGCTACATAGTTGAATCGGGCGTAGTCCATGATGCTGGCCGTGTGGCCGTGTTTCTCCAGCCATGCCCTGTCGCGGAGCTTCTCTACGGGTGTGGCCGAGGAGGCTATCATGTTGTGGCGCAGGCCGAGGGAGTGGCCTACTTCGTGAGAGGACACGAAGCGGATGAGCTGCCCCATGAGTTTGTCGTCAAGGTCCCATCGCTGGGCACGCTTGTCGAGAGGGCCACACTGGGTGATGTACCATTTGCGCACGAGATTCATCACGTTGTGATACCAACAGATGTGGCTCTCTATGATTTCGCCGCTACGGGGATCCACGATACGCGGGCCGTAGGCATTCTCCGTTTCCGACGGCAGATAGCGAATCATGCAGAAGCGTGCGTCGTCGACGCTCATGGTGGAGTCGTTGGGCCATTCCTTGCCCACGATGGCATTTTTGAAGCCTGCCGCTTCAAAAGCCTTGTTCCAGTCGTTGATGCCTTGTATGAGATAGGGCACCCATTTCTTGGGGGTTGCCGGGTCGATGTAGTAGACAATTTGCTTCTCCGGCTCTGTCAGTTTTCCGGCTGCATAGGCTTTTTTGTCTTTGGGGATGAGTCTGTAGCGTGAAATGATGGCCTCGTGTTTGGAGGGATTATCGTCAGAGAATTGCGTTATTCTTTTTTCGAAATAGCCCACACGCTCATCAGCCAGACGTGCCCGCATGGGTGTCTTGGGCAGCTGTACGATGCTGGTGTTGAGCGAGAGGGTGGAGAAGCCTGTTCTGGATGATGGTGTAGGCCCGTTGTTGACGCTGTAGGTGCGTAGGGTGGATACCTCAATGTTGATGGGGTAAACGCGCATCGTGTCGATGAAGGTGAGGTCTGTTTTCAGAGAGCCCAACTTGACGATGTTGCGGTCGGACGATGTGAAGCCGCCGATTTTGTTGTCGGTATTGAATAGCGACGTCACCTTGATGAGCATGCGCTTGTTTTTTGGATTGCGTCCAATGATGTTAAACTTCTCTATGATGGGGTCGATGGTTGCTTGGTCAACGAGGCCTGATATATGATCTCCATCTTTTGAAAATGTGGAACGGACGTAAGAGCGAAGCAGCAGGGTCTTTTCGTCGCGCTTTTCAAAGTATATGGTGTTTTGCTGTACCTCCTCGCCAACGAGTTTGGAAAACTTTTCCGGTACGCTTGTGAAGCGTGTCACCGTGAGGAAAAGACGACCGAGGGCTGAATCGGGGATTTCAAAATACCAGTCTTTTTCTATATGCCGAACGTCGAAAACTCCCTTTTGATAACTCCCGCCTTTCTTGATGAGTTTGTCGTAGTCGGATATTTTTTCGTCCTTTTTTTCTTTTTTCTTGTTGGTCACCGAGTCTGTGCAGATGGAATCAGTGTCGGTCTTGATGGTATCGTTGAGCAGCGTGGTGGCGGCCGAAAGCGATCCCCACGATGTGGCGAATATGAGGGAAAGTACAAGAAGTTTCAGATTGTTCATTGTTGGTGTGTACTATATATAATGAAAGAATGTCGTTGAATAAAAATCTTGCTAAAACAAAAAAGCCATCTCTTGCAACATGATGTTGCAGGAGATGCTCTTTTGGGTATGTGATTGCCTTCCGGAAGAAGGTGATCTGCTATAATGTTTCGTATTAAGCTTGCTGAACTGCTAACTTGGCACCTTCGTCGGTCTGCTCGTTCTGGATTTTGCGACCCATCACGAGGTAAGCTATCGGAGAGGCAATGAAGATAGAGCTCAACGTACCGAAGATAACACCCAGTGTCATGGCGAATGCAAATGGCTGGATGCTCTTACCACCGAGGAACAAGATACACAGCAACACGATCAATGTAGAGACTGACGTATTGATGGTACGGGCCAGCGTCTGATTGATGGAGTAGTTGAACAATACCTGGATATCCTCCTTGGGGTGCAGCTTGAGGTTCTCACGGATACGGTCGAATACCACCACCTTATCGTTGATAGAGTAACCAATTACCGTAAGCACGGCTCCGATGAAGGTTTGGTCTACCTCCAAAGAGAAAGGCAAGAGACCTTGAAGCAATGAGAACAAGCCGATGACGGTCAATGCGTCGAAGGTCAAGGCAACGGTCGAGCCTACAGAGAAGGCCACGTTGCGGAAACGAAGCAGGATGTAAAGGAAGATGGCTATCAGGGCGATGAGCACACTGATGATAGCGCCATAGGTCACGTCCTTTGCGATGGAAGGACCTACCTTTGCAGAGCTGATGATTGAGCCACCCTGTCGAACGTCAGGATTCTTGAATGCTGCAGCGCTGCCCTGGGTCACCATACCGGCACGCTTCAAACCGTTGTAGAGCATAGCCTCCACCTCGTCGTCGACTGTTGGGCTGCTCGACTCGATTTTATAGTTGGTAGATATGCGGATGGTCTTGTTGTCCGTACCCAGAGAGAGGGCTCCTGTTGTTGCCCCCGGGAAGGTCTTGGCCAATACTTCGCGCACCTGCTCGGGCTCGGTATTCTTTTCAAAGGCGATGACATAGTTGCGACCTCCGGTGAAGTCGATGCTCTGGGCAAGGCCGCGGATAAGGAAGCTACCGATGAATACTACTCCTGCCACAGCAGCCAGGGTGAAGGTCTTCTTGTACATGGACATGAACTTGAAGTCGGTGCCCTGCATCATATTCTTGGAGATGCCGGTCCAGAACTTCAGGTTAAGCCACTTGTCTTTCTTCAGCTTGTTCTCGTAAACCAAACGTGTGAGGTATACTGCACTGAAGAATGAGCAGACGATACCGATAATCCATGTGGTGGCAAAGCCTCGGATAGGACCTGTACCGAACGCATAGAGGATGATACCGGTAATCAATGACGTCAAGTTGGAGTCGAAGATGGCGGAGAATGCGTTGCTATAGCCTGCGCTGATAGCCTGCTTCATGCCCTTGCCTGTCTTCAGTTCCTCTTTGATGCGCTCGTAGATGAGCACGTTGGCATCCACTGCCGTACCCAGCGATAGCACCATACCGGCAATACCCGACATTGTGAGGGCGGCCTGGAATGAGGTCAGAATGCCCAGCGTGAAGAATACGTTGATGAGCAACGCACACACGGAGATAGAGCCTGGGATGATGTTGTACATGGCAAGCATGTAGATAATCAGCAGGACAAATGCAATGATGAAAGAGATGATACCCTGTTGGATAGACTGGGCACCGAGGGTAGGCCCGACAACTTCTTCCTGAACGATATGGGCAGGAACAGGCATACGACCTGATTTAAGTGTGTTGGCAAGGTCTTTGGTGTCTTCGATGGTGAAGTTTCCGCTGATGGAAGACTGACCGCCGCTAATCTCGCCATTTACACGCGGAGCAGAATAAACCACGCCGTCGAGCACGATGGCAATGGCCTTTCCGACGTTGGCCTTGGTCAGTTCGGCCCAGCGACGTGCGCCTTCCGAATTCATGGTCATGCTCACTTCCGGCTGACCGGTCAGGTTGTTGAACTGGTCTGAGGCGTCGGTTACAACATCACCCTCCAACGGAGCACGTCCGGTGGTTGTGGTAACTTTGAGTGCATGGAGTTCGAATATATTTTTGGCAGAGATGCCGTCGGCGGGTTTGGCACTCCAAAGGAGCTTCATATCTGATGGCAAAACCTGCTTGGCCACATCACCGTAGATAACCTTGTTGATATCGGCAGTATCGCGAACACTTGCATAACCAACCACGCTGAGGCTTTGTCCGCCTGTAGTCTGTAACATAGCAAACAAAGGATGCAGCTTCTTTGCTTCAGCAAGCTGAGCATCGGGAGTGGTCTTCACTTCGTTTTTCTTGGCAGCATTCTTGAGCTGGAACTTGGGTTTTGCTGTCTTTGCGGCAACGGTGTCCTTGGCTTCAGTTTGAGTTGTGTCGCTGACTGCGGTGGAGTCTTGGTCGGTATTGGCCAGACGAGTGTCGAGCTGGGCGAGGTAAGGAATCACCTCTGAAGCATTGTAGGTCTCCCAGAATTCCAGGTTGGCGCTACCTTGCAACAGCTTGCGCATACGCTCCGGCTCTTTAATACCAGGCATTTCAACCATAATGCGGCCTTCTGAGCCTTGCACTTTCTGGATGTTGGGCTGTACAACACCAAACTGGTCGATACGTGTACGCACAACGTTGAAGGAGTTGTCGATAGCAGAGCTCACCTCTTGGCGTATTACTTTCTCCACGTCTTTGTCTGAACTTGTAGGAGAAACCTTGCCTTGCAACTGCTGCGTTGCAAATATTTCGGCAAGTTTATGACCCGGCGCATTCTTTTGATAGGCATTGATGAACAATGAGATGAAATCACCCTGAGAGGTTTCTAACTCCTTGCGGGCTTCGTCCATAGACTTTTTGAAGGCTGCGTCGGTCTTATGGTCAGCGAGCATTTCTACTACGTCCGGTACTGAAACTTCGAGGATAACGTTCATACCCCCCTTCAAGTCCAGGCCCAGTCCAATCTGTGTCTCGAGGCATTTCTGGTAGCTGTAGATGCCCAAATACTTCACAGAATCCTTATAATCCTGCTGTGCAATGGGGTCTTCGAGCTTGGCTGCCTGTCCGTCATAATATCTTGTGGCGAACGAGAAAGACAAATAGAAGATGCTTGCAAGCGTCAATAAGACGGCAGTTACAATTACAATTCCTTTGTTTTGCATTTTGTTAGTAATATTTATTTATTTTCTATTATTTCAATATAGTGATGTGCAAAGATACTACTTTTTTCATTTTTTAAGCAAGATATAGCCCTTAATTATTCATTTTTTGCGCTTTCGGACGCATTTTCAGCCAACAGTATATGGGGTAATGGTCTGAATTCTTGATCTGATTATCCACACGGCAGGCATAAGGCTTAAAGTGGGAAGAACACATGATATTGTCGATGCGCACGTAAAAGCCGTTATGATGATAGCTTATTCCCGGGCCGTTGCCGGTTTCCACATAGCAGTCGGTGAGGTTGTTGGCAATGGTGCGATGGGCATACGACAGAGGACTATCGTTGAAATCGCCGCACACAATGACCGGCATATCCCGATGATAGGCAATGTATCGCGCTACAGCATCGGCCTGCGGAGCACGGATGGCAGTAGCCCTGGCAAGCTTGTTGACGAGTAATTTGGAGGTCATTTCTGCGGTGTCAGCCTTCATTTCGCCTTTCATCATCGTTTTGAACTGGGTCTTCTCCTCGTGGGTCAGCCCCGTAGTTTCCAGATGATTGTTTACCACGAGCACTTCCTCATCATCAATCAAGACCTTGAAAGCAGCGCTGATGTTGCCTTTGGACTGGTAGGTGATGTGCTCTTTGGAGAGAATGGGGAACTTGCTGAAGATGCTGATACAGTTGCCGTCGCCTCGCCGGGCGGTATCCCTATATTGGTATATTGGATGGAGAATGGCTTCTATTTGCTTCCCTTTCACTTCGTTGGTGCTGGACTCCTGGAGGCATACAATGTCGGCATCCTGTTTCCGGATGTATTCCAGAATGGGATTTATGCTGTCTTTGCCATCTTCCCACCCAGCAAAGAGCCATACATTGTACGACAAGACCTTGATGGCGTCGGCCGGAGGTTCATGGTTGATGTTCAGCGGACAATATTTGCGCACGGGACTGTAGGCAATGAGAAACCCTATGAATGGAATCAAAGCCCATCGCGTTTTAAAGATGAGCCAGAACACCAGAAAAGCAAAATTGATAAACAAGAAGATTGGGAAAGCAAGTCCTGCGTTGCTCAACAATGGAAACTCAGTGGGGTCTATGCGGTCAGAATAGCCCGTAAACAACATCACAACAATAGTTGCCAGATTGGCTCCCACTATCATGTGTAGCGTAAATGCTTTGAGTTTCTTAATCATTTCTTGCTTTGGTCAAAGAGCGTCTGCTTTTCCTCTTTGGTCAGACTGTCGTATCCGCTCTTTCTAATCTTGTCAAGAATCCTGTCGGTCTCTTCTTGTGTGGCCTGTTTTTTGGCGTTGTAATCCCAGTCAGGGTTGTCGCCCTTGGGGGCTTTAAAGTTCTGTTTCGAAGGACGTGCATGAGTCCTCTGTTCCCATTTGGATTTCAGATTGTCGAAGAATTTGGTAGCATTACTTCTGCTATAATATTCTCCCGGATGCTTCCGCCAGTAGCGGATAAGGAAGAAGCCGAATATCATACCACCCAGATGGGCCAAATGGGCCACGTTCGAATTGGAGATGGCCATAGCCGAGAATAGTTCCACGACGATGGCACCCATGACCATCCATTTAGCCTTGATGGGCACGGGGATGGGGATGATAAACATTTTCTCTTCCGGAAACATCATACCGAAGGCCAACAGCAGGGCATAGATGGCCCCCGATGCGCCTACAGTGGTGAGCCCGTTGAGCTGGGTAGAGAGCTGGCTCATTACGCTAAACGATTCGGCTATGCTCAAAGCATATTGGCTGTCGAGCATATAGTACACCCAAAAGAATTGGGCGATTTCTTGCATGATGCCTGCACCTACGCCACAGAAAATGTAAAAGAAAATGAATCTTTTTTCTCCCCATACACGTTCTACGACAGAACCAAACATCCACAGCATGAACATATTAAGGATGATATGTTCCCAACCTCCATGCATGAACATATAAGTGAACAGCTGATATATATGAAAATTGGAAGCCATGAAAAAGTGAAGCCCCAACAAGTTGTTCAGGTCAATGCCCGAAACTTGCTTCCCCACGAGGAGGGCAATGAAGGCCAAGAGGTTGATGATGAGCAAATTCTTGGTTATGGTTGGAATTCTTAACATATATTTGTTGTAACTTCTTATACCTAATAAAATCATTGCAAAATTACGAAAAAAGTCTGTTAATCGACTATGAAACAATGTTTTTACAATATTTTTTATACTCCCATGTTAATTTTCTTATCATTTTCTTTGATTTATGAAATGAATAGCCTATATTTGCCGTTACATAGCGATAATTAGACACTTATATTCATTTAATAAATAAAAATTATGAACAAGTCAGAATTAGTAAAGAAGATTGCTGATGCTGCTGGTTTAACCGCAGCTGATGCAAAGAGAGCGCTTGACGCAACAACAGATGCCATCAAGGAGGCATTGGTAGCTGGTGATAAAGTACAGCTTGTAGGCTTTGGTACGTTTGCTACCAAGGAGCGTCCGGCACGTCAAGGTGTAAATCCTTCTAATGGTCAGAAAATAGAGATTGCTGCCAAGACGGTTGTAAAGTTCAACCCAGGTTCAGACTTTGAGTCGGCAGTAAACAAATAATGTAAATATATTTTGTATCATGTAAAAGGGGCTGTGCATTGGCACAGCCCCTTTTACATGATGGATGGTAGGGTAGGGTGTCGAGTGCTGAAGCATCGCAGCGGGCACCCCCTAATTTCTTTCTTAAGGAAATTAACACATGGGCCGACAGAAGATGACGGGCGGAGATTTGAGCAATGTAGGCATTCGCTGTTTAATCTTTCGGCCCAATCCGCCTTACTTGGGTTGTTTCCCAATATAGGCCAGAATGCCACCATCTACATAGAGCACGTGTCCGTTTACGGCATCGGAAGCCTTCGAGGCCAGGAAAACTGCCGGTCCACCAAGTTCTGAGGGGTCGAGCCATCGACCTGCCGGGGTTTTGGCACAGATGAAACTGTCGAATGGATGACGGCTGCCATCGGGCTGTTTCTCGCGCAATGGGGCGGTCTGTGGAGTGGCGATGTAGCCGGGACCTATGCCGTTACACTGGATGTTATATTCCCCGTATTCTGAGCAGATGTTTCGGGTGAGCATCTTCAAACCGCCCTTGGCAGCTGCATAGGCAGATACTGTCTCACGTCCGAGCTCACTCATCATGGAGCAAATATTGATAATTTTGCCTTCCCTGCGCTCCATCATCTCTGGCAGGACGGCAGCGGAAACGATGAATGGACCAACCAGATCAACGTCGATGACCTGCTGGAACTCCGAACGCTTCATCTCGTGCATAGGGATGCGCTTGATGATGCCGGCGTTGTTTACTAGAATATCAATGTTGCCTACTTCCTGATGAATACGCTCAACGAGTGCTTTCACATCGTTCTCATTGGTTACGTCACACACGTATCCCGTCACGTTGTCGATGCCGGCTTCCTTGTACGATGTCAGTCCGCGATCCACCAGTTCTTGATTGATGTCGTTGAAAACAATGTGGTTGATGCCGGCGGCGGCAAAGGCTTTGGCGATGTTGAATCCAATGCCGTAAGAGGCCCCCGTAATCCACGCGTTCTTATTCTCAAGTGAGAAAATGTTTGAGTTGTTCATTTTGTTTTTATTTTAGTGTTTAAATAATTTGTTTGGCCCGATAAGTTCGCCCGGCGCAGTTGTCTGCTCGGCTGTTTGTGTAATTTGGCTTGTAGCTTTTGATTTGTTCTATTTGCAAAGATAGCAAATATTTTCGATGCGTATCGGTAAATACGTGTTTCTTTCTCGATAAAAACGTAAATAACGTGAAGTTCTCATTGCCCGCCTCTTTGTCCCTACCCTCTTGTCATTCTCATTCCCTCGTTCAACGACAGACATAAAAAGGCCGCCCCGACAATAATTGTTGGAGCGGCCCTATCTTGTTATCTGTATTGTTTTTTGTTATGAAGTCTCTTATTTCTCAGCCTTCCATAAGCCGTGAAGATTGCAGTAACCACGAGCGCAAACATGCTTAGCATCGGTCTTGAACTCTGCTACGGGCTTGTCTGTCGGAGTAAGATATTTGCGGAGAACTTCATTCTCCGTGATCAACTCAATCCATTCGATGTAGTGCTCTTCGGTCATAGGATGCTCCACAGAGCCAACCTTTACACGATAGCCACCCTCGATAGCCTCTATCACGGGAACGTGCTTCTCGGTTGCAGCATCAGTGGTGTTCTCTTTTACCTGTTTCAAATCACTTGCGAGCGCACCTTCGCCCGGGTTCAATATTTCTACTAGACTGCCATTTGCAGCGCTCTTATAAATTTCATTTCTTTTTGCCATAATCGTTATATTAATTCGTAATGTTATATTGCAAATATAAGAGATAATTCTGAATTATCCAAATAATTTTTTGTATAAATTACAAAATAGTTAAAGTTTTATCTATTTTTAATATACATACACTTATAGCAGATAGTGCTTTCCTTTTTAAGAGTACCTTTAAAAAATCCAGGTGCTTTATTTTCTTCCTTATTCTATAGATAGCCTGCGGTTTTTGTCATATTTCACCTGATAAGCCAACGATAGTTTTCTAACCTCTCCCGGGGCAAGAGATAACGTCCAAACTACTTGCCCGTCGAATTTGTCGAGTTGTCCGCCACTAAGTTCTTGCGGAGTGACAGTGATGCTGGAATTTCTCGCAACGGGCAGTTGGTCGTAAATACTGATGACTACTTGTTCGGCACGAGTATTGCGCACACTGATCTCCCAGTTTATGGTCTGTACCTTACTGCTGCCCAGAAGTCTGCGGGATGTGTTGTTCTTGATGAGTTTTCGCTCTATGTGGATGCCATTGTCACGTCCCAAAGAAAGATGCAGGGTGTCGCTCTGTTGGTTGGGATCGAGAATGGTTTTGCCTACATAACTGTTGTCGAAAAACACGGTGGCTTCTCCCTGAATGAGGTTTAGTTCGCTCCATCCGGTAGCATCAGCCACGAGGAAGGCATCCTTGTCAATCTTGGGCACGCCCTTATAGGTGTAGGTGGCGGGCAGTTGAAACTTGCCTATCTGACAGTTCACGGGTTTGTTGTCGGAGAGAATGGTCAGCGGATGCTCTATCTCAAACTCATATCCGAATTTGGCGGCTGTGGAATTGACTTCCATGCTGTTGTCATCGGCGATGCGCTCGGCTTTCACCTCGCGATCATACTTCACCACCGGAGCTGTTAGTTTCATGTTCGATTTCTTGCCTTTCGTGCCATGTCTCGTGACCACTACTTCCTCCAACGCCAGCTTGCTATTCTCCATCCGAAAGTCGAGCCGACTCCCCGTGGCTTGCTTCTCTTGGGTTTCCATGCCAATGTAACTCACCTCCACGTTGCGGTTGCCATTGGGCAGGGTGAGCGTGTAGTGCCCGTCGATGTCACTTGCGGTGCCAATGGTGGTGCCCTTCACTCTGATGGTGGCACCGATGACGGGATTATCTTCCTCGTCGGTGATTGTGCCTGAGATGATGTTGTTGTCTATGCCGAAATCATACGTGGGCGTGGCGAGCCCATAGTCGAGCCAATAAGTCTTGAGCCGGGGCGACACATTGCTACGGTTAGGATTGGCCGACGACAGTGTGAGGGGCACATTGCGCCAGTCTTCATTGGTCTGTTGCGTGATGTTAGCCTTGTAGGCGAGTTCCAGTGGAGCTGTAGTGCTGCCGGAACGGATCTCGTAGGTGGGGTACCATGAAGCCCCATTCACATAGTAAACAAACGTGAAGGTGGCATTAGAAGCTCGCGGTGCGTCAACTTTGACGTCGATCACGGAGAGCCGTTTTGTCTTGAGCCCGGCGAGGGAGTCTACAATTTCTTGCTGTTTCTCCACATAGTGGTCGGCCTGCTGTTCTTCCTCGTCGAGACCGATGAGCCGCTTGTTGATGGCCATCGTTTCGTCGTAATAGTATTGGTTGAGCTGTTTGATGGCTTCTATGGGGGTGGCAACGGTGCGCGCGGCTGTGGAACTGTTGGTTTTCACCATCTCCAGCTGCGACTGCATTGCTGTTCGCTTGGCTTTCACCTCGGCCAACCGGTTTCGGGCTTTCCTCAGCGCGGCCTCGGCAATGCGTACTTGGCCGGAGAGCATGGCACTGTCGGGACGAACGTATCGCTGACTGACGCCAAGTATCGTAACGTTGCCCCGAGCTTTGACCTGTATGCTGTTGGCATCTATATAGGGTGAAAGACCTGTGAAACTGAGCGTCTGTTCACCGGCTTGCAGGGCCACTTGTTTGTGGCGATATACCTGTGCGCCTTTGGAGAAGATGGTTACTTTGTCGAGATTGGGCATCATCTTGCCTTGTGCCGATGCCCCCATGGGCAGGATAATAAGGAGTAAAGGCAGACATAATTTCTTGACTCTCATAGGTATTCGTGTGTTGTTAATACGTTGTAAAAGTAGGAAATTTAACAACTCAAAGCAAATTTTTCGAGTGCAAATTTGCCATAATAGGAATAAAAAACGCCAAGTCTTGTGAAAAGACTTGGCGTTCGTGGGTTGTCCTAGGCGGATTCGAACCACCACAAACAGAACCAAAACCTGTTGTGCTACCATTACACCATAGGACAATCAATTGATAGTGCTGCAAACTTCAGCGGTGCAAAGGTAGTGGTTTTTTGTACTATTACCAAATATTTATCGAAAATCTTTCGTAACAGCAGCTATGTGACAACAAAAAATCCTGCAAGGCATGGTGCTCTGCAGGATTTTCTATTGTTGTGTCGTGTAATTTTCCCTACTTCACGGTGATGAGATAGTAGTTCTTCTTGCCTCGTTGCACGAGCAGATATTTGCCATCAATGAGGTCGTCGGTTGTGACGGTCTGGTCGAAGGCATTCAGCTTCTCCTTGTTGAGACTCACGCCGCCACCTTTCACCATCTTGCGCATTTCGCCCTTGCTGCTGAAGATGTCCCAGCCTTCCTGACAAAATAGGTCGATGGCTTTGCCGCCAAGCTCAGCTTTGTCGAGGTCGTAGTGGGGCACGTCCTTAAACACGTCGTTGAGTGTTGCCTCGTCGAGCCGTGCCAACTGGTCCTTCGTGGCTTTGCCGAAAAGGATGTTCGAGGCTGCGATGGCCATATCGAGGTCTTCCTTGGAGTGTACCATAGTGGTCACCTCCTCGGCCAGACGGCGTTGCAGTGTACGGCGACCGGGATCTTCGGCGTGCTCTTTTGCGAGAGCGGCGATGGTTTCCTGATCGAGATCGGTAAATATCTTGATATAGCGTTCGGCATCCTCATCCGACACGTTGAACCAGAACTGGTAGAACGTGTAGGGAGTCGTACGGTTGCGATCGAGCCATACGTTGCCGCTTTCAGTCTTGCCGAACTTCTTGCCGTCGGCCTTCGTGATGAGCGGGCAGGTGAGCGCATAGGCTTCGGCCTCGTTGCCGAGTGTACGGCGGATAAGCTCCGTGCCGGTAGTCATGTTGCCCCATTGGTCGTTGCCGCCAAGCTGCAGGCGCACGCCGTTGTGCTGGTAAAGGTGGAGGAAGTCGTAGCCTTGAAGCAGCTGATAGGTGAACTCGGTGAAGCTCAAGCCGTCGCGGGCCGTGCCGTTGATGCGCTGCTGCACGCTCTCTTTGGCCATCATGTAGTTCACGGTGATATGTTTTCCTACAGTACGGGCAAAGTCGAGGAAGCTGAAATCCTTCATCCAGTCGTAGTTGTTCACCAGTTCTGCCTTGTTGTCGGCGTTGCTGTCGAAGTCCAGAAACTTGGAGCACTGCTTTTTGATAGCTTCCTGATTATGATATAGAGTCTCCGAATCGAGCAAGTTGCGCTCCTGGCTTTTGCCTGAAGGGTCTCCAATCATCCCTGTGGCTCCACCAATGAGGAGATAGGGCTTGTGTCCGCAACGTTGCAGGTGGCGCAGCATCATGATGCCGCAGAGGTGCCCGATGTGAAGGGAGTCGGCTGTGGGGTCGGTGCCGAGATAAGCCGACACCTTATTTTTCATGAGATATTCTTCGGTACCCGGCATCATCTGAGCCAGCATACCACGCCATTTGAGTTCTTCAACAAAGTTTTTCATTTTTAATAAAATCGTTGTTTGGGTTGGCCCTCATGAGTCCTATGGACCATATCGGGCATATTCAAAATGATGGGGCGCCTTGCGGACAACTTACGGAACCGGGTCGTACCCGCTTCCACCCCAAGGGTTGCATCTTAGTATTCGCCATATTGCCAATGCCAGCCCCTTGATAGGACCATGCTTGAGTAGGGCTTGGCGGGCATATTCTGAGCAAGTGGGAGTGAATCGGCAGGAGGGTGGGGTGTAAGGAGAAATGAACTTTTGGTAGAAAATAATAGGTTGCACCAAAAACCAGGCAACGGCATGACCGATGGCATGAAGGATTTTTTTCAGCGTGTTCATGACTGCAATCCTTCCTTTTGCAGGCGCTCCTCTATCCGCATCAGCAGATTGGTCACCTTGTCTTCTACCTCCTCGCTGCTGCGCAATTGGTTGTCGAGCCAGATGAAAGCCAGGGCTATATCGTGACTGGCGACAAGAGATTTATGTCTACGATAGGCTTCGCGTATCTGGCGTTTCACCCTGTTGCGTTTCACTGCACGCTTGAAGCATCGCTTCGGAACGCTGATGAGTATCTTGGCTTTCGACCTTGCCACAGTCTCCAATGTGCTTCCTTCCGCTGTTTCCTGCTCCGATGGCAAAGGCATATACACAGCTCTCAAGGGGAATGCCGAAAGCGAATGACTTCGGCCTCCTTGGAAGAGGGCGTCTATAGTCTTCTTGCTATATATCCGTTCCTCCTTGTGCAACGTGGAAGGAAGTACAGACATGATGCGGTTTATTTCTTCTTTTGTTCCTTTTCGAGAAAGTCTTGCAGTGCACTAATCATCGAAGGATATTCCTTGGTACCTCCAACGAGTGCCGGCTTGAGCCCTGCTTTCTCGATGGCTTTGCCCGTAGCCGGACCAAAAGCGCCTAATTTCAGCTTGCCCTGCTTGATGTTTGAGAAAGATTTTGTGAGGTAGTCCACACCTGTTGGTGTTGAGAAGATGAGCATATCGCAATCGAAATTATCGATTTCCTCTTGCGTGAACTCATTGCGTACGGTGCGATACATTACACATTCCGTGTGATTCAGCCCCTTGGCATCGAGTAAATTCTTGATGTCGTCGTTGTGAACGCTGCTCAGGGGAACGAGGAATTTCTCATCCTTGTGTTTGAGCATAGCGGGCAGCAAGTCGTCAATTTTCCCCGTATTCCCAAAGAATACTTTACGTTTGCGGTACTGCACATACTTCTGAATGTACAGAGAGATGGTTTCTGTCACACAGAAATACCTCATGTCCTCAGGGATGGTGAGTCGCAGTTCCTTGGCAAGCTTGAAATAATTGTTGATGGCATGGCGTGAGGTAAACACTACGGCCGTGTGCGAGAGAATACTAACTTTTTGCTGCCGAAATTCTTTGGCAGAAAGACCCTCGACCTTGATAAACGGCCGGAAAACAAACTCCACGCCGTATTCTTTCTCGAGATTGTAATAAGGAGACTTATCATTAGCCGGCTTCGGCTGTGATATCATGATCTTCTTTATCATCTTTTGTTTAAAAATTTACTTTCAAATAATTGTCTATGAAAACGAGTACGCTCCATAGAATGCCAAGTGGCACTACTTCAAAGGCACAAAAGTACAAAAAATTTTGCACAATGTCACCTCCTTTTTTGAAAAAGATGACATACGTTTTGTAAAAAGATAGAAGTTTGGCTAATATGACAATGATAAAGGAGTAAATGACGGTGGTTTCTATAGAAAAATTGAAGTAGGCATGGAGCATCACGATAGGGAAAAGCACAATGCCTTCAGTGGCTGCGAGAAAGAGTCCGGACTTGGTCCATTGTTCATTTTTTTTCTTATCAAAAAATACCCATCCAACCAAGTTGTAAACCAGTGTTTTGAGCATCAGATATACGCTTATGACACCTGTGTATATACCGATGATGAGGTGTTGTGGGAGGTTTGCCGTGCCGTTCCCCAATGTTTTGGTGAAGAAGAAGAATACGAGGGCAAAGAGAAGGCTCGTCTGAAGAATCAAGAAGAACTGGAAACGAAATTCATTACTGGTCTCCGTGATAATAGTCGTGCCTTCCCGCTGAGAATGGAAAAAGAATTTCAGCTGTCGTTGGATGAAGTTTCCCGTCTGTGAGATGGATACTGCCGCAAGGATGAAACAGCCCAAGAGGATGGACGTGACGAGGTCGTCGTTGGCGATGTTGTAGGGTATCGGGTCGCCGGCTACCCCCTGACGGAAGACGGCATACTCCGGCCTGTATACGGAATCCGGCTGTACCATTGACTTGCTGTGGTACATGGGCTTTTCCAAGGTGAACCCGGACGGGGCGTCAGCCTTACCCAAAGGCGTTTTCATGGGATTGGGCCGCTTGCTCCAATCCACCTCCGGGAATTTATAGTTGGCCCTTATGGCCGAGTCCTGCTGCCATGGGGTGGCAGTGGAGGGAAGCCAACTCAGAATCTCACGAGGCGTATGATAGCCGGAGCCGGAGCGTGTGGAAGCCTTGGGGGAGGTTTCCACAGCGGGGGCTGAAGTTATAGAGAGAGTATCTTGCTGAGTCATGGGAAAAGGGAGAATAACGGCTGCTGTCAATCAGACGTCCGCAAAATCACGAGGTTTGATGCACATAGTCGGGATGACTGGTGCATGAACTCACGAAAGTTGGGCTGGAAAGCCCTCACCTTAAAGGTTAAAGGCTTTCTTGATTCGTTCCACTTGGTCGAGCTTCTCCCATGTGAAGAGCTCGATTTTCAGTGTTTTATGCTCGTGATAAAGACTGGTGAAGGTCTTTTCCACCACTTCGTTTCGACGTCCCATGTGGCCGTATGCAGCGGTCTCGAAATACATGGGCTGACGCAGTTTGAGCTGTCGCTCGATGGCTTTGGGGCGCAGGTCAAAGAGCTGTTGTATCTTCTTGGCAATCTCTGAATCGGAGATATTCACCTTGCTACGACCATAGGTGTTGACATATACGCTCACGGGCTCGGCCACGCCGATGGCATACGCCAACTGCACGAGCATTTCATCGGCCACGCCGGCAGCCACCATGTTCTTGGCAATGTAGCGTGAGGCGTATGCGGCACTGCGGTCTACCTTGCTGGGGTCTTTACCTGAGAAAGATCCACCGCCGTGTGCTCCTCGTCCGCCGTAGGTGTCTACAATGATTTTGCGCCCTGTAAGTCCTGTGTCGCCATGAGGACCTCCTATGACAAACTTACCCGTAGGGTTGACCAGGTATTTAACATCATCGTTGAACAGTGCACGTAGTTTTTCTCCAGCTGCTGCCATCACGCGTGGCATGAGGATGCCGATCACGTCTTCTCTGATTTTGGCAAGCATGGCTTCATCGGCTTTCTGCTGAGCTTCCGGCGAATCGTTCTCAGGCTCGATGAACGGGTCGTGCTGTGTGGAAACAACGATGGTATCGATGCGCAGGGGTTTGTTGTCATCGCCATATTCTATGGTTACCTGACTCTTGGCGTCGGGGCGAAGATAGGTCATCTGTTTGCCTTCTTTCCGAATTTGCGCGAGGGTAGACATGATGAGGTGGGCCAGGTCGAGCGTTGCGGGCATATAGTTGTCGGTCTCATTGCTGGCATAGCCAAACATCATGCCCTGGTCGCCGGCTCCCTGCTGTTCTTCCTCCTCACGCGACACCCCGCGATCGATGTCGTCACTCTGCTCGTGGATGGCCGTGAGAATGCCACACGAGTTGTAGTCGAACTGGTATTCCGCCTTGGTGTAGCCGGTATGCTTGATGGCTTTGCGTGCCATTGCCTGCAGGTCGATATATGCGTTAGAACGCACTTCGCCCATAATGACCACCTGGCCGGTTGTAACAAAACTTTCTACGGCACAATGTGAGGTATTGTCGTAGGCAAGAAATTGGTCGAGTATGGCGTCTGAAATTTGGTCGGCAACTTTGTCGGGATGCCCTTCAGACACTGATTCTGATGAAAATAAATAGGACATAAAACTAATGATAAATAGGGCTGGCCTGCATACAAAGCCTATGTGATGTTTATCTATATTCTTGGGGGGAAGTTCGATGGGATGCAGCCCACCGTAGACTTAATGGTGCAAAGTTACGAAGAAAATGGGAAAGTGCAAAGGAAACCAAACAAGAACTCCCTGTCATGCCTTGGCGGTCATGGCAGGGAGTTCTCTCTCCGTTGGTTTCTTTTTTCGCTTCTATGTGTTTTGTTCAGCTCTTCTCTACAATCATTCCTGTGGCAGCATCACGACGCTTACCTTGTTGGAGTCCTTGAGGAATTGCTTTACAAACTGCGAGATAGAAGCTGGGGTGAGCCCCTCCACAATGCGCTTGTAGTCGGTATAGGTGTCGATGCCCATCGTATAGTCGTCTGTGAGCAATGATTTCCAGAAACCGTTGGTCTTTGCTCGGTCGTCTATCTGCTTGAGCATGAGCTTTTTAATCTTCTCGAGCATTTCGGCGTCACAGGATTTGGCCAGATTGTCCATCTCTTCGTCTATGATTTTCAGTGCCACGTCTTTCTTTTCGGGCTTCATAGGGCAGTATGCCACAATCTGTGCAATGTGGTAACCGTCGTCGGCAATGCTCATGGCGCCCTGTGCCCCACAGGAGTAGGCTGCGCTGGCTTCTTCGCGAATCTCTTTGAGATAGACCATGGAGAGCACCTGGCCCGCAACATTGGTCTTGATGGCTGCTTCGAGCGAATAGGGCATTTTGTGATTAAACCATGTCACGATGGAGTTAGCCTTCGGTGTTTCCATCTTGCGATAGAATACGTTTTCCACATCCTTATCTGTAGGTTTGGAGGTGCGTTTTCCCGTGATGTTCTTGCCTTTGGAGGGCAGTGCGCCGAGATATTGGCAGATGAGCGGCCTGATGGTGGCCTCGTCATAGTTTCCTACGATGGCGAAAACCCATCCGTTGGCATTGGCGGTGCGCTCTTTGGCCATAGCGAGGATGCGGTCCAAGTTTACATTCTTGACATCCTTGGCCAAGAAAGGTGCCTCGCGCCATCCGTGACCGTAGATGGATGCCGAGATGGAGTCGGAGAAGGCGGTCTCCGGATTCAGTTCTCGGTTTTTAAGGCCCAGCTCATACTGTTGTAGAATGGTGTTGTAGGCATCCTGATCCTTCTTGATGTTGGTAAAGTAGAGATAGGTTAGCTGCAACATGGTCTCCACATCCTTAGGCGTGGAGTTGGCGCTGAGCGCCATGCGCCTGCTGCCCATGATGAGGTGGGCATTGGCAATCTTGCCAGCCAGGGCCTTGCTCAATTCCGTACTTGAGAAATTGCCCAGCCCGCTGCCGTCGATCACGTCATCGAAAGCCTTGATGTTTGCAAAGTCGGCCTCGCCATATACCGAGCTTCCGGCTCCGCCCCATCCGCTCATGATGACCTGGTCTTTCTTGTAGTCGGTATTCTTCAGCAACACCGTAACACCATTGCTCAGCGTGAGGATGTTGTAGTCGAACTTCTTGCTCTTCTGCTCTTTCTGAATCTTTCCGGGTTTGGGGAGCGTTGTTATCAGAGGCTCATCTTTCACATTGTCCACATAGGCTTCTATCTTGGCCTGGCGTGCCTCGTGCACGGCTGCCAGCAACTGTTGCTCTGTGGGATACACGTTGCCCTCTTTCTCATTGTTGAAATTCATGATGACGAGGTTGCTGTCGCTCTTGCTCACCAGTTCCGTAAGCACTTGGTTGATGGCCTCTAACGGGATGGCGGGAACGATTTGCTTCATGTTCTGATAGGTGTACTCAATGTCGGGCATTGGCTCGTTGGTGAGGAAATAGCCCAATATTTGACTGTAGAACTGGCCGTTGTAGCGCTTGTCTCTGTTGGAATACATCTTGTCCAGACCGCTCAGCATATCGGTTTGATAGCGCTTGTATTCGGTTGGTGTGAATCCGAATTCCGCAGCCTGCCTTACTATTGTGAACGCGTGTTTCAGTGTGGCTGCCGTCTGATTCATGTCTTTGGGAGCAGCGCTGAGGTTGAAAGCATCCTTGGTTTTCGAGAAAATATAAGTGCCGTCGCTGGCCTGAGCGCTCACAAATGGGCAATCGGCCTTCTGTGCAGCCTCTACGAATCGCTGGTTGAGCATACCGATAGCGGCGTTCTTGGCATAGTTCTGGATGAGATAGGGCAGGGTCTGCTTTAGGCTGTCGGGGAAGGTCTCGTGTTTCATCATGAGTTCAACGACGCTGGTCTGGAATTCCTTGTCCTTATCGATGATGATGATAGGCTTGGCATTGTCGGGCACGGTCTCGTCAACGACAGGTGCCGGATTTTTCGGGTTTTTGATATTTCCGAAAAGACGTTTGATTTCAGCCTCAGTATGATCTACGTCCACATCACCCACAACGATAATGCCCTGATTGGTGGGGTGATACCATTTGTGGTAGTAGTCTACCAGCTCCTGACGCTTGAAGTTGTCAACCACCGACATCAGACCGATGGGGAATCTCACGCCGTATTTTGAGCCGGGATAGAGCTTCGGCAGGTTGCGCTCCAGCATACGGCTGATGGCTGAGGTGCGCAAGCGCCACTCCTCATGAATCACGCCGCGCTCCTTGTCAATCTCTTCCTGTTCCAATGACAGTCCGCACGACCAGTCGCGCAGAATGAGCAGACAGGAGTCGAGTGTGGCCTGACTCTTGGTGGGCACGTTGTTGATGTTGTACACCGTTTGGTCGATGCTGGTATAGGCGTTGAGGTCGCCGCCAAACTCGATACCCTTGTCGCGACACCATTCTATCAGGGCGTTGCCCTTGAAGTTGTCGGAGCCGTTGAAGGCCATGTGCTCCAGAAAGTGAGCCAATCCGCGTTGGCTTTCCTCTTCCTGTATGGAGCCCACTTTCTGGGCGATGTAGAAGTTTGCACGGTTTTCGGGCCAGTTGTTGTGGCGGATGAAGTAGGTAAGGCCGTTGTCGAGCTTACCCATGCGCACTTCCTTGTCTACGGGGATTGTCATGTCGGGCATCTGTGCCTGCACGCCGGCAGACACGAGAAGCAACACGGCAAGAATGATATTCCTAATTTTCATGTCTAATGTTATTGTTAGTCAGATGAATTTGTTACAAAGTTAAACTATTTTTCTGGTATAATCCTAAAATTATCGTTTATTAATGAATGAATATTCGAAGATTGCCCCTGTTTCTTGCCAATCATATAATAGGCTGGCTGACAAGAAACATCTCCGATAGGTGTTTTCAATCTCGCCAGAAGATTTATCATAAAACCCCTGTGGTGGGATGAAAGGGTCGTTCTTCAGTTTCAAAAATGCTATTCAGCTGCGACTCCGTTGCTTCATTGTTTCATGCAGTGTAAAATTTGATGATTGTTTTTAGGGCATTATTTTGGGAGCATCCAGCGCAAAAAGGGCTATGTTTCTGGGCTCATTATCGGTCCGCGTGGCGCAAAAATCGCTCGTTTTTTAGGTTTTATATTCCGCCATGCTATGGCGGAGTACCAACGGCAGTATGGTTGAGCTTTAACGGCCACGCGACAGAGGCTCTTTCGCAGTGTGATTGAGCCTTTCTCGTTCTGCCATTCGATACTCAATCGCAGATGACAAAATGGAGGGTATAAGGGGGCTTCTTCAAAAAGAGCTGATTATCAGCAAGTTGTAAATTCGTGAAATTTTGGCGAATTTCAGGCGACGGCAAGATTAATTTTGAATAAGCAAAATTTACAGCAGTGTTTGTAAGGAAAAATCCATATCCGCAATTCTCTAAAGAGCTTTTTGCCCAGCAAAGTTTTGGGAGTCTATGGGGAAGCAGGTTGAGACTAATGCTCGTCTCTGTATTTAATGTTTCGGGGGTGATGCTCCAAAATATCCTTGCGCAGGGAGGCATCATCGAGATGGGTGTAAATCTCGGTGGTACCGATGTCAGCATGTCCCAAAAGCACTTGGATAACGCGCAGGTCTGCCCCTCCCTTCAGCAAGGCTGTGGCAAAGGAGTGGCGGAGGGTGTGTGGCGATATGTTTTTCTTGATGCCGGCCGCTTCGGCCTGTCGCTTAATCATGATGAGAATCATGGTGCGGGTGAGGTGATGGCCGCGTCGGTTGAGAAACACATAGTCCTCCTCGCCGGGCTTGATGGTCATTTGCCGACGGTCATCAAACCAAAATTCCAACTCTTGTATGGCTCGGTTGGAGATGGGGACGAGCCGTTCCTTGTTGCCTTTTCCCAATACGCGTATGAAATTCTCATCGAGGAAAAGGTCGGACAGCTTCAAATTGGTGAGTTCGGAAACACGCAGTCCGCACGAGAACAGCACCTCGATGATGGCACGGTTGCGATGACCCTCGTTGGTAGACAGGTCGATGCTTGCCTCCAGGGCATCCACTTCTTGGGTGGTGAGGTATTCGGGCAGGTGCTTGGGCAGGTGGGGTGACTCCAGCAGTTCGGTGGGGTCGACCTCCAAATATCCGTCGAGCACCAGAAATCTATAGAACGAGCGCACACCGCTGAGGATGCGAGCTTGCGACTTGGCGCTGATGCCGTGCTCGTGGAGTGTGGCGGCAAACTGCTGCAGATCGTCGAGCTTCACCTCAAGTAGCTGCACACCGACTTTGTTGAGATAGTCCAACAACCAGTTGAGGTCGTGAAGATAAGCCTCGAGGGTGTTGTCGGAGTAGCTGCGCTGGAGTTTCAGATAGCGGGTGTATTGCCTGATGATGCTTGATGATTTGTTCTGGTCCATGATGATGTTTTACGGATAATGCGACAAAACAATTATTTGTTTTTTGCTTTGCATTGTCTCTGTTTTGCACTATCTTTGCAAAGAACAGTCTGTGCCGGGCCGTTAAAACATAGGGCGTTCCCTTGTCCGGACAGCGCTGTTGTTGCTACAAATTTACTGCAAATGTGCCGAAGGGCAAAACAAAAATGAAGAAGATATTGATCATCAATGGTCCTAACCTGAATCTCTTGGGGGTTAGAGAGCCGGACATCTATGGCGACAGTTCGTTTGAGAGCTTTCTGCCCCAGCTGCAGAAACAATTTCCCGATGTGTCGTTGGAATATTATCAGAGCAACATCGAGGGTGAACTGATTAACAAACTGCAGGAAGTGGGCTTCTCGTATGATGGCATCGTGCTGAATGCCGGCGCCTATACGCACACGTCGGTGGCTTTGCTCGACTGCATCCGGTCGCTCAAGAGCCCTGTGGTCGAGGTGCATATTTCCAATGTTCACCAACGTGAGGAGTTTCGCCATCATTCGATGATTTCCGCCGGCTGCAAGGGCGTGATTTGCGGCTTTGGACTCGACTCGTATCGGTTGGCCATAAAAGGGTTGTTAATTCAAAATTCATAATTCAAAATTCAAAATTGGCTGATGCGCCGGAAGTGCGTATTTACAGTTGTCGGTTATGAATTGTGAATCGAGAATAGATAAATCACGACCTACCCAATTTTGAATTTTGAATTATGAATTACCCCACGTTAGTCCTATTTCGAATTGCCCGCGTAGCCAATTTTGAATTATCCCGCATGGCTAATTTTGAATTTTGAATTATGAATTACCCCACGTTAGTCCTATTTCGAATTGCCCGCGTAGCCAATTTTGAATTATCCCGCATGGCTAATTTTGAATTTTGAATTATGAATTTTGAATTAGAAAAGTATGTCCTCAGTCATACTGACCCCGAGGGCGACTATCTGTATCGACTCTATCGAGCCACCAACATCCATACCATTCATGGACACATGGCCAGCGGACATCTGCAAGGGCGACTGCTCAAGATGTTTGTCATGATGCAACGACCACGTTACATTCTGGAGGTAGGCACTTTTTCGGGCTATTCGGCCATCTGTATGGCTGAGGGATTGAAAGCGATTTGGCCCATTTCCACTGGCGACGGGGGAGAGGCGAGCATGGACGCGCGCCAGGCTCCTGATGGGGAGAAGCCTCGCGTGTTTACTTTCGAGATTAACGACGAGATGGAGGACTTTACACGTCCTTGGATAGAAAACTCGCCGGTGGCGCCATATATAGATTTCCGTATAGGCGATGCCATGACGGAGGCACCTAAGTTGGGCGTGAAGTTTGACATGGCGTTTATAGACGGAGATAAGCGCAACTATGTGGAAATGTATGAGGCGGTGTTTCCGTTGATGAATTCCAATGGAATTATCCTGGCCGACAACACCCTGTGGGATGGTCATGTGATAGACCCGGCCTATGGGCACGACCGGCAGACGCAGGGCATACGACGTTTCAACGATTATATCAGAGACGACAAACGGGTGGAAAAGGTTATACTTCCCATGCGTGACGGGCTCACCATCATCCGCATCAAGTCGTGAGCAGTCAATTGTTTTCAGACTGTTCAAGTTTCCTCATAATGCAACTCCCCCACCGTGTCTTGTTTTACACGGTGGGGGAGTTGCGTATAATTTTTTGTCACATGAGGTGATGTAGCTGTCGTGGTGCGGGTGCAACGGCTTTGAGCCTTGCTTGATGTCTATTGGGTGATGTTGTTGCTGCGCATCGGGAGGTTGCCTTTCAGATGATTCTTTGTAAAGGCCTTGACGGGATACCACACGGCGAGCCATCCAACGATGATGACGGTGAAGAAAATAAACAGCACATCAATATAGTGTACGCTCACGGGATAGGCGTTGATGACGAATATGCCATCCGAGTCGCCAATCTTTACAAAGCCATACTGCTGTTGAAGCCAACATAGCAGTAGGCCGAGTAGAATGCCGACAATGGCCCCGATGATGCTGATGATGCGGCCTTCAAAGAGAAAGATTCGGGTGATCTGCTTGTCGTTGGCACCAAGATTGCGCAGAGTGACCACGTCGTTCTTCTTGTCTATAATCAGCATTGACAACGAGCCGACGATGTTGAAACTGGCCACAACGAGGATGAATGTCAGGAAGATATAGGCCATGAACTTTTCTATCTGCATAATCTTGAACGTGTCGGCCTGTTGCTCGAATCTATCTTGCACCTTGAACTTTTCGCCGGAAATGTCCTGCATCTCTGCTTTCACGCCGTCGATGTCGGAGCCGGGTTTCAGTCTCAACTCCAGTGCCGAAACCATTCCCGGCTGTCCAAGCAGGTTTTGGGCAAAGCCCAGACTGGTGAGGATGACATTCTTGTCGTATTTCCCCTGACTCACCGAGAAAACCACACCCGGGGATATCAGCGAGTCGACCACGAAGCCGTCGTCCGGGTTGGAGAGGTCGAGTTGTCCGTCGCGTCGTGGCGCATAGATTTTCATATAGCCGTTCCACAGCGACCCTATGCCCATGTTTTGGGCCAGCAGTATGCCCGGTATACCATACTGCAGGTTGGCGGCGTGGAGTTGGAACTCACCGTCGCCAATAAGTATATCGTTGATGTGTGTGAGCTGGTCGAAATTGTCGTCTACCCCCTTCACCGTCACGATAGCCTGCTTGCCCTTGTAAATCGCCAGGGCAATGTCTTCTACAGTTTCTGTGGCAACATCTACTTGCGGCAACTGCCTTATTTGGGTGAGAACGGGGTCGTCGGCCGCCACGGTCTTTCCCATCACGGGCGTCACCTTGAGCTGTGGGTCGAAGTTGGTGAAGAAGCTGGCGACGAGGTCGTGGAAACCGTTGAACACCGACAGAATGATGACCAGTGCCATCGTGGCAATGGCGACACCAATGACCGAAATCAGCGAGATGACGTTGATAGCATGGGTTTTCTTTTTGGAAAACAGGTACCGACGTGCGACAAAAAAGGGAAAAGAATTTCCACCACGCCCACCTTTATTTTGTATTTCCTTGTCGGAGCGTGTTGTTGTGGATGCTGTTTCCATGTCTTTTCCGATGTGCTGTTGGTTCATGAGTGATGCTGAAACTGCTTTTTCAAAGTGCGTAGAGGTCTTGGGTGGACTTGTCGTTGCACGACGGTTATTTTTTCAGTAGTTCGTCGATATGGTCGATGTAGTCGAGACTGTCGTCGATGAAGAATCGAAGCTCCGGGATGATGCGCAGCTGATTGCGCACTCTTTTGCCCAACTCATAGCGCACAGTCTTCTCGTTAGCATTAATATTGTCAATGATTTCCTTGGCCTTTTCTGAAGGGAAGATGCTCAAGTGGGAAGTACAGATGCTCAGGTCAGGACTGATGCGAACGCGCGTTACGCTTATCAGAACACCTTTCATCTGACGTGTCTGGCTTTGGAAAATATCAGCCAGTTCCTTTTGGAGAAGTCTCGATATTTTTTTCTGTCTTGTTTCTTGCATAGTTTTAATTTTGACTTGTAAGTTTGGAATTCCGCACGATGATGCATTATTCCAGGTTGATATGTTCCACATCAATGTTTTCATGAAGGAAAATAGATGCGTTTTCCTTGAATTTTTCGGAACATTCGGTGGTGTAATATTTGACGCTCCCTCGTTTGGTAAGCCGACTCTCGAGGTTGGTGTGTCTTTCCAGATAAAGTTTGAGGCTGTTGGCGACGTATTCGCCCTGTGGTATGATGCGAATGTCGGGATTGACATATTTCCGGATTTTGGGCATTAGTAGTGGGAAATGTGTGCAGCCCAGGATGATGGTGTCGATGTCCGGATCTTTCTGCATGAGCCGGTTGATGTCTTCTTTTACGAAATAGTCGGCGCCGGGAGAGTCGGCATCGTTGTATTCTATCAGTGGTACCCAAAATGGGCAAGCCTGCCCCGTGACTTTGATGTCGGGCCATAGCTTGGCTATTTCGAGGTTGTAGCTTTTGCTTTTCACCGTTCCCTCTGTGGCCAGTAATCCTACATGATTGTTGCGCGTGATATGGCCGATAATCTCTGCGGTGGGGCGGATGACGCCCAAGACGCGACGGTTGGGGTCCCATTGGGGGAGGTCGTTCTGCTGAATAGAACGCAAGGCTTTGGCCGAAGCGGTGTTGCATCCTAAGATAACGAGTTGGCATCCCATGTTGAAGAGTTTTTCAACAGCTTGTCGGGTGAACTCATAGACCACGTCAAACGAGTGCGGACCGTATGGTGCGCGCGCGTTGTCGCCAAGATACAGATAGTCGTATTGAGGCAAAAGACGGCGTATGCTGTGCAGAATGGTCAGTCCGCCATAACCAGAATCAAAGATGCCGATAACACCTTGTTGCTCATTGGGCAATCTTTTCCCCATTTTGTCGCAGTAAATTGGTTATTTAATTGCGGCAGCGATGGCGCCCGTTACATCCTCGCCCATTGTGACATTGATGTATGGTACGGCGTTGTTGTCGGTGTTGATAATGAATGCCAGGCCCTTCTCCTTGCCAACACTGAGTATGGCATGGGCAATCTTTTCCCTCAAAGACTTGAAGGATTCGTGTTCAGCTTGTTTGAGCAGGCGCTTGGCCTCTTGCTTGAACGCCATGTTTTTCTCCATCATTTCCTGCAATTCGGCCTGGCGTTTCTGCAAGATGGACGGTGCAAAATCATTCTGCCCTTCCAGGAAATCTTCGTATTTCTTATTGAACTCCTCCTCTACGCGCTTCATCTCACTATCGTATTTGGCGCGCAGGTCTTCAATATTTTGCTGAGCGATGATATAATCGGGAGATGCCTCAAAAACTGCTTTGTAACTGAAATAGCCAAATCGGAGTTCCGGTACCTGCTCCACTGGGGTGAATGGATCTTGAGGAGACGTGGCCATATCTTGTGCTTGGATCTGCAAAGAGATGGTGGCAAGCAATAGATAGAGGAATACTTTTTTCATTGTGTATATGTTCTTATGGATTGAAAAGAATAAAGACGATAAAAAGTTAAGCAGGCGATAATGCCAAGTTTGTGTCTTCATGGGTGTCACAAACCAGACAGTCACGCCTTCTTAACTTTGCACTCGTTCGTGCGAACGGTTATTTTAGCTTGTTGATTTCTGCCTGCACCTTGGGGGTGACATCCTCAACGTTGGAGCCTGTAAACACGGCAACACCCTCTTCAAAGATATAAGTGTAACCGCCTGCTTTACCAACGTTCTCAATGGCGTTGCGTACTTTGGCAATAACAGGTTGCATTTTCTCCTGCTGTGCCTTCTGAAGATTCTGCTGATTGTCCTGATAGGTCTGCTGAATCTTCTGATAGAGCTGCTGCAGTTCCTGTTCTTTGGCTTGCTGTGTAGTGGCGTTCATGGTGCTCTTACCCTTGTCGTAGGCGTCGCTTTGGCGCTGCAACTCTTCTTGCATGCTCTTCAGCTCGTTCTCATACTGCTTGGCGGTAGCTTCAAGTTCGCCATTGATTTTTGAAATTTCCGGTAATGTCTGCATGATGCTCTGAGTGTTTACCTTGCCAAATTTCTGTGCGAAGGTAGCCAGAGGAGCCATCAGCATTAACATCAAAATAATTTTTTTCATTTTTCTTTTTATCATTTAATTATTAGCTATTCCTTGTACATTGATATGTCCTTTAGGACTGCCGTATGTTCTCTATTTTATCGTGATTCTGTTGTTTAGCTTATCCGAGTTGGCTGTTAGGCTTATTTGCTGTAGCCCAGTTTGTCTAACACTTCGTTGGAAATGTCTATTTTGGGCGACCCAAATATGATGGCGGTGTCGGATGCGCGGTCGAGTACGAGACTGTAACCGTGAAGTTCGGAGATCTCCTTGACCGTATTGTATATTTCCTCTTGTATGGGGGTCATCAAGCTCTCGCGCTTTTTAAAGAGTTCTCCCTCTGGGCCGAAGTATTTCTTCTTCAGTTCGGAAGCCTCCTTTTCCTTGTCCATAATCTGCTCCTGCTTTGCTTTCTTCTGTTCTTGGGATAGGAAGACCACCTCATTCTGATAGTTCTTATACATTGTTCCGGCTTCGGTATTGAGGGCCTCTACCTCTGCTTGCCATTTCTTTGAGATCTGATTGAGTTGCTCATTGGCACGTTCATAGGCCGGAATATTTTTCAGCACATACTCCATGTCGATGAGTGCGAACTTCTGCGCATTTCCCTTGATGGGCAAAAGCGCAAACAGGGAAAGCAGCAAACAAGCTTTCAGAATGCGCTTGCCCATTGTTTTGTCGATTATCTTTCTCATTACTAATTCCTTTCTTTTTAGTCCATGCAATAGCAAGACGGGTTAAACCACATTTTAGTTACTTGATGATGGTTCTTTTATGCTTCACATACTCCTTTACGACCTCTGTGCTTTGGAATGTCAATTCCTAAATTGCCTTGAAACGGAGTTGCGGAGGGCTTCCTAAAACTCCTGACCCAGCACAAAGTGGAACTGGCTTCCACCTTTTGTTCCAAATACTTTATCGAAGCCGTATGCCCAGTCGATACCCATCAGACCAACCATTGGGAGGAAGATGCGGACACCCACTCCGGCCGATCGTTTCATGTTGAAGGGGTTGAACTTCTTGGTGTCGGTCCATGCGTTACCTCCTTCAAGGAAGCTGAGCGCATAGATGGTGGTGTTGCCGAGCATCAGAGGATAGCGGAGCTCCAGCGAGAATCGGTCGTAGGCGTAGCCCTCGTATCCCCATGGTGTGAGCGATCCGTTCTCGTAGCCTCGAAGTCCAATCGTTTCCGTTGCGTAGTTGGTGGAGTATCCACTCATACCGTCTCCACCCATATAGAACGTTTCGAAAGGCGTCTTCTTGTATTTGTCGAATGAACCGAGAATTCCAAACTCAATGCGTGTCATCAGCACAAAGCATTTTTGTGCATTGGTGAGCGCAGTGAATGTGCGTGCCTTGAACTTCCACTTGTGGTATTCAATCCATTTGAATTTTTCTTGTTGCTCCTTCACGTAGTTGGGAGAATTGGGATTCGTGGCGAGGTTTTTGTAATCCTTATTGTCCCATTTAGACCAGGGAGGAGTAATTGTGAGGCTGGCGGTGAATTCAGAGCCCCGACGTGGGAATAGCTGATTGTCCGTCGAAGAACGGCTGAGCGATATGCCAAGATTCAGGTTATTGGAGCTTCCTGTAGTGAGCGGGAAGTATCTCCAGTTTTTCAGCATATATCGTGTGAACGACAGTTGGATTCCCAGCATGAAATAGTCATCCGGCCAGCGGAGTCGTTTTCCCCATCCGAGATTTGCACCGAAGAGCCTCACGTATTTGTCCGGGTCATAATAGTTCTCGTAGTTGGTGTAGTTGTACCCATAGCTGCTTGACCCCATCAGACTATACATGTAGTTGTTGCGCCATGCAGAATTATAGAAGTTGCTCGACACATCGGTCTGTTTGGAATAGTACACACCGAAAGAGAACTGTATGGGTCGCTTGCCTCCAAACCAATTGGTGGAGTAGCTGGCGTTATAGCTTTGATAATAGGTACCGTTGGTCTGCACGCCAAGCGACAGTTTCTCTCCGTCGCCGATGGGCATGATGCCCCGATGTTCCTTGTTTTTGTTGAAGAGGTTGGCCATGGAGAAGTTGTTGAGCGTGAGTCCTACTCGCCCTATGACGCCGGTCTGTCCCCATCCCAGCGAGAACTCAATCTGGTCATTGGATTTCTGTTCCAGATTCCAATTGACGTCTACCGTTCCGGTTTCATAGTTAGGCTCTATTTTCGGGTCAATCTTTTCCGGGTCAAAATGCCCCATGGTTGCCAGCTCTCGTGCAGAACGTTTAAGCGCCTCCCTGGAGAACAGGTCTCCCGGCTTGGTGTGCAATTCACGACGTACTACGTTTTCATAGATACGGTCGTTACCAATGATTCTCACATGGCTCAAGTGGGCTTGTGGACCCTCCATAATGCGCATCTCGAGATCGACGGAGTCGCCGACAATGTTCACTTCGGTGGGCTGGATGTTGGAGAACACGTATCCGTTGTCGTAATAGAGATTGCCCACAGCATCATCGTCTTCGACAAGACGCTTGTTCATGAGCTTTTGGTTGTACACGTCTCCTTTCTCCATACCGAGCAGTGCGGTCAGGTCATAGGAGTTGTACACCGTGTTTCCAACCCAATGGATGTCTCGGATATAATATTTTTGTCCTTCGTCCACCTTTATATATATGTTGACGTGTTTGTCGTCAGCATTCCACACGCTGTCTTCCAGAATAACGGCATCGCGGTAGCCCAGTTCGTAATATTTGCTGATGAGTTTGTTCTTATCTTCCTTCCAGCGTTCCGGCGTGAATTTCTTAGATTTCAGGAAGGTCGACAGCTTGCCGGCCTCGTGTGTCTTGGAAAAGACGCCTTTGGTGAAAAGCTTACCCTTGATTTTGGAATCTTTGAGCTTCTCGTTTCCGTCGATGAAGATATTGCGCACCTTCATCTTTTGTTTCTTGTCGATGATTACGTCGAGAATGACTTGGTTTTTGGCACTGATGTCATCGCGCTGTTGAATGTCTATATCGGCATTCTTGAATCCCTTGTCATCAAAGTATTTTTTAGCAAGGATTTTTGCACGATCAATCATATTGGGCGTTATCTGTCCGCCCTTAATCATGCCGAGCTTCTGCTCCATATCTTCTCTCTCGCTCTTTTTCAGTCCGATATAGTTTATTTCCGATACGCGAGGTCTTGGTTTCAGAGCGATATGGAGATAAACCTTATCGCCAACCAGGGAATCAGCTGAAATCTTAACATCAGAGAATAGTCCATGCTTCCAGTAGCGTTTCACGGCATCGGTGATTTCGCTACCGGGCAGAGAGATGTGCTGCCCCACAGCCAGGCCCGAAATACTTGTGAGCATATAGTCTTCATAGCCTTCCATGCCGCTAACGTTGAATCCACCAATGACCACATCGCGTGGCGTTCCGGCATAAGTGATGTCGGGATAAAGGATTTTGTTTTGTCCTTGTGCACTTGCACAGCAAGTCACTGCTATGAGGATTGCAAATATCTTATTCTTATTGTGATGCATCTTTATCTATGTATTGGGTATGGGATGTAGGGGTAGGAATTGCCTCTGGCATCCGTTTTACCTTTTTACTTTTTACTCTTTCACTCTTGAGCTTTTCACCCTTTATTATCTTCTTGATTCACCTGTTCTTCCGTCTTTCCAAAACGGCGCTGCCGTTTCTGATAGCTCATGATGGCCTTGTGCAGATCTTGTTCGGTGAATGCAGGCCAGTAGGTGTCGCAGAAATACAGTTCTGTATATGCTATTTGCCACAGCAGGTAGTTGGAGACACGCAATTCTCCACCTGTTCGGATGAGCAGGTCAGGGTCGGGCATGAAGCTCGTCACCAGATGGTCGTTGAAGGTTTCTTCGTTGATATCTTCAATGGCCAGCTTTCCGTGTTTCACCTCGTCGGCAATCTCTTTTGTCGCTTTGGTGATTTCCCATCGTGAGCTGTAGCTCAAGGCCACAACCATTGTCATGGCAGAGTTGCCGGCGGTATGGTCTATGGTTTCCTGCAGCTTGTCTTGAACAGCTTGGGGCAGGCGCTCTATTTCGCCGATAACTTGGAAGCGAACATTATTCTTCATGAATATTTCTTCTTCCAAGGAGCTCAACACCAATCCCATGAGTGCGCTGATTTCGTCTTCCGGACGATTCCAGTTTTCAGTCGAGAAGGTATATAGCGTGAGGTATTTCACACCGAGACGCGTACACTCCGAGGTGATACGGCGCACGGTATCCACTCCTGCCTGATGGCCGTAGCTGCGTTCCTTCCCTCGTTCTGCCGCCCATCGTCCGTTACCATCCATGATAATGGCGATGTGTTGGGGAATTCTTGTCATATCGAGTTCTGCCATATTGCTCTTTCTTTGAACTGAGTTTCTTTAAATATTGGCCTTTATGCTATGTTTGTTGGTCGTCTCTGAGGGTGAGCCAAATGCTTGGGTGTCGTGACTGGCCTTAACGCCGGTCGCCGCTGCCGGTCATCTGGATCATTCCTTGTTACACGTCTTGCATTTTGTCATAAAACTATAGGTGAGCGTGAGCTGAAGTGCGGAGTAGCAGTCGGTGTTTTTAAACAGACCGCTGCTTTTTACGTAGTATGGGTCTTTCACGCCATCAAGCTCGTCGCTCTGTGAAAAGTGTATGGCCCATTCCAACCCCAAGTTCATGCGCTCGCTCATCTTATATTTCACACCGATGCCCAAAGGGATGTTGAAGGTGAATTTCCCTTTGTTGTCGGCGTCGACGTATGTGCCGCCAATTCCTGCAAAGACAAAGGGCGTGATGCGCTTGGCACCCCGATAGTCTCTTCCCGTCCCGTATGGCCAGAAGTTGTATTCATACGTCAGACATACATCGTAGAGCGGGTTGTCGAATGTATAGGGCGTCTCGGCATAGTCTGGATATGATGTTTCCACGTCTGCCGACGTTCCCTTTAGGGTGCCGTAGCTTACATTCATACGTAATCCCATGTAGGGATTGAAGACATACCGTGCCAGGACCGAAGCCATGGGATGCAGGTCTTTGGTGAGGTTCCCGTTGAAATCCCCGAGATATCCGATGACTCCCGCGCCCACTCCTATCTCCATACGATATTCCGGGTCGTCCTGTGCACTCAGTGGAGTGACGGCTCCCAGCATCATGATGAAGACGAGCAAGTGTTTCATAGTTATTCGGTGAACCCTTTTTGTTCTTCCTCCCATCCAAGTCTGGCCAGACGTCCGGTCCAAACGTCCTTACTGCTGAATAGGGAAAGGTATATCATATTCTTGCTGTCGCGGGCCATCGCAAATGGCGTGTTGGCTCCGGCGAAGTTGTCGGGAAGTGTATAGGCATCGCTTTCGAGCCAGGTTAGGCCCTCGTCCTTACTGACGTAGAAAGCCTTCTGTCCTCTGCCTAATGCCAACAGAGCATCATCATAGGCTATCACTTGCAGGTAGTCCCATGCGGGCAGTGTATGTTTGTTGTAGGCGTCCTTGGTATAGAAGGCCCAAGGCTGATTCTGCGAATCGGCTGCATTTTCTTCTATCTTCCGCCATATCCTGGTTTCGCCGTTGCGTGTTCCTATGAGTACCAGGCTGTTGGTTTGGGCGTTAGTCCGTGAGGGGATGCAAACAAAGTTGATGTTGTCCGTAGGCAGATTGGTGCTCTGGTCGTCTAACTCGTTGGAAGACCATGTTGCTCCATTGTCCGCCGATGAGACGATGCCTGTAGCGGTCAGCGCATAGATATTGCGGTTGCTTGCACCAATCAGTCGGGTTATGCCATTGGCTGCTCCCATGGTATTCCATGTGTTACCATCGGCAGAGCGTATGATGTTGCCGTTGCTGAGCATATAGAGATAGCCGTCCATGACTGTCAGGCTCTTGTAGGCGTCGGCAGAGAAGGTGTCATTGAGCCTTACAAAGGCCTTGTCGTTCTGCCTGAAACCGATAGTCTGTCCATTGCTTATGCCAAACAGGAACATCTGCCCGTTGTTCTCGATGATTTTTCTCATGCCCACTTCTGCCAAAGCATCATTGCTGTTGCTGCCCCAGGTCATTTCGTCTCCCATTTGTTGGTGGACGTTCACCTTCACGGTGTATTCTCGGTAAGCGCTGTTGGTCATGTTGTAAACGCGCAGACGTGTGGGGGTGGAGAAGTTGAGAGAATCTTTTGAATTATAATAGGCCAGACTGTCGTTTCCGTCTTTGTTTTTATAATTCAACACAATAATGCCACCATTCTTTGATGTGATGGAGGCTATCATTTTTGAGGCATCCGTACCGCAGGGCAGGGAGTCCGGATTATATATCAGCTTTTGTGTTTGGTCGATATAGAATGCGTAGCCCCCGGCATTATAATTTATCGTATACGAACTATCGGTGATGCCATCCTTTGCGGTGGTTGTGAGATGTCTTTTCAGTGTACCGAGTGAGAACCCCGTCACTGCGGTATCCTCATAGTATATCACCTCGTCATCATTGCCTTTCAAGCAAGAAGATAATGAACACACGGCATAGACCATGATGACAAATGACAGTAGCTTCTTAATCATTGCGTGCTGTTTAATGAATTTAGCTGCAAATTTACTTAGAATAATTCAATTTATCATGTATTTTGATTGTTTATTATGCAAAATAGTGATTTGTCTATCTTTTTTTAAGTTTGTTTAGATTTTATAATGTTATCAAACATAGCTTGTTTTCTTGCCAGTATTGTTCAGTGTTATGGCTGCCTTTTTGGGGCGATAGGTCATTGAAGTGAGCGTAAAATCAGGCCCCTTTTTTCTTTACAAATGGCTCTGTAGGTTTCTCGAATTTTAAAATAATACAACTTTCGTTCTAAATTCGCTAAATTTGCGCATATTTGTAGCAGCTTGATAGTCAGATTGTTTCGATAAACGGGATTTCCGTTCCTCGTTTTATCATCTGCGGTTGGGTATCAACGGCAGTGCGACAAGGCTTCAACGGCCCAGCGAATGAGCCTTCTTCGCAGGGTCGTTAGGGCTTAACCATAGTGCCGTCAAGCCTCTACCATAATATGGCGGAATATAGAACTTAAGAAACGGGCGATTTTTACGCCATGCGGACTGACGATGAGGCTGGAAACATAGTGCTTTTTGCGCTGGATGCACTGATTACGAATGCTCCAAAAATGGTAATCTGTTTTTACATTTAGGAGAGGCGGATTGACGCAAAATTGGGTGTGAAAACGGCTTTGTAGAAATGTACTGGTGCATAATGACTTTTCCTATTGAGCCCAATTTTCCACCTTTTTTCAGCTGATCCCTTTTTCTGCCAGAGGCCTGGCTGTGTTCATAGGGAGCTTCGACCAAACAAAAAGGCAGTATGATCACTCACACTGCCTTTTGGTAAGAATAATGTTAACGGATATCTGTATTACCAAAGCAATAATACTAAGAATAGTCATCAAAATGACTTCATACAGACATCACGACTGATTCAAAATCTAATAACATAATCCTAATCTTTACCTTAAAAAATCTATCAAACTACTAACCTAATGAAACTTTATGTGAATCTTCTCACGAAGACATTGCAAAGATAGGGATTGTGCTCGAACACACCAAATAATATTGCAAGTTTTAACGGTTTTAATGGTTCTTTTTGATTTAAATCAACAGCTAAACTGCCGCAAGTGCTGAAAGAATGGGGAACTTCGCCTTTAAGCCCGTAATTTGGACTTCTGCCGCTTTTAACTACTTTAACAGCTGAAGGGTAGAAGCTATCCAATCTTGGTCAATCGGGGATGAGAAGAATAGGCCGTGAGTCGAGGGAGTATGTCGTCTGATGAGCCTGAAAGGTCTGACCAGTCCGATATCCTCATCATGATAGTAAGCGGATGTACGAGCCGTGCGTCTTTACTTGCAGCATACCTCCAAGTAAGTTTCTAATGGGCCATATTTTTCAGTCTAACGTTTCTTGTTGTACGAAAAAAGGCCTGTCTCCATACAGAGGCAAGCCTTTGATTATGATAGTGTTTTGATTCTTATCCTTGGAAGAGCAATAGGTGTGGGAACGTTTCGTTCCACTCCCTCCTTTTCCATAAGGAGAATACAAAACCGGATTACAACTGAGGACCAGCTGCTACGAGGGCCTTACCAGCCTCGTTGCTCTCATACTTCTTGAAGTTCTTGATGAAGCGTCCTGCGAGGTCTTTTGCCTTCTTGTTCCACTCTTCTGCGTCAGCGTAAGTGTCGCGTGGGTCGAGGATGTTAGTATCAACACCTTCCAACTTTGTAGGAACAACGAAGTTGAAGTAAGGAATGGTCTTTGTAGGAGCAGCATCGATAGAGTGATTGAGGATGGCGTCGATGATGCCACGGGTATCACGGATAGAGATGCGCTTGCCTGTACCGTTCCAACCGGTGTTTACAAGGTATGCCTTGGCACCGTTCTTCTCCATCTTCTTTACCAATTCCTCAGCATACTTTGTTGGGTGCAACTCGAGGAATGCCTGGCCGAAGCAAGCAGAGAATGTAGGAGTAGGCTCAGTAATACCACGCTCTGTACCTGCCAATTTAGCGGTGAAGCCAGAGAGGAAGTAATACTTGGTCTGCTCTGCGTTCAGGATAGATACGGGAGGCAGTACACCGAAAGCGTCAGCACTCAGGAAGATAACCTGCTTGGCAGCGGGACCTGCGGAGATAGGCTTAACGATGTTCTTGATATGGTTGATAGGATAAGATACACGAGTATTCTCAGTGGTGCTGTTGTCGGTGAAATCAATCTTGCCGTTAGCGTCTACAGTAACGTTCTCGAGGAGAGCGTTGCGCTTGATAGCGTTGTAGATGTCGGGCTCAGACTCCTTGTCAAGGTTGATCACCTTAGCGTAGCAGCCACCCTCGAAGTTGAACACGCCGTTGTCGTCCCATCCGTGCTCGTCGTCACCAATGAGGAGACGTTTCGGGTCGGTAGACAAGGTAGTCTTACCTGTACCGGAGAGACCGAAGAAAATAGCGGTGTTCTCACCGTTGAGGTCGGTGTTGGCAGAGCAGTGCATGGAAGCAATACCCTTCAAAGGCAAGTAGTAGTTCATCATAGAGAACATACCCTTCTTCATCTCACCACCATACCATGTGTTGATGATTACCTGCTCCTTAGTGGTTACGTTGAACACAACAGCGGTCTCAGAGTTCAAGCCGAGTTCCTTGTAGTTCTCAACTTTAGCCTTGGAAGCATTGTAAACGATGAAATCGGGATCTTGGTCGAGCTCTTCCTGATTAACGGGCTTGATGAACATGTTGGAAACGAAGTGTGCCTGCCATGCTACTTCCATGATGAAGCGCACTTTCATGCGAGTGTCCTTGTTGGCACCGCAGAATCCGTCGACAACAAACAGCTTCTTGTTAGAGAGCTCTTTCTTTGCGATAGAGTTTACGGCAGCCCAGGCTTCCTGGCTTGCTTTCTTGTTGTCATTCTTGTATTCCTCAGAAGTCCACCATACTGTGTCGTGAGAGTTCTCATCGTCAACGATGAACTTATCCTTAGGAGAACGGCCGGTGTAAACACCAGTCATCACGTTAACTGCGCCAAGTTCTGTTTCCTGACCAACCTCGAAGCCTTCGAGGCCTTCTTTTGTCTCTTCTTCAAACAGTACCTCATAGGAGGGATTGTAAACTACTTCTGTAGTACCTGTGATACCGTACTTTTCCAATACGGATTTGTCAAACTTTGCCATTTCGTTAAATGTATTTAAGTTGTGAATGTGATTAATATCCTAATCTGGTTAGGTGCAAAGTTAACAAAAAGTGAGTACCTATGCAATGTTTAAGTATGATTTTTGTGTCAACTCTTTCCATTTTAGGTTAAACGCAGAGTCAACCAGCAAGTGCAAAATTACAAAACGTGTTTGAAGAACTCTCTCTTTGGTGTAGAAAAGTTTAATTTTTCTCTTGGTCTTTCGTTCAATTTCTTTTGTATCGACATAATCCTCTTGT